>NZ_JBEXOM010000013.1:11009-217846 GCF_040611555.1 Streptomyces sp. NPDC006624 | reverse complement strand
CAACCGCGCAGGCCGGCCGCAGGGCAACCGCGCAGGCCGGCCGCAGGGCAACCGCGCAGGCCGGCCGCAGGGCAACCGCGCAGGCCGGCCGCAGGGCAACCGCGCAGGCCGGCCGCAGGACACCGCGCAGGCCGGCCGCAGGGCAACCACGCAGGGCGGGCGCCCGCCCGTACCGGTCGGCTCAGGTGCCGCCCGTCTCCGTGTGCTGGTAGACGTCGGGGATGCCGTCGGCGTCCGCGTCGCGGTTCTCCTCCTCGTACAGGCGCCGGTAGACGGCGTTCCGGCGGCGCAGGAGCAAGGTGGCCAGCAGGGCGGCGATGAGTGAGGCGATCAGGACGGCGGCCTTGACGTGCTCGCCGACGGGCGTGCCGGGGAAGGCCAGCTCGCCGATGAGCAGGGCGACCGTGAAGCCGATCCCGGCCAGGGCCGCCAGGGCGAAGACATCGGCCCAGGCCAGGTCCGGGTTCAGCCGTGCGCGGGTGAAGCGGGCGGCGAGATAGGTCCCGGCGAAGATGCCGAGGATCTTGCCCGCGACCAGCCCGGTGATCACTCCGAGGGGTTCGGGGGTGGTGAACACGCTGCCCAGCGCGTCACCGGAGACGCCGACCCCGGCGGCGAACAGCGCGAACAGCGGCACGCACAGCCCGGCGGAGAGCGGGTGCAGCAGATGTCCGGTCCGTTCCGCGGGGGATTCCTCCTCGTCCGGGTCGCGGACGGTGCGCAGGATCAGGCCCATGGCGACTCCCGCGACGGTGGCGTGGACGCCGCTGTTGTACAGCAGCGCCCAGATCGCCACGCCGAGCGGCACGTACCACCACCAGCCCTTCACCCGGCGTCTCTGCAGCACGTAGAAGACGACCAGCCCGGCGAACGCCCCCGCCAGCGCCCGGTAGTCCAGGTCCGACGTGAAGAAGACGGCGATGATCAGGATCGCGCCGAGGTCGTCGACGACCGCGAGGGTCAGCAGGAAGGCCCGCAGCGCGGTCGGCAGGTGCGTGGAGATGACCGCCAGGACGGCCAGGGCGAAGGCGATGTCGGTGGCCATCGGCACGGCCCAGCCGTCCATGCCGCCACCGCCCGCCGCGACCGTGACGGCGTAGAGGGCGGCGGGGACGACCATGCCGCACACGGCGGCGATGACCGGCAGCGCCGCCGTCGCCGGGGTGCGCAGCGAGCCGACGACCAGTTCCCGCTTCAGCTCGATGCCGGCGATCAGGAAGAAGACGGTCAGCAGCCCGTCGGAGGTCCAGTGGCCGACCGACAGGTCCAGTCCCAGCGCGGGTATCCCGAAGTGGAAGTCGCGGAGGGCGGCGTACGAGCCGCTGAGCGGAGTGTTCGCCCACACCAGCGCCACCACCGCGGCGGCCAGCAGGATGAGTCCGCCCACCGTCTCGGTGCGCAGGGCCCGGGCCACCGCCTGTCGTTCGGCCCAGGAGGGAAGACCGAGGAACGGGGTGCGGGGCGGGGTGGCGGCCAAGGCGGCGGACCTCCGGTGTGTGTCGGCGACATGGGCACACGGCCCTGCGGACGCCGACCAGACTTCCCGGCACACCCCGCGTCCTTCTTGACGCGTTCTTTACACCCTATCCGCAGCGGCCCCGCCGGCCCACCCCCCTCCTCGTCCGCCGCGGACGGGCGGGCGGCGAGATAGGCGAGATCGGTGACGTTCTCGGGCGAGGCTCCTGCGTGGACGGGGTACACACGTGGCCTGGACTGATCCCCGGGCAGGAGGCCGCAGTGACGCTTTCGGACGTGCTCTACCTCTGTCTGGGCCTGGGGGCACTGGGGGCGGCCGTGCTGCCCCGGCTGGTGTCCAGGCGGCCGTTGTCGCTGCCCATGGTCTTCCTCGCCGCGGGGGTTCTGATCGCGTTGCTGCCGGTGGGCCTGCCGACCGTGGATCCCGTGGGTGAGCGGCTGTGGGTCGAGCACACCACCGAGGTGTGCGTGATCGTGTCGCTGATGGGCGCGGGGCTCGCCATCGACCGGCCCTTCGGGTGGCGCCGGTGGTCGGGCACCTGGCGGTTGCTGGGCATCACGATGCCGCTGACCGTGGCCGCCGTCGCCCTGCTGGCCTGGGGGCTGCTCGACTGGCCGCCCGCTGCCGCCCTGCTGCTGGGGGCCGTACTGGCGCCCACCGATCCCGTGCTGGCCGGCGAGGTGCGCGTCGGTGAGCCGCTCGGCACCGAGCACGACGAGGACGAGGTGCGGTTCTCCCTGACCAGTGAGGCCGGGCTGAACGACGGACTCGCCTTCCCGTTCGTCTACGCGGCGATCGCCCTCGCCGCGGCGGCCGGGACGGGCTGGTCGGCGGACTGGATCGGCTCGTGGGCGCTGACCGACCTGCTGGGCAAGTGCGCCGTGGGGCTGGCCGTCGGGGGCGGCGTCGGCTGGCTGCTGGGCTGGATGTTCTTCCGGGTGCGCACGTCGGTGCTGCGGCTGTCGGAGCACATGGAGGGCTTCGTGGCGCTGGGCGCCACCTTCGTGTCGTACGGCCTCGCCGAGGTGCTGCACGGCTACGGCTTCCTGTCCGTCTTCGTGACCGCCTGCGTCATCCGGGCCGCCGAGCGCAGCCACGGCTACCACAAGGTGCTGCACGAGTTCACCGAGCAGATCGAGCGGCTGCTCACGGCCGTGCTGCTGTTCCTGCTCGGCGGCTACCTGGTGGCCGGCGCCTTGTCCGCCCTGACGCTGACGGGCGCGCTGCTGGCCGTGCTGGTGCTGCTGGTCGTACGGCCGCTGACCGGGTGGCTGGCCCAGGTGCGGTCCGTGATGGGGAAGAAGGAGCGTGCCGTGGTCGCCGTGTTCGGGATCCGGGGCATCGGCTCGCTGTTCTACCTGTCCTACGCCCTGGGGCAGGACTCCTTCGGCGGGCTGGAACGGGAGCTGTGGGCGGTCGTGGCCCTCACCGTGGTGATCTCGGTGGTGCTGCACGGGGTCATGGCGTCCCCGGCCATCGGCCACCTCGACCGGCGGCGCGAGGGCGCGGAACCCGGCGAGCGTTCGTAGGCGGCAGGCGGCAGACCGTACGGGCGGCGGGCGGCGGGCGGCAGACGGCGGACGGTGGACGGCGGACGGCAGACGGCACGCGTACGGGCCCGTACCCACCAAGGCGCGAGGTGGGTACGGGCCCGTACCGGAGCCGGGCCGCCGGGGGCGGTCAGACGGTGGTCTTCACCGACTCCTGGTCATCGTCGTCATCGCTGATCTCGCCGGCCTTGCGGGCGCGGACGAACTCCAGGAAGGAGCCGAGCTCGCGCTTGACGACCGGGGCGAGCAGGTACAGGCCGATGATGTTGAAGACCGACAGCAGGAACAGCGCGGAGTCTGCGAGGCTGATCAGCGAGTCGAGGGACATCAGGGCGCCCAGGACCACGAACAGGCTCCAGATGACCTTGAAGACGGTCTCGCTGGCCTGGCTCTTGCCGAACAGGTACGACCAGGCCTTGAGGCCGTAGTAGCCCCAGGTCAGGATCGTGGAGAAGGCGAACAGCAGCACCGCGATGGTGAGCACGACCGGGAACCAGGGCAGCACGGTCTCGAAGGCGTCGGACGTGATGGTGACGCCGCCGATGTTCTGATTGGTGCGGGCGTCGGCCCAGCTGGCCGGGTTGGCGATGACGATGGTCAGCGCGGTCATGGTGCAGATGACGACCGTGTCGATGAACGGCTCCAGCAGGGCGACCAGGCCCTCGCTGGCGGGGTGCTTCGTCTTCACCGCGGAGTGCGCGATCGGGGCGGAGCCGAGACCGGCCTCGTTGGAGAACGCGGCCCGCTGGAAACCGATGATGAGCGCGCCGAGGACACCGCCGGCGACGCCGTCGGCCTCGAAGGCGCCCTGCAGGATGGTCTGGAAGGCGTCCGGCACGTGGGTGACGTTGGTCAGGATGACGATCAGGCAGGCCACGACGTAGATGCCGGCCATGGCGGGCACCAGCCGGCTGGTGACGGAGGCGATGGAGCGGATGCCGCCGAGCAGCACGAGACCGACGAGCGCGGAGACGACCAGGCCGAACAGGACGGCACCGGCGGAGGAGGCCAGGAAGCCGTCCTCGCCGCCGAAGGTCGAGGAGATCTGCGCGTAGCTCTGGTTGGTCTGGAAGAGGTTGCCGCCGAACAGGCCGAAGAAGAGGATCATGATCGAGGCGAGGACGGCGAGGACCTTGCCGAGCTTGGCGCCGCCGTTGCCGAAGCGTTCCTTCAGACCCTTGGGCAGGTAGTGCATCGGGCCGCCGGAGACGGTGCCGTCGGCGTGCACCTCGCGGTACTTCACACCGAGGGTGACCTCGACGAACTTGGTGGCCATGCCGAGCAGGCCGCACAGGATCATCCAGAACGTGGCGCCCGCGCCGCCGATGGAGACGGCCACGGCCACACCGGCGATGTTCCCCAGGCCGACCGTGCCGGAGACGGCGGCGGTCAGCGCCTGGAAGTGGTTGACCTCGCCGGCCGACCCCTTCTCGTCGTACTTCCCGCGCACCACGTCGAGCGCGAGTCTGAACTTGCGGACCTGCACGAGCCCGAACCAGCCGGTGAAGACCAGACCGGCTACGACGAGCCAGGCGACGATGAGGGGGAGTTCGGTTCCGCCGACGGGAACCGTGTAGAAGACGACTTCCCCGAGCCACTCGGCTATCGGTTCGAAGAAATCGCTGACGGCTTCGTCGACGTTCTGGGTGACGGAGTCGAGTGACACAGTGGCTACCTCGATGGTGCGAGCCCGGGGCACGGGGAAGTGCCGCCGGTCGATGTGCGGTCTCTGAACGAACGCCGTTGTCCGATCGGCGACACTGGGTGGGTGGTCCGCGGTTGCGGATCGTGATCACCCGGTCGTCCTGCTCCTGCATGCCGACCGCTCCGCGAGGTGGGGTTGAGCGGGTTCCACCTGCGGAGTTGCGCAGTTCTACCACGTGCTTTGCCGTGTCTTTAGTGACCCAAGTCACATCACTGGCAGTTGCACTCGAAAACGCCAGCGAGCGATACCGGACCGTTATGCGGAACCCGAGATCCGTTCATCGGACACTTATTTGGACGAGGCGGACCCGGGACGTGAGCGCCGACCGCCGCTCTCCGTCCTGAGCTTCTCCGCGCGCTCCCGCGGGTCGTACCCGGAACAGACGCCCTCGACCAGTACGACGTCCCCCTCGATGTGGTCGGTCCGCAGCCGCAGGATCTCCTGATATGCGGCGGACGCGTACCAGGCCCGGGCCTCGGCCAGCCCCGGGAACTCGATCAGCACCATGCTGCCCGGCCAGCTCCCCTCCACCACCTCGGCCGGCGGCCCGTGGACCAGGAACCGGCCGTGGAAGGGGTCGAGGGTGTCCTGGATGCGCGTCAAGTACTCCAGGACGTCGGGGTGATGACGGCGATCACGCAGGTGGGCAAAGCCGTAAGCGGGCACGTCCGCCTCCTTCGTTCGCTCCGGTGGGACGGGCGTGAACGTAGCCGGGGGCCGGGCGTGGCGCGATTACCTCGAAGGTAGGCACCCGTCCGATCGGCCCGGCCCCCGGGTGTCGGCTCGCTGCGGAATTGCGAAATTTAGCAATTCAATAGATGCTGGACTCGCTGTATCCGCTGTATCCGCTACGTCTGCTGCGCCCGCGCTTCCGCTGCGTGCGCTGTCCGGTAGCCGGGGAGCGGGCACAGCCTTCGCGTCCGCCCCGGGGTGGGGTCCGCAGGCAGGGAAACCGAGGGATCGTGTCCGTTCCGCTGTACCAGGCCAAGGCCGAGTTCTTCCGGATGCTGGGGCATCCGGTACGCATCCGCGTGCTGGAGCTGCTGCAGGACGGTCCGATGCCGGTGCGGGAGCTGCTCGCCGCGATCGAGGTGGAACCGTCCGGGCTGTCCCAGCAGTTGGCGGTGCTGCGCCGGTCCGGGATCGTCACCTCCGCCCGGGAGGGCTCGACCGTCGTCTACGAGCTGGCGGGCGGGGACGTCGCCGACCTCCTGAGGGCCGCGCGCCGGATCCTCACCGAGATGCTCGCCGGGCGGGGCGAGCTGCTGGCCGAGCTGCGGGGAACCGAGGGCACCACGCGATGACCTCGGGGCTCCGCCGGGCAGCGGCCCGGCTCACCGCACTCCTGCCCACCCGCGGCGACCTGGCGGACCTGCGGCGCGACCCCCGGCGGAACCTCCTCGCCGGACTGACCGTGGCGATCGTGGCCCTGCCGCTCGCCCTCGGCTTCGGCGTCTCCTCCGGTCTGGGTGCCGCAGCGGGCCTGGCGACCGCCGTGGTCGCCGGTGCGCTCGCCGCCCTCTTCGGCGGGTCCAACCTCCAGGTCTCCGGACCCACCGGGGCCATGACCGTGGTGCTGATGCCCATCGTCGGCGCGTACGGGCCGACCGGAGTGCTGACCGTGGGCCTGATGGCGGGGGTCATGCTCGTGACGCTGGCCGCGCTGCGGGCCGGCAGGTACATGCAGTACGTGCCCGCCCCCGTGGTCGAGGGCTTCACCCTGGGCATCGCCTGCGTGATCGCGCTGCAACAGCTCCCGAACGCGCTCGGCGTGCCCAAACCCGAGGGCGACCGCGTGCTGGTGGTGACCTGGCGGGCCGTCGAGGAGTTCGCGCGGCACCCGAACTGGACGGCCGTCGCCCTCACGGTGTCCGTGGCCGCGGTCATGCTCGTGGGCGGCCGCCTGCGGCCGACCGTGCCGTTCTCCATCGTCGCAGTCGCCGCCGCCACGGTCGTCGCCCAGGTCGCGGGCCTGGACGCGGCCGAGCCCATCGGCGCTCTCCCGTCCGGCCTGCCCGCGCCCTCACTCGGCTTCCTGGACCTCGGCTCGCTCGGCGGCCTGCTCGCCCCGGCCGTGGCGGTGGCGGCGCTCGCGGCACTGGAGTCCCTGCTGTCCGCCTCGGTGGCGGACGGCATGACGGTCGGGCAGCGGCACGACCCCGACCGTGAGCTGTTCGGCCAGGGGCTCGCCAACATCGCGGCCCCGCTGTTCGGCGGCGTACCCGCGACCGGCGCGATCGCCCGCACCGCGGTCAACGTCCGCACCGGCGCCGGCTCCCGGCTGGCCGCCCTCACCCACGCCGCGATCCTCGCCGTGATCGTCTTCGCCGCCGCGCCCCTCGTGTCGAAGATCCCGCTCGCCGCTCTCGCGGGCGTACTGCTGGCCACCGCGGTCCGCATGGTCGAGGTCGGCTCTCTCAGGGCGATGGCACGGGCCACCCGCTCCGACGCCCTGATCCTCGTCCTCACCGCGGTCGCGACCCTCGCCCTGGATCTGGTGTACGCGGTCATCATCGGCCTCGTCGTGGCGGGCGCCCTCGCGCTGCGCGCCGTGGCCCGGCAGGCCCGCTTCGACCAGGTACCGCTCGACCGGGGCGACCACAGCGCCGAGGAACACGCCCTGCTCGCCGAGCACATCGTCGCGTACCGCATCGACGGACCGCTGTTCTTCGCCGCCGCGCACCGCTTCCTGCTGGAGCTGACCGAGGTGGCCGACGTCCGGGTCGTCATCCTGCGCATGTCGCGGGTGTCGACGCTGGACGCCACCGGCGCGCTGGTCCTCAAGGACGCGGTGGAGAAGCTGGCGCGGCGCGGCATCCTCGTCCTGGCCTCCGGCATCCGGCCCGACCAGCGCCAGGTCCTGGACTCCCTCGGCGTGCTGGAACTCCTGCGGCACGACGGCCGGGAGTACGCCACCACCCCGGAGGCGATCCGGGGGGCTCGCGCGCACCTGGAGTCGGCCGGCCTCCTGACCGCCGTGACCGCCGTGCCCGCCCGGAAGCCCCGCGCCTCCGACGGGGAGGCCGTCCGATGAGCACCGCCCCTACGGCCCTGCCCAGCCGGGCTGAACGCAGGGCTCGCATGGCCCGCTCGCATGGCCCGTACGGCTTGCAGAGCCCGCATGTCCCGCATAGCCCGCACGGCCCGTACGGCTTGCAGAGCCCGCACGGCCCGCCTGGCCCCCCGGCCCCGTACGACGACATCCAGCCCGCACGCCCCCCGCTGCGCACGCGCCCTCAGCGCGCCGCCGGCTTCCGCCTCGCCCGCGTGGAGACATGATGGCCCCCGTTCTCGACGGCCTTCCCTACCGGCACGTACTCACCCTGCCGAACGAGCCGTCCGCCGTCCGCCTCGCCCGTGAAACCGCCGAACAGGCGTTGACGGAGTGGGGGATAGACCTGCACCGGCCCGTCGTGGACGCGGCACTGCTGATCCTCAGCGAGCTGGTGACCAACAGCGTCCGGCACGCCGCCGAGCTGTCCCCGCAGATCATGGTCATGTACGCGGCGAGCAAAAGCCGCCTGGCCTTCGCCGTCCACGACCGCCACCCCCACCAGCCGCCGCTGCACCGCATAGAGACCACCACCGCCACCGCCACCGGCACCGCCCCCGCCCTCGGTGGTGGTCTCGGCACGGTCATGGAACTCACCCGGCAACTCGGCGGCACCGCGGCCGTGCACGGCGACGCCGACGGCAAGAGCATCTGGATCAACCTCCCCCTCTGACCTCAACAGGCCGCCCCAGCAAGGAAATTCACCCTCATGACCATCGAGTGGAGCTACACCGTCGAGGCCGGCTTCGGGATCCTCTCCGTCGCCGGACACCTCGGTCCGGAGGCGGTCCGCCGCTTCGGCGGCGCGGTCGGCTGGGCCGTCGCGCGTGGCACCGGACCGGTCATCCTCGACCTGACCGAACTGCGCGGCTGGTCCGCGGACGGCCAGCTGGCCATCACCGAGGCCGCACGCCGCCTCGCCGGAGCCGGCCGGCGCCTGGAACTGGCCGCCATCCCCGCCGACGGCTCCCTGGTCCCGCCCGGTGACTGCCCGGACATCCCCGTCCACTGCGACCTGGCCACCGCCCTGGCCGCCCACGCCCCGCACCCGTCGCCCTCCGGCGAGGCGCAGCAGGCATGGCGCACCGACGGCTGGCCCACCTGACCCCGCTCCACCCCGGGCCACCTCACCACCACCTCACTACCAATTCACGACCGACTCACCACCGAAAGGACCCTGGGCCATGACTGACAACCTTCCCCCCTGCCCCGAATGCTCCAGCGCGTACAGCTACGAGACGGGGGCGCTCCTCGTCTGCCCCGAGTGCGGGCACGAGTGGTCACCGTCCGAGGACTCCGCCGACGGCGCCGGGGACAAGGTGATCAGGGACGCGGTCGGCAACGTGCTCGCCGACGGCGACACCGTGACGGTGGTCAGGACGCTGAAGGTCAAGGGCAGCCCGGGCGGGATCAAGGCGGGCACCAAGGTGCGCGGCATCCGCCTGGTCGACGGCGTGGACGGCCACGACATCGACTGCAAGGTCGACGGGTTCGGCGCCATGCAGCTCAAGTCCGCAGTGGTCAAGAAGGCCTGATCCGGCGCTGACACCGTCCTCGACGGCTGCGTTCCGCGCATCCGGGTTGGGCGCGCTCGGTGCCGCAGGCGAGGATGGGCCGCATGTTCTTGACGAGTGGGTGGATGCGATGCGCCGAGCTCCGGCCGGTGGGGACGTGCCGTCGCGTCGAGGAGGGGCCGGCACGATGAGCACGCCGCTGTACCAGCTGAAGGCCGAGTTCTTCAAGACGCTCGGCCACCCGGCCCGTATCCGCGTCCTGGAGCTGCTGAGCGAGCGGGAGCACGCGGTCGCGGAGATGCTGCCCGAGGTGGGCATCGAGCCCGCCCATCTGTCCCAGCAACTGGCCGTGCTGCGGCGGGCGAACCTGGTCAGCACCCGCAAGGAGGGGGCGAACGTCTACTACTCCCTGACCAGTCCGCAGGTCGCGGAGCTGCTCCGGGTCGCACGCACCATCCTGTCCGGGGTACTCGCCGGCCAGGCGGAGCTGCTGGCCGACCTGCAGGCGGCACGCGGCGAGGGCGAGCCGCCGTCGGAGTGAGAGCCGGTGCGGGGAGGCGGCGGCCGCCCTCCGCAACGCGACCTCTACTTCTGGGCGTGCTGGCCGAGATAGAACAGCAGCATCACGAACCCCGCGAACAGATGCGTGCCGAAGATGTAGAAGAACACGCGCAGCGCGACGCCACGCTCCTTCCGGGTCTCCGCGTCCTTGCCCTTGTCCACGTCCTCCTCCCTCCTGGCGGCACCCGGTACCGGCGGACGTCGCCCGTCCGTCACGCCGACGCTTCCGTACGGCGCAGCTCGTCGAGCAGGTCCCGCTGCCCGGCCAGCAGCACGGTCAGGATCCGACGGGCCGCGGCCAGCAGCTCGACGACATCGCCTCCGGCCAGTTCGTAGACGACCGTCGAGCCGGTACGGGTGGCGGTGACGATGCCGGAGCGACGCAGCACGGCCAGCTGCTGCGACAGGTTGGACGGCTCGACCTCGATCGCCGAGAGCAGGTCGCGCACCCGCTTCGGCCCGTCCTGCAACAGCTCGAGCACCCGGATCCGCACGGGGTGGCCGAGCATCCGGAAGAACTCGGCCTTCGCCTCGTACAGCGGCATCGGCATCCCGATCACCCCTCCGCCGTCCCCGCCGCGTCGACGTCGAGCCCATGCGTCCGCGCCAGCCGCACGGCGTCGTCCACTTCGTCCTGGGCCACCGCGACGGCATAGGCGTCCCCGGCCTCCACCGCCCCCGCCAGCCCGGCCCGCGCCGCCCGTACACGCGCCATCAGCGCCTCGGCGACTTCGCTCATTCCGACCTCCGGACGGGGTGGTGGACCACTGGACCACCTAGGAAGCACAGCAACTGACCAATTGCAGAACTCTTCAATTGGCAGGGTTCGATTGTAGGGCGGGAGGGGATGCGGCGACAGACACGGCCGGGCCCGCGCCGCCCGGCGGGCCACCGCGCGCACGCCACTCGCTGCGGAGCCCCCACAAGGGCGCTGACGGAATCGGCCCATGGCCTCCGTCCCGGAGCCGCTTCCGTGGTGAGGCGTGTCTGTTACGCCGCCTGCCTGCGCAGCGTCTTCGAGGTGACCGCGAGTCCGGCGAGGACGGCCGCCACGAGGGTGCCGGTGACGGCGGCGGCGAGGGTGCCGGTACTCAGGTGCAGGCCCATGTCGGACGAGGTGGCCTGGGAGAGACCGGAGGCCATGCCCGCCAGCGGGGGCAGGGTCACCAGGATGCCGAGGGCGGCGCCGATGACGATGACCAGGGACGTCTCGCCGGGGGGCCTGCGAAGGGCCCTCGACGAGGGCGGCTCGCGCGTTCCTCGAAGCCCGGCTCGTCCCCTGGGAAACGGCGGTCATGGGCCGGGGCGTGTGGCGTTCGCGGGGGTTGTGGCGGAGGTTCTCGCGGGGCTCAGCGCCTGGATGATGCGGGCCAGATCGGCAGGCGCGGCCGCGAGGTGGACCGGCCGGCCGGCGTCGTCGAGTTCGGCGATGTGCCAGCTTCTGGGGACGGTGTCATCGTCGCCGCCGCGCAGGCGCCGCACGTCCTTGACGGTGAGCCGCTCCACCGGTATCCGTCTTGCCGCGAACCGGCCCGGGCCGGGGTGGGGCGTGACGGCGGGCGGGCCGCCGCCGAGGACGATGTGGGTGCCGAAGTTGTTCGGGTTGTAGTCGGTGGACTCCAGGAAGCGGGCGGCCAGGAAGACCTCCTCCTGGGAGGACCCCGGGGTCTTGCGGGCCGCCGCGACCTCCAGGGGCGTACGGATGCGGGTCGCGCGCCAGGCCCAGGTGAACAGGCCCAGCGTGGCCAGGGAGCCCGCACCCGCCCACGTGAGCGCCCGGGGAGAGGTCAACAGGGTCGTGGGGTGGAGGTAGCTGAGCGGAAGCAGCCACAGGGCCGTGGCGGCAAGCGCGCCGGCGAACGGAAGCGCCGAGGGCAGGACCTCGTCGTCGGGCAGTCGGCGGCCGCGTCGGCGCAGCAGCAACAAGGAGGCGGGGTAGCCCGCGGCGAGCGCGCACACGGCCGCGATGACGGCCACTTCTCCGCCGCTGCTGAAGTGTTCGCGCCAGACGTGGTGTTCCCCGGTGACCTCCCTCACCTGGCCGCGCCAGACGGTGAGTTCGACGCGGTCGCCGGGCCGGAACCCCCGGGCTCCCTCCTGCGAGACCGAGAGCCGCTCCAGTGGCCGGCCCTCGGCGAAGTACAGCCGGCTGCGCTCCTTCCCGCTGCCGACCTCGGTGCGTGTGATCACGGCCGGCAGGGTGGTCAGGCACTCTCCGGCGGGCGCCTCGGCGGTGCACGGAGCAGCCGACGTCCACGCCTGTTTCCCCGACTCCGCGACCGGCACGAACCAAGCGGCCAGTCCGGTGCCCGCGAGCAGCAGCGCGCACAGGCTCAGCGGCACGGCCGAGCCGCGCCCTGCGGTGCGGTACGAGATGACGGGGACGTGGTGGGACTCCGGGGCTCCGTAACGGCGGTGCAGCGCGCGGAGAGCGTCCAGCGTGGCGTCGAAGTCAGGTCGGTCGTCCAGGGACACGCTCGCCGGCAGGGGCAGGCGTCGTGCGCGTCCGCCGCGCAGCACCATCTCGACGCGGTGGATCTCCTGCCCGTGACGCCCGTACTGCACGTATACGCGCAGGTCGGCGATGTCGGACCACGGCACGCTGCGGCGGCGCAGCAGCGTCCGGGAGCGCACGCCGTACGCGTCGGCACTCACCTGGACGACGGCCCCGTACAAGCACACGAGGCCCACCAGCGCGACCAACAGGCCCACGTACGCCCACACGTCCGTGAGTCCGCCCCCGTACGCCATGCGCACCACGGCCAGACTCGTCCCGGCGAGGCTCACCCCGGCCGCAGTGAGGGCGGCGAACCGCCCCAGGGGGCGCTTCAGGTGGGGACGACAGATCACTTCCCGGACACCGCTCATGCGGGGAATCGTGTCATCGGCCGGGTTGCGCCTGCCTGTGCGGTGTGCGGCAGACTTCAGGCCCCCAACGCTGCCGGATCGGGCACGGAGTGAAGCACGGGGAAGCTCTGTCCCCGCGTCCCCGGCGCGGCCTTTGCACGTCCACTTCGCGTGCCCGGGACGAGTCGGCGTCGGCCCCACGGCGCCGCGCCTCCGGGGGCCGCTGGACATCTCTCATCGTGGTGGCCACCGCGCCGCTGGCGACCGCGGGCCCGGCCACCGCCGCCGCGCCGACGTATCACGACGACCTCCACGGCGACGCGAAGGCGCGTGGGTGGGCGAATGGCCGCTGAACTGGCTGGGGGCGTTGCGCCCGGGGCCCCCACCCGAGATCCCGCGCCCTCCTGGCAAAACACAAGCCCCAGGCCGCTGACCTGGGGCTTCGAGAAGAGCGGGTGACGAGAATCGAACTCGCGCTCTCAGCTTGGGAAGCTGATGTTCTACCATTAAACTACACCCGCGTAAGACGCCGACCGAGTCGGTGTCCGAATGCTCGCCCACTCTACCTCATGCCAGGCTCCCGGTGTTCGCACCGAGGGGCCTGACGGTGTTTCAGGACTGGGATGCGGCTGCGGGGGAACAGAGTTGGGGCGTACGGTGGGGGCGTCGCGGAGGGTCCTGGCGGGTCCGGCATGCCGCCTGGAGGGCCGTCCCTTTGATCCCGTACTGTGGCTTTTGTCGTCAGGCAAGCAGCAGCCGGACGCGCCTCTTGGGGAAGGGACTCTTGGACTTGATGGAGCGCACCGTCGTCCGTTGTGCCGATGGGCACGTGTTCAGTACCGCTTCGTTCCCGATGCAGCAGGCCGAGCGGCTCGGCCCCGGGCGGCTGCTTCGGTGTCCGCGTTGTGCGCGGCTCCGGAGCGTGGTGCCCGTGAGCTACCAGAAGCGGTAGCGGACAGAGCGGCGAGAGCACACACGCAGGCGCGTGGAGTCGTCCGGTTGCGGGCGCTCCGCGCGCCTTGCGTATCCTCGGGGCGTGCTTCTCTCAGACAAAGACATCCGGGCCGAGATCGACGCCGGGCGGGTGCGGATCGATCCCTACGACGACGCCATGGTGCAGCCGTCGAGCATCGACGTGCGCCTCGACCGCTACTTCCGGGTGTTCGAGAATCACCGCTACCCCCACATCGACCCCGCCGTCGAGCAGTCAGATCTGACCCGGCTGGTCGAGCCGGAGGGGGACGAGCCGTTCATCCTGCACCCCGGGGAGTTCGTCCTCGCCAGCACCTACGAGGTCATCACCCTGCCCGACGATCTCGCCTCCCGGCTGGAGGGCAAGAGCTCGCTGGGGCGGCTGGGGCTCGTGACGCACTCCACCGCCGGGTTCATCGACCCCGGCTTCAGCGGGCACGTCACCCTGGAGCTGTCCAACCTCGCCACGCTGCCCATCAAACTCTGGCCTGGCATGAAGATCGGGCAGCTGTGCATGTTCCGGCTCAGCTCGCCCGCCGACTTCCCTTACGGCAGCGAGCGGTACGGGTCGCGGTACCAGGGCCAGCGGGGGCCGACCGCCTCCCGGTCCTTCCTCAACTTCCACCGGACCCAGGTGTGAGCGGCACGGACGGCGGCGCGGACATGAGTGGCATAGAGAACGTGAGCGGTGTGCGGGAGAACCTGTCCTACGAGGCCTTCGGGGTCGCCGTGCGCGAGCTCGCGCAGACGATCGCCGACGACGGCTACGAGCCCGACATCGTGCTCAGCATCGCCCGCGGCGGTGTCTTCGTGGCCGGCGGGCTCGCGTACGCGCTCGACTGCAAGAACATCCACCTGGTGAACGTGGAGTTCTACACGGGCGTGGGGACCACGCTGGAGATGCCCGTCATGCTCGCCCCGGTCCCCAACGCGATCGACTTCTCCGACAAGAAGGTGCTGATCACCGACGACGTCGCCGACACCGGCAAGACGCTCAAGCTGGTGCGCGACTTCTGCCTCGACGCCGTCGCCGAGGTGCGCAGCGCCGTCGTCTACGAGAAGTCCCACTCGCTGGTGAAGTGCGAGTACGTGTGGAAGCGGACCGATGAGTGGATCAACTTCCCGTGGTCCGTTCAGCCGCCGGTGGTGCGGCGCGCCGGGCAGGTTCTCGACGCCTGA
The DNA here is from genome assembly GCF_040611555.1 of Streptomyces sp. NPDC006624. Lineage (NCBI taxonomy): Bacteria > Bacillati > Actinomycetota > Actinomycetes > Kitasatosporales > Streptomycetaceae > Streptomyces > Streptomyces sp. NPDC006624. The sequence continues at coordinate 202,989 of NZ_JBEXOM010000013.1, read as the reverse complement.
GACGGATCAGCGGATACGGAAAAGGGGGCTCCCCGCGGGGAGCCCCCTTTTCCGTGTGTGCCGTGTGTGCCGTGTGTGCCGTGCCGCTCAGACCGTGCCCAGCTTCACGATCGACAGCAGCGCGATCAGCTGGATCGCCGAGGCGCCCAGCGCCTTCGGCCAGGGCAGGTCGTGGGAGCGGCTGACCATCAGGGTGAGCAGCGCGCCGCCCGCGACCCAGGTCGCCCAGCCCAGGATCTGCACGAACGTCGCGTCGCCGCCGGCGAACATGGCGAAGATCAGGCGGGGCGCGTCCGTGAGGGACATGATCAGCATGGACAGGCCGACCGTGGGCTGCCAGGCGCCGTCGCCGCCGAGCTGGCGGGCCAGCGTGTGGGTGACCACACCCAGGATGAACGCGCTCAGCACCATCGCCACGGCCGTCGTCAGGACGATCGGCACGGCGTTGGACAGCGTGGCGTTGATCGCGTCCTCGCGGGCGCCGTCGAAGCCGAAGACGGCGAGCAGGCCGTAGAGGAACGTGACGATCAGGGCCGGGCCCCACATCGTGTAGTCCCGCATCTGCAGGAACGTCTGGCCCGGGGAGAGGACGATCCCCTTCAGCAGGGCCTTCCAGGGCAGGCGGGGGCCGACCGGGCCGGGCGGCGGGGCGGCCGAGCCGGCGCGGTAGGTGTCGCCCTGGCTGTAGGGGTCCTCGCCGACGGAGAAGGCCTGGGTGTGGCCCGGGTTGTTCGCCGCGTACGGGTCGTGCGGGCCCTGGGGGCCGGGTGGGTACGCGCCGTCGCCGAAGTACTCCGGCTCTCCCTGGTCGCCGTAGCCGCGGCCGTGCCCGGCGTTCGGCTGCGGCCAGGAGGGGCCGCCGCCGCTGCCGTACGGCTGCTGCTGCGGGTACGGCTGCGGCGCCTGCGGGTAGCCGTACGACGGCCCCTGCGGCGTCTGCTGCCCGTACGGGGGGTGTTGCGGTCGCGTCTGAGGAGCGCCGTTGTCACGGCCGCGTCCGATCCTGAATCCAGCCACGCCTTCGAACGTACCTGGTCCCGAGCGGTGGTGTGCCGGGCCCGGGCTCGCGGGCCCGGCTTTGCGGCCGAGCTGTGACATCCCTTAAGGGGCACGGGCCTTGGGGATTCATGTGCCGTAGGGGTTGGGCCGTACGGGGGATGCCCGCCCGGTCCCGCGGGCCGTCAGAGCATGTCCTGCCCCAGCCTCAGGTAGCCGGTCGTCGACATGCCGAGCGAGCCGGGTCCGAAGCTGACCGCCTTGGTCGTGGTGATGCCCGAGGCCGTGCCGCGCAGGCTGTGGACGGCGCCGGAGGGGTGGTTCTCACCGTCGGAGCCGATCGACAGGTCCGCCTTGCCGTCGCCGGTGAGGTCGGACAGGCGCACCGAGGCGCCGAAGCGGTCGGCGGACTCGGCGGTGCCGGGCACACCGGCCGTGTTCTGGGTGAAGGACCGGGCGCCGGTGCCGGTCAGGCCGGCGGCGGAGCCGCGCAGCACGGTGACGCTGCCGGCGATCTTCGCGGTGCCGACGGTCTCGTGGAGGGTGCCGACGGCCAGGTCGCCGTAGCCGTCGCCGTCGATGTCGGCGATGGAGAGGTCGTTGCCGAACCAGTCGCCCTCCTCGTCCGCGCCCGGGACCCCGGCCGTGTCCTGGTCGATCGTCGTCCGGGGGTGGGTGCGCACGCCGTCGGCGCTGCCGGGCCAGGCGCTGACCGAGCCGCCGAGGCTTCTGCCGTCGCCGCCGTACGCCGCCGTGACGACGTCGTCGTAGCCGTCGCCGTCGAGGTCGCCGACCGCGGTGACCTCCCAGCCGCCGCTGCGGAGGAACGTCTGCGGGGTGAGGCCGGTCGCGGAGCCGAGGTAGACGAAGCTGCCGTCCTCGTACGTCGCCGCCTCGCTGCCGGTGACCACCAGGTCGTCGGTGCCGTCGCCGTCGAGGTCGCCGGCGGCGAGGTGCTGGGCGCCGTGGATGCCGCTGCCGGTCTGCAGGCCGGTGGCGAGTTCCTGGCGGGAGGTGGAGCCGGAGGTCTTGGTGAAGCTCCGGTGGATCCAGACGTCGCTGCCGGTGCTGCCGACGGCGAGGTCGGGGCGGGCGTCCCCGTCGAAGTCGGCGACGGCGAGGGACATGCCGTACTCGTCGTGGGCCGGGACGGCCGGGTCGGTCACGCCCTTGCCGCCGGACAGGCCGTTCTTTCCGCCCCAGACGACGGTGACGGATCCGCCGTCGGCGTCGGAGCCGACGTCCTCGCCGACGCTGCCGATCACCAGGTCGGCGTACCCGTCGGCGTTCAGGTCGCCGGAGGCGAGGGCCTTGCCGAAGCGGTCGCCCTCCTCGGCGGTGCCGGGGATGCCGGCCGTGTCCTGGGTGAGGACGGTGCGGCGGGCGGCGCTGATGCCGCTCGCGGAGCCGTAGGTGACGACGACGGCGCCCGCGTCGGCCCTGCCGCCGACGGGGGTGTAGGGCGCGGCGGTGGCGAGGTCGCGGTAGCCGTCGCCGTTGAAGTCGTCGGCGTACCGGGCCGGGGCGGCGGTGGCCGTCGCGGGCAGGGTGGCGAGCAGGCCGGTGGTGAGGGCCGTGGCCAGGAGCAGGGTGCGTGTGCGCATCGGTGGGTCCCCGTGGTCGTGAGCGGTCGTGGTTGGCCGTGACCGGTGGTGGCCGGTCACGGCCGGTCGTGGTCGGTCGTGGTCAGGAGTTGAGGGCGGTGCCGTAGGCCGGGGTGCCGGACGTCGAGACGCCCGTGGTGCCCGGGCCGAAGCTGGTCGAGCCGGTGGTGGTCAGGCCGGTGGACGTGCCGCGCAGGGACCAGACCGCGCCGTCGCCGGCGTTCTCGCCGGGGGCGGAGACGGACAGGTCGGCGCGGCGGTCGCCGGTGTGGTCGGTGAGCGTGACGCGCTCGCCGAACCGGTCGCCGCTCTCCGAGGTGCCGGGCACGCCCGAGGTGTTCTGGGTGTACGACACGGCGCCCTTGGTGGTCAGACCGGACGCCGAGCCGTACAGGACGGTGACAGCGCCGGCGGAGCCGTTCTCGCCCGCGGTGCCGACGACCAGGTCGGCGCGGCCGTCGCCGTTGACGTCGCCGAGCGCGACGTCGCTGCCGAAGCGGTCGCCCTTCTCGGACGCGCCGGGCACCCCGGCGGTGTCCTGGGTGAGGACGAGGGGCGCGCGGTCGGTGGCCTTGCCCCCGGGGCCGCCGTAGACGACGGTGACCTTGCCGCCGAGGGCGCCGCCCGGGTCGGCGGAGGTCTCCCGGTCGTTGCCCACGGCGATGTCGGCGTGGCCGTCGCCGTCGATGTCGCCCACGGCGGAGACGAACCCGCCGGGCAGGTCCTGCAGCCAGTCGTTGTAGTTGCCGATCTCCAGGTCGGCCAGGCCGGTGGCGGCGGCGCCGTCGTGCGCGGTACGGCCGTGCAGGACCGCGCGGGGATGGCCGTCGCCGGCGACGTCGCCGGAGGAGACGTGGGCGGTGCCGTACGACGTGGACCACCAGCTGTTGCGGGCCCCCGAGGCGCCGTTCGGCGAACTGGTCCTGGTGACCGGGCCGTTGACGAGGGTGAGGGTGATCGGGCCGGTGGAGCCGGCCAGCACGTCGAGGTCGCCGTCGGCGTCGAAGTCGCCGGCGGCGAGGGTCTGGCCGTAGCGGTCGTAGTCGGTGTCGAAGGGGCTGTAGAGCGAGCGGCCGCCGCTCAGGCCGGTGCCGGAGCCCCAGACGATGGTGACGGTGCCGTTGTTGGTGTCGTAGGAGTCCTCGCCGGGCACGCCGACCAGCAGGTCGGCGTAGCCGTCGGTGTTCAGGTCGGCGGAGGCCAGCGCGGAGCCGAAGGCGTCGCCGGCCTCGGCGGTGCCGGGGACGCCGGCCGTGTTCTGGGTGAGGAGCGTGCGTGTGGAGGTCTTCGGTCCGCTCGTGCTGCCGTAGACGACGGACACCGCGCCCGCCTTCACCTGCCCGGAGACCGTCGCGCCGGGCGCGCCGATCGCGAGGTCGGTGCGGCCGTCGCCGTTGAAGTCCCAGGGCGCGGCGGCGGGGGCGGCGTGGGCGGAGACGGTGAGGGTGAGCGGGGTCAGGGCCGCGGCGAGCAGGACGGCGGTGATGCGGGTCCGCATGGGGGTGAGTGCCTCGCTGGGGAGTCGTCGGGGTGTCACTGGGCGATGGCCCAGGCGAAGTCGGCGCCGCCCTTGAGGGAGACGTCGCGGGCGGAGACGAACTTGGCGCCGGAGGTGGTGAGGCCGGTCGAGGTGCCGCGCAGGACGGTGACGGCGCCGTAGCCGTTCTCGTAGCCGGCGCCGGTGACCAGGTCGGCCTTGCCGTTCTTGTCGAGGTCGGCCAGGCGCACGGTCATGCCGAAGGCGTCCATCGTCTCGCTGCTGCCGGGGACGCCGGCGGTGTCCTGCGTGTAGGACTTGGCGTTCTTGCCGCTGAGCCCGGAGGCCGAGCCGAACAGGAGGGTGACCGAGCCGGCGTCCTGCACGGAGCCGAGGTCCTCGCCCCAGGCGCCGACGGCGATGTCGGTGTAGCCGTCGCCGTTGACGTCGCCGGCGCTGAGCGCCGAGCCGAACACGTCGTCGGTCTCGCCGGCGCCGGGCACGCCCTCGGTGTCCTGGTGGATGACGGTGGGCTGCTGCGCCGGGTCGGGGCCGTTCGGGCCGCCGTACCAGACGGTGATCTGGCCGCCCTTGTGGCCGCCGGGCTTCTCGGCGCGCGGGTCCTGGTAGTCGCCGAGGACCAGGTCGCCGTAGCGGTCGCCGTTGACGTCGGCGACGATGCCCTCCTCGCCGTCGGCCTGGGGCATGTCGGTGGCGGCGTACTTGGTGCCGGTCCAGCCGTGGTAGCTGATCTCGCCGCCCTCGTCGCCGGTGACCAGGAAGGGGTAGACGCGCTCGGCGTCGCCGTCCCCGTTCACGTCGCCCGCGAACACCTCGTACGTCGAGCCGAACAGGCCGAGGCTGGTGTGACTGGCGGGGCCGCCGGTCCGGGTGAAGGGGCCCTTGTAGAGGCGGGTGCGGGACTGGCCGGTGAGGGTCACGTCCTGGGCGCCGTCGCCGTCGAAGTCGCCGGTCGCGATCCCGGAGGAGAAGCCGCCCCACTCGGACAGGTCGGACGGCTGGGGCAGCCCTTTGCCGCCGGACAGGCCGGACGGGCCGCCCCAGACGACGGTGGCCGAGCCGACGCCGTCCCGGTCGCCGATGGCCTCGTGCGGCGCGCCGACGACCAGGTCGGAGTAGCCGTCGCGGTCGAGGTCGGCGGCGGCGAGGCTGCTGCCGAAGCGGTCGCCGTACTCGGCGGCGCCCGGGACGCCGGGGGAGTTCTGCGTGATCACGGTCCTGCGGGTCGCCGAGACCCCCGTCGACGAGCCGTACAGCACGACGACGGCACCGGCGCTCTGCACCGAGCCGACGTCGGCGCTCATGGCGCCGATGGCGACGTCCCGGTACCCGTCGCCGTTGAAGTCGCCCGCGAGGCCGGAGGGGGCGGCGGTGGCGGGGGCGGTGATGCCGAGGAGGCCGGTGGTGAGGGTGGCGGCCAGGAGGAGGGTGCGCTTGCGCAAGGAGGGACTCCGGGTGGGAAGGGACCGGGCCGGCTGGGGCGGCCCCGGGGGAGGCGGGGTGGTTCAGGTGGCGGGAGTGCCGGGGGGCGGGCTGGGGGACGCGCCGGGGGGTGCGGGGAGGGTCGCACCAGGGGTTGCGCCGGTGGCGGTGGCGGTGGCGGTGGCCGGGGCGGAGGCCGGGGCGGTGAGGAGCGTGCCGGTGGACGGCGGGTGGGGGACCGTGCCGTCGCCGTTCGCGCAGGAGCCGGCCCGCGGGGCGTACGCCGGGTCATGCGGGGCGTACGCCGGGGCTGCGGCCATGACCGTGGCCGTGGCCGTACCGGCCGTCGCTGTGCCGGACGTTCCCGTCCCGGCCGACGCCGGGGCGGGCCGCGGGCGGGGGCGCCGGGGCGGGGCGGCGGCGTGCGGGCGCCCGGGCGGGCGCTCGTGCTGGGGCATGCGGGGGGCTCCTGCTGCATGCGGGGATGCCTGGCGGACATCCACAGTCGGTGGAGGGCCGGACCGTCCGTGTTCGCCGCGAGTTGTCCGGGCGTTCACGGGTGGTCGGCGATCAGGAGACCCCTGTGGGCACGTAAGGGTTGTACGTGAGTTCGCTTGTTCTCGGGGGCCGTTGGGGCCGTTGGGGCAGTTGGTGGCGGAGAGGGCGGGCGGACGGTGGTGCGGGCCGGGTGCCGCCGGGCCCTCAGCCGATCGGCGTGGGCCGGTACCGGACGTTCACCGCGGCCGTCCGTTCGCCCCCGTTGAGGAACTCCAGCCGGACGGGCGGGCCGCCGGGGTTGTGGAAGAGCCGGATCCCGTCGCCGAGCAGCACGGGCACGATGTGCAGGTCGATCTCGTCGATCAGCCCGCGGTCCAGGAGCTGCCGGCCGATGGTCGGCGAGAAGACCTCGACGTTCTTCCCGTCGGCCGCCTTCAGCGCGATCCGGACCGCTTCGGCGACGTCGCAGCTCAGGAACGTCACACCGGGGGTGGGGTGGGCGTCCCCCGGGTGGTGCGTGAGCACGAAGAGGGGGCCTTGCCAGGCGCCGCCGTAGATCGCGCCGGGGTCGGGGCAGGCGTCCCAGCCGGTCCGGCCGCCCAGCACGGCTCCGGTCGTCCCGGTGTACTCCTCGACGAGGCCGGGGCGGTGGGACGCGGCCGTCACCCAGTCCATCGTGTGGTTCGGCCCCGCCACGAAGCCGTCCAGGGACATGGAGAAGTGCCACAGCACTTTCCCGGCGGCGGTCTGCGGTGGCATGTCGTTCATGACCGGCCTCTTCTCTTGCTCGGGGCTGCTCACGGCCGCGCGCGGCGGACCCGGTGGCGCAGGCGCAGGACGCGGTCGCCCCGGATCGCCGTGTGCGAAGACATGGACCGCGCCGGTCCCCGGAACTCATCGCGGGACGCCCGCGCAGGCCGCGTCCCGTCCGCCCCTAGCCCTCCAGATAGCCCAGCGCGCTGTCCGGTCTGCACGCCCCGCAGGCCTTCACCCCGTCGGCCAGGGCCCGCAGCGCCTCGTCCCGGGTGACGCCCCGGGACCGCTTGCCCCTGTTCCAGCAGTCGCCCACGTGCACCTGCACGGGCGGGACGTCCCGGTTCAGCCCTTGTTCCAGCAGCCAGTCCGGTGCGGGGGGCCGGCGCTCCGCACCCCGCTGCTCCTCGGCCTGCCGCCGCTCGGCCCGCGCGATGGCCTGCCGCACCTCGGCGAGAAGCAGCGCGAGGTAGGTCTCCAGGGTGCGGAGACGGAGCAGGTCGGGCGGGAGGTCGGTCACGGTTCCAGCTTGCACCAATATTCGAACACGTGATCCCATCGAGAGGTGGCCAGGCATCGGGTCGAGTACCTCACGGAACGGCAGGAGCAGATCCTGCGCTGCATCCGCACGGCCATCGCCGACCGGGGCGAGGCACCGACCGTCGCGGAGATCGCGACGGCGGTGGGGCTGCGCCCGTCGTCGGTGCACTACCAGCTGCGCGAGCTGGAGACGAAGGGCAGCATCGCGCGCGAGCCTGGCAGGGCACGGGGGATCCGGCTGGTGTGAGACCGGGGCGCCCCGTTCGGGGCCGTCGGACCACTGCCCATGCGGGGGACGACGTCCGCCCCTCCCCGGAAGGGGACCCGAGGGCCGAGGAAGTCGGGATCCCCGACAGCCCACCCGACGCCGACGCCCCCCGCCCCGATGACTCGGGACAGGGGGCGTCGGAACGGTCGGAACGAACCGCGGAAGCCGCCTACTTCACCGGCTCCGGCTCCGGCGCGCTCTCCGAGTCCGCCGTGCCAGCCGGAGGCTCGTCGTCGCCCTCGTCCTCCGCCGGGACCGGCGTCTTCACCGAGTCCAGCAGGAGCTGGGCGACGTCGACCACCTGGATCGACTCCTTGGCCTTGCCGTCGTTCTTCTTGCCGTTGACCGAGTCGGTCAGCATGACCAGGCAGAACGGGCAGGCCGTCGAGACGATGTCGGGGTTGACCGACAGGGCCTCGTCCACGCGCTCGTTGTTGATGCGCTTGCCGATGCGCTCTTCCATCCACATCCGCGCGCCGCCCGCGCCGCAGCAGAAGCCCCGCTCCTTGTGGCGGTGCATCTCCTCGTTGCGGATGCCGGGGACGGCGGCGATGATCTCGCGCGGCGGCGTGTAGATCTTGTTGTGGCGGCCCAGGTAGCACGGGTCGTGGTACGTGATGATGCCCTCGACCGGCGTGACCGGGATCAGCTTGCCCTCGTCCACCAGGTGCTGCAGCAGCTGCGTGTGGTGGATGACCTCGTAGTCGCCGCCGAGCTGCGGGTACTCGTTGCCGAGCGTGTTGAGGCAGTGCGGGCAGGTGGCGACGATCTTCTTGGCCGACTTGGGCTTCGCCGACTCGGCGACGACCTTGCCCTCGTCGTCCATCTCCTCGCCGAACGCCATGTTCAGCGCCATGACGTTCTCCATGCCGAGCTCCTGGAACAAGGGCTCGTTGCCCAGGCGGCGGGCGGAGTCACCGGTGCACTTCTCGTCGCCGCCCATGATCGCGAACTTGACGCCCGCGATGTGCAGCAGCTCCGCGAAGGCCTTCGTGGTCTTCTTGGCGCGGTCCTCCAGGGCACCGGCGCAGCCGACCCAGTACAGGTACTCGACCTCGGACAGGTCCTCGATGTCCTTGCCGACGACCGGGACCTCGAAGTCGACCTCCTTGAGCCACTCCAGGCGCTGCTTCTTCGCCAGGCCCCAGGGGTTGCCCTTCTTCTCCAGGTTCTTGAGCATCGTGCCCGCCTCGGACGGGAACGCCGACTCGATCATCACCTGGTAGCGGCGCATGTCGACGATGTGGTCGACGTGCTCGATGTCCACCGGGCACTGCTCGACGCAGGCACCGCAGGTGGTGCAGGACCACAGGACGTCCGGGTCGATGACGCCGTTGTCCTCCAGCGTGCCGACCAGGGGACGCTCGGCCTCCGCGAGGGCGGCGGCGGGGACGCCGGCCAGCTGCTCCTCGGACGCCTTCTCCTCGCCCTCCATCGTCTTGCCGCCGCCGGCCAGCAGGTACGGCGCCTTGGCGTGCGCGTGGTCGCGCAGCGACATGATCAGCAGCTTGGGGGAGAGCGGCTTGCCCGTGTTCCAGGCGGGGCACTGCGACTGGCAGCGGCCGCACTCGGTGCACGTGGAGAAGTCCAGCAGGCCCTTCCAGGAGAACTGCTCGACCTGGGAGACACCGAAGACGTCGTCGTCGCCCGGGTCGGCGAAGTCGATCGGCTTGCCGCCGGACGTCATGGGCTGCAGGGCGCCCAGCGCGGTCTCACCGTCGGCCCGGCGCTTGAACCAGATGTTCGGGAACGCCAGGAAGCGGTGCCAGGCCACACCCATGTTGGTGTTCAGGCTGACCGTGATCATCCAGATCATGGTCGTGCCCAGCTTGATCATCGCGAAGAAGTAGACGAGGTTCTGCAGCGCCGCGACGCTCAGGCCCTCGAAGGCCAGGACCAGCGGGTACGAGGCGAAGTACGCGGCCTCGTAGTGGTCCACGTCGTGCAGCGCGCCCTCCAGGCCCCGCAGCACGTAGATCGCCAGGCCGATGGTGAGGATGACGTACTCGACGAAGTACGCCTGACCCATCTTCGAGCCGGCGAAGCGGGACTTGCGGCCCGGGCGCGACGGCAGGTTCAGCAGGCGGATCACCATCAGCGTGGCGATGCCGAGGGTCGTCATCGCCGCGATGAACTCGATGTAGAGCTCGTACGGGAGGAAGCCGCCGAGCACCGGCAGCACCCAGTCGGCCTGGAACAGCTGGCCGTACGCGGTGATGATCGTCGGCGGCAGCGTCAGGAAGCCGATCGCCACGAACCAGTGGGCGATGCCGACGATGCCCCACCGGTTCATGCGCGTGTGGCCGAGGAACTCCTTCACCAGGGTCACGCTGCGCTGGTAGGGGTTGTCGGTCCGGGTACCGGCGGGCACGGGCTGGCCCAGCTTGAAATACCGGACGAACTGGCCGATCGCGCGTGCGAGCAGCGCGACGCCGACCACGGTCAGTACCAGCGACACGATGATCGCGGCGAGTTGCATGGGGGCTCCTCGGGCCTGCGAGGGTTTCGTCGGGGTGACCTGTCGCGATGGAGGGTTCCCCGAAATTACTAAGCGGTAACTTATGCAGTCCGTCTGAGACTACCCCTATCTTCCGCCGCACTGTAGCCGGGTGGGCAGTGATCTGAATCGCTGAGGGTTGCCTCAGGGGTGCTGGGCGTCAGGTCGGGATCCCGTCGTGTTATTCGTACCGAATTGTCATAGTGGCGCCTAACTTATATCCGTGCTCTCCGGGATCATCGCCGCCGCCACCGCCCTCCTTCTCACCGCCCTGCTCGCGGCCGTCCTGCGCGTGCCCGCGCTGCGGCTGCGGCTGGTCGAGCGGCGGCGACTGAGGCAGGTGCCGCTGTCCGGGGGTGTGGCCGTGGTGGCCGTCACCGGGGCCGTCGCGGGATGGGCGGAGTGGCGTTCGGCCGGGAGCGGGGTCGGCGGACTGCTCGTCGCCGGCGGCGCGGTCGCCCTGCTCGGACTCGCCGCCGACGTGTGGCGGCTGCGGCGCCGGGTGCTGGCCGGTGGTACGGCCGTGGCGGGCGCGTGCGTCGTGCCGTACGAGGAGACGGGGGTGGGGACCGGGCTGCTCGCCGTCGCGTGGGTGGTGGGGATGACCCTCGCCTTCCGGGGCCTCGACCACATGGACGGGCTCGCGGGCGCGGCCGGGGTCGTCGCCGCCTTCGGGGTGGCGGCCTGCGCGGCGATCGAGGTGATGGACGGGATCGCGGGGCTGATGAGCGTGCTGGCCGCCGCCCTGACCGGGTTCCTGCTGCACAACTGGCATCCCGCACGCGTCGCCCTGGGCGGCTGCGGGTCCATGGCCGCCGGGTTCGTGATCGCCGCGGGCGCGGTGTGCACGCGGGCCGGGTCCGGCCTGGCGGAGAGCGCCGGGGTGCTGTTCGCGCTGACCGCCGTGGCGGGGGCCGACGCCCTGCTCGTCCTCGGCGCCCGGCGGCTGGCGGGGCGGTCCGTGCTGCGCGGCGGGCCCGACCACCTCGGGCACCGGCTGCGGCGGCTGGGGCTGACCGCGCCGGGGGCGACGCTGCTGCTGGCGACGGGGGCGTTCTCCGGCGCGCTCGTCGGGGTACTCGCGCATGCCGGCCGGGTCGGGGGCGGTGCCCTGTGGTGGGTGCCGGGGGCGGCTCTGGTCGTGGTGGTCGCCCTCGTTCGGGTTCCTGTGTACGTGCCTCGACACAGCGTATCGTCGCAGGTCAGCGGATCGTTGCGCGTAAGGAGCGGATAAGAGTTGAGCCTGCCCGACTCAGCTCTGTTGACCGGTCGGGAGCCGTCGTGCACACTTGAGTCCGTTCCACTCAAGTCAGCTGGAGGAATCAACCATGGCACGTGCGGTCGGCATCGACCTGGGCACGACTAACTCCGTCGTCAGCGTTCTGGAGGGCGGTGAGCCCACCGTCATCACCAACGCCGAGGGCGCCAGGACCACGCCGTCCGTCGTCGCCTTCGCCAAGAACGGCGAGGTGCTCGTCGGCGAGGTCGCCAAGCGGCAGGCGGTCACGAACGTGGACCGGACCATCAGGTCCGTGAAGCGCCACATGGGCACCGACTGGAAGATCGAGCTCGACGGCAAGCCCTTCAACCCGCAGCAGATCAGCGCCTTCGTGCTGCAGAAGCTGAAGCGGGACGCCGAGGCCTACCTGGGCGAGAAGGTGACCGACGCGGTCATCACCGTCCCGGCGTACTTCAACGACTCCGAGCGCCAGGCCACGAAGGAGGCCGGCGAGATCGCCGGCCTGAACGTGCTGCGCATCGTCAACGAGCCCACCGCGGCCGCGCTGGCGTACGGCCTCGACAAGGACGACCAGACCATCCTGGTCTTCGACCTCGGTGGCGGTACGTTCGACGTCTCGCTGCTGGAGATCGGCGACGGCGTCGTCGAGGTGAAGGCCACCAACGGTGACAACCACCTCGGTGGCGACGACTGGGACCAGCGCGTCGTCGACTACCTCGTCCAGCAGTTCCAGTCCGGCCACGGCGTGGACCTGGGCAAGGACAAGATGGCCCTGCAGCGTCTGCGCGAGGCCGCCGAGAAGGCGAAGATCGAGCTGTCCTCGTCCACCGAGACCTCGATCAACCTGCCCTACATCACCGCCTCCGCCGAGGGCCCCCTGCACCTCGACGAGAAGCTCACCCGCGCCCAGTTCCAGCAGCTGACCGCGGACCTGCTGGAGCGCTGCAAGACGCCGTTCCACAACGTCATCAAGGACGCCGGCATCTCCATCAGCGAGATCGACCACGTCGTCCTGGTCGGCGGCTCGACCCGCATGCCCGCCGTCGCCGAGCTCGTCAAGGAGCTGACCGGCGGCAAGGACGCCAACAAGGGCGTCAACCCGGACGAGGTCGTCGCCATCGGCGCCGCCCTGCAGGCCGGTGTCCTCAAGGGCGAGGTCAAGGACGTCCTGCTCCTCGACGTCACCCCGCTGTCCCTCGGCATCGAGACCAAGGGCGGCATCATGACCAAGCTCATCGAGCGGAACACGACGATCCCGACCAAGCGGTCCGAGATCTTCACCACGGCCGAGGACAACCAGCCGTCCGTGCAGATCCAGGTCTACCAGGGCGAGCGCGAGATCGCGGCGTACAACAAGAAGCTCGGGATGTTCGAGCTGACCGGTCTGCCCCCGGCGCCCCGCGGCGTCCCGCAGATCGAGGTGTCCTTCGACATCGACGCCAACGGCATCATGCACGTGACCGCGAAGGACCTGGGCACGGGCAAGGAGCAGAAGATGACCGTCACCGGCGGCTCCTCGCTGCCGAAGGACGAGGTCGACCGGATGCGCCAGGAGGCCGAGAAGTACGCGGAGGAGGACCACGCCCGCCGCGAGGCCGCCGAGTCCCGCAACCAGGGCGAGCAGCTCGTCTACCAGACCGAGAAGTTCCTCAAGGACAACGAGGACAAGGTCCCGGGCGAGATCAAGACCGAGGTCGAGCAGGCCGTCGCCGAGCTGAAGGAGAAGCTCAAGGGCGAGGACACCGCCGAGATCCGCACCGCCACGGAGAAGGTCGCGGCCGTCTCCCAGAAGCTCGGCCAGGCGATGTACGCCGACGCCCAGGGCGCCCAGGCCGCCGGCGGCCCCGGTGACGCGGGTGCCGGCGCCGGCGGTGCCAAGGCCGCGGACGACGACGTCGTTGACGCCGAGATCGTCGACGAGGACCGGAAGGACGGTGCCGCGTGACGGAGGAGACCCCGGGCTTCGACGAGCAGCAGCCCGACGTCCCTTCCGGCGCCACCTCCGACGACGCCGAGCCGAAGGCCGCCGCCTCCTCCCCCGAGGAGAAGGCGGCCCCGGCCGGGGACACGGGCCAGGACGCCGGTCTGGTGGCCCAGCTGGACCAGGTGCGCACCGCGCTCGGTGAGCGCACCGCGGACCTCCAGCGCCTCCAGGCCGAGTACCAGAACTACCGCCGCCGGGTCGAGCGCGACCGGATCGCGGTCAAGGAGATCGCCATCGCGAACCTCCTGACCGAGCTTTTGCCCGTGCTCGACGACATCGGCCGCGCGCGCGAACACGGCGAACTGGTCGGCGGCTTCAAGTCCGTCGCCGAGTCGCTGGAGAGCACCGCGGCGAAGATGGGCCTGCAGCAGTTCGGCAAGGAGGGCGAGCCCTTCGACCCGACGATCCACGAAGCCCTGATGCACAGCTACGCACCGGACGTCACCGAGACGACCTGCGTCGCGATCCTGCAGCCCGGGTACCGGATCGGCGAGCGCACCATCCGCCCCGCGCGGGTGGCGGTGGCCGAACCCCAGCCGGGGGCACAGACGGTCAAGACGGAGGAGTCCGCCGAGGCCGACGACAAGGAGAGCGGTGGCCCGGACGAGGGCTGACGTGACGACGGACGCAGGGAAGGAGGGACGTCGGGGATGAGCACCAAGGACTTCATCGAGAAGGACTACTACAAGGTCCTCGGCGTCCCCAAGGACGCCACCGAGGCCGAGATCAAGAAGGCGTACCGGAAGCTCGCCCGCGAGTTCCACCCGGACGCCAACAAGGGAAACGTCAAGGCGGAGGAGCGCTTCAAGGAGATCTCCGAGGCCAACGACATCCTCGGCGACCCCAAGAAGCGCAAGGAGTACGACGAGGCCCGCGCCCTGTTCGGCAACGGCGGCTTCCGCCCGGGGCCCGGCGGCGCGGGCGGCGGCTCCTTCAACTTCGACCTGGGCGACCTCTTCGGAGGCGGCGCCCAGGGCGGGCAGGGAGCCGGCGGCTTCGGCGGCGGACTCGGTGACGTCTTCGGGGGCCTGTTCAACCGCGGCGGCGCCGGCGCGGGCACGCGTACGCAGCCCCGGCGCGGCCAGGACATCGAGTCCGAGGTCACGCTCAGCTTCACCGAGGCGATCGAGGGCGCGACCGTCCCGCTGCGGATGTCGTCGCAGTCGCCCTGCAAGGCCTGTTCGGGCACCGGCGACAAGAACGGCACACCGCGCGTGTGCCCGACCTGCGTCGGCACCGGGCAGGTCGCCCGGGGCAGCGGCGGCGGCTTCTCCCTCACCGACCCCTGCCCGGACTGCAAGGGCCGCGGCCTGATCGCGGAGAACGCCTGCGAGGTCTGCAAGGGCAGCGGCCGGGCCAAGTCCTCGCGGACGATGCAGGTGCGCATCCCCGCCGGGGTCAGCGACGGCCAGCGGATCCGGCTGCGCGGCAAGGGAGCGCCGGGCGAGCGCGGCGGTCCGGCGGGCGACCTGTACGTGGTCGTGCACGTCGACTCCCACCCGGTCTTCGGCCGCAAGGACGACAACCTCACCGTCACCGTCCCGGTGACGTTCGCCGAGGCGGCCCTCGGCGGCGAGGTCCGGGTACCGACGCTGGGCGGCCCGCCCGTCACGCTGAAGCTGCCCCCGGGCACGCCGAACGGCCGTACGATGCGCGCCCGGGGCAAGGGCGCGGTCCGCAAGGACGGCACCCGCGGCGACCTTCTGGTCACCGTCGAGGTGAGTGTTCCGAAGGACCTGTCGGGGAAGGCTCGTGACGCACTCGAGGCGTATCGCGAGGCGACCGCGGGTGAGGATCCGCGGGCGGATCTGTTCCAGGCCGCGAAGGGAGCATGAGGCAGATGGACGGTCGTCGACGCAACCCGTATGAACTGACCGAGGAGACCCCGGTCTACGTCATCTCGGTGGCGGCCCAGCTGTCCGGCCTGCACCCGCAGACCCTGCGCCAGTACGACCGTCTGGGCCTGGTGTCCCCGGACCGCACGGCCGGGCGCGGCCGGCGCTACTCGGCCCGCGACATCGAACTGCTCCGCCAGGTGCAGCAGTTGTCGCAGGACGAGGGCATCAACCTGGCGGGCATCAAGCGCATCATCGAACTGGAGAACCAGGTCGCGGCCCTGCAGTCCCGGGTCGCCGAGCTGGAGGACGCGCTCGACGGCGCCGCCGCGGCCATGCGCCAGCGCGAGGCGGCGGTGCACGCGTCGTACCGCCGGGACCTGGTGCCGTACCAGGAGGTGCAGCAGACCAGCGCGCTGGTGGTGTGGCGGCCGAAACGCCAGCAGGCGTCGGACTGACGTCCGCGCTCATGTGAAGGGCCGGGAAAGGGCCGGGAGGCGACTCCCGGCCTTTTTCGTATGCTCTGAACCGATTTGGCCGAGTTTCCCGGTGATGGCCGGACGGTGCACGACAGTTGAAGACGGTTCCGCAGAGTCTTCACAACTGCTGCGGAGCGTGCCGTTGTCATCTCGTTAAGTGCTTCCGCTTGACGCCGGTGGTGCCCTGCGCGTTGGCTTTTCAGTCACATGGGCCGCAATGCTGTGCCCACGTCCGAATCACACGCGAAGTGAGCTCCAGCATGCGTCGTCGTATCTCCATATCCGTGGCCGCCGCCACGATGTCCGTCACGCTCGCCGGCTGCGGCGTGCTCAACGCGACCGGGAGCAGTGACGACGCGAGCCCGGCCAAGGGCAACGACATCACCGTGGGTCTGCTGCTGCCGGAGAAGGCGAACACCCGCTACGAGAACTTCGACTACCCGATCATCAAGCGGAAGGTCGAGGCCCTCACCAACGACAAGGGCCGCGTCGAGTACGCCAACGCCGAGGCGAGCGCCGACAAGCAGGCGAGCCAGCTGCAGGGGATGATCGACGACCGGGTGGACGTGATCCTGCTGGACGCGGTCGACTCGCAGGCCATCGCGAGCGGCGTGAAGAAGGCCAAGGAGGCCGGCATCCCGGTCATCGCCTACGACCGGCTGGCCGAGGGCCCGATCGACGCCTACATCTCCTTCGACAACGAGCTCGTCGGCGAGGTGCAGGGGCGCACCCTGCTGGAGGCCATCGGCGAGGACGTCAGCCTGGCGGACAAGATCGTCATGATGAACGGCTCGCCGACGGACCCGAACGCCAAGCAGTTCAAGGCCGGGGCGATGTCCGAGCTGAACGGCAAGGTGACGATCGCCGAGTCCTTCGACACCAAGGACTGGAAGCCGGAGAACGCCGAGGCGAACATGGCCCAGGCCATCGCCCGCATCGGCAAGGGCAACATCGCGGCCGTCTACTCCGCCAACGACGGCATGGCCGGCGGCATCGTCAAGGCCCTGGAGGCCGCGGGCGTCACCGAGCTGCCGCCCATCACCGGCCAGGACGCCGAGCTGGCCGCCGTGCAGCGGATCCTCACGGGCGAGCAGTACATGAGCGTCTACAAGTCGTACCCGCAGGAGGCGGAGAACGCCGCGGAGATGGCCGTGGCGAAGGTCCAGGGCCGGGACATCCAGTTCGCCGCCCTCGCCCGCGACAAGGTCGACAGCCCCACGCACAAGGGCATCCCGGCGCAGCTGGTGCCCGTGGTCGCCCTCACCAAGGAGAACATCAAGGACACCGTCGTCGCGGACGAGATCTACAAGGTCTCGGACATCTGCACGGACAAGTACCGGGCGGCCTGCCAGGCCATCGGCCTCAAGTAGGCACGACCGGCTCGCGTTCGGGCGCCCTCGGGTCCCCGGCCCTTCCCGGGCGCCCGGCCAGGGTGATCACCCGCAGCAGCCACTCGGCGGGCCCGTGCCGGAAGCGGCGGGTCCACGCCGTGCTGAGAGCGAGCTGCAGCGCGTACACGGCGAGCGCGAGCACCAGCACGGCGGCCGCCCCGATCCGCCCGTACAGGGCCAGGCCGTACGCCGTGGCCAGGCACATCACCACCAGTGACTGGCCGAGGTAGTTCGTCAGCGCCAGGCGGCCCGCCGGCGCGAACAGCCGCTGGACGCCCTCTCCCCGCGCCGAGCGCAGCAGGAGCAGCAGCAGGCAGGCGTACGCGGCGGACAGGGCGGGCGCGGTCAGGATGCCGACGCCGATCCCCAGGAGGTGCCAGCGGCCGTCCAGGGGGCCTTCGGCGGCGGAGGCGAAGAAGACCGCCCCCGGGACCCCGACGGCCAGTCCGGCGGCCGTGACCCGCAGCAGCCGGGAGCGGTCCGCCGCGCCGGGGGCCAGCAGCCGCCGCTTCCCGGCGGCCAGGCCGAGCAGGAACGCGCCGAGCACCCCGGGAGCCATGAGCAGGACCCCGAGCAGCGCGTCGGGCAGCCGCTCCAGGTTCTCCTGGACGACCGTGCCGGGGTCGCCGCGGTAGGCGGCCACGGACCGCGCGATCCGGCGGTCCGGGGCGGGTTCCTCGTCGTCCGCGGTCGCGGCCAGCGCTCCCAGGCCGGTGAGGACGACGGCGTAGACCCCGTAGATCCAGACGGCGGCCTTCACTGCGGTGGCCGGTGCGATCCGGCGGGCCGCCGGCAGGACCAGGCCGAGCAGGCCGTAGGCCAGCAGGATGTCGCCGCTGTACAGCAGGACCGCGTGCGCCAGGCCGAGCAGCACCAGGCCGAGGGACCGGCGCAGGAAACGCGCGGTGGCGTCGGCCCCGTCCCGCTCGGCGGCGGCCTGCTGCAGGGTGAAGCTGTAGCCGAAGAGGAACGAGAACAGCAGGTAGAACTTGAAGGACGCCAGCGCCGTCACCAGCCAGACGGCGGCCTGGTCCCACACCGGCGCCCCCGGCCGCCGCATGCCCTCCGCGACGTACGGGTCCATCATCTGCGCGCTGTTGACCACCAGGATGCCCAGCAGGGCGAGTCCCCGCAGCGCGTCGACGGCGGGCAGCCGCCGCGGGTCCACTGGTACCTGCCTGTTCACGGGGCCTCCTGCCGCCGGTGGACCGGGGTTTCGCAGCACGCGACCAGTCTGCGGCCACCGTCGCCCCACCCGGGCCGGGCCGCCCGCAACTTGCGGTAACCGGCCATCAGATGGCCCGTACAAAACAACATCAACCGGGTCCAACGGGTGGGCGGTCGCGGCCGAGCCGTGTTGCGGAGCAGGTCCGGTCCGCGCATAGTTGCGCTGCGGAAAGGCGGCGGAACCGGGGGTGGGCTGGGCGATGGCCGGGCACGGGGCGGAGGAGCATCCACACGGTGCCGACCGACTGTGCGAGGCCGGGGATCGCGTGTATTCCCGGGCCGTACGGCGGGGCCGTGTGGCGCGCCGGGACGCGGAGCCGGTGCCGTGTCTGCTGGAACTCGCCCTGCTGCACCCCGATCCCGACGACATGGACTGGCTGGTGCCGACCTCCCCTCAGGAGGTCATGACCCGGCTGCTGCGCGGGATGTACGACGAGGTGAGCGCGAGTCAGCGCCGGGTGGGCTCGGCCGTGGCGGCCTTCGAGTGGTACGCCGGTCTCGGCCACCAGGTGCGACCCGCCGGGCCGGCCGCCGAGGGCCCGGCGATCCGGGTGCTGGACGGACTCGCCCGGATCCAGGCCGCGATGGACGAGGCGACCCAGGCGTGCACCACCGAGGTGCTCACCGTGCAGCCCGGCGGCATCCGGCGCGAGGCGGAGCTCTCCGAGGGCCTGCACCGGGCGCTGGCGCTGCGGGGCCGCGGGGTGCGGATGCGGGACCTGTACACCCATGTCGCCCGGCACGGGCAGGGGTTGCTCACCTATCTGGAGCTGATGGGCGACGCGGTGGAGGCCCGCACGCTGGACGAGGTGATCGACCGGCTGATCCTGTTCGACCGGACGGTGGCCTTCATCCCCGCCAACACCGACCGCACGATGGCCCTGGAGCTGCGGCACCCGGCGATCGTGGCGTACCTGGTCACGGTCTTCGAGCGGTTGTGGCGCCTCGCCATCCCCCTGACCGCGCCGCTCCCCGACACCGGCATCGAGGGCATCTCCCACCGGGAGCAGTCGATCGCCGCGCTGCTCGCGGAGGGCCACCAGGACGCGGTGATCGCCGAGCGGCTGGGCATCAGCGTGCGGACGTGCCGGGCGCACATCGCGCGGCTGTCGGAGACGCTGGGGGCGGCGAGCCGTACGCAACTGGGCGTGCGCATCGCCCAGGCGGGACTGGACGGCCCCCCGGGCGGGGCCGCCTCGCCGCCGCTCGGCGTCCCCGGTGTTCCCGGCCGGGAATCCCGGACCGCCCGATGAGGTGGCCGAGCCGGGCACAGCTCCCGAGCGCGTGCGTGACGTGGCGCGCCGGTGTCACCCGGGGCTTCCTCCCTCCCGGTGGTCCTGCTGCAAAATCCCCGACTGTGCGATGAGATAGCCGAGTTGGGCCCGGCTGCCGCTGCCCAGGGCCGACGCCAGCTTGGCGATGTGAGCGCGGCAGGTGCGGACGTTCATGCCCAGCCGGCGGGCGATGGCCTCGTCCACGTGGCCCTCGACCAGGAGTTTGGCGATCGAGTACTGGATCTCCGTGATGCCGTCGCGCGCGGTCTCGTACGGGGTGCCCGTGCTCAGCGGCACCGAGCGGTCCCACAGGTACTCGAACAGCTTGAGGAGGTAGCGGACCAGGCCCGGGTGGCGCAGCTCCAGGGCGACCTGCTGGTCGTCGCGCGCCGGGATGAAGGCGACGGACTCGTCGCAGATGATCAGGCGCTCGACGAGTTCGTCGATCGTCCGGTACTCCGCCTTGCCGTCGGAGAGCCGGGCGGCGTAGGCGAGTTGTTCGGGGTTGTAGCGGGCGGTGTGCTGATACAGGGTGCGGATCCGCACACCACGTTCGATCAGCGGACGGTCGCGTTCGAGCCCGCGCAGCAGACTCCGCTCCGACATCCGGTCGCTGGGCTGGACCGTGAGCATCTCCGTCTGGCACTGCGCGGTGGCCATGTTGAGGGCGGCGTTGATACGTTCGCCGCCTTCGAGGACGGTGATG
The DNA here is from genome assembly GCF_040611555.1 of Streptomyces sp. NPDC006624. Taxonomy (NCBI): domain Bacteria; kingdom Bacillati; phylum Actinomycetota; class Actinomycetes; order Kitasatosporales; family Streptomycetaceae; genus Streptomyces; species Streptomyces sp. NPDC006624. Next base: position 182,777 of record NZ_JBEXOM010000013.1, on the reverse strand, counting down.
GCGTCACTGGTCGCGGCGAGCTGGGTACCCAGGGCCAGGAAGGGCTGGAAGGTCTCGGCGAGCCCGGTTGCCACGCGCCGGCGCTCGGCTATCTCCTGTTCGAGCGGGTTGAGCTGCCGTGACAGGGCGACCGCCGGAGGGACCGGACGCAGCCACTCCGGGTCGTCCGGGTCGGGGTGGAGCAGGGCGAATTCCACCAGGCAGGGGGCGGGCTCCGCATCCGCGCGGGCGATGCGTCCGGCGCGCAGTGCGGCGGCATACAGACGGCTGCCCTCATCGCACCACTCGGTCATCGCATGGGGATGTGTCGCCTTAGTCCGATTCGATGCCAAATCTCCACCCCCCAGGGTCCTGAACATGCAGGAACATGATGCATCGATTGTGTGGCCATGACGTGCCCGAATGAGCCATCGTCGTACTCGACGGGGGAAAAGGGGACCTTCAAGTGAGGACGAAGCCGACTATGCGTAACAGAATGCTTCGCTCGGTGCTTGTCGCCGCCTTCTCCGCCGTTGTGGCCCTCGGTGCGCTGAGTGGCTTCTCCGATGCGAAGGACGATGTTCGGGCGAACAGCAGCTGGCCGTCCGTAGCCGTGAACAGCACCCACGGCGCCAGCAACAGCAGTTGGCCGAGTTCCGGGGCAGCGGGATCCGGGAGCTGACTGTGACCACACCACCCGACGACCGCTCCTTCCGTCGCGAGATGGCCACCGCCTACCGATCCGGCTGGCACTTCATCGACCTGGTCACCGCCATCCCCCACAGCGGTGACTCGCTGATGGTGACCGTCTTCGGTGAGCCGGTCGTCGTCACGCGGGACGAGGACGGAGACGTGCGGGCGTACCGGTGTCTGCGGCGGCCTCGGGGGGCGCCGCAGCCTGTCCGATGTGCCGTGCGCTACGGAATGATCTTTGTGAACCTGGACCAGAGGGATCACCAGCAGGTGGAGGCCGACTCCCCTGTCCCGAGGACCATCTCTGCCACCCCCCGCAGTGCCTGACGCGATTCCCCCGTCGTAACAGATCGCTCAGGTGCTTCCCCCCGCAGCGGCGTCACCGTGACCTGAACACGGTGACGCCGCTGCAGTTTCCGGGGTCTTGTCCGGGTATCACCCCGGTTCCACGGTGGCCGGAACCAGTCGATCACCGGTGTGGATGTTCACTTCGCTCAACCGCGCCCCATCGCTCGCGTCAGGTGGATCTCGATGACCACCCGCGCCGGATTCGGTGACGGCGTCCTGCCGTAGCGCTCCGCGTAGCGCCGCACCGCCTCCGCCACCCGCTCCGGGTCGCCGTGCACGAACGCCCGGCCCTCCAGCGTCGCCCACCGCCGGCCCTCCAGCTGGCAGACGGCCACCGCCGCCCCCTGCTCGCCGGCGGCCCGGACGTTGCGCACCTTCGCGCTCGCCCCGTTGGCGATCACCCGAGCCAGGCGGGCCTCGGGATCGTATGTGACTCCGACGGGTACCACGTGCGGAGTGCCGTCCGGGCGCGGAGTCGTCAGGGTGCACACATGCCGTTCCCGCCAGAAGCCGAGATAGGCCGGGTCCGGAGCGCCGGGGTCCACGGAGTACTTGGTCGCCATGCCCGGAACTTAACCCCTGCGCCTCCCCGAATCGGCCTTGAGTGGAATAGACTCAACTTTGTGCACGTTGACCGGGTCAGTGCTGAGGGACCGGAGCGACGTGGCGCACAGCTGCACGCAAGGAGGAGAACGCGAACGTGGACGCCGAGCTGACGAACCGGAGCCGGGACGCGATCAACGCTGCCAGCAACCGGGCCGTGACCGAGGGACACCCCGACCTCACCCCCGCCCATCTGCTCCTCGCGCTGCTCCAGGGGCAGGACAACGAGAACATCACCGACCTGCTCGCCGCGGTCGACGCCGACCAGGCGGCCGTCCGCTCCGGCGCCGAACGGGTGCTCGCCGGGCTGCCCAGCGTCACCGGGTCGACCGTGGCGCCGCCCCAGCCCAACCGTGAGATGCTCGCCGTCGTCGCCGACGCGCAGGCCCGCGCCAAGGAGCTGGGGGACGAGTACCTCTCCACCGAGCACCTGCTCATCGGCATCGCCGCGAAGGGCGGCGCCGCCGGCGAGGTGCTCTCCCAGCAGGGGGCCGACGCCAAGAAGCTCCAGGCCGCCTTCCAGAAGACACGAGGCCAGCGCAGGGTGACCACAGCAGACCCCGAGGGGCAGTACAAGGCCCTGGAGAAGTTCGGCACCGACTTCACCGCCGCCGCCCGCGAGGGCAAGCTCGACCCCGTCATCGGGCGGGACCAGGAGATCCGGCGGGTCGTGCAGGTCCTCTCCCGCCGTACGAAGAACAACCCCGTCCTCATCGGCGAGCCCGGCGTCGGCAAGACCGCCGTCGTGGAGGGCCTCGCCCAGCGGATCGTCAAGGGGGACGTGCCCGAGTCGCTGAAGGACAAGCGGCTCGTCGCCCTCGACCTGGGCGCGATGGTCGCCGGCGCGAAGTACCGGGGCGAGTTCGAGGAGCGCCTGAAGACCGTCCTGGCCGAGATCAAGGACTCCGACGGGCAGATCATCACCTTCATCGACGAGCTGCACACCGTCGTCGGCGCCGGTGCCGGCGGCGACTCCGCCATGGACGCCGGCAACATGCTCAAGCCCATGCTGGCCCGCGGCGAGCTGCGCATGGTCGGCGCCACCACGCTCGACGAGTACCGCGAGCGGATCGAGAAGGACCCCGCCCTGGAGCGGCGCTTCCAGCAGGTGCTGGTCGCCGAGCCGACCGTGGAGGACTCCATCGCGATCCTGCGCGGGCTCAAGGGCCGCTACGAGGCGCACCACAAGGTGCAGATCGCCGACAGCGCGCTGGTCGCCGCCGCGACGCTCTCCGACCGGTACATCACCTCGCGCTTCCTGCCCGACAAGGCCATCGACCTCGTCGACGAGGCCGCGTCCCGGCTGCGCATGGAGATCGACTCCTCGCCCGTCGAGATCGACGAGCTCCAGCGGGCCGTGGACCGGCTGAAGATGGAGGAGCTGGCCCTCGTCAAGGAGACCGACGCGGCCTCCCGCGAGCGCCTGGAGAAGCTGCGCCGCGACCTCGCCGACAAGGAGGAGGAGCTGCGCGGCCTGACCGCCCGCTGGGAGAAGGAGAAGCAGTCCCTCAACCGCGTCGGTGAGCTGAAGGAGCGCCTCGACGAGATCCGCGGCCAGGCCGAGCGCGCCCAGCGCGACGGCGACTTCGACACCGCCTCCAAGCTGCTGTACGGCGAGATCCCGGCCCTGGAGAAGGAGCTGGAGGCCGCCAGCGAGGCCGAGGAGGAGGCCGCCAGGGACACCATGGTCAAGGAGGAGGTCGGCGCCGACGACATCGCCGACGTCGTCGCCTCCTGGACCGGTATCCCCGCCGGGCGGCTCATGGAGGGCGAGACGCAGAAGCTGCTCCGCATGGAGGACGAGCTGGGCAAGCGGCTCATCGGCCAGACCGAGGCGGTCCGGGCGGTGTCGGACGCGGTCCGCCGCTCGCGGGCCGGCATCTCCGACCCCGACCGGCCCACCGGCTCCTTCCTCTTCCTCGGCCCGACCGGCGTCGGCAAGACCGAGCTGGCCAAGGCGCTGGCCGACTTCCTCTTCGACGACGAGCGGGCGATGGTCCGCATCGACATGTCGGAGTACAGCGAGAAGCACAGCGTGGCCCGGCTGGTCGGCGCGCCGCCCGGCTACGTCGGCTACGAGGAGGGCGGCCAGCTGACGGAGGCCGTGCGCAGGCGCCCCTACTCCGTCGTCCTGCTGGACGAGGTGGAGAAGGCCCACCCCGAGGTCTTCGACATCCTGCTGCAGGTGCTCGACGACGGGCGCCTCACGGACGGCCAGGGCCGCACGGTCGACTTCCGCAACACCATCCTCGTGCTGACGTCGAACCTGGGCAGCCAGTTCCTGGTCGACCCGATCACCAGCGAGGAGGAGAAGAAGGAACAGGTCCTGGAGGTGGTCCGCAGCTCCTTCAAGCCGGAGTTCCTCAACCGGCTGGACGACCTGGTCGTCTTCGCCGCGCTGACCAAGCCCGAGCTGGAGCGCATCGCCGAGCTGCAGATCCGCAGCCTGGCCCGGCGCCTGGCCGAGCGGCGGCTCGCGCTGGACGTCACGCCCGAGGCCCTGGCCTGGCTCGCCGAGGAGGGGCTCGACCCGGCGTACGGGGCGCGGCCGCTGCGGCGCCTGGTCCAGACGGCCATCGGGGACCGCCTCGCCCGGGAGATCCTGTCCGGGGAGATCAAGGACGGGGACACGGTCCGGGTCGACCGCGTCGGAGACCAACTGCTGGTGGGTCCGGCCCCGGGCAAGACGCTGTAGGACCGGGGATCACATCAGGCTGCAGGACCGGGGATCACATCGTGAACGCCGAGAAGCGCACCCGCGCGGTCTCGGCGTTCTCGTACTCCACCCGCACCTGGACCACATGCGCCTCGGCGGTGCCCGGCAGGCCGTTCTCGCTGGTCACGTCCAGGCAGAGCGCCCCGCAGGCGCCACCCTGGCGCGGCTCGGGCGCGTCCGGGTACGTGCCGCGCAGCCAGCCGGCCACCTCCCCGCGCGGCATCCGCAGCACCGCCGTGTAGGCGGTGTCGATGCCCCGCTGCACGGAGCAGTCGCGCACGTCGGAGCCCGCGGGGCGCTCGGCGGCGCCGAAGGCCAGGGCCTCGGAGCAGGGCACGGCCGCCGCCGCGCCGGTGCGGGCGGCGTCGTCCTCCTCCTCGGAGTACGCCCACAGGGTGAACCCCGCGACCAGGAGACCGAGGACCACCACCGGTGCGGCCAGGAACGGCAGGATGAGCCCCCACCGGGTGCGACCCCTGCCGGTTTCCCGCATGTCCATCGTCCCCTCCGTTTCGCTGTTCAGGAGGACGGTTGTGGGCACCCGGGGGTTGCGGCTGACCGGATCGTGTCAGCCGAGGGCTGACAGGGCCTGTCGGGGCTTGCCACCCCCCTCCCCGCATGGGGGAGGATGGCGGGATCCGTACGAAGGGAAATTCACGGTGACCATCGACCCGTCCTCGATTCCGAACTTCGGGGGCCAGCCCGAGCCGCAGCCGCAAGGACCGGCGGGCCCCGTCGTCCCGGATCAGGACCTCGTGAAGCAGCTCCTCGACCAGATGGAGCTCAAGTACGTCGTCGACGACGAGGGAGACCTCGCGGCGCCGTGGGAGCAGTTCCGCACCTACTTCATGTTCCGTGGAGAGGGAGACCAGCAGGTCTTCTCCGTGCGGACCTTCTACGACCGGCCCCACGGGATCGAGCTGAAGCCGCAGCTCCTGGAGTCCATCGACGACTGGAACCGCCGGACCCTCTGGCCCAAGGTCTACAGCCACACCCACGACGACGGCACGGTCCGCCTCATCGGCGAGGCCCAGATGCTGATCGGCATGGGCGTGAGCCTGGAGCACTTCGTCTCCTCCACGGTCAGCTGGGTGCGCGCCGCGATCGAGTTCGACAAGTGGCTCGTCGAGCAGCTCGGTCTGGAACAGGAGATCAACGAGGCGGAGAAGCCCGAGGACGACGAGGAGTAGGCCCCCCGACCGGGGCTTCTCACGGCGCGTCGGCGCGTACGGCAGGTATGCGCTGTACGCGCCGTTTGTCTTTTCGGGGCCGGACGTCGTCCGGCCCCTCACGGGTGGTGCGAGGCTGTCGTGGACACCTCCGCCCACACCGTCTTGCCCACCGGGTGGCGAGGCGTCGCGCCCCAGCGCACGGCCAGGGCGTCCACGAGGAGCAGGCCCCGGCCCGACTCGCCCTCCGGGGGTGACGAGGGCGCGGCCGTCGGCAGCCGCTTCGTGGAGGCGGCGTCCGCGACCTCCACCCGGACCAGGCCCGCCGGCCCGTCCAGGACGAGCCGGAGCCCGAAGTCCCGTCCGGGGATCCGGCCGTGCCGTACGGCGTTCGCCGCGAGCTCCCCGACGACCAGGGCGACCGCGCACGACGCGTCCGACTCGGGTGGGTGACCCCACGCCTCCATGCACCGGACGGCGAAACGCCGGGCGAGCTGCGCGCCGCGGGGTGAGGGTGCGAACTGTGCCCCCACAGCGGGCAGTTCACCTGCCTCGTTCGGGTCTCCCGAGGTGATGGTTCCTGTCAGCACGGCTTCGTCCGTCCTTCTGCGTCGAGCTCGCGATGTCTCGCGGCGTGCACGAGTCATCACCTTTCGTGTTCAAGCCTCGTCCGTTCGCCCTACGCTCGACAGGGGGCGCAGCCTTACCTCTCAGGCCGTAAGAAACGGAAGTGACGCATTGGCCAACGGAATTGACCCCGGCGCGTCCATGGCGGCGCTGTTCGGCGCGCGGGTGCGCAGGCTCCGTACGGCGGCCGGACTGACCCAGGCCGAACTCGGCGCCAGGACGCACGTGGTGAGCACGCGGATCACCCAGATCGAGCGGGCGTCGGGGGCGAAACCGACGCTGGAACTGGCGCGAGCGCTGGACGCGGCCCTCGGGGCGGACGACCTGCTGGTGGAGCTGTGGCCGTACGTGTACCGGGAGGCGTTTCCGGACTGGTCGCGGAAGTTCATGGAGTACTCGGAGCGGGCGGTCGCCATCCGGCAGTACGCGGCTCATGTGGTGCCGGGGCTGTTGCAGACTGAGGATTACGCGCGGGCCGTGCTCAGCCTGGACGCACTGTTGGACAGCGAAGACCAGTTGGAGGAGCGCGTCGCAGCCCGTATGGGGCGACAGGAGCGGCTGGGTTCGTCCGACCGGCCAGAGCTGTGCGTGGTCCTGGACGAGGCCGTACTGCGGCGTCCGATCGGCGGTCATGCCGTGATGCGCAAGCAGTTGGCGCGTCTCCTCGATGCTGCGGCGGAGCGGCATATCACCGTGCAGGTGCTGCCGTTCGACCAAGGGGGACACGAGGCGATGGGCGGCTCGCTGACGACCCTGACCATGCCGGACGGCTCGGAGACGGCCTACACCGAGGGCGCGGACTATGGCCAACTCATCGAGGAACCGCCCAACGTCAGCCGCTACAGGGTGATTTACGATCGACTGCGGGCGGCAGCCCTGCCCCCGCTCATGTCACTCGACATGATCCGCTCCACGTTGGAGGGTGATTACCGTGGCTCGAGTGTCCCGTCCCGAACTGAACGGCGCCGCTTGGCGCAAGAGCAGTTACAGCAATCAGGCGGGCGGCGACTGCGTGGAGTTGGCCGAGGGGTTCCGAGGCGTCGCCCCCGTCCGTGACAGCAAGGCCCCGCACGGCCCGACCCTGTGCTTCGAGGCCACCGCCTGGACCGCCTTCATAGGCGAGCTGAAGGCCCGACCGCGCCCCCGTCGCTGAGGAAGCCGGGCCGACCGGGCCCTGGTCCGCGAGGGTCCGGCAGGCCGCTGACCTCCGGAAAGAACCGGGGACAGAACTCCCCGCCCACCCACCCTCCCGCGCCGGAGGGCGGGCGTCACCCGTCCGGGTGACCGGCTTGCAGCAGAGGGTAACGGGCCGTTACGTTCGCGGCGACTACCGCAAACAGATACGGCCCCCGGCCGGGAGTGGCTTCCCGAACGAGGGCCTGACCGATCAGGAATGTGCACTTCCCGATGGCTGACCCGCAGTCTAACGCGCGCCTGCGCGCCGACGCCGGAGTTCCGACCTCCGGTGTGATCCACGTCCGCACCCGGTTGACGGCCGACTTCACGGTGCTCTCCAACGCCCTCGCGCAGCGGCGCGGCAGCGCGGTCACGATCGGCGTCGCGGCGTACATCGCCTCCCTGCCCGACGGCACCCCCGTGAGCATCACCGCCCTCTGCGCGCACTTCAGCGAGGGCGAGATCCTCATCTCGCGCGCGCTCAGGGAACTGGAAGCGGCCGGATACCTGGAGCGGCGTCGCGAGCGGCTGCCCTCCGGGCACATCCGCACCCGGACGTACTTCTACGACGTGCCGGGCGGGCGGGGGCCGGACGACCCGCCCCGCCCGCCCGGCCCCCGGAAGCCGCCGGCCGTCGAGGAAGTCGAGTCCTCTGCCGCCACGTCGACGAGCGGCCCCGAGGAGACCGAGAACCCGGCGCCCGCCCTCGCCGGCGCCGACCCGGAGGCGGTCGCCGTACTGACCGGCCTGCGCCGGGTCGACCCGCGTCTCGTCCTGTCCGCCCAGGAGGCCGCCCGGCTGGCCCCGGCGGTCGCCGAGTGGCTGGCGGCCGGGGTCGGGGCACGCGAGATCACCGAGCTGCTGACCCTGCGGCTCCCCGACCGCTTCCGGGCCCGCCCGGCGAGCGTCCTGGCCTTCCGCCTCCGGGAGACACCCCTTCCCGCACCACCCCCACCGACGGTCGAGCGGCCGCTCGTCCTGCCCTTCCAGACCTGCGACGGCTGCGAGCGCGCGTTCCGCGCAACGGAGCCCGGTCACTGCCGGGACTGTCGACGACGTGGGAAGGGTCTCAGTGCCGCAGCCTGAGTCGACGAAGCAAGGCGCTTGACCAGCTCGGACAGGAGGACGACACTGGATGTACTACATTTGTCATACGCGAGGGGAGGGTGGAATGACCTCGAAGACCCGACAGGCGACCAGCACGACGGGGGCCCCGGCGAAAAGGCGCACCGCGACTGCGGCCCGGACCCGGCAGACGCGCCGGAAGCAGGGCGACAGCGGCGCGACCAGCGTGGCCCAGGTACGCCTGCGCCCCGATGAGATGGAAGATCTGCAGCGGGTGATGCAGACCCTTCAGCTGCACTCGCTCTCCGACGCCCTGCGCGAGGGACTGCGGCTCCTCTCCCGCGAGGCGACCGAGGTCGCCGCCTCCCAGGACATCCGCGACTTCTACCGAGGCGCCCAGGCTCCGGCTCCCGAGGGTGTCGTGCCCGCGACGGAGGAAGAACTGGCGGCAGCGGACGAGGCCGAGTGGTGAACACCGGCTCCGCGTTGCGGGGCGAGGTGTGGGGGTGCGCCCTTCCCGGCCCCATCGGCCCGCACCCCGTGGTGGTCCTCACCGTGAACCGGATCGCCGAGCCACTGACGGCGCTGACCGTCGCCGTGATCACCGGTACACCAGGACCCGTTTCCACCCACGTTCCGATCGGTCCCGACTGTGGGGTCACCAAGTACGACGAGTCCTACGTGAACTGCACCGACCTGCACACCGTGGACAAGCCGCGACTTCGGCGACGTCTCGGCCTGCTCGCTCCGAGCGAGATGCGACGTGTGGAAGAGCGCGTGCGGGTGATCCTCGGGCTGGCGTAGGCATCGCCGGGCCGAGACGCGCTACGAGGCCGCCCCCAGCCGCTTCACCGCCTCCTGAAGCACCTCCGGCCGCTTGCAGAACGCGAAGCGGACGAACGGCGCGCCCTCCTCGCGGTGGTCGTAGAAGACCGCGTTCGGGATGGCGACGACCCCGGCGCGTTCCGGCAGGCCGCGGCAGAAGGCGAAGCCGTCCGTCTCGCCGAGGGGGCGGATGTCGGTCGTGACGAAGTACGTGCCCGACGGGCGGAAGACGCGGAAGCCGGCCTCCGCCAGGCCCGCCGCCAGCAGGTTCCGCTTGGCCAGCATGTCGGCGCGGAAGTCCGTGAAGTACGACTCCGGCAGCGACAGCGCCTCGGCGACCGCGTACTGGAACGGGCCCGCCGAGACGTACGTCAGGTACTGCTTCGCCGAGCGGACCGCCGTGACCAGCTCCGGGGACCCCGTCACCCAGCCGACCTTCCAGCCGGTGAAGGAGAACGTCTTGCCGCTGCTGGAGATGGTCACCGTACGCCCGCGCATCCCCGGGAACGTCGCCAGCGGCACGTGCTCGGCGTCGTCGAAGACCAGGTGCTCGTAGACCTCGTCCGTGACCACCAGCAGGTCCCGCTCGACCGCCAGCTCGGCGATCGCGGCCAGCTCCGCGCGGCTGAGGACCGTGCCGGTCGGGTTGTGCGGGGTGTTGATCAGCAGCAGCCGGGTGCGGTCGGTGACGGCGTCGCGCAGCTCGTCGAGGTCGAGGCGGAAGCGGCCCTCCTGCAGATCCGCGCGCAGGGTGACCGGGACCCGGCGGCCGCCCGCCATGGCGATGCACGCCGCGTACGAGTCGTAGTACGGCTCCAGGGCGACTACCTCGTCACCGGGCTCCACCAGGGCCAGCAGCGCGGCGGCGATGGCCTCCGTGGCCCCGGCGGTGACCAGGACCTCGGTGTCGGGGTCGTAGGACAGGCCGTAGCGGCGCTGCTGGTGCGCGGTGATCGCGGTGCGCAGCTCGGGGACGCCGGGGCCCGGCGGGTACTGGTTGCCGCGGCCGTCCCGCAGGGCCCGTACGGCGGCCTCCCTGATCTCCTCGGGGCCGTCGGTGTCGGGGAAACCCTGCCCCAGGTTGATGGCACCGGTGCTCAGGGCCAGGGCCGACATCTCGGCGAAGATCGTGGTCCCGAACTCGGCGAGCCGGCGGTTCAGGAGGGGGCGCGCACTGGAGGTCATGCCGGTCATCCTGCGCCGAAGCCGCGGGCTGTTCAACATGCGGCCGGGGTCGGGAGGGGCGGCGGCAGCGCTCGACCGGGTGACCCCGGCCGAGCGCCCCCGGATTCGCCGCTCCGGATCCCGGTTCCGGATCAGGCGGGCGGACCGTCGAAGGAGGACCAGTCGGTCCAGGCGGCGTCGGGGTGGGTGTTCACCTTCCAGGCAGACACCGAACCGCTGTCGGTGCCGACCACGATCTGCGGACGGCCGTCCGTCAGGGTGGCCACACCCACGCTGCGGGCCGATCCCGGCAGTCCGTTGAACTTCGACCAACCGGCCCAGGCGGCACTCGGATCGGTGGTCACCTTCCAGGTGCTCCAGAGCTCACCGCCCTCGGCCACGGCGAAGATCTGCGGCCGGTCGTCGGTCAGCGGGGCCGCGGCCGGCGACATCACCCGGCCGTGGTCGAAACCGAACTGCTCCCAGCCGGTCCAGCCCGCGTCCGGGTGCTCACTCACCTTCCACCTGCTGAACAGCCCGTGGTTGCTGCCCGCGAACAGCTGTGGCCGGCCGTCGGTGAGCCGCGCCGACGTCATGCTTCGAACGGACATGAGACCTCTTCCTTCAACGCCCGAGCGGGCGTGCACACCCCCACATCCCTCCCTTCGCTCCCGCGTTCATGCGGCCGCGCGGACCCGCAACTCGGGCGGGCGGCGACCGGTGCGGGGTGGTGGGCCCGCACCGAACCGGGCTCGGCCGGCGGCCCGTTGCGGACCGAACCCTCTGAACTTCCTCAACTCTGCTTTGGCTCGCGCGGGCGAAGGGCATCTCCCGGTCACGCAAGAGCGAGGCGCCCACGGGGGGCCGCTTCGGGGGAAACGGAAGGAGGGTGGCGCCATGTTCCTCGGCATCATCCTGGCGGTGATCGGAGTGCTTTTCGTGGGGGCGCTGGTGTCCCTGGCACGCAGGGGCGGTTCGCGCGGCTCCGGGGGGAGTGCGCGGCGCCGGGCGTCGGCGTCCTCCGGCACGGGCGGCAGCAGCAACAGCTGGTGGGCCGGCGGGGGAGACTCCGGTTCCTCCGGTGACAGCCACCACGGGGGAAGCTCCTGCGGAGGCGGGTCGTCCTGCGGCGGGGGCGGTGGAGGTGGATGCGGCGGCGGAGGCAGCTGACCGGCCGCCTCCCGACGGGGAAGCCGCAACCACCGAACGCGGGGTCCGCACCTGGGCGGGCCCCGCGTTCCGTTGCCGGCCGGGCATTCCCGTACGGCGGATCCGTCGAACGCATGTCGGGCGAAATCGCGTGTGTTCCGGCGAGGTTGTGTGTCTGGCGGGCAACTAGCCGCGCACACAGGTGTATCCGGGCGTGACTGCGGCAACTGCACGTGTCACACGGGGCTTTTGACCGGGCGGCCGGGATGCCGGACAGTGATCGGCTCCGGCTCCCGGCGCGCGTCGCGCCGCACCGGCGCACGCCTCCCCGCAGCGGCGCACGCCGTAGTTGAACAGTTGAGCTGTGGAGCCCTCTGAGGGATGGAAACCCTACGAACTTGGGTAAAAACGCTGTTGCGCCAGCAGAGTTCATGATTCCCTCTAAAACACCGACGCAGCCCCTCGGACGTCCCGCGGACACGTCCTGAACCGGCCGACTGGGCTGACCGGGCCGACATCCCCCGGTGTGACCGGGGCGCCACGGACCCACCTCCCTCTCCTTTTGTGTGCTTGCGGAGCCGATCCATGCTCACGACCCTGAACACCTCCTACACCGACACGCGCGCTGCCGATCTCGCCTGGGCCCTGGGGCGCGAGCCGCTTCCCGCACTGGCCGCACTCGACCTCGAACTGGCGGGTGTGTACATCCAGTTGCGCCTCCTCGGCGCGTCCCACCAGGTCCTGCTGGAGGGGGAGCGGGGCGTCTGCTCGGAGACGGTGGCGTGCATCCCGGGCAGCAGTACCCCGCTGCCGCTCGGCGTGGCCGAGCGGGTGGGCGACTGGGAGTACGAGTTCGCCGCCCGGGTCGAGGTCCTCTCGCCCGGCTCCTTCGCGGGCCGCGCCCAGGAGTTGCTGGCCCTCGTCTCCGACCACCCGCACGGCCTCGCCGGCGTCTTCCCGGGCAGCCCGCACGCCTTCACCGCCCTGCTGGCCCAGCACCACGAGGGCCAGGTGCACTGGCGGACCTGGCACGCCTACCCGCAGGACGGGCAACTGGTCGCGACCCGCACGAGAGTGGGCGCGCGGACGCCGGCGGCACGCCACAGATCCGGAACGCGGCAAACCCGTTCTCGTACCGTGGCCGGGCCCCGGTAAACCAGCACCACACGTGTGGGTGACGAACCGCGGTCGAGGCGTGACGTAACGTCGCAGCGTGATCGAGCCGCACGCGCCCGCCCCGCCCGGTTCCCCGCCGCCCTGGAGCGCGCCGGGCGGCCCCGCAGGCCCGGTGCGGCTGCCCGTGCGGACGGGCACCGCACGGTTCCTGGTGCTCGCGGGCGTGTTCGTCTGCGCGGCCTGCGGACTCGTGTACGAACTGGAACTCCTGGCGCTCGCCTCGTACTTGATGGGTGACTCGGTCACCCAGGCGTCCGTGGTGCTGTCCGTCATGGTGTTCGCGATGGGCATCGGCTCCCTCGCGGCGAAGCGGCTGCGCGGACTGGCCGCCGCCGGTTTCGGCGCCGTCGAGGCCACGCTCGCCCTCGTCGGCGGGTGCAGCGCGATGGCCCTCTACGCCGTCTTCGCCTGGACCGGAGACTGGGGCGGCATGTGGGCCGGCGGACCGCGTTGCCTCCTGGTCGCCTTCTCCCTCGCGACCGGACTGCTCATCGGGGCCGAGGTGCCCCTGCTGATGGAGCTGATCCAGCGCATCCGCCGCCAGGACGCGGGCGGCGCCGTGGCCGACCTGTTCGCCGCCGACTACGTCGGCGCGCTCGTCGGCGGACTCGCCTTCCCCTTCCTGCTGCTGCCCTTCCTCGGACAGTTCACCGGCACGCTGCTCACCGGAGCCGTCAACGCGGTCGTCGGCGCAGCGCTGGTCTTCGGGCTGTTCCGCCGGGATCTGACCCGGCGCGCCCGGTGGCTGCTGCTGCTCGGCAACGCCGTGGTGCTCGCGATCCTCGCCTCGGCCGCCGTGCTCGTCGACGACTTCGAACGGGCCGCGCGGCACGCGTTCTACGGCAGGGACGTGCGGGTGGCGCTGCAGAGCGACGTGCAGGAGGTCGTCCTCACCGGCGGCACGGACGGCCGCGGCCTCGGCCTGTTCCTCGACGGGCGGCTGCGGGTCAGCGGGCGGGACGAGCCGCGCTACCACGAGGCCCTCGTCCACCCCGCCATGACCGGCACGCACGCGCGCGTGCTGATCCTCGGCGGCGGGGACGGGCTCGCGGCGCGCGAGGTGCTGCGCCATCCCGGGGTGGACCGCGTCGACGTCGTCGACCTCGACGCGGAGGTGGTGCGGCTGGCCCGCACCGACCCGGGCCTGTCCGCGCTGAACGAGCGCGCCTTCGCGGACCCCCGGGTGCGCGTGACGACCGCCGACGCCTTCGCCTGGCTGCGCTCGGCACCCCCGGCGGCGTACGACGTGGTCGTCTCCGACCTGCCCGACCCGGGCATCACGGCGAGCACGAAGCTGTACTCGCAGGAGTTCTACGGCCTCGCCCGGCGGGTGCTGGCGCCGGGCGGGCGGCTCGTGGTGCACGCCGGGCCGGTCGCCTCCGGGCCGCGCGTCTACTGGACGGTGGAGGCGACCGTCCGCGCGGCGGGCCTGCGCACCGCCCCGTACCGCACCGGCGGCCGGCACGCCGGGTACGCCGCCGGGCCCGACCGCACGCCCGCCGGCCGCTCCGACGCGCCCCGCGACTGGGGTTTCGTCCTGGCCGCCCGCACCGAGCCGCGGCCCCGGCTCGACCCGCGGGGGCCGCGCCCGCACGTCCTCACGGACGCGGCCCTGGCGGCGGGGGAGCGGTCGGCCCGGGCGACCCGGATCGCGGGGCTGCCGGCCTCGACGCTGGTGCATCCGCGGTACTGAGCCGGGGGCCGGTGGGGGAGCGGGGAGCCGGGAAGGGGAGCTGACAAGGAGAGTCGGCATGGGGAGCCGGCAAGGAGAGCTGGCATGAGGAGCCGGCATGGGGAGCCGGCATGGGGAGCCGGGAGGGTACGCCTGCCGGGGCGGATCGGGGCCGTATCGGGGCCGGATCGGGGGTGAATTGCCGAGGCACGGGTGCGAGCGGGCCCGCGCTGGGTAGAGTCCGTCGACATGGAGCACGAGGTGTTCGTTCCGGTTCCGGCCGAGCGGCTCAGGGAGGTGCTGGACGACCCCGCGCGGGTCGCCCGGGCGGTTCCCGGGCTCCAGCAGGACGCGGGCGCGGAGCCCGTCGCCGGGCGGCTGAAGATCCGGGTGGGCAGTCACTCCGTCACGTACCGGGGAGCCGTGCGGGTGTCCCGGCGGGACGACGGCGCGTACGGCGTCGAGGGCGGGGCCGAGGAGTCCCGCGGCAGCGGCTCGGTCACGCTCGCGCTGCGGATCGCCCTGCGCGAGGCGGAGGACGGCTGCACGGTGGTCTTCGACGGCACGGCCTCGGCGGACGGCCGGATCCGGGACCTCCCGGCGGACGCGGTGGAGGGCGCCGTCACCCGCCTGCTGAACCGTTTCGCGGAGCACCTCGCGGAGGCCGCCCCGGAGACGGCGACCCCCCTGGCGACCCAGGACTTCGAGCCGCGCGCGACGACGAACCACGAGACGACGCCCGACGCGGACGACGCGCCCGCCCCGCCTCCCCCGCCGTCACCGCCCGCGGCGGACGCCGACGCGGCGGGCGCCGACGCGGCGGGCGCCGACGCGGCGGGGAAGCCCGCGGCTTCCGGCCCGGCCGAGGGTGGCGACGCCCCAGGAGCCGGCCTCACCGAGGAGGCCCCTTCCCCTTCCCCCGCCCCCGGGCCCCGGGGCGACACGGCGGCGTCCTCCCGCGGACCCTCCGACGACGACGAGGTGGCCGAGGCGGCCCATGCACGGCGGACGATGATCGGACGCAGTGCGGAGGAGGTGGACCACGCCCCGCCGCGCGGCCGCTACGCACCCGTGCCCGCGCCGCAGACGGTGACGACCCCGGCGCCCCTGCGCTGGGCCGCACCCGCGGCGGCACTGGCGGTGGCCTCGGCCATCGTCGCGGTCCGCGCCCTGCGCCGCCGACGCTGACCCGGCCCGCCCAGGCCCGCCCCAGCCTGCCCCACCCCACCCCGGCCCGCCCCGGCCCGGCCCGACAGGCGTGCGCCGGCCCCGGGGGTGCCCCGCCGGGCCGCGACGATCGCGAAGCCGCCCTCGCCACCCGGCGGGGGCGCCCGTCGTGAATCGCCGGGGGCCGTGCCGGAACCCCCGGTCACCGAGGCCCTCTTGATCACCCCAGTAGGGTCGTCCCGTGAGTGACGAAGACATCACGCTGACCGCGGGTGACGCGGAGGTGACCGTGCAGCCGGGCAACGGCGGCCGGGTCGGAGGGCTGCGGGTCGGGGGCGTGGAGCTGCTGCGGCAGGGGGAGCGGTTCGGCTGCTTCCCGATGGTGCCCTGGTGCGGGCGGATCAGGGACGGCCGGTTCCTGGACGGCGCCGCCGTACGGCAGATGCCCCTCAACGCCCCGCCGCACGCCATCCACGGCACCGTCCGCGACCACGCCTGGCGCGTCGCCCGCACCGGCACGGACGAGGCCGTCATCACCTACGACCTCGTCGACCCCTGGCCGTACCCGGGCCGCGTCACCCAGGTCGTCTCCCTGACCGGGGACGCGGTGACGCTCACCATGTCCGTCGAGACGTACGAGTCGTCCTTCCCGGCGCAGATCGGCTGGCACCCGTGGTTCAACCGGAACCTCGGCGGCGAGGACGTGCGCCTCGCCTTCGAGCCCGCCTGGCAGGAGGAGCGCGGCGAGGACCACCTGCCCACCGGCAACCGGATCGACCCGCGGCCCGGCCCCTGGGACGACTGCTTCGGCATGCCCGGCGGCGTCGACGTGACCCTGACCTGGCCCGGGCAGCTGGAGCTGAAGGTGAGCAGCCCGGAGGAGTGGGTCGTCGTCTACGACGAGCAGCGGGAGGCCGTGTGCGTGGAGCCGCAGACCGGGCCGCCCAACGGTCTCAACACACTGCCGCGCCTGGTCACGCCCCTGGAGCCGCTGGAGGCCACCACGACCTGGAGCTGGCGCCGCCTCTAAGCTGGGCGCCATGACGGACACACGCGGCGCGCTGCTGCAGCAGATCAAGGACAAGGCCGTGGTGCACGGCAAGGTGACCCTGTCGTCGGGTCTGGAAGCCGACTACTACGTCGACCTGCGGCGCATCACCCTCGACGGCGAGGCCGCCCCGCTGGTCGGTCAGGTGCTGCTGGACCTGACCGCGGAGCTGGAGTTCGACGCGGTCGGCGGGCTCACCATGGGCGCCGACCCCGTCGCCGCCGCGATGCTGCACGCGGCCGCCGCCCGGGGCAGGCGCCTGGACGCGTTCGTCGTACGGAAGGCCGCGAAGGCCCACGGTCTGCAGCGCCGCGTCGAGGGCCCGGACATCGCCGGCCGCCGGGTGCTGGTCGTCGAGGACACCTCCACCACCGGCGGTTCCCCGCTCACCGCCGTGGAGGCCGTGCGCGAGGCCGGGGCCGAGGTCGTGGCCGTGGCGACCATCGTCGACCGGGCCACCGGTGCCGCCGAGAAGATCCGGGAGGGCGCCGGGGTGCCGTACCTGTTCGCCTTCTCGAAGGACGAGCTGGGACTCGACTG
This sequence comes from Streptomyces sp. NPDC006624, assembly GCF_040611555.1. NCBI lineage: Bacteria > Bacillati > Actinomycetota > Actinomycetes > Kitasatosporales > Streptomycetaceae > Streptomyces > Streptomyces sp. NPDC006624. Next base: position 165,660 of record NZ_JBEXOM010000013.1, on the reverse strand, counting down.
ACCAGGGCGTGGACGGGCCTGGACCTTCCGGCCGAGTCTGGAAAGATGGGGCCGACGATGACGTCGCACCCAAGGTCTAGGTCAGGGCCGTAGAGACAACGCAGTACCCCAACCCGCAGATACAAGGAGCGGACGCATGCCCATCGCAACTCCCGAGGTCTACAACGAGATGCTGGACCGGGCGAAGGCAGGAAAGTTCGCCTACCCGGCCATCAACGTGACCTCCACCCAGACCCTGCACGCGGCCCTGCGCGGTTTCGCTGAGGCGGAGAGCGACGGCATCGTCCAGATCTCCACGGGTGGTGCCGAGTTCCTGGGCGGGCAGTACAGCAAGGACATGGTGACCGGCGCGGTCGCCCTCGCCGAGTTCGCGCACATCGTCGCCGAGAAGTACCCGGTGAACATCGCGCTGCACACGGACCACTGCCCGAAGGACAAGCTCGACGGGTACGTACGCCCGCTGCTCGCGCTCTCCCAGAAGCGCGTCGAGGCCGGCCTGAACCCGCTGTTCCAGTCGCACATGTGGGACGGCTCGGCCGAGACCCTGGCCGACAACCTCTCCATCGCCCAGGAGCTGCTGGAGCTGGCCCGCGCCGCGAAGATCATCCTCGAGGTGGAGATCACCCCCACCGGCGGCGAGGAGGACGGCGTCTCCCACGAGATCAACGACTCCCTCTACACCACGGTCGACGACGCGATCCGCACCGCCGAGGCCCTCGGCCTGGGCGAGAAGGGCCGCTACCTGCTGGCCGCGTCCTTCGGCAACGTGCACGGCGTGTACAAGCCGGGCAACGTCGTCCTGCGCCCCGAGCTGCTGAAGGAGCTGAACGAGGGCGTCGCCGCCAAGTTCGGCAAGACCTCCCCGTTCGACTTCGTCTTCCACGGCGGCTCCGGCTCCACGGAGGAGGAGATCCGCACGGCGTTGGAGAACGGCGTGGTGAAGATGAACATCGACACGGACACCCAGTACGCCTTCACCCGTCCGGTCGCGGACCACATGTTCCGCAACTACGACGGTGTCCTGAAGGTCGACGGCGAGGTCGGCAACAAGAAGACCTACGACCCGCGCACCTGGGGCAAGCTGGCCGAGGCGTCCATGGCGGCCCGCGTCGTCGAGGCCTGCGGCAACCTGCGCTCGACCGGCACGAAGATCAAGTAAGTCCCGGTCCGTCTCGCGGAGAGCCCGGCACCTGCTGTGGTGCCGGGTTCTTCCGTATGCTCCCCGCATGCCCGATGTCCGGCTGGCCTCGTCGCGCGGCAGGTGGATCCTGCTCACCACCGTGCTCGGCTCCAGCATGGCCCTGCTGGACTCGACCGTGGTCAACGTCGCCCTGCCGCGCATCGGCCGCGACCTCGACGCGGACCTGGCGGCCCTGCAGTGGACGGTCAACGCGTACATGGTCACGCTGGCCGGGCTGATCCTGCTGGGCGGGGCGCTCGGGGACCGGTTCGGGCGGCGCAGGGTGTTCGTCGTCGGCGTGGTGTGGTTCGCCGTGGCGTCGCTGCTGTGCGGGCTCGCGCCCGACGCGCCGGTCCTGATCGCCGCGCGGGCCCTGCAGGGGGTGGGCGGCGCGCTGCTCACGCCCGGGTCGCTGGCCCTGATCCAGGCGTCCTTCCACCCCGACGACCGGGGGCGGGCCGTGGGCCTGTGGTCCGGCTTCGGCGGGATCGGGGCGGCGGTCGGGCCGTTCGTGGGCGGCTGGCTGGTGGACGGTCCCGGCTGGCGGTGGGTGTTCCTGCTGAACGTGCCGCTGGCGCTGGTGTGCGTACCGGTGGCCCTGCGGCACGTGCCCGAGTCGGGCGGCGCCGGGCGGGCGCGCGGGCGGTTCGACGTGCTCGGGGCGGTGCTGGGGGCGCTGGCGCTGGCGCTGCTGACGTACGCGCTGATCGAGGCCGGTGAGGGCGGTGCCGTCGTCTGGGGCTCGGCGGTGGCGGGCGTGGCGGCGGCGGTGGCGTTCGTCCTGGTCGAGCGGTGGCGGGCCGAGCCGATGATGCCGCTCGACATCTTCGCGTCGCGGCAGTTCACGGCCGTCAACCTCGTCACGCTGTGCGTGTACGCGGCGCTCGGCGGCTTCTTCTTCCTCGCCGCGCTGCAGCTGCAGGTCGCGGTGGGCTACTCCGCCCTCGCGGCCGGTACGGCGCTGCTGCCGACGACCGTGCTGATGCTGGCGCTGTCCGCCCGCTCCGCGGAGCTGGCCGACCGGATCGGGCCGCGCATCCCGCTGACGGCGGGGCCGCTGCTGTGCGCCGCCGGGATGCTGCTGATGCTGCGGGTCGGGCCCGGGGCGTCGTACTGGGCCGATGTGCTGCCGGCGCTGCTGGTGCTCGGACTGGGCATGGTCATGCTGGTGGCGCCGCTGACGGCGACCGTGCTGGGGTCGGTGAGCGTGGTCCGGGCGGGGCTCGCCAGCGGCATCAACAACGCGGCGGCCCGGGCGGCGGGCCTGGTGGCGGTGGCGGCGCTGCCGCTGCTGACGGGCATGGGCGAGGAGGCGTACCGCGAACCGGCCGCCTTCGACGCGGCGTTCCGCGAGGCGATGGTGTGGTGCGCGGGGGCGCTGGTCGCGGGGTCGGCGATCGCGCTCGCGACGGTGCGCAGACCACCACCGGACTGCAAACGACCGGAGTGCCGCACGTTCGGCACGGTCACGGCTCCGCCACTGGAGGGGGAGCCGGTGCGCAAGCGGCTTTCTTAGCGGCTGGTGGTGGACGGGTTTGGCGGGTTTGGCCTGGGTGGTAGACGGGCTGGTTGGTCGACGGGGTTGTCGGTGGACGGGGTTGTTGGGGGAGCGGTGGCCTGGTGCCCCGGTGACCCGCCGCCCCGCGCGGCGGCCGCCACAGCCTCAGCCGGTGCGGCCGGGGTCGGATCGGCGCGGCCACCGCCGTCGTCGTCGTGCCGACGGTCGGTCGGCCTGGCTTCGGCTTCCGCCCTCATGTCCTTGCCGGCGCTCGCTCGGCCCGGTTTCGGCTTCCGCCCGCACGTCCTTGGCGGCGTCGCTCGGCCCGGCCTGGGCTTGCGCCCGCCACCCCTTGACCCACCCGCCCACTCGCTGGCCCACCTGCCTACTCGCTGGCCGACCCCTGCCCCTTGGTCGACCCGCCCACCCCCTAGCCGAGCCGGCCGGCTCCGGGTCGGTCCGGGGTGTGCTCGTCGGCGTGCCACGCGTCGCCGGTCGGGGGGCGTCGCGCGTCGCCCCGTCGGCACGAGTGCCCGCGGCCGGGGCTGATGCCGCAGACTTGGGGCATGTCCATTCACGAGAACCTCCTCGGGGGTCCGCCCCCGACCCATCTCCCCGACGATCCCGGGCCCCGGGAAATGCTCGCGTCGGGAGCCGCGCCCGCCGAGGTCGCGGCCGCGCACCCCACCTCCTCGCTCGCCTGGGCGCAGCTCGCCGACGACGCGTTCGAGCGGGGCGCGGCGGTGGAGTCGTACGCCTACGCCCGGACGGGCTACCACCGCGGGCTGGACGCGCTGCGCCGCAACGGCTGGAAGGGCCACGGCCCGGTGCCGTGGGAGCACGAGCCGAACCGCGGCTTCCTGCGGGCCCTGCACGCGCTCGCCCGGGCCGCGCAGGCCATCGGTGAGCAGGAGGAGTACGAGCGCTGCTCCCAGTTCCTGAAGGACTCCTCGCCGACCGCGGCGCAGGTCCTCGGCTGACGACGGTCCGTGCACGTGAGGCCCGTCCCGCCGAGCGGGCGGGCCTTGCGGTTCCGGGGGCGACACCGCAGGATGCGGGTGGGGACCGGGGCCCCCGTGCCGGCATCGGCAGGGGCGGACCGCTACCCGGAGTTATCTGCAGGAGACAGCGATGTCCCACGAGGCTCACGAGCCCGAGACCCCGCATCTCGACTTCCAGGGCACCACGCCGTACGAGGACTACGTCAAAGCGGACGTGCTCACCCACCTCCAGCACACCCTCTCCGACGACCCCGGAGAGATGGTCTTCCTGGTGACGACCCAGGTGATGGAGCTGTGGTTCACCGTCATCGTCCACGAGTGGGAGACGGCGGCACGCGCGCTCAGGAGCGAGGACGTGCCCACCGCCGTCGCCGCGCTGAAGCGGTCCGTACGCGAGCTGGAGGCGCTCAACGCCTCCTGGAAGCCGCTCGGGCAGCTGACACCGGCCCAGTTCAACTCGTACCGGGGCGCCCTCGGTGAGGGCTCCGGCTTCCAGTCGGCGATGTACCGGCGGATGGAGTTCCTGCTCGGCGACAAGTCCGCGTCCATGCTCGTCCCGCACCGGGGCGCCCCGCGCGTGCACGCCGAGCTGGAGAAGGCGCTGCACGAGCCGAGCCTGTACGACGAGGTCGTGCGGCTGCTCGCGCGCCGCGGGTACGCCATCCCGGAGGCGGTGCTGCAGCGTGACGTCGCGCAGCGCTACGAGCCCTCGCCGGAGGTCGAGGCCGCCTGGACGGCCGTCTACTCGGGCGACGAGAGCGACGAACTGGCCCGGCTCGGCGAGGCGCTGAGCGATGTGGCCGAGCTGGTGTGGCGCTGGCGCAACGACCACCTGGTCGCCACCCGCCGCGCGATGGGCGCCAAGACCGGCACGGGCGGCTCCGCCGGGGTGGCCTGGCTGGAGAAGCGCGCGCAGAAGAACGTCTTCCCCGAGCTGTGGACGGCGCGGTCCCATGTCTGAGCTGGCCATCGAAGCGGAGAAGCTGGACGCCGCCGACGAACTGCGCGGCATGCGCGACGCGTTCGTCCTGGACGACGTGGTCTACCTCGACGGAAACTCGCTCGGCGCGCTGCCCGCCGTCGTGCCTGGCCGCGTCGAGGACGTCGTCCGCCGCCAGTGGGGCGAGCTGCGCATCCGGTCCTGGGAGGAGAGCGGCTGGTGGACGGCGCCCGAGCGGATCGGTGACCGGATCGCCCCGCTGGTCGGGGCGGCGCCCGGGCAGATCGTCGCCGGGGACTCCACGAGCGTCAACGTGTTCAAGGCGCTGGTGGCCGCCGTGCGGATGGCCGGGGACGGACGGGACGAGCTGCTGGTCGACGCGACGACCTTCCCCACCGACGGCTACATCGCCGAGTCCGCCGCCCGGATGACCGGGTGCACGCTGCGCCCCGTGGCGCCCGCCGATGTCCCCGCCGCGCTGGGCGAGCGCACCGCCGCGGTCCTCCTCAACCACGTCGACTACCGCACCGGCCGGCTGTACGACCTGCCGTCCCTGACGGCCGCCGTGCACGAGGCCGGGGCGTACGCCGTGTGGGACCTGTGCCACAGCGCGGGCGCCCTGCCGGTGGGGCTGGACGCGCACGGGGTGGACCTGGCGGTCGGCTGCACCTACAAGTACCTGAACGGCGGGCCGGGTTCACCGGCCTACCTGTACGTGCGGCGGGAGCTGCAGGACCGTTTCGACTCCCCGCTGCCCGGCTGGAACTCCCACGCCGAGCCGTTCGGGATGCGGACCGGCTACGAGCCGGCCTCGGGTGCGCTGCGCGGCCGCGTCGGCACCCCGGACATCCTCTCCATGCTCGCCCTGGAGGCGGCCCTGGAGGTGTGGGACGGGGTGTCCGTCGACGCGGTGCGGGCCAAGTCCCTCGCGCTGACGGACTTCTTCCTGACGTGCGTGTCGGCGTACGTGCCCGAGGGCCGGGTCGCGTGCCTCACGCCGCGGGCGCACGAGGAGCGTGGCAGCCAGATCGCACTGAGCTGTGACGACGCCGGTGACGTGATGAAGCGGCTGATCGAGCGGGGCGTGGTCGGCGACTTCCGGGCGCCGGACGTGCTGCGCTTCGGTTTCACACCGCTGTACGTGGGCTTCGCCGACGTGGAGCGGGCGGCGAGCGTGCTGGCGGAGACGCTGGCCTGAGCGGCGGAGACGCTGGCCTGAGCGCCGGCGGGGCCGGACGTCCTGCGGCGTCCGGCCCCGGACCCGCCCGGGGGCCCGCCAAGGGCCTCACCCAGCGTCACATCCTTGGTGTCCGCGCATGTCACGCGCCTGGTACCGTCCCGGCCAACGGCTGAACTCCCCACTGGATCCGCCGCCTACGTTTCATCGCTGAGAGGGTGGAGCATGACGGACGACGTCGCAGCGGCCCGGGCGGCCGCCGAGGAGAAGTCGGTGTTCTCCCACGCGCCTGTCGACCCCGACGCCACCGCGGCCTACGGCGACCACCCCGACCAGGTGATCGACTTCCACGCCCCGCGCGCACAGGCCGGGCCGGGCGGGCCCGCCCCGGTCGTCGCCGTGCTGCACGGCGGTGCCTGGCGGGCGCCCTACGACCGGCGGCACATCAGCCCCTTCGCGGACTTCCTGGCCCGCCGCGGGTTCGCCGTCGCCAGCGTCGAGTACCGGCGCGGCGGCGCGGACGACGCGCTCGCCGGCCGCTGGCCCGACACCTTCGACGACGTGGCCGCCGCCCTGGACGCCCTCCCGGCGCTGGTACGGCGGTTGCTGCCGCAGGCCGACCCGCGCCGTACCGTCCTCACCGGCCACTCGGCGGGCGGGCACCTCGCGCTGTGGGGAGCGGCCCGGCACGTCCTGCCGGCCGACTCGCCCTGGTATTCGGGCAGTTCGGCGACACTGCGCGGTGTGGTCGCGCTGGCCCCGATCGCGGACTTCTCCGTCGCCGACAAGCTGGACGTGTGCGGGGGCGCCGCGCGCCAGTTCCTGGGCGGCGACGAGCATTTCGCCGAGCGCCTGCCCTGCGCCGACCCGGCGCTGCTGCTGCCGACCGGCATCGCCACGACCGTCGTGCAGGGGCGCACCGACCTCATGGTGCCGCAGCAGGTCGCCGAGTCGTACGCGGACGCGGCGGCGAAGGCCGGGGAGGTGGTGGGGGTGACGCTGCTGGAGGACGTGGGGCACTTCCCGCTCATCGACCCGGCGGCGGACGCCTGCGCGGTGGTGGCGGAGGAGATCGCCCAGCTGGCCTGGTGAACGGCCGTGACGCGACCGCCTGGTGAACGGCCTTACCGCGACCGCCTGGTGAACGGCCTTACCGCGACTGCCCGGTGAACGGCCGTATCGCGACTGCCCGGTGAAGGGCCGTAGCGCGTCACCGTGGTCCCCTTAGGGGGCGGCCCCCGTCATACCCCTCATACCTGAGAGCTACGCCGCAGGTGAGTTCCCCGGCGGGACGCGGACGACGAGGGCCGATCCGTAGCTTCCCTTCCATGCCGACCCGATGGCCGGGCGTGCTGGAGGGGGACGACCATGGGGTTCGCATCGTGGGCGCGGGCCGTACCGTTTGTGCCGAAGTACCGCCGTGACAGGGGCAGTCGGCGCCGGTCCGGCTCCCCTCGTCGGCGGCGGGCCGTGCCGGCCCTGCTCGTCACCGCCGCCGTGGTCTTCCCCCTGTCCGCGGCGGGGCGTCCGCAGATCCCCGCGCCGCCGCCCGCCTTGCCGGCCCCCCTCAACGCGTCGACTCTCGAGGAGACGTACGCGGCCAACCGCGCCAACGCCGCCGAGGCGGCCCGGGCGGCCGCAGCCCACCACGACCGGGACCGCGCCGCGACGGACCGCGCGCTGGCCGCCCCGGGCCGGCACCTCCTCCGCTTCGACGGCCGCGGCTCCGGCCGGGTGACGGAGGTCCTGGGCGACCTCGCCCGCGCCGACCGCGTCGCCGTCCTGGTCCCCGGATCCGACACGAGCCTGGACACCTACGGCCGGTTCCACGCCGCGGCCGCCGCCCTGCACCGGCAGCTCGCCCGGCAGGCACCGGCGGGCACCCGCACGGCGGTCGTGGCATGGCTGGGCTACGAGACACCGGCCACGGTGAGCCCGGCGGTCACGACGACCGGCAGGGCGGAACAGGCCGCCCCGCCCCTGCGCGCGCTCGTGGCCGGCCTGCGGGCCGTCACGGGTGCCGGAGCGCGCATCTCCCTGGTGTGCCACTCCTACGGCTCGGTCGTCTGCGGCCGTGCCGCGGCCGGACTCGACGTCGACGACATCGCCCTCGTCGGCAGCCCGGGCACCGGTGCCGGTTCGGCCGCCGGCCTGCGCACCCGCGCCCGCGTCTGGGCGGCCCGGGGGGCCGACGACTGGGTGGAGAACGTCCCGCACCTCAGCGTCGACCTGTTCGGCACGACGGTCGGCCTGGGCACCGACCCCCTCTCCCCGGCCTACGGCGCCCGGGTCTTCCCGGCCGGCGACGGCGGCCACAGCGACTACTTCGACCCCGGCTCGACCTCCCTCACGAACCTGGCCCGGATCGTCCTGGGCGAGACCACGGCGGTGACCCATGACTGACCTCGGCGTCCGCGCCGTCCGCACGGGACTGCGGCGCCGGGCCGCCCGCGTCGTCGCGGCCACCCCCGACGGCCGCGACCGGGCCGTGGACGCCCTGCGCGCCGTCGCGGTCCTCGGGGTCGTCCTCGGGCACTGGCTCGTCACCGCCCTGGTCGCCGACAGCGGCACCCTGCGCGCGTCGAGCCCGCTGCAGCACCTGCCGTGGCTGGCACCGGTCTCCTGGCTGTTCCAGACACTCGCCGTGTTCTTCCTGGTCGGCGGCCATGTCGCCACCCGGAGCCGTGCCTCGGCCCGCGCCCGGGGCGTCCGCTACCACCGCTGGCTGACGGGTCGGCTGTCCCGCCTGTTCAAGCCGGTCGCGGCCGTCCTCACCCTGTGGACGGCCGCCGCGGTGGCGCTGCTGCTGTCGGGCGCCGAGTTCGGGACGGTCCGGACGCTGGTGAAACTGGCCCTGTCCCCGCTGTGGTTCCTCGTGGTCTTCGCGGTCCTGACGGCGGCGACCCCGCTGCTCACCCGGCTCAGCCCGCTCTGGCCGCTGGCCGTGGTGCTGCACGTGGACCTGCTGCGCTTCGGTCTCGGCGGCCCCGCGTGGCTGGGCTGGGCGAACGTGCTCGCGGGCTGGCTGGTGCCGTACACGCTGGGCGCCGCCTGGACCCGGGGCGAACTGGAGCGGCCCCGGGCGGGCTGGGTGCTGCTCGTGGGCGGGGCCGCGGCGACCGCGCTGCTCGTCGCCGGGGCGGGCTACCCGGCGTCGATGGTGGGCGTCCCGGGCCGGGCCGTCTCCAACCTGGATCCGCCGACGCTGGCCGTCGTCACCTTCGGTCTGGCCCAGTGCGGTCTCGCCCTGCTGCTGCGCGAGCGGCTGCGGCACGCGATGCGACGGCCGCTCGCCTGGGCCGCGGTGGCGCTCGTCAACCTGTCGGCGATGACCGTCTTCCTCTGGCACCAGACGGCTCTCATGGCCACGACGGCCACGGGCCTCCTCGCGGGCCGGCTCCCCGGACTGCACACCGTGCCCGACGGCCTGGGCTGGGTCGGGGCCCGGCTCCTGTGGCTTCCCGTGTTCGCACTGGCCCTCGCGGTCTGCGGGGCGGCCTTCCATTCCTTCGAGCGGGGCGGCGGGGACGGCGGATCGCGGGTGGTGCGCCGGCACCGTCCGTCCGGCCGGGGGACGGCGGCAAAGGCGCGGCATGTCTAGGCTGGGCCGGGTGACGACCGCAGAACCTCAACGCAGCCTCCCGGCAAGGGTTTTGCGTGAGCTGCGCGCCGACCTCTGCACCTTCCGGGCCGATCCGCTGCCGCCCTTCCGGTGGTTGCGCTGGTTTCCGCACGGCGTGCTGTGCCTGGTCGCCTTCGGAGTCACCTTCGGCGCGGTGGCGCAGCTCGTCGACAACGGAGGGGTGGGCCCGCAGATCGCCCTCCCGCTCGGACTGGCACAGGGCGGGGCCGTGGTGCTCGCGCTGTGGCGGCCCATCCCGGCGTGGTGGCTCTCGACGGTGGCCATGGTGCTGGGCGCCCTCGAGGTGCGCCGCCATCTGCTGGCCGGTGGCGCCCACGACTTCACCTGGCCCTGGATGTCGGCGGGGATCATCGGGCACATGGCGGTGCTGCTGCTGCTCGCCCTGCGGGTGCGCACCCGGGTGACGGCCGAGGCGCTCGCGCTGACCGTGCTCCTCACCTACGCGATCCAGGGACTGCTGGGCGCGGCCGGCTATCAGCCCACCGGGGTGCTCGCGGTCACCCTCTTCACCGTCGTCGTGACACTGGGCACCGCCCTGCGCGGCCGCCGCGAGGCCCGCGCGGAGCTCGTCGAGCAGACCACGCTCACCGCCGAGGAGCGCACCCGGCGCACCCTGCTGGAGGAGCGCAGCCGTATCGCGCGCGAGCTGCACGACGTGGTGGCCCACCACATGTCCGTCATCTCCATCCAGGCGCAGGTCGCCCCCCACCTCGTGGAGAACCCGCCCGACGAGCTGAAGGAGAACCTCGCCGGCATCCGGCAGAACGCGCTGGAGGCGCTGACCGAACTGCGCCGGGTGCTGGGCGTGCTGCGCTCGGAGCACCCCGGGCCGGGGGAGTCGCCCTCCGGGCCGGGCGGCGAGACCGTCCTGCACGCCCCGCAGCCCACCCTGGACCGGCTCGACGCGCTGGTGGAGAACACCCGGGCCGCCGGCCGGGAGGTCCTCGTGAAGATCGACGGCGAGCGGCGTCCGCTGCCGCCCGGGGTGGAGCTGTCGGCGTACCGGATCGTGCAGGAGGCGCTGAGCAACGCCCTGCGGCACGCCCCCGGGGCGAGGATCACGGTCCGTCTCACCTACGGGCCGGACGGCCTGGAGGTGGAGGTCGTCAACGGCCGCCCGACCGCTCCCGCGCCGCCGTCCAGGGGGGCGGGCCACGGGCTGCTGGGCATGCGGGAGCGGGTCGCGATGCTCGGCGGCACCATGACCGCGCACCTGTGGCACTGGGACGGTTTCAAGGTCACGGCGTTCCTGCCGGAGACCCCGCCCGCCGACACACCGGGCACCGACCGCCCGCCCGGACGCACCACCGACCGCATCACCGACCGCACCACCGACCGCATCACCGACCGCGAGGGAAGGGCTTCATGACGAGCGGCACCGGCGACCCCATCCGGGTCCTCATCGTCGACGACCAGGCGATGGTCCGGCAGGGCTTCACCGTGCTGCTCGGCACCCAGCCCGGCATAGAGGTCGTCGGCGAGGCGCGGGACGGGGCGGAGGGCGTAGCGAAGGCCGCCGAGACCCTCCCCGACGTCGTCCTCATGGACATCCGGATGCCCGGCGTCGGCGGCATCGAGGCCACCGAGCGGATCACGGCCGCGCACCCGGACATCAGGGTGCTGGTGCTGACCACCTTCGACCTCGACGAGTACGTGTACGACGCGCTGCGCGCCGGTGCGTCCGGCTTCCTGCTGAAGGACGCCTCCTCGGAACAGCTCGCCGAGGCGGTACGGGTGGTCGCGGCCGGGGACGCGCTGCTCGCCCCGGTCATCACGCGCAAGCTGATCGCCGAGTTCTCCCGGCTGGACGGCAGACCCCGCGCCCCGCTGAAGGAGCGGGTCGGCGACCTGACCGAGCGGGAGACGGAGGTCCTCACCCTGATCGCGCAGGGCCTGTCCAACGCGGAGATCGCCCGGCACCTGTTCGTCGCCGAGCAGACCGTGAAGACGCACGTGGGCCGGATCCTGGTGAAGCTGGGCCTCAGGGACCGGACGCAGGCGGCGGTGTTCGCCTACGAGTCGGGGCTGGTCCGGCCGTCGGGGTACTGACGGGCCGCGGCCGGTGCTCCCCGTAGTACCTGAGAGGGAGGCCCGGGGACCCCTCTCCAAGGGGACGACCGGGACCCGGGGGCGCACTTACCGTTCTGTACGTGACCGAGACGACTCACCTGCAGACCACGCCGCCGGGGGACGGGGCCAAGCCCCGCAGCCCGGAGTTCCGGCTGGCCGCGGACGCCCTGCGCGGGCTGCGGCAGGACCTGATCCACGACGCGTTCGCCTACCGCCCGCTGCCGCGCATGCGCGTCGACGGCCCGCTGACCAGGAGGCTGCCGGGCCGGCTGCGGACGTACGCGGCCTGGAGGCCGCACGCGGTGATCTGCGCGATCGCCCTGCTCACCCTGGCCATCGCCACGGTCGACCAGGGTGTGGCCCTGGTGCTCGGGCTGCTCGCCGTGATCCCGATCCTGCTGACCATGGTCCGGCCGGTGGGGGCGTTCTGGCTGTCCATGGCGGGCACCCCGCTCGCGGTCCCCTTCGGCGACCGGTGGGGCGACTGGCCCTGGCTGCCGGGCAGCTTCGCGTGCCATCTGACGGTGCTGACGATCGTGGCCATCCGCACCAGACCGCGTACGGCCGCCTGGATGTGGGCCCTGACCGCCGCGTACGGCATGCTCGCGGAGACGCTGTTCGGCGCCGGTGGGTACGGCACCAACACCGGCCCGATGCTGGTGGTCTCCGCGTTCGTCCTCCTCGCCGTCACCGTCTGGCACGTGCGCCGCGACGCCGTGCAGGAGGTCACCGCCCAGCAGACGGTCACCGCGCACGAGCGGTCCCGCCGCACCCTGCTGGAGGAGCGCACCACGATCGCCCGCGAGCTGCACGACGTGGTCGCCCACCACATGTCGGTGGTCGCCATCCAGGCGGAGGCCGCGCCCTACCGGGTGGAGAACCCGCCGCCGGAGCTGGAGAAGGCGTTCGCCACCATCCGGGAGAACGCGGTGGCCGCGCTGACGGAGCTGCGCCGTGTGCTGGGCGTGGTCCGCGCCGAGGACTACGAGGCCCCGGACGCCCCGCAGCCCACCCTCGCCGACCTGGACGGGCTGCTGGCCAATGTGCGCGAGGCCGGCCTGAGCGTCGACAAGGTGGTGACCGGCGCGGTGCGCGAGCTGCCGCAGGGGGTGGAGCTGTCGGCGTACCGGATCGTGCAGGAGGCGCTGAGCAACACCCTGCGGCACGCGCCGGGCGCGACCGCCCGGGTCGAGATCGGCTACGTCCTCGGCGGCCTGGGCCTGCGCATAGTCAACGGCCCGCCGCCCAACCCCGGCCTCATCAAGCCCTCGCCCGGCGCCGGGCACGGCATCACGGGCATGCGGGAGCGGGTGACGATGCTCGCCGGCGAGATGACGGCGGACCGCACGGACGACGGAGGCTACGAGGTGACGGTGTTCCTGCCGGTCGCCCTGCCGGACGAGGGTGCCGTATGACCATCCGCGTGCTGATCGCGGACGACCAGATGATGGTGCGCGAGGGATTCTCCGTCCTGCTGAACGCGATGCCGGACATCGAGGTCGTCGGCGAGGCGGTGAACGGCCGCGAGGCCGTCGCGAAGGTCCGCGAACTCGCCCCGGACGTCGTCCTGATGGACATCCGCATGCCCGAGCTGAACGGCATCGAGGCGACCCGGGAGATCGTCGCCGCGGACGGTGCGGCGAAGGTGCTCGTGCTGACCACCTTCGACCTCGACGAGTACGTGTACCAGGCGCTGCGCGCGGGCGCGTCCGGCTTCCTGCTGAAGGACGCCTCGGCCCGCCAGCTGGCCGACGGGGTGCGGGTGGTGGCGTCCGGGGAGGCCCTCCTGGCGCCCTCGGTGACCCGGCGGCTGATCACCGAGTTCTCCAAGCTCTCCGAGACCCCGCGCCTGATGCCCTCCGCGCAGGCGGCCTACGGCGACCTCACCGACCGGGAGACGGAGGTGCTGGTCCTGATCGCGCAGGGCCTGTCGAACGCGGAGATCGCGCAGCGGCTGGTGGTCGCCGAGTCGACGATCAAGACGCACGTCAGCCGGATCCTGGTGAAGCTGGGGCTCCGGGACCGCACGCAGGCGGCGGTGTTCGCCTACGAGGCGCGGCTGGTGACCCCCGGCTGACCGGGTGCGCGCCGACCGGGTGCGGGAACACCCCTGGTCAGGAAGGGGGGTGTGCGGCTAGCGTCCCGGCATGGCTGCCGCATTCGACCCGTGGGACCCGGCCTTCCTCGCCGACCCGTACCCCGCCTACGCCGAGCTGCGCGAGCGCGGCCGGGTGCACTTCTTCGAGCCCACGAACCAGTGGCTCGTCCCGCACCACGCGGACGTCTCGGCGCTGCTGCGGGACCGGCGGCTGGGGCGGACGTACCAGCACCGCTTCACGCACGAGGAGTTCGGCCGCACCCCGCCCCCGCCGGAGCACGAGCCGTTCCACACGCTCAACGACCACGGGATGCTCGACCTGGAGCCGCCGGACCACACCCGGATCCGGCGCCTGGTGTCGAAGGCGTTCACCCCGCGCACGGTGGAGCGGCTGAAGCCGTATGTGCGCGGCCTGGCGGACGAGCTGGCCTCCGCCCTGGTCGCGGCGGGCGGCGGCGATCTGCTGAAGGACGTCGCCGAACCGCTCCCCGTGGCCGTCATCGCCGAGATGCTGGGCATCCCGGAGTCCGACCGGGCCCCGCTGCGCCCCTGGTCGGCGGACATCTGCGGGATGTACGAGCTGAACCCGTCCGAGGAGACGGCGGCGAAGGCGGTCCGGGCGTCGGTGGAGTTCTCCGACTACCTGCGCGAGCTGATCGCGGCCCGCCGCAAGGAGCCCGGCGAGGACCTGATCTCCGGTCTCATCGAGGCCCACGACGAGGGCGACCGGCTCACCGAGCAGGAGATGATCTCGACGGCGGTCCTGCTGCTGAACGCCGGCCACGAGGCCACGGTGAACGCCACCGTCAACGGCTGGAACGCCCTGTTCCACAACCCGTCCCAACTGGAGCTGCTGCGCGCGGACCACACGCTCGTCCCCTCCGCGATCGAGGAGCTGATGCGCTACGACACACCGCTGCAGCTGTTCGAGCGGTGGGTCCTGGACGAGATCGAGATCGCCGGCACGACGATCCCGCGCGGCGCGGAGGTCGCCCTGCTCTTCGGCTCCGCCAACCACGACCCGGCGGTCTTCGAGGACCCGTCCCGGCTCGACCTGACCCGCCGGGACAACCCCCACATCTCCTTCAGCGCCGGCATCCACTACTGCATCGGCGCGCCCCTCGCCCGCATCGAACTGGCGGCGTCGATGGGGGCGTTGCTGCAGCGGGCGCCGACGCTGCGGCCGGTGTCGGAGCCGGTGCGCAAGCCCCAGTTCGTCATCAGGGGGCTGGAAGGGCTGCGCGTGGAGGTGGGCTGACCCCGCGAGGGCCGTGCCGGGCCGGGCTGCGCCGCGCCCGCCCCTCGGCCCGGTGAGGGCCAAGTGGCCAGGCGGCCAGGCCGTCAGCTGGCCAGGAGGCCAGGAGGCCAGGCGGTCAGGAGGCCAGACGGTCAGGCGGCCAGGCGGTCAGCTGGTCAGGCGGTCAGGCGGTCAGGCGGTCAGGCCGTCAGCTGGCCAGGAGACCAGGAGGCCAGGAGGCCAGGAGGCCAGGCGGTCAGGCCGTCAGCTGGCCAGGAGGCCAGGCGGCCAGGCGGTCAGGTGGTCAGGTCGCGGCGCCGCAGCCCCGCCAGCCCTGCGGCCACCAGCGCCACGGCCAGCGCCGTGAGCACCCCCACCGGCCCCCACTCCATCCGCCCGCCCGGCAGCTTCGGGAGGTGGCCGTAGGGGGAGACGTCCAGGACGGCCTGCGGCACGTCCAGCGCCGGGCCGATCCAGCCGATCAGCAGGACCGCCCCGGCGACGGCCCACGCCGCCGGGGCCGCCCGGGGCAGCAGCCCGTGCAGCAGCACCGCCACCCCGCCGATCACCCACACCGCCGGAAGCTGCACCAGGCAGGCCGCCAGGACCGGACCGGTCTGCCGGCCGTAGCCGAAGGCGAGGCCGAGGCCGGCCAGCAGCATGATCAGGGCGCTCCCGCCGAAGGCGATCAGCAGATGCCCGGCGGCCCAGCGCACGCGGCCCACCGCGGCCGCCAGCACCGGTTCCGCCCGGCCCGAGGTCTCCTCGAAGTGCAGGCGCAGCACCGACGCCACCGCGTACAGCGCCGCGACCAGCCCGAGCATGCCGGCCATCGACGCCAGGAACGCGTCGGTCAGGCCGGACTGGCCGCCCATGCGCTCGAAGACGCGCCGGGCGTTGTCGTTGTCGCCGACCAGGTCGGCGGCGCCCTCGGTCATACCGCCGTAGACCACCCCGGCCACGAAGAAGCCGATGCTCCACCCCAGTACGCCGCCCCGCTGCAGCCGCCAGGCCAGGGCGCCGGCGCTGCCCAGGCGGCCGGACGCCGGGCCGGGCCGGGTGGGCAGGAAGCTCATGCCGATGTCCCGGCGGCCGGCCAGGGCGTAGGCCAGCGCGCCCTGGAGCAGCGCCGCCCCGGCGAGCAGGGCCAGCACCCACCAGCGTTCGGCCGCGTAGGGCCGCAGGTTCTCCTGCCAGCCCAGCGGGGACAGCCACGTCAGGACGGAGGAACCGTCGTCCGTCGCGGAGTCGCCCGCCGCGCGCAGCACGAACGCGGCGCCCAGCACCGCAGCCGTCAGGCCGCGGGCCAGCCGCGCGCTCTCGGTGAGCTGCGCGAGGATCGCCGCCGTCGTGGCGAAGACCATGCCGACCGCGGCGATGCCGAGCCCGAGGGCCAGGGCGCCGGCCGTGCCCCGGCCGGCCAGACCCGCCGTCACCAGCAGCGCGAGGACCGCGTTGGCGACCGCCGCCGCCAGCAGGGCCGCCGTGAGGGAGGCGCGGCGGCCGACCATCCCGGAGGCGACCAGCTCCTGACGGCCGCTCTCCTCCTCGTCCCGGGTGTGCCGTACGACGACCAGCAGGCTCATCACGGCGGCCAGGGCGCCCGCGTAGATGCCGACCCGCCAGGCCGTCAGGGCGCCCAGCGAGTCGCCGAAGACCGGGCCGACCATCGCGCGCAGCGAGGAGTTGGCCCGCATCTGGCCGATCAGCTCGGCGCGTGCGGCCGGGGTGCCGTACAGGCCCTCCAGCGTGCCCGGCATGGAAAGGACCATGGCGGCGTTGACGGCGATCCAGACCGGGATCATCAGCCGGTCGCGGCGCAGGGCGAACCGCAGCAGGGTCGCCGTGCCGGCCAGCTGGCGCGCGCTGCGGGGCCGCAGGGCGACGGTGGTCATCGGGAGCCCGCCTCGTCCTGGTAGTGCCGCAGGAACAGCTCCTCCAGCGTGGGCGGTGTCGACGTCAGCGACCGCACGCCCGACTCGCTCAGCGACCGCAGGACGCCGTCCAGCCGGTCGGTGTCGACCTGCAGCCGGACGCGCAGGCCCTGCACGTCGAGGTCGTGGACGCCCGGCAGCCGGGACAGCCCGTTCGGGGGGCCCGCGAGTTCGGCGACGACGCTGGTGCGGGTGAGGTGCCGCAGGTCGGCGAGCGAGCCGCTCTCGACCGTACGGCCCTTGCGGATGATGCTCACCCGGTCGCACAGCTCCTCGACCTCGCTGAGGATGTGGGAGGAGAGCAGGATCGTCCGGCCCCGGTCGCGCTCCTCGGCGACGCAGCGCTGGAAGACGCCCTCCATCAGCGGGTCGAGTCCCGAGGTCGGCTCGTCCAGGATCAGCAGGTCCACGTCCGAGGCGAACGCGGCGACCAGGGCGACCTTCTGCCGGTTGCCCTTGGAGTAGGTGCGGCCCTTCTTGGTGGGGTCGAGTTCGAACCGCTCGACCAGCTCCGCCCGGCGCCGCGCGTCGAGCCCTCCGCGCAGCCGGCCGTAGAGGTCGATGACCTCGCCGCCGGAGAGGTTGCGCCACAGGGTCACGTCGCCGGGGACGTAGGCGATCCGGCGGTGCACCTCCACCGCGTCCGCCCACGGGTCGCGGCCCAGCACCTGCGCGGCGCCGGAGTCGGCGCGCAGCAGGCCGAGCAGGACCCGGATGGCGGTGGACTTGCCGGCACCGTTGGGGCCGAGGAAGCCGTGGACCTCGCCCGAGGCGACCTCCAGATCCAGCCCGTCGAGTGCGTGCGTCCGCCCGAAGGACTTGTGCAGTCCGGAGACGGTGATGGCCTTCGTCATGGTTCAGAACGTACGCTCGCTTCAGAAATTTGTGAAGTTAAGGAAGCGTATGAATCGCGGATAGGATGCGCCGTATGACGGATTCAGCCGGGAAGGCGCGGGACACGGAGGCCGTGTCGAGGTTCGTGGAGTCCTTCGCGGCCCAGCTCGTCGAGGCGGGCATGCCGCGGATGCCGTCCCGGGTCTTCGCCGCGCTGCTCTCCTCCGACGAGGGCTCGCTCACCTCCGCCGACCTGGGCGAGCGGCTGCGGATCAGCCCCGCGGCGGTGTCCGGGGCGGTGCGCTACCTGGCCCAGACGCACATGGTCTCCCGGGAACGCGAGCCCGGCTCCCGCCGCGAGCGCTACCGGGTCCACGGCGACCAGTGGTACGAGGCCCTGACCAACCGCGACGCCGTCCTCAAGCGCTGGGAGGGCGCCCTGCGCGAGGGCGTCACCAGCCTCGGACCCGACACCCCGGCCGGCCGCCGCCTGTCGGAGACCCTGGCGTTCTTCGAGTTCCTGGAGGGCGAGCTCGCCGCCCTCATGGAGCGCTGGCGCGTGCACCGGGAGAGGACGTTCGGCCCGGGGTGAGACCCGCCGCTGCCGGGCGCGGCGACCAGCGCCCGGTAGCCGGAACCCTCCGGCTGGGCGACCCGGGCGGCGGCCTGCGCCCGGGCGCCGAACAGCAGAAGCCGGGGACCGGCTCACAGCCCCGCCGGCAGCGTCAGGCCCCACGCGTCCTCGTGGACGACCCACGTGCGGGTGCGTACCGGTCCCGACACCACCGCGTCCGCCCGGTAGCGGAAGTGCGCCCCGGACACCGTCACCGTGCGGCCCCGGGCGAGCAGGGGCGAGGCCTCGGCGCCCACCGACACCGGTCTGACCTCGACCGACGCGATGCCCGAGGCGGCGGGGGACACCGACACCGCCTCCACCGGCTGGTCCAGGTCGACCAGGGTCCGCCCGTCCACCTCGACCCGCAGCCGGGACGGCCCCGGCTCGGGTGCGGCGGCGAGCCGGGACGGCAGGGCGACCGGCACCAGGCCGCGGACCAGGGACTGGCAGGTCCGCAGCCACGGGCGGCCCGCCGCGCCCTGCGAGGCCGGCGCGCTCTCCTGCTCCGCCCCGCCCGGGGAGGGCGACAGCGGCGGTATCCGCAAGGCGCCCAGCACCACCCCGTCACTGTCGTCGACCATCAGGTCCATCCGCCGCTCGACCCCGTCGAGCACCGCCCGCGCCGCCGCCACCGTCCCCGTCGGCACGCCCAGCGACTCCGCCAGGGACAGCGCGCCCCCGACCGGCACCACCGACAGCGCACATCCGGCCAGCTCCCGGTGCCGGTGCAGCAGCGACACCGCGCGGATCAGGGCCCGGTCGTCGCCCACCACCACCGGGCGCCGCGACCCCCGCCGCCGCAGCGCCCGCGCGAACTCCTCCGGCCCGTCCGGCAGGCACAGCTTCATCGCGGCACCCGCTCCGAGCACGTCTTTCGCGATCCGCACGGACTCGCCGTCCGACCGACGGGCGACCGGGTCGACCACCACCAGCAGCTGCTCGGACGTCGTGGAAGTCGCCACCTCGGCCATGCCTCGCTTCCTCGGGTAGCATCTTTGTGCAAGAGCCCCTTGCGCTATTGCGCCAGGGGCTTCGTCTATTCCGGGGCATCCGGTCCGACGGTTGGCGGCCAACGGTGGTCGCGGTGCACGCGGCGGAGACCTCCGCGTTCGCCCTCGACCATGGACATGCCCCGCCCGGAAGGGGTGTACGCGCGTGCCCGCACTTGTGCTGCTCGGTGCTCAGTGGGGTGACGAAGGCAAGGGAAAGGCCACCGACCTGCTCGGTGGTTCGGTGGATTATGTGGTGCGCTACCAGGGCGGCAACAACGCCGGCCACACGGTGGTCGTGGGCGATCAGAAGTATGCCCTGCACCTCCTCCCTTCCGGAATCCTCTCTCCCGGCTGTACGCCGGTCATCGGTAACGGCGTCGTCGTCGACCCGTCGGTCCTGCTCTCCGAGCTGAGCGGTCTGAACGAGCGTGGTGTCGACACCTCCAAGCTCATGATCAGCGGAAACGCGCACATCATCACCCCGTACAACGTGACGGTGGACAAGGTGACCGAGCGCTTCCTCGGCAAGCGGAAGATCGGCACGACCGGGCGCGGCATCGGCCCGACCTACGCCGACAAGATCAACCGCGTCGGCATCCGTGTGCAGGACCTCTACGACGAGTCGATCCTGACGCAGAAGGTCGAGGCGGCCCTCGACGTCAAGAACCAGGTCCTCACCAAGCTCTACAACCGGCGCGCGATCGCCGTGGAGCAGGTGGTCGAGGAGCTGCTCGGCTACGCGGACAAGCTCGCGCCGTACGTCGCCGACACCGTCCTGGTGCTGAACCAGGCGCTGGAGGAGGACAAGGTCGTCCTGTTCGAGGGCGGCCAGGGCACGCTGCTCGACATCGACCACGGCACGTACCCCTTCGTCACGTCGTCGAACCCGACCGCGGGCGGTGCCTGCACCGGCGCCGGTGTCGGCCCGACCAAGATCAGCCGGGTCATCGGCATCCTCAAGGCGTACACGACCCGTGTCGGGGCCGGCCCGTTCCCGACGGAACTCTTCGACGAGGACGGCGAGGCCCTGCGCCGGATCGGCGGCGAGCGCGGTGTCACCACCGGCCGCGACCGCCGCTGCGGCTGGTTCGACGCGGTCATCGCCCGCTACGCGACCCGCGTGAACGGCCTGACCGACTTCTTCCTCACCAAGCTCGACGTCCTCACCGGCTGGGAGCAGATCCCGGTCTGCGTGGCGTACGAGATCGACGGCAGGCGCGTCGAGGAGCTCCCGTACTCCCAGACCGACTTCCACCACGCGAAGCCGGTCTACGAGATGCTGCCCGGCTGGAGCGAGGACATCAGCAAGGCCAAGTCCTTCTCCGACCTGCCGAAGAACGCCCAGGCGTACGTGAAGGCACTGGAGGAGATGTCGGGCGCCCCGATCTCCGCGATCGGCGTGGGCCCGGGCCGGGACGAGACGATCGAGATCAACTCGTTCCTGTAGGACGACACCCGCCGCGCTCCGGCGGCCGGCCCGCACCCCGCGAGCCGGCCGCCGGATCCGTGTGCGCTCCGCCCGTTCGCCCGCCGACCGCAGCGCGTAGCATCCCCGGTTGCCGGCCGGGGGTGCCATGGGGACGGAGGCCGAACGGGTGAGGGGTCGTCGAGGAGCGGCGTGACGGAGGGGATGACCCGGCCTTCGCGCAGGCCCTGGGGACCTGGCGCCGCCGGGCCTAGGCGTGGGACGGCGCGCGGACCGGTGCGGGCGACGCCCACAACCGGATCTCCGGGGGGACGTTCCAGGGGCCGGTCGTCCAGGCCCGGGACATCAACGGCCCCCTGCACTTCGGCGGATAGGCCCCGGCCCCGACCGGATCAGCTGAACACGATCATCGACCCCTGCGCCAGACTCCGCGTCACCGCCGCGTGCAGCCCCAGCCACACGTGCCGTTCGCGGGCGAAGGGGCTCGGGTCGTACGGGGCCGGGACGGCCGGTTCCTCCAGCTCCGTCGGCACCGGTGGCGGCTGCGGCGGTGCCGGCGGGTTGGCCGGGTCGATGCCGATGACCGGGGCGACCACCTCCAGCTCCCGCAGCAGGGCGTGCGAGGAGCCCAGCGGGCCGCCCCCGGCGAGCAGTTCGTCGTCGGCGAGGGGGTGGGGGAAGTCGACCGGGACGTAGGCCCCGGCGTGGTCGTAGTGCCAGACCAGGTGCGACTGCTGGGCCGTCGACTCGAACATCTCCAGCAGCTGCTCGTAGTCCCCGCCCAGTTCGTCCACCGGCGTCACCGGCAGACCGCACACCTGGAGCAGGTAGGCGCGGCGCAGGAAGTGCAGCGCGTCGTAGTCGAAGCCCGCGACGGGGGCGACGTCGCCGGTGAGTCCCGGCATGTACTGGTACACCGGCACCGGCGGCAGCCCGGCCTCGGCGAGCACCTTGTTGTATTGCGCGAGTTCCTCGGCGAACGGGTTGTCCGGCGTGTGGCACAACACGTCGACGAGCGGTACCAGCCACAGGTCACAGGCCAAAGAGGGCTCCTCGCTCAGCGCGGCGGTCGGGTAGCACGGTGGTCAAGAAGGGTAGCGGTGCGGCTCGGTCACGGCGCCCGCCGTGCATGTCCCATACCCATCCGGGCGGACGCGACGCGGGTCATCCGGAGGCGAGACGCTCGATCAGCGCGAGCGAGTGGGTGTTGTACCCGGCGACGAGGGCCCGCGCGGTGTCGATGTCGCCCGCGACGAGGGCCTCGACCAGCTCGGTGTGACCGGCCCACAGCTCGCCGCGCAGATCGGTCAGCCGGCGCAGGTGCTGCACCGCGCACACCCAGGTCTGCACCCGCAGCCGGTTCAGGAAGTCGGTGAGGTACGGGTTGCCGAAGCAGGCGCACAGCTCGCGCCAGAAGCGCAGGTCGTAGCCGATGAGGACGGTGAGGTCGCCGGCGGTGGCGGCCCGCTGCGCTTCCTCGCCCCGCCTGCGGACCCCGGCGACGACGGCGGCGGCCCGGGGGTCGTCGGGCCGTACGGCGTCGGGGCGCCCCGTGGTCAGGGCCAGGAACATGGCCTCGACGACCAGGCCGCGGGCCTCGATCATGCCGCGGAAGTCCTCGACGGAGTACTCGTGGACCCGGAAGCCGCGGTGCTGGTCGGCGTCGAGCAGCCCCTGCGCGGACAGGTCGACCAGCGCCTCCCGCACCGGCGTCGCGGAGACGCCGTACTGCTCGGCGATCTCCTTCACCGTGAACTCCTGCCCCGGCTGCAGACGCCCGGCCAGTACCTCGTCACGGAGCGCCTCGGCGATCTGCTGCCGCAGGGTGCTGCGCATCACGGCGCCGTGGCCGATGCTGCCGGGCATGGTCAGGGCGTCTCCTCGTCGCGTCCGGGTGGCGTGCGCGTAGGTGTTCTACGAGCACGCCACCTTACGCGTTCGAACGTGACGCGAGAATGTCGCTTACTGACGGGTTCACCGGCACTTACGCGGTGTGTTCGTCCGCCACGGAGAGTGCCGCGTCCAGTGCCGCGAGGCCCTCCTTCAGCTCGGCCTCGCCGATGTTGCACGGCGGGACCACATGGGTGCGGTTCATGTTCACGAAGGGCCACAGCCCGCCCGCCTTGGCGGCGGCGGCGAAGGCGGCCATCGGCGCGTTCGCCTCCCCGGCCGCGTTGTACGGCACCAGCGGCTCCCGCGTCTCGCGGTCGCGCACCAGCTCCAGCGCCCAGAACATGCCGACGCCGCGCACCTCGCCGACGCTCGGGTGCCGCTCGGCGAGCGCCCGCAGCTCCGGCCCGAGGACGGACGCGCCCAGCCGGGCCGCGTTCTCGACGACGCCCTCCTCGGCCATGACGCCGATCGTCGCGACGGCGGCGGCGCACGCCAGCGGGTGCCCGGAGTAGGTCAGACCGCCCGGGTAGGGCCGCTTCCCGAAGGTCTCCGCTATGGCGCCGGAGATCGCCACTCCGCCGAGCGGCACATAGCCGCTGTTCACGCCCTTGGCGAAGGTCAGCAGGTCGGGCGTGACGCCGAACAGGTCCGCCGCGAACCACTCGCCGGTCCGCCCGAACCCGGCCATCACCTCGTCCAGGACGAAGACGATCCCGTACGTGTCGCACAGCTCGCGCACCCCGGCGAGGTAGCCGGGCGGCGGGACCATGATCCCGGCGGTGCCGGGGATGGTCTCCAGGATGATCGCCGCGATCGTCGAGGGGCCCTCGAAGGCGATCGTGGTCTCCAGGTGCTCCAGCGCCCGCGCGCACTCCTGCTCCTCGGTCTCCGCGTAGAAGCGGGAGCGGTAGAGGTAGGGCGCCCAGAAGTGCACGACCCCGGCCGTGCCGCTGTCGGAGGCCCAGCGGCGCGGGTCGCCGGTGACGTTCACGGCCTGCTGCGTGCCCCCGTGGTACGAGCGGTACGCCGAGAGCACCTTGGGGCGGCCCGTGTGCAGCCGGGCCATCCGCAGGGCGTGCTCGACGGCGTCCGCGCCGCCGTTGGTGAAGAAGATCTTGTCCAGGTCGCCCGGGGTGCGCTCGGCGATCAGCCGCGCCGCCTCCGAGCGCGCCTCGACGGCGAACGCGGGCGCGAAGGTCGTCATCCGCGCCGCCTGCTCCTGGATCGCGGTGACGATCCGGGGGTGCTGGTAGCCGACGTTGGTGTAGACGAGCCCGCTGGAGAAGTCGAGGTAGCGGCGGCCGTCGTAGTCCCAGAAGTACGACCCCTCGGCACCGGCGACGGCGAGCGGGTCGATGAGCTCCTGGGCGGACCAGGAGTGGAAGACGTGGTCACGGTCGGCGGCCTTGACGGCGGCGCCTGCTTCGGGGTTCGGCTGAGGGGTCATGCGGGCGAGCGTAGGCGCGGGGGAGGGGCCGGTGACATCGGCGGCCTGTCTGCCGTCCGCGGTCTTCCTCCGACAGGTTGTCCAGACGCCCCGCCCCTTATTGACAGCCTGCTGTCGTCATGTCAGGATGCTGTCATAAAGCACCGGGGTCGAGGAGGAACCATGAACGCCGGCACATCGCGCAAGCCCGTCCATCTCGCCGTCTACGACACCCTCGCCGACTGGGAGCCCGGCCACGCCACCGCCCACCTCGCCCGCGCCGGGTGGGAGATCCGGACCGTCGGCCCGTCCACGGCCCCGGTCACGAGCATCGGCGGACTGCGCGTCCAGCCCGACCTGGCCCTGGCGGACGTACACCCCGAGGACAGCGCGCTGCTGATCCTGCCGGGCGCCGACCTCTGGGACACGGGCGACGACCTCGCGCCCTTCGCCCGCACGGCCCGGGCCTTCCTGGACGCGGGCGTGCCGGTCGCCGCGATCTGCGGCGCCACCGCCGGACTGGCCCGCGAGGGCCTGCTCGACGACCGCGACCACACCAGCGCGGTCTCCTTCTACCTGGCCGCGACCGGCTACGCGGGCGCCGG
Organism: Streptomyces sp. NPDC006624; assembly: GCF_040611555.1. Classification (NCBI taxonomy): domain Bacteria; kingdom Bacillati; phylum Actinomycetota; class Actinomycetes; order Kitasatosporales; family Streptomycetaceae; genus Streptomyces; species Streptomyces sp. NPDC006624. The sequence continues at coordinate 141,090 of NZ_JBEXOM010000013.1, read as the reverse complement.
GCGCTACGTCGAGACCGACGCCGTCACCGACGGGAACCTGGTCACCGCCGGCCCGACCGAGCCCGTCGCCTTCGCCCGGGAGGTCCTCCGGCTGCTCGGGGTGTACGAGGGCGAGGTGCTGGACGCCTGGTACCGGCTGTTCCACGACTCCGACCCGTCGGCGTACGCGGTGCTGGAGGAGGCCGGGGCGCTGTGAGCCGGGAGCGTCAGGACCTGCTCAGCCGCGGCGCCCTCGGGGTGTTCCGGCTGAACGGCCAGTTCCTCGCGGTCGCGGAGGAACTGGCCCGGCCGGCCGGGCTCACCGCCGCCTGGTGGCAGGTGCTCGGCGCGGTCCTCCGGGAGCCGCTGCCGGTCTCCGGCATCGCCCGTGCCATGGGAATCACCCGGCAGAGCGTGCAGCGCATCGCCGACCTGCTGGTGGAGCGGGGGCTCGCGGAGTACCGGCCCAACCCGGCGCACCGCCGGGCCAAGCTGCTCGCCCCGACCGCGGAGGGCCGGGCGGCCGTCTCCCGGATCGACCCCGGGCACGCGGCCTTCGCCGACCGGCTGGCGGAGGCGTTCGGGGAGGCGGACCTGGCCGAGGCGGTACGGGTCCTGGAACGGCTGTCGAAGGTACTGGACGAGACGGGTCCGCCTGTTACGGAACCGTAGACGTCGCCCGGGCCACCCGGTCCCCGCCCCGCACTATTCTCGGTCTGTTGCTCACGTGTGGGGGGAAGGCGGCTGAGCGATGGAGAAGCTGGGGGGCGGGGATCCGCAGGGCATCGGTGCCTACCGGCTGCTGGCGCGGCTCGGTGCGGGCGGCATGGGGCACGTGTATCTGGCCCGTTCCGACCGGGGCCGCACGGTCGCCGTGAAGCTGGTCCGCGAGGAGCTGGCCGCGCAGGAGGAGTTCCGGGAGCGGTTCCGTCAGGAGGTGCGGTCCGCGCGGCGGGTCGGCGGGTACTGGACGGCGCCGGTGCTGGACGCGGACACCGAGGCGGCGGTGCCGTGGGTGGCCACGGGGTACGTCGCCGGGCCGAGCCTGCAGCAGGTCGTCGGGCACGACCACGGGGCCCTGCCCGAGCGGAGCGTGCGCATCCTCGCGGCCGGGCTCGCGCACGCGCTCAAGGACATCCACGCGGCCGGCATCGTCCACCGCGACCTCAAGCCGTCCAACGTGCTGGTCACCATCGACGGCCCGCGCGTCATCGACTTCGGCATCGCCCGCGCCCTGGAGACCGTGACGGACGGCGGGCTCACCCGCACCGGGGCGCTCGTCGGCTCGCCCGGGTTCATGGCGCCCGAGCAGGTGCGCGGCGACCGCATCACCCCGGCGTGCGACGTCTTCTGCCTCGGCTCGGTCCTCGCCTACGCCGCCACCGGCAAGCTGCCCTTCGGCACCGCCAACAGCGGTGTGCACGCCCTGATGTTCCGCATCGCGCAGGAGGACCCGGACCTGGAGGGCGTCCCGGAGGGCATCGCCGACCTGGTCCGCGACTGCCTGCGCAAGGACCCCGCCGCACGGCCGTCGCTCGACCTCGTCCTGCGGCGGACCGGGGCCGACGACACCGTCGCCGACGGCCGCGCGCTGGACCCGTGGCTGCCGGGCGCCCTGGTGGCCCAGCTCGGGCGGCACGCGGTGCGGTTGCTGGACGCGGAGGATCCCGAGGCGGTGGGGGAGCCCGGCCCCGGCGCCGACGCCGCCCGGCCGCCGGTCCCTTCCGGAAACGCCGGTCCTTCCGGTGGCCCGGGTCCGGGCTCCGCCCCGCAGCCCGGGGCGCCGGGGCAGCCCGCAGCCGTCTGGCCGCCGGTCCCCTCCGGGAGCGCCGGTCCCGCCGGGTCTCCCGGCGGAGTCCAGCCGTACGCCGCCGCCCCCGGAACCGTCCCGCCGCCCGCCCACCCGGGCGCTCCCGCCTCGCCCGGCAGCCCCGGGAACCTCCCGTCGCCCGCCTTCTCGGGGAGCCCCGGCTTCTCGGGGAGTCCCGCCTTTCCAGGGAGTCCCGCGTCCTCCGGGAGCCCCGGCGCCACCCCGGAGCACGCCCCCGCCCCCGACGAGGCCACACCGAACCCCGTGCCGCCGGGGCCGGCGCCCGCCGGTGCGCCGGCGCCGCTCCCGCCCGCGCCGGGCCGGCCCGGTGAGGGGGCGCCGCTGAACCATCTGCCGACCATGGTCGCCGGCCAGGGCGCGAGCCCGCCCCCGCCGGTGCCCGCCCCGGCCGCCGGACAGGGCGTCCCGTTCCCGCCGCAGACGCCCGCACCCCCGTACCAGGCGTACGGCCACCCCCAGCAGCACCCCCACCCCGGGGTACCGGGCGCCGCCCCGCACCACGCCGGTCACGGCGGCCTCGGCTCCACCCCGCCCTACGGCCCGCCGCCCTACGGCACGCCCCCGCCGTACACCCTGGTGCAGGAGCCGCCCCCGGCTCACGGCCGTTCCACCGCGCTGCTCGTGGTGATCGCCCTGGTGGTCGCGCTCGCCGCGGGCGGGTCGGTGTTCGCGCTGATGCAGGGCGGCGACGACAACCGTGCCGTCGGCGACCCGGCGCCCACCCGGAGCACCGGCGCGCCCCCCACCACCCCGGGCCCGTCCCCGACGCTCTCGCAGCCCGACCCCACCCCCTCCCCGGCGGACGGCACCGTCCCCGCCGGGTACCTCGGCACCTGGACCACCACCATCGACAACGCCGACGGCGAGCACAGCCGCTCGCTGACCATCCGGCAGGGCGAGCCGGGCGACACCGTCCTGTCCCTCGTGGCCGACGGCCCGACCAAGGACGGCGGCACCTACCACTGCGTGTTCGAGGGCGAGCTGACCACCGCCCCCGGCTCCGGCGGCCCGCTGAGCATCGGCCCGTCCAGCGTGACCGTCGGGCAGCCGCGCACCGCCTGCACCCCGGGCGCCGCCACCGAGGTCACCCTCCTGCCGGACGGCACGCTCGAGCGCGTCAACACGAGCAGCGGGGAGCGGCTCACGTACACGAAGCAGTGACCAACTCCCTTGCTCGGCGGCCTCGTTGAACGTCCGGCGAATTCCGGCCGACGAGCACCGGATTCCCGCCCGTCCGGCCGTACCGTGACCGGACGATCGCAATCGTCCGGGCGGCAGCGGGGGCACGGGGGCACCGACGATGGAGTGGCTCAGCGCGGAGAACCTGGTGGCCGTGGCGACGGCACTCCTCGGCATCGTCGCCTCGGGCGTGATGGTCTGGTACGAACGCCGGGTCCCGCGCCGCAAGCGGATCGGCTACCGCGTGCAGATGGACAACGCGATCGGCGACGACGTGCGGTCGGGCCGCGCCAACCGCCGCCTCGGCCTGTTCGACGAGGCCCCCGGCATGGCCGACGCGACCCTCGTCCTGCTGCGCATCGAGAACGACGGCTCGCAGGGCATCGACCGCGACGACTACACCGGCCCCGAACTGCACGGCCTGACCGCGGTGTTCACCGGCCGCACCGTCCACGGCGTCTCGGTGACCCAGCCGTCGGACACCGACCACCTCATGGACCACTTCACCGCGGCACGCGGCTTCGCCTACGACGGCAACACCCTGCGCATCCCCCGGGTCCCGCTCAACCGCGGCGACCACTTCAAGCTCCTCGTGCTGCTCTCCGGCGGCGACGTCGGCGACGAGATCCGGCTGGTCGGCGGGCTGCGCGACGGCGAGGTGCACCCCAACCGCAGCGCCACGCCCGACGACAAGCCGCCCCTGTTCAGCCGGGCGGCGCGGCTGATCACCATCGCGCTCACGACCAGCGTGGTCACCCTGGCCGCGATCGTCGTCGCCCGGGACGACACCCCGCCCCCGATCGGCTGCGCGAGCGGCACCCTGACCGTCACCGGCTCCACGGCGTTCGCGCCGGTGCTGCGCGAGGTGGCGCGCACGTACGAACGGGACTGCGGCGGCGACCCGGTCATCGAGGTCGACGCCCACGGCTCGACGGCCGGGATCCGCGAACTCGCGGCGGCCGGCTCCCGGGCGCGACGGGACGGCCACGGCTCCCCGCCGGTGGTGGCCCTGTCCGACGGCCCGAAGCCGCCCGGCCTGCCCGACCTGCGCGAGAACCGGGTGGCGGTGTCGGTGTTCGCGCTCGTGGTCCACGACGACGTGCGGCTGACGGACCTGTCCACCGGGGACGTACGGCGCCTGTACCGCGGCGAGATCCGCAACTGGCGGCAGCTCGGCGGACCCGACCTGCCCGTCCACCTGGTCAGCAGGGACGCCAACTCCGGTACCCGGCAGGTCTTCCAGCGCCGGGTGCTGGGCCGGGGCGAGATCGCCAACTCCTCCGTCGACTGCGTCCACCGGGACGACCCCACGGCAGCCGTCATCCGCTGCGAACTCGACTCCACCGAGCAGGTCCTGACCACGGTCGCCGCGCTCCCCGGCGCCATCGGCTACAGCGAACTCAACCTGGCCGTCCGCGCCGGGGGCCTGCACGTGCTGCGCCTGGACGGCGACCCCGCCTCCGTCGACGCGATCGAACACGGCACCAGCGCCTACCCGTACCGCGAGATCGAGTACGCCTACACCTACGGCCGTCCGCCCGCCGACTCCCTGGCGTCGAGCTTCCTGACGTACCTCGCCCGCGGCAACGGCCAGGACGTCATCCGCACGCACGGGCACGTGCCGTGCTGGACGCCGGAGGGCCTGACGCTGTGCGCGCAGGACGGCGAGGGCGTCCGGGGCGGGCGCTCCGGCGCGGGCGGGTGACCGGTCACCTCGGTTCGGGCGGGCGCTGCCGCGGCATGTTCGGCCGGGCCCCGTGCGGCGGCGGCACGGTGAACCTCCCGTTGACGCCTCCCGCCTCGGTCCCGCGCCCCCCGCCGGTGAACACCGCCGTCTGCACCCCCGCGGGCGCCCCGGCACCGCACCGGAACTCCCCCATCCAGTCCGCCGTCTCCACCCGGACCAGCTCGGTGACGTCCTCGGAGAACCTGCGCAGCACCCCCAGACAGCGCTCGGCGGCCTCCCCGGCCGTCCCCTCCGTCGGCCCGAGCACCTCCCGCACGCTCTCCGCCGCCCAGTCGAACTGCAACGCCTGCAGCCGCCGCTGCACCGCCTGCGCGGTCGCCACGTCCCGCATCCAGCCCGACGTCACGCCGAAGTACCGGTCGACGGCCACGCACGCCACCCCCAGCAGCAGCGCCAGACACCCCCAGGACGCGATCCGGCCCACGACGCCCGTCAGCTCCAGCAGCGGCAGCCCGACCCCGGTCACCGCCCCCGTGGCGGCCCCGCAGCGCAGCACCCGCGCACACCGCCGCTTCCACACCCGGTCCTCCAGGTACCAGGCGGCCGTCTGCAGCGCCCCCCGCTCCACCCACCGGTACAGCTCGTCCAGCCGGGCCGCGGGCTCACCCCAGTCCCCGAGCGGAAGGACCCGCCCGGTCAGATCGCCCGCCCGCAGCCGGGCCGCCTGTTCTCCCCGCCCGTCCTGAGGCGGCCCCTCGGGCTGCATCTCCGGCTGACCCACCCGGCACTCCCTACTGACCACGATCGACCACGAGGTGCACGCTTCGATCACGCTGCGCGACGAACGGCCAGCGTCCGACGTACGCGCCGGACCCTTCCTACCCCCCATGGGTGGCGAAGGCGTGGCTTTCGCCGCTTTTCCGCCCGGAAGTATTCCTTGATCGGTTATGGGGCGCGAGGGTACGTCACTCGAAAGAGTGCCGGGGCGACGGCAGGCCGGACCACGTAGGCTCGTGCCGAACGGGAAAACCCGTACCGAGCAAGGAGCTGATCGTGATCCCCGGTGGTGGCCAGCCCAACATGCAGCAGTTGCTTCAGCAGGCCCAGAAGATGCAGCAGGATCTGGCGCGGGCTCAGGAGGAGCTGGCGCAGACGGAGGTCGACGGACAGGCCGGCGGCGGCCTGGTGAAGGCCACCGTGACCGGCTCCGGCGAGCTGCGCGCCCTGACGATCGACCCGAAGGCGGTGGACCCGGAGGACACCGAGACCCTCGCCGACCTGGTCGTGGCGGCGGTCCAGGCGGCCAACGAGAACGCGCAGGCGCTCCAGCAGCAGAAGCTGGGCCCGCTCGCGCAGGGCCTGGGCGGCGGCGGGATCCCCGGTCTGCCGTTCTGACCCCGCGCACCGCCTTCCTCGGACAGGCGGCCGACAACTACGGTACGTACCGGAGGGTGCGTTCCGACCCCGAAGACCCAGGAAGGGCAGTCCGTTGTACGAAGGCGTGGTCCAGGACCTGATCGACGAGCTGGGACGGCTGCCCGGCGTCGGTCCGAAGAGCGCCCAGCGGATCGCCTTCCACATCCTGCAGGCCGAGCCGGCGGACGTACGGCGTCTCGCGCAGGCGCTGACGGAGGTCAAGGCGAAGGTCCGCTTCTGCGCGACCTGCGGCAACGTCGCGCAGGAGGAGCTGTGCAACATCTGCCGCGACGCCCGCCGCGACCCCGCCGTCATCTGCGTGGTCGAGGAGCCGAAGGACGTCGTGGCGATCGAGCGCACCCGGGAGTTCCGGGGCCGGTACCACGTGCTGGGCGGCGCGATCAGCCCGATCGACGGGGTGGGCCCGGACGACCTGCGCATCAGGGAGCTCCTGGCCCGTCTCGCCGACGGCACGGTCACGGAGCTGATCCTCGCCACGGACCCGAATCTCGAGGGCGAGGCGACAGCCACGTATCTCGCCCGCATGATCAAGCCCATGGGCCTGAAGGTCACCCGCCTGGCCAGCGGCCTCCCGGTGGGTGGGGACCTGGAATACGCGGACGAGGTCACGCTCGGCCGCGCCTTCGAGGGGAGAAGACTCCTAGATGTCTGACGCCACGCTGCACGCGACCGACCAGAACCCGGACGACTTCGCGGTCCAGATCGCGGACCAGATCGAGAGTTTCCTGGTCGCCGTCACCGAGGTCGCCAAGGGCGACGAGCCGGAATCGGCCGTCCCCTTCCTCCTGCTGGAGGTCTCCCAGCTCCTCCTGGCCGGCGGCCGTCTCGGCGCGCACGAGGACATCCTCCCCGACGAGCGCTACGAGCCGGACTCCGGACCGGACCAGGACGTCGACGACCTCCGCGAGAACCTGGCGCGCCTGCTGGACCCGGTCGACGTCTACTCCGAGGTCTTCGACCCCTACGAGCCGCGCAAGGCGCCGGTCCCGGCCCGGATCTCCGACGACCTCACGGACGTCATCACCGACCTCCGCCACGGCATGGCCCACTACAAGGCGGGCCGCACCGCGGAGGCCCTGTGGTGGTGGCAGTTCTCCTACTTCTCCAACTGGGGCTCCACCGCCTCCGCGACCCTGCGCGCCCTGCAGTCGGTCCTCGCCCACGTCCGCCTCAACCAGCCCCTCGCCGAACTCGACGGCCTGGACACCGACCAGGGCATGGGCGACGACACGCTGGAGTTCGAGGCGGGCCGTGTGATGGCGGAGGAGATCGCGGCCCCGCTGGGGCTGCGCCCGGCGCCCCGGACGGAAGCGAGTGACGTGCGCTGAGGCGGAGTTGGTCTCCCCATTCCGGGACTCCCCGTGCTCAGCGCAGCCGTACGGCCGTGCCCGTCACGCCGATGCCCGAGTCCCGCTCCGCCGGTACCGTCACCGTGATGGTGCTCGGGCGTCCCAGGTCGTGGCCCTGGTGGATCGTCAGGGTGGACGGGACCGGCACCAGCCCGAGTTCACGCAGGTAGCCGCCGAACGCGGCCGCCGCCGCCCCCGTCGCCGGGTCCTCGGTCACGCCCCCGGGCGGGAACGGGTTGCGCGCGTGGAAGACCGTGGGGGACTCGCGCCACACCAGGTCGATCGTCGTCCAGTCCCGGGCGGCCATGAGGGCGCCGAGCGCGGCCATGTCGTAGTCCAGGCGGGCCAGCCGGTCCCGGGTCGCGGCGGCGAGGACCGGGTGCCAGGCCCCGGCGAAGGCCACCCGGGGCGGCAGCGCCGGGTCCAGGTCGGCGGCGGACCAGCCCAGGATCGCCCGCAGCCCGGCGAGGTCGGCCTCGTCGAGCGGGACCGTGCGCGGGGCGACGCTCACCAGGGTCGCCACGAGGGTGCCGTCCGCCGTGCGGTCCGTGGTGACGGTGACCGGGCCGGCCGCGGTGCGCAGCCGCAGGCGCCCGGTGCCGTGCCGCTCCGCGTGGGCGACGGCCGTGGCGATGGTCGCGTGGCCGCAGAACGGCACCTCGGCGAGCGGGCTGAAGTACCGGACGTCCAGGAAGCCGTCGCCGGGGTCCACCACGAACGCCGTCTCCGAGTAGCCGACCTCGGCGGCCGCCGCCTGCATCGCCGCCTCGCCGGCCCCGGCCGCGTCCAGCACCACGCCCGCCGGGTTGCCGCCCGCGGGGTCCGTGCTGAAGGCGACGTAGCGCAGGATCTCCATCGGGGGACCGTAACAAGTGCGCGCGCGAGGGTGTACCCAGCTCGTCGATTGTGATGCCCGGCACTTTCCGCGTGGCCCGTGCCCAGATGGGCATGAGCCCCTCTGGACGGGCGCCGGATCTCACCATGCGATATCGCGGAGGGGTTTTTCGGACGCTCGTTAGACTGAGCCGACCGCGGTACGAATGCGTATGAGCGGATAGAGACGGATTGAGCGAGGAGCGCACGTGGGCCTTGTCGTGCAGAAGTACGGAGGCTCCTCCGTAGCCGATGCCGAGGGCATCAAGCGCGTCGCCAAGCGGATCGTGGAAGCGAAGCAGAACGGCAACCAGGTGGTCGCCGTGGTTTCCGCGATGGGCGACACGACGGACGAGCTGATCGATCTCGCCGAGCAGGTTTCCCCGATGCCTGCCGGGCGCGAGCTCGACATGCTGCTGACCGCCGGAGAGCGGATCTCCATGGCCCTGCTGGCCATGGCGATCAAAAAGCTGGGTCACGAGGCCCAGTCGTTCACCGGCAGCCAGGCAGGTGTCATCACCGACTCGGTCCACAACAAAGCCCGGATCATCGACGTCACGCCGGGCCGGATCAAGACCTCGGTGGACGAGGGCAACATCGCGATCGTGGCCGGTTTCCAGGGTGTCAGCCAGGACACCAAGGACATCACCACGCTCGGTCGCGGCGGCTCCGACACCACGGCCGTGGCCCTCGCCGCCGCCCTCGACGCCGACGTCTGCGAGATCTACACCGACGTCGACGGCGTGTTCACCGCCGACCCGCGCGTGGTGAAGAAGGCGAAGAAGATCGACTGGATCTCCTTCGAGGACATGCTCGAACTGGCGGCGTCCGGGTCCAAGGTGCTGCTCCACCGCTGCGTGGAGTACGCCCGCCGCTACAACATCCCGATCCACGTCCGGTCCAGCTTCAGCGGACTGCAGGGCACGTGGGTCAGCAGCGAGCCGATCGATCAAGGGGACAAGCAGGTGGAGCAGGCTCTCATCTCCGGTGTCGCGCACGACACCTCCGAGGCCAAGGTCACGGTTGTCGGCGTGCCGGACAAGCCGGGCGAGGCGGCCTCGATCTTCCGCACGATCGCCGACGCCGAGATCAACATCGACATGGTCGTGCAGAACGTGTCCGCCGCGTCCACGGGCCTGACGGACATCTCCTTCACGCTGCCCAAGACCGAGGGCCGCAAGGCCATCGACGCGCTGGAGAAGAACAAGGCCGGCATCGGCTTCGACTCGCTGCGCTACGACGACCAGATCGGCAAGATCTCCCTGGTCGGCGCCGGAATGAAGACCAACCCGGGCGTCACGGCCGACTTCTTCACGGCCCTGTCCGACGCGGGCGTGAACATCGAGCTGATCTCGACCTCCGAGATCCGCATCTCGGTCGTCACGCGCGCCGACGACGTCCCCGAGGCCGTCCGCGCCGTGCACTCCGCGTTCGGGCTCGACTCCGACAGCGACGAGGCCGTCGTCTACGGAGGCACCGGCCGCTGATGGCCGACCTCCGACGGGGCGGCGGGACCGGCCGGTCCGGCCGGCCCACGCTCGCCGTGGTGGGAGCGACCGGAGCCGTGGGCACGGTCATGCTCCGGATCCTGTCCCAGCGGGCGGACGTCTGGGGCGAGATCCGGCTGATCGCCTCACCGCGCTCGGCCGGCCGCAAGCTGGCCGTGCGCGGTGAGGAGACCGAGGTCGTGGCCCTCACCGAGGAGGCCCTCGACGGGGTCGACGTCGCTCTGTTCGACGTCCCCGACGAGGTAGCCGGGCAGTGGGCCCCCCTGGCCGCCGCCAAGGGCGCGGTGGTGGTGGACAACTCCGGCACGTTCCGGATGGACCCGGACGTGCCCCTCGTCGTGCCCGAGGTCAATCCGCACGCGGTGCGGACGCGCCCGCGCGGCATCGTCGCCAACCCCGGCTGCACGACCCTCTCCATGATCGTCGCCCTGGGCGCGCTGCACGCCGAGTTCGGCCTGCGCGAGCTGGTCGCCTCCTCGTACCAGGCCGTCAGCGGCGCGGGGCGCGAGGGCGTGGCGACCCTGCGCGAGCAGCTGTCCCTGGTCGCCGGCACGGACCTGGGCACCTGCCCCGGCGACGTACGGCGGGCCGTGGGCGAGCGCACCGGGCCGTTCCCGGAGCCGGTCGCGCTGAACGTCGTGCCCTGGGCCGGGACGGCCCGCGAGGACGGCTGGTCCTCGGAGGAGCTGACGGTGCGGGACGAGTCCCGCAAGATCCTCGGCCTGCCGGAACTGCCCGTGGCCGTCACCTGCGTGCGCGTACCGGTGATCACCACGCACTCCCTGACCGTGCACGCCCGCTTCCAGGGCGAGGTCACCGTCGACAAGGCCCGCGAGATCCTCGCCACAGCGCCCGGTGTCGTGCTGTTCGACAACCCGGCCGCGGGGGAGTTCCCGACCCCCGCCGACGTGGTCGGCACCGACCCGACCTGGGTCGGGCGGGTGCGCCGGGCCCTGGACGACCCGACGGCGCTCGAACTCTTCGTGTGCGGCGACAACTTGCGCAAGGGCTCCGCCCTCAACACCGCGCAGATCGCCGAGCTGGTCGCGGCCGACTTGTCCTGAACGACCGGATTCCCGGTGGTGCCGGCGGCGCCCTTCGCGCGCCGCCGGGCCCGATCCCTCGGTCCCGCCCGAACGCTGACGGTGCGTCGTGAAGCCGCGCCGTGCCGGAAAACCCCGGGGCGTTGTCACAGGTGGTTTGTAGGATCTGTGGGCGGCATGTGGACCGGTTGATGGTCCGGACCACTTGTCCAGGGCGCTTCGGCAGCAGAGGATTTACCTCCCCGCCCTCCGCAACCGCGCGGAGGGCGGGGAGCGTCTTTGCGGTCACCCTTCGACCGTGGGAGCGCTTCATCAGGCGTGGGGACGCCTGGAACCGGACGTGGGGACGTCCGTTCACATCTGGACATAGGGGAAGAGCGGGACGCATGAGGGCATTTGATGCGCCAGTGGTTGTGCTGCCTGACGCAGGTAGACCGTCGGCGGCGACGGTCGGCGTGAAGGTGACGCCCGGCACGTACAACCCTCACGGGCTGAGGCGTGTCCAACAGGCGTGGCAGAGGTACTCGACTTCAGCGCGGCGCGCGGCACGGTCATGCGACCGCCCCGCCCTGCGGCACTCCGACCCCGCATGGCCGGTACGCCCGGTGGCATGCCGGTGATCGCGCCCGTGCCCGCAGCGCGGCCGGCCCGCATCCCGAACCAGCGCGACGGCGCCGAGGACGGCGTCGCAGCCGGCACTACCGTCGACCACCTCACCGAGACCTACCGCGCGCACTACCGCTCGCTGCTCGGTCTCGCCGCCCTCCTCCTCGACGACACGGCCTCCTGCGAGGACGTCGTCCAGGAGGCCTTCATCCGGGTCCACTCCGCCCGCAAGCGGGTCCGCGACCCGGAGAAGACCCTGGCGTACCTGCGCCAGACGGTCGTCAACCTCTCCCGCTCGGCGCTGCGCCGCCGCATACTCGGCCTGAAGCTGCTGTCGAAGCCCATGCCCGACATGGCCAGCGCCGAGGAAGGTGCCTACGACCAGCTGGAGCGCGACTCCCTCATCAAGGCGATGAAGGGCCTGCAGCGCCGCCAGCGCGAGGTGCTGGTGCTGCGCTACTTCGCGGACATGACCGAGGCGCAGGTCGCCGAGACCCTCGGGATATCCCTGGGCTCGGTGAAGGCGTACGGCTCGCGCGGCATCGCCGCGCTCAGGCTGGCCATGGAGGCGCCGGCATGAGCGACGGAGACGGTGCCCGCCGTGACGGGCCCGACGGGCACGAGCCCGTCGAGCCGCCCGCGCCGACCAGGCTGCACACGCACCATCCGAACCACTCGCACGCTGGGAACGGAACTGTGAACCACGGCCCTGACGACCAGAGCCCCCAGGGGCTCGACTCGGACGAGCTGGACCTGCGCAGGATGCTGCACCAAGTGGTGCAGGAGGTGGAGCCGCGCGACGGCACCCTGGAGTATCTGCGGAAGGCGGTACCCCAGCGGCGCACCCGCAAGCGGCAGGCCGTCGTCGGCATGGCCGCCGCCGCGCTCTTCGTCGGCACCGCCATCCCCGCCCTGGTGCACGTCTCCAACTCCACCGGCTCCGACGCCAACCCCTCGGCCATCGGCCACGCCTCCGAGGCGCAGGGCGGCGCGAGCGAGGGCAAGGGCCCCGCCGGTGGGGACAGCGGCCCGGCCGGCTCCTCCGGCAAGACCCCGGACAAGGACAAGGGCGAGAAGAAGGAGAAGGGCAAGGACAGGGGCACCGGCGCGGGCACCGGCGCGACCCAGGGCGCCGACCCCTCCGCCAGCACCGCCGTCGGCACCCCCGCCTGCACCGCGGCCCAGCTCGGCCCGGCCTCCGGCAGCAGCGCCGCCCCCGACTCCACGGGCGCGGTCTACGGCTCGTTCCGCGTCACCAACGTCTCCGGCGCGCCCTGCACGGTCACCGGCCCCGGCTCGGTGAGCGCGGTGCCGCAGGGCGCGGCCGACGTCAGCAAGGTCGGCTCGGCCCGGCACACCGCCGGGGACGCGGCGGCCGGCCTGCCGGACCCGTCCCTGGAAGCCGCCCAGCTGGTCCTGGCGCCGGGCGCCGCCTACGACGTGAAGTTCGCCTGGGTCCCCACCGAGACCTGCCCGCCGGCCGGCGGCGGCACCGGCGGCCCCGACCCCAGCCCGACGCCCACCCCGTCCGAGGACCCGACGACCACGGAGGGCAGCTCCACCGGCGGCGACACGGGCACGACCCCGCAGATGGTCCGGGAGGACGGCACGGTCGACGGCAGCGTGGCGGTCACCTACACCCCGAGCACCGGCTCGGGCGCGGGCTCGCTGACGGTGTCCAACGCCTGCGCGGGCACCGTGTACTGGACGGGAGTGCTGGCGGCGTCCTAGGGGCGCCGTCGCGCGGCGCTGCGGCTGGGGTGTACGGCTGCGGTGTGCGGCGGGTGCTGTTTCCGCCGGTCACGACGGGTAGGACCGTGACCGCTCGGCCGCACTCGGGAGGGCTCGCGCGCGGGCGCCGGTCACCTGGCGGCGGCGTCCGCCGCGACGGGCTCCTCGTCCGGCACCAGCCCCAGCTCCGCGTCGCGCGCGAACTCGATCTCGCGCCGCAGCAGCCGGAACCACATGAAGATCACGAACCCCACGAAGGCGAACCACTCGGCGGTGTAGCCGAGGTTCTGGAACGCCTTCAGGTCCAGCCCGGTGTCCGGCGGCGCCGCGGCCGGCACGGCCTTCATCCCCGCGTCCGCCTTCTCCAGCGTGACCCACGCGTCGTACACGTCGTAGGGCACCAGGTTCACCAGAGAGGCCGCGCTGATCGCCGCGGTCTGCCCGGCCGGCAGCCCGCCCTGCGCGGTGACCCCGTTGTTCCCCGGCGTCTCGGACGCCTGCAGCGCCCCGGTCACCGTGACCTCGCCCCCGGGCGGCGCGGGTGCCTTCGCCGGGTCGGCGGCACCGGCCACCCAGCCCCGCACGACCGGCAGCGCCCGGCCCGAGTCGGTGCGCAGCAGCGTCAGCACGTAGAAGCCCTGCGCGCCGTCGAGCTTGCGCCCGGGCACCAGCAGTTGCTTCCCGTACCGCCCGGTGGCCGTGACCGGCTTGCCGGACGTCGCCTTGTTCACCGGCAGCAGCTCCCCGAGCGGCCGCGGCGCCTCACGCCCGGCCTCCGAGACCTGCTCGGCGGCGGTGCGGTGGTCCTGCACCCGGTCCTCGAACCGGCCCAGCTGCCAGGACCCCATGAAGATGCAGAACGGGATCGACAGCAGCAGGAAGAGATTGATCCCCCACCATCGGGGCGTCAGCAGAAACCGGTACACACCCCCACGGTACGGGGCCGCCGGACGGCTCCGGCCCGCGGGGTCGGCGACACGGCGGGGATCGGCAGGCGGTGGTAAGCGGTTTCCGGCCGTCGCCGGCCCCGTCGGATCCGGCGGCGCGCGGGGACTTCCGCGCGTACGGGCGTGGGGACTTCCGCGGCCGTGCGGGAGGGGGTCCGGTGGAGGTTGTCCACAGGCTGAGGGCCTCGGCAGCGCATTGTCGGCCGGGGCGGGCAGTATGGGGCCATGACTGAGAGCAACGGGTCCGACGCACGGCATCAGCGGGACCAGCACGAGCAAGAGGTACCGGCGGGCCGGCAGGAGCAGATGCCCGACTGGGAAAAGCGCTTCCGGGCGCCCCGGGTGTCCCTGCCCGACTGGGCGGAGGACGCGCCGGACCGCTCCCTGTTCGTGTCGAACGCGACGGGGACGTACGAGCTGTACGCCTGGGACCGTGCGACGGGCGAGCAGCGCCAGGTGACGGACCGGCCGAACGGCACGACGGACGGCGTGCTGTCCCCGGACGGCGCGTGGATCTGGTGGTTCGACGACAAGGACGGCGACGAGTTCGGCGTCTGGCGCCGCCAGCCCTTCACCGGCGGCGCGGACGAGCCGGCCGCCGGGGACCTGGAGCCCTCCTACCCGGCGGGCCTCGCCCTCGGCCGCGACGGGCGGACGGCGGTGGTGGGCCGCTCCACGGACGAGGACGGCACCACGATCCACCTGGTTCGCGCGGGCGAGGCCCCGGTGGAGATCTACCGCCACCGCGAGTCGGCCGGCGTCGGCGACCTCTCGCACGACGGCTCGCTCATCGCCATCGAGCACACGGAGCACGGCGACGCGATGCACTCGGCCCTGCGCGTGCTGCGCCCCGACGGCACGGCGGTCGCCGACCTGGACGACACCGAGGGCGGCACCCGCGAGCTGGGTCTCGAGGTCCTCGGCTTCGCCCCCGTCGACGGGGACACGCGCCTGCTCATCGGCCACCAGCGCCGCGGCCGCTGGGAGCCCCTGGTGTGGGACGTGGCCTCCGGCGAGGAGACGGACCTGGCGCTGGAGCTGCCGGGCGACGTCAGCGCCGAGTGGTTTCCGGACGGCTCGGGCCTGCTCATCTCGCACAGCTTCGAGGCCCGCAGCGAGCTGTTCCGCTACGACCTGACGAGCCGTGCCCTGAGCGAGATCCCCACCCCGCCCGGCACGGTCTCCGGGGCGACGGCCCGGCCCGACGGCAGCGTGGAGTACCTGTGGTCCTCGGCCGCCGAACCGTCGGCGGTGCGCTCCACGACGGGCGGTGTGGTGCTCGACCCGCCCGGCATGAAGTCGCCCGGCTCGGTGCCGGTGGAGGACGTGTGGGTGGAGGGCCCCGGCGGCCGTATCCACGCCCTCGTGCAGCGGCCGAAGGACGCCACGGGCCCGCTGCCCACCGTCTTCGACATCCACGGCGGCCCGACCTATCACGACAGCGACTCGTTCGCGGCTGGCCCGGCGGCCTGGGTGGACCACGGCTACGCGGTCGTGCGGGTCAACTACCGCGGCTCGACGGGCTACGGCCGCGCCTGGACGGACGCCCTGAAGCACCGCGTGGGCCTCATCGAGCTGGAGGACATCGCCGCGGTGCGCGAGTGGGCCGTCTCGTCCGGCCTCGCCGACCCCGACCGCCTCGTCCTGACCGGCGGCTCCTGGGGCGGCTACCTCACCCTCCTCGGCCTGGGCGTCCAGCCCGAGGCGTGGGCGCTGGGCATCGCGGCGGTCCCGGTCGCCGACTACGTCACGGCGTACCACGACGAGATGGAAGCGCTGAAGGCGATGGACCGCACCCTCCTGGGCGGCACCCCCGAGGAGGTCCCGGACCGCTTCGAGGCCTCGTCGCCGCTGACCTACGTCGACCGGGTCAAGGCCCCGGTCTACATCTCGGCCGGCGTCAACGACCCGCGCTGCCCGATCCGCCAGATCGAGAACTACGTCAAGCGCCTGGAGGCGAGAGGCGCGGTCCACGAGGTGTACCGCTACGACGCCGGGCACGGGTCACTGGTCGTGGACGAACGGATCAAGCAGGTCAGGCTGGAACTGGAGTTCGCGGAGCGGCACTTGAAGCCCGCGGCGGGGTGAGGCCGGGGTGAGGCGGGTGCGGGGCCGGGGGTGAGGCGGGTACCGGGCCGGGGTGAGGCGGGTACGGGGCCGGGACGGTGGCCGGGCAGCACCCCGCGCGGGGCCGGGCCGGGCAACCGGCCCGGGCGGTGACGCCGGCCGACCCGTCGCGTCAGCGGGACAGCCGCCCCGGGGTCACGCCCTCGCGGCGGCACGCTCCCGCAGGGTCACGTCCCCCGGTCACGCCCCCGCAGGGTCAACACCCTCGCAGGGCCACGCCCCCTGCAGGGGTCACGGCCTCGCAGGGGCACGCCCCCCGGGTCCTGCCTCCGCAGGGTCACGACCCGCAGGGTCAACGCCCTCGCGAGGTCACGCCCCCGGGTCACGGCCTCGCAGGGTCAACGCCCTCGCGAGGTCACGCCTCCGGGTCACGGCCTCGCAGGGTCAACGCCCTCGCGAGGTCACGCCTCCGGGTCCCGCCCCCGGGTCCGGTCCGGCCCCCGCGAGGTCACGCCCCCGCAGGGCCACGCCCGCCGGGGCCACGCCCCCCCGGCAAGGTCACGCCCTCGCGGGGTCCTGCCCCGCAGGGTCACGCTCCCGCCTCCTCCGTCCCAGCAACTCCGCCAGCCCCCGCCGGGTCGCCGCCAGCACCACCCGGTCCTCGGCCCCGAGCACATACGTGGGAGGCAGGTCCCACACCAGCCCCGAAGCCGCCGGCTGCCGTTCCTCGCCGGCCGGGGCCTCGCCGTCGCCCCGCCGCCCACCGGGAGGTGCCGTGTTGAGCGCCAGCACCCGCCAGGCCCCGGCCCGGAACGCCTCCGCGACCGTCCGCCCCTCCAGCTGCGGATGCCCGCCCACCTCCAGCTCCGCGAAGAGCAGCACCCGCCGCTCCACGGGGATGGCCCCCAGGATCTGCCGCCCCATCATCGCCCCGGCGAACGCGGGCGCCGCCAGATGCGACACGCTCCGGCTGCGCGTGAGGGCGAACGGATGCGCGGCCCGCAGCGTCCGGTACACGGCCGTCGCGAAGTCGTCGTCGTACAGCCGCAGCACGACCCGCAGATCGGGTCGCACGGAACGCGCGTACAGCGCGGCCTCCAGATTCGTCGTGTCCGCACTGGTCAGCGCGAGCAGGGCGTGCGCCCGGTGGATCTTCGCGGACTCCAGCACGCCCTCCTGCGTGACGTCCCCGAGCACCACCGGCACCCGCAGCCGCCGGGCCGTGGCCAGCCCGCGCGCCTCCGGGTCGGACTCCACGCACACGACGGGAATGTGCAGCTCCCGCAGCCGCGTCAGCACGCGTGTCCCGATCTTCCCGAGCCCGAGCAGCACCACGTGCCCGCCCAGCCCCCGCGGCGGCTTCCGCAACGCGGACGCGCTGCGGAAGGTCCCCAGCGCCTCCAGCACCGCGGCCAGCAGCACCGGCAGCAGCAGCAACCCGACCAGCCCGGCCAGCAGTTGCAGGACCTGCCGGCCCGTCGAGGCGTGGTACGCGGGGTCGTTGATGCCGAACAGATCGAGCAGCGTCACATACGTCGCGTACAAGGGGTGCTCCCCGGTCACCACCATGAACGCGACGGCGAGCGCCAGCACACACCCCACCAGCCCGGCCAGCGACCACCGCAACCGCCGGGAGAACAGGGAGGCGAACGGCGGCACCCCGCCCCGCCCGGCGGGCAGGGACGGACCGGAGTACGACACCTGCTCCAGGACCACGGTCCCGCGCCCGGTCGCCGCCGCCACCGCCGCCTCGTCCGGCAGCAGTTGCGGCCCGTGCTCCCCGCTGCCCTCGGAACCGTCGGCGCCCGCCGGGTCGTTGCTCGTCGCGGACAGCAACGCGAGGGTGCACAGCCCCGGGTCGGCGACCTCGCCCGGCCGCGGCGGCTGCCGTTCCACGGCCCGCAGCACGAGTCCCTCGGTCTGGACCACCTTGCTCGTGCCGACGAGCGCGGTGGCGGCCAGGGCGGGCGCGGCCGTGTCGGCGTCGGACAGCACGGTCGTCGAGGCGTCGAAGCCCGCGCCGCCCGTGCCGGTCCCGGAGGCCAGGGCGGCGGTCTGGTCGAGCAGTTCCTCGATGTGCTGCCCCAGGCGCCGGTTGTACAGCCGCAGCACGAGACGCAGACGCGGGTTGAACCGGCGGGCGGTGAGGGCGGCGCGGATGTTGGTCTCGTCGTCGTCGTACACGAGCGCCAGGGCGGCGGCCCGGTCGGCGCCGGCCTCGCCGAGCACGGCCTCGGTGACCTCGGCGGCCTCCACGACCTGTTCCGTCTGGGCCGGTTCGGCGCCGCCCGCGCCCGCCCGGCCGACGGCCGCGCTGACCCGGTCGAGCAGGGCCGCCGAGGCGGCCCGGGCGCGTCCGACCACCGGCCGGCGCACCCGGCGCCCCGAGGGCGGCACGACGAGCGTGACCTGCTCGGCGTAGACGCCTCGGAGTTCGGCGGCGAGCCGGTGCGCGAGCCCGTCGTCACCGCACACGATCATGTGCGTGGCCGGGACACCTGGCTGACCTTGGTTCGGAACGCTCCCCACGAGGGAGAAGACTGCAGCACCGGGACGGCTGGTTCCAGAAGGTGACCGCGGGGCTGAACGCCGGCCGCGACCCGGCCGTAGGGAAGGGGAGGCAATGCCCGTGCGCACGACCGGAGGTACCGGGCCGGTGGCCACCACGAAACCCGCCCCGCAGGAGACCGACGAGAACCACGAGAACGCCCACAAACACGAGAACCACCCCGAGCACGAGAACCACCCCCAGCACGAGGACCACGAGGACCACGCGAAGGACGAGCACGAGGTCGTCAAGCCCGCGCCGGGCGACGGTCCGGAAGACGGCCGGCACTTCGACTCCCCGCTCCTGCTGACGCTGCTGCTGCTCACCGCGGTGATGTTCCAGGACCCGATCCGCGGGGCCCTGGCGGCCCCGGTGATGCAGAGCTGGATGACGGTGTTCGTCGCGGTCATGGTCCAGGCGCTGCCGTTCCTGGTGCTGGGCGTGCTGCTCTCGGCGGCGATCGCGGTGTTCGTGCCGCCGTCCTTCTTCGCCCGGGCGCTGCCCCGGCGCCCGGCCCTCGCGATCCCGGTCGCGGGCGCGGCGGGCGCGGTCCTGCCGGGCTGCGAGTGCGCGTCGGTGCCGGTGGCCGGCGCCCTGGTCCGCAGAGGGGTCACCCCCGCGGCGGCCCTGGCGTTCCTGCTGTCGGCGCCCGCCATCAACCCGATCGTGCTGACGGCGACGGCCGTGGCGTTCCCCGGCGCCCCGGAGATGGTGGCGGCCCGCTTCGCCGCGAGCCTGCTGGTGGCCTGCGCGATGGGCTGGCTCTGGCACCGCCTCGGCCGCGCGGACTGGCTGCGTCCCCCGGCCAGGGCGTCGTACGAGGGGCGGAGCAAGGGGGACGCGTTCTGGGGTTCGGTGCGCCACGACGTGACACACGCGGGCGGTTTCCTCGTGGTCGGCGCCATGGCCGCGGCGACGCTCAAGGCGGTCGTACCAGCCCACTGGCTCAGCCTGGCGGCCGGCCACCCCGTGCTCTCCGTCCTGGTCCTCGCGCTCCTGGCGGTGCTGCTGTCCCTCTGCTCGGAGGCGGACGCGTTCGTCGCGGCGTCCCTCACCCAGTTCTCCCTGACGGCCCGTCTGACGTTCCTGGTGGTCGGCCCGATGATCGACCTGAAGCTCTTCGCGATGCAGGCGGGCACCTTCGGCCGTGCCTTCGCCTTGCGCTTCGCCCCCGCGACCTTCGCCGTGGCCGTCGTCGTGTCGGCCCTGACCGGAACGGTGCTGCTGTGAACCGCCTGGCCCAGTCGGCCCTGCTCTTCCTGCTCGGCGCGACCCTCCTGCACGCCGCCACGACCGACCTCTACCTGCGCTACGTCAAGGAGGGCCTGCGCCCGCTGGTCCTGCTGGCGGGGGCGGTCCTGATCGCGACGGCGGCGGCGACGCTCTGGTACGACCGCCGCCGCGCACCCGGCCCGGGCCACCACGGGCACGAGCCCCGCGTCTCCTGGCTCCTCACCCTCCCGGTCCTCGCCCTCATCCTGGTCGCCCCGCCGGCCCTCGGCTCCTACAGCGCCGCCCACACCGGCACGGCCCTCACCAAGCCCCTCGGCTTCCCCGGCCTCCCCGCCGGCGACGCCCCCCTCCGCCTGGGCGTGGCCGACTACGCGGGCCGCGCCGTCTACGACGACGGCCGCTTCCTGCGCGACCGCGAGCTGAGGATCACCGGCTTCGTCACCCTGGACCGCGCGGGCGTCCCCTACCTGGTCCGCATGGGCCTCAACTGCTGCGCGGCGGACGCCCAGCCGGTCAAGATCGCCCTCACCGGCGACGTCCCCCCGGTCCTGCGCCCGGACACCTGGCTGGAGGTCACCGGCCGCTACACCCCGCGCCGCACCGAGGACCCCGTCAACGGCGGCCCGGTCCCCTACCTGGAGGTCACCTCCGCACGGCCCGTCCCCACGCCGCGCGACCCGTACGACGAGACGTGGAACAACTGAACTGCCGTAAACGTGACGGGATTCGGCGTACTGGGACCGCCTCCCGCGGGTACCCGGCAAAGCCACTGATGAGCAAGGGGGACGACCGAGGGGGACGTATGGCCACACTCGAAGGCGACCGCGCGACGGAACCGAACCGGGCGCTGCTCGCCGAGGCCCGCGAGGCGCTCGCGAAGGCCGACAGCCGGGCCGGGCTGACCCTGGCGACACTGGGCGCCGCCCTGACCGCGCTGCTCGGCGCGATCACCGCGGGCGTCATCGCCCCGGGACAGTACGCCGTCCTGCCCCAGCTCCTCGTCTGGTCCGGCTGCGCGGCGTGCGCCCCGGCCCTGGTCCTGCTCGGCCTGGCCTCCAAGCAGCGGCCCCGGCCCGGGCCCGGCTCCGTGACCGAGAACCAGCTGGAGTCCCTGTCCCGCGCGACCTGGCTCAAGCACCGCCGCACCCGCCACGCCATGACGTGGGCCGTGGCCTTCCTCGCCCTGACCCTGGCGGGGACGCTGACCGGACTGCTCACCTAGCCCGCCTCCGCGGAGGAACGCCCGTTCGGTCAATTCCGGCTGTTCGGCACGGAATCAGGCCACATCCCGTCCTGCCCGTGCGGCGGGGCCCGGCACGGCGGCAGCATGGTCTGACGCGTGAACGGCGCGCTGCGCCGCGGAGTGAGACCGTCGGGGGGTGCTGGTGAACCGCGCTTGGCCGCCGTCCACCTTTCTTGGCCGGTTGCGTGACACGACACGTGAGGAACTCCTGCGGCAGGGCACCCCGATGGACTATCCGCCGCATCGCGCCCTGCTGCAGCAGGGCGACGACAGCCGGCACGTCCTGCTGCTCACGAGCGGTGTCGTGAAGGTCGTCGCCAGCTCCGAGAGCGGCTACGACATGCTGCTCGCCGTCCGCATAGCGGGCGACCTGGTCGGCGAGATGGCCGCCTTCGAGGAACGCCCCCGGTCCGGCACGGTCGTGGCGTGCAGCGCCGTCTCCGCGCGGATCATCCAGATGCGGACGCTGGAGACCTTCCTCGGCAGGCACCCGGACGCCATGCGGGCCATCCTGCACATGCTGTGCGCCCGGCTGCGCTGGGCCAACCGGCGCCGCGTCGACTTCCAGGCCTACGACTCCCTGACCCGACTGGCCCGGGTCCTGGCCGAGCTGTCCCAGGCGTACGCCCAGCCGGCGAAGGGCGGCGACGGCAGGCGCTGCCACCTCGGTGTGACGCTCACCCAGAAGGAGCTCGCCTCCCTGGCCGGTCTGAAGCTCAACACGGCCGAGAAGAGCCTGGCCGCGCTGGCAGCCCAGGGACTGGTGGAACGCAGTTATCGCAACATCACCATCTGTGACGTTCCCAAACTGCTGGAATTCGCCAAAGTCGTGGCTGACAACCCGTACTGATACGGGATCACCTCGCGCGCCCTCTCCTAGCCTCTCGGGCAGCACTTCACGGGCAGTGTCTGCCCATCGCCGGCCCCAGAGAGGAACAGACGGGTGGCTGCGTGGCCTGACTTCCATCCCTGCACCTGCATAGCCGTGGACGCACAGTCCTACGGAAGCAACAACGACCGCAGGCAGTCCGAGATCCAGCACGACCTGCCGCGGCTCCTCGACCGCGCCGCCCGGCGCGCCGGGCTGGACCGCGAGCAGTGGCACATCCAGCGCAAGGGCGACGAGCAGCTGGCGGTCCGCCCGCTCGACGGCAGCCAGCCGCGCCTGGTGGACGACTACGTCCGCCACCTCGTCGCCGAGCTGCGCGCCCACAACGCCCAGCGCGTCCCCGAGGCCCGTATGCGGCTGCGGGCCGCCGTCCACCAGGGGATGGTGGAGCTCGCCGACAACGGCTTCGCGGGCACGGCCGTGGTGGCCACGGCACGGCTGCTGAACGCGGCCCCGCTCTACGCGGCCCTGGCCGCGCACCCCGACGCCGACCTGGCGCTGCTGCTGTCCGACGACGTCTTCCGGGCCACGGTCGCCGGCGGTCACACCACCCTGTCCACCGAGGACTTCGACCGTGTCGCCGTCCAGGTGAAGGAGTACGAGGACACGGCCTGGCTGTGGGTGCCCGCGCCCCGCACGCCGGCCGCGTCCGCACAGAACCCCGGGGCCGCGCGGCGGGGGAAGCACGCGGCCCCGGTGCCGGGGGAGCCCGCGGCGGACCGGTCGGGGCCGGCCGCCGCGGGCGGGGCGGTGATCAGCAACGACTACCGCGGCGACCAGATCAGCGTGACCAACATCGCCGGCCCGGTCGACGCCCGCGGAGCGGTCTTCGGCTTCGGGAGCACCGGTGGCTGACGGCACACCCCCGGACAGCACACCCCTGGACGGCACACCCCCGGACGGCACACCTGACCCGCCGCCCGCCCCCGGACCAGCCGAGGCCGCCGAACCGCCCCTGCGCGAGGACGACCCGGGGGAGGCCCCGGCCGGCGAGGAGGACGGAACGGACAGACCCCGGACGCCCGAACAGCGCGCGGAGCAGGACCAGCGCGAGGAGGACGACCGCGGCTACGACGACCTCCGCCGCGTCCACCAGCTCGTCAACAACAACTTCTACGGCGTGGTCGACGCCGCCGGGGCGGCGTTCGGCTTCGGCACCGCCTCGTCGCCCGGGCTCGCTCCGGGCACCATCGAACCCGCGGCAGCGGACCGGGCCCTGCGCCACTACCTGCCCCCGCAGCCCTGTTTCGACGAGGCGCTCGGCAAGCTGCGCGAGAACGCCCTCGTGGTGCTGACCGGCCAGGACAACTGCGGCCGGGGCGCCGGTTCCCTCGCGCTGCTCCGGGAGATCCTGGGCGACGCGGCCCGGCTGCGCAGCCTCTCGCCCGCCAACGCCCTCGCCGAGCTGGCCGCCTCGCGGGACCTCAAGCCGGGCCAGGGCTACGTCATCCTCGACTACGTCGGCGAGCTGCCCGACCAGGCGGTGCAGGCGTACGAGATCGGCCGGCTGAGCGAGGAGCTGCGCCGCAAGGGGTCCTACCTGGTCCTCACGGCGGGCGACGCCACCCGGCGGCGGCTGGCCCTGCGGGACCACTGCGTGCCCTGGTGCGCCCCGGACCCGGTGGAGCTGTTCGAGCACTGCCGGGACCGGCTGCCGCACCCTCCCCTCAGCCCGGACACCGAGCGGGAACTGCTGGCCCGGATCGGTGAGCAGCGGCGCCCCGCAGACGTCGTGACCGCGGCCGCCGTTTTGTCCCGTCAGGGCGCGGAGAAGGCGCTGGACACCCTCCGGGACCGGTACCGGGAGCGGGTCCAGGAGTGGTTCCGCGCGCAGCCGCCCGCGGACGACCTGCTGCCGCTCGCCGCCCTGGCCTTCCTGGAGGGCGTCCCGGAGCGGACGTTCGAGAAGGAGTGCGCCGCCCTCGACCGGCATGTGCGCAGCTGGGAGCAGAGTGGGGAGACGCCGGTCGCCCCGCCGGACGAGGAGCCGGGCAGGCCGCTGCGCGGCGCGGTCGCCCGGCAGTCCCGGGCCCGGTGGAGGGAGCGGGCGGTGGGGCTGGTGACCACCGAGCACCGCGCGGGCCCGGGCCGGGACGCCGGCCGCAGCGAACGGCGCCTGGTCTTCACCTCCGCCCGCGTGCGCGAGCTCGTCATCGCCGAACTGCACGACCTGTACGGCTACGAGCTGTGGTACCCGCTGCGCCGGTGGCTGGGCGACCTCGCCCTGCAGGGCGATCTGGACACCCGTACCGAGGTGGCCCGCGGGGTCGCGCTCCTGGCCCGGCACGCCCTGGTCGAGGTCGACGAGAACCTGCTGAAGGTGTGGTCCGAGGGACTCACCAACCAGCGCGTCACCGCCGCCCTGACGCTGCAGTTCATGTGCGACGTCGAGCACCTCGCACCGCAGGCGCTGAACATCGTCCTGAGCTGGACGGACCACAGCGGCCAGGGCCGTGCCCTGACCGCGGCCATGGCGCTGACGGGCCGCCTGGGGTCGCTGTACCGCCTGGAGGCGCTCAACTGGCTCTGGTTCCTGACCGGACGCGGGGAGCGGATCGCGTTCTCGGCCCGCCGTTCGCTGGTCCTGCTGCTGCAGACCGCCGAACACGACCCCGAGAGCGCCCTGTTCATCCTGCGGTACGTCCGGACCGTCATCGCCAGGGCGGCGCCCGGCTCCCGGGAGCGGTCGATCGCGCTGCGCACGACCGTCCAGCTGCTGGAGGCCATCCGGCTGGAGACCGTCGAGCCCCTCACCGCCGCCCTGCTGCGCGGCGTCCCGGGCAGTGCCCGGCACCTCGGCTCCCTGTGGGCCGACGTCCTGCACAGCGGCAACCGCAGCCGGGCGGTCGGCGCGCTGTGCCGGACGCTGGTGCAGCTGCGCGACGACCCGTCCGTCACGACCGCCGTACGCGAACTCGGCGAGGCGATGCGGGGTGCCATGTCCGGCCGGCAGTGGGCCGCGCTGTGCCACCACCTGTCCATCGCCCTGAGGCACCCCGACTACGCGATCCCCGGTGCCCGCCGGCTGGCGGAGGTGCTCCTCGGATCGCTGCGCGGCACACCGCCGGCCGGCCCCCGGCGCTCCGCCGCGTCCCTCATATCCACCCCTCCCTTCACTTCCGCTCAAGGAGGCCGAAGCAAGTGAACTACCCGGTCATCGCCGAGCACATCCTGGCCACCGTCCAGGGCACCTGGTGGTCTCGGCGCCGCCGCCGCGAGGACGTGCCGCCGCTGCCGCCCGGCGCGGTGTACGTCTTCAGAGTCGGCGGGAACTACCGCCCCTACCCCGAGGGCATGGTCTTCGACCCGTCCCACCCCGACGTGCTGGACGCCTCCTCGGTCAGCCTGGTCGACACCCGGGCCCGCCTGGTCGAGGTCGAGCGCACGCTCCCGTCGGTCAGCGAGGCGGACAACTTCACGGTGCGGGCGTCCTTCACCTGCCAGGTGACCGACCCGACCGTCATCGCCCGGCAGGGCGTCATCGACGTCGCCGTCCCCCTGCGCGCCTACCTGATGGGCGACCCCGACCTGCCGAGGGTGAGCGCCGGGCACCGCGTGGAGGAGGTCAACGCCGTACGGACCGAGGTCAGCCACCGCATGACCGCCTACAGCGCGATCGTGCCGCCGCGCGTCGCGGGCATGAGCGTGGAGTTCGTCAGCGCCGAGGTGCACGCCTCGGACGACCTGCGCGACTGGGAGCAGAAGCTGCGCGACGAGCGGCGCGCCTGGGAACTCCAGCGCGGCCAGCGCGACTTCGAGACCGAGGACGCCCGGCGGATCGCGGAACTGCTCTCCCAGGGCTCCGACCACGTCGACGCGTTCGGCATCGCCCGCAAGGAGATCGACCTCACCGAGGCCGCCGCCCGCATCCACCGCACCACACAGGAGGAGTCGGCCCGCCGCCACCACGCCGAGACGGAGGACCGCGCCCACGCGCGGGAGCGGGAGACGGCGGAGACGCAGATGCGCCGCGAGATGCTCCTGACGCTGCTGCGGCAGATGGGCGGCAGCGAGTACGTCGACTACCACCAGGTCCTGGAACAGGTCCTGCGGGAGACGGGCAGCCAGGCCGCACCCGGCATCGGGACGTCCGCCGACCCCGCCCGCATGGTCGGCCCCGGAAAGCCGGGCCCCGCCCGCACGACGACGGCCCGGGACGGCGCACGCGACGCGCAGGGCGGGTTCGTCATGGACGAGGACGATCTCGTTGACTGACTCCCTGACGACGACCGACCGCACGGCGGCGACGGACCGCACGACGGCGACGGGCCGCACGACTGCGGCGACGGATCGCATGACCGCGGTAACGGACCGCATGACCGGGGCGACGGACCGCTCCGCGACGGCAGACCGCCCGGCGGCGACGGATCGCACGACCGGGGCGACGGACCACACGACGGCGACGGCGGAGCGCCCGGCGGCGACGGCGACGGCGGACCGCACGACCGCTACGGCGGACCGTGCGGCGCCCATCCCTACCCCCACCCCCACCCCCGCACCCGCGAACCCTGCTGCGGCCACCGGCTCGGCGGACGGCCGGGGAACGGGCCGCGGGCCCGACTCCGGTCCCACGAGCCACCGGGCCACCGCCCGCACGCCGCACACGCCGCACACGCCGCGCATCCCGCGCGGGCCCGGCGCACCCCGCCACCCCCTCCACCTCGACACCGCGCGACGGCTGCGCGCGCTCACCGGTGTCGACGAGGAGCTGCTGGTCAGGGTCAAGTACGAGCGGAACAAGTACACCGCCCTCGGCGGCGTGGTGCTCGGCACCTCGGTCATCGCGGCGTTCTCCATGTGGAACTTCGCGACCGAGGCGCTCGGCAGGGTCTCCTTCGTGGCCCTGGTCCCGACGGTCATCTGGATGCTGTTTGTCCTCAACCTCGACCGCTGGCTGGTCACTCCCCAGCCCAACGCCCGGCGGCGGGTCGGCCCGCTCGTCATGCGCCTGCTGATCGCCCTGATGCTCGGGGTGGTGATCGCCGAGCCGCTGGTGCTGCGCATCTTCCAGACGGCCATCGAGGAACGCATCGCGGACGAACGCACCGACGCCGTCGACCGGTTGCGCACCAACCTGGTGCGCTGCAACCCTGTGCCGTCCACGACCCAGGCCGTCACCCCGGAGGGCTGCGGCAGGAAGTACGTCCTCGTCTTCGACGCGACGCCCGGCGAACGCGCCGAGGAACTGGACGCCCTGCGCTCGGACGCCGCCGCCCTGCAGAAGCGCGTGGACCGGGACACCACCCGGCTGGAGGCCATCGACTCCGAGGTGCGCGACGAGTGCGCGCGGCTGGTCCGCATCGCCGCCACCGGCCTGTACCAGCGGACGTCCGAGTGCCTGCGCCTGCGCGACAAGGCCCAGGACTACCGGACCACGCACCGCACCAGCGAGAACGAGAAGCGCCTCGCCGGCATGAACAACCGCATCTCCAAGATCGAGACCCAGCTGACCTCCTCACGCGGGTCGTTCCTGAAGGCCCGGGCCGACGGTATCGACCGGCGGCTGGACGAGGAACGCGCCAAGCAGAAGGAGATCGGCGTCCTGGAACGGATCCGGGCGCTCGACGAACTCGCCACCGGCAACGCCGTGCTGTTCGTCGGCATCTGGCTGGTCCGCCTGCTGTTCGTCCTGCTCGACATGCTCCCCGTGCTGGTGAAGTACCTGAGCGGCGACACCGCGTACGACCGGATGCTCAGCAGCGAGAGCAACAGCGCGGTCAAGATCCACGGCGAGGAGGTCCGTCTCGCCGAGCGGCGGGCCATGGCGAACCTGGAGATCGCCCAGGACGCCATCGAACAGGAGGTCAGGCGCCACCGCGCCGAGTCGGAGGCGGCGGCACGGGAACACACGGCGGCCATGAACATCCGGGTCCGTCAGGCGGTGAACGCACTGGAGGACGAGATCCGCCGCTCGTCGACCGTCTGACCCGCGCGCCCGCGCCCGGGACACAGCACCACGGCCGCCCCGCATCCACCGGGGCGGCCGCCTGTCATCGACGGAAAGCCGTCGGCGGATGGTCACTGACCGACCGGCGGATGGTCACTGACCGACCGGCGGATGGTCACTGACCGACCGACGGACGGTCACTGACCGACAGACGGAGAGAAGGGGGAGACATGACCACACCCGAAGGCGACGCAGCCGGCCCGGGCCCGGGCCCGGACGGCGGCACCGGCACCCCACCCGGCTGCGGCGCGGAACTCGCCAGGGTCCTGCTGTCCGAGGCGCGCGAGGAACTGGTGAGAGCCGACAACAAAGCCGGTCTCCTGCTGGCGTCCCTGGGCGCGGCCCTGACCGCGCTGCTCGGCGCGATCGGCAGCGGCGTCATCGCCCCGCGCCAGTACCCGGTCGTCCCGCAGCTCCTGCTGTGGCTGGGCTGCGCCGCCTGCGTACCGGCGCTCGTGCTGCTGGGCCTGGCCGTGACGCCGCGGCTCGGGACCCCGCACCGCTCCCGCACCCACTACTTCGGCGACGCGAGGCTGGCGACGTCGCCGGCGCACCTGGAGCGGACGGTCCGCCGCACCGACCCCGTGACCCGGGACCTGAGCCAGCTGGCGACCCTGTCCCGCACCGCGTGGACCAAGTACCGCTGCATACGCCACGCCCTGGCCTGGGGCACGGCCTTCCTCGCGCTCACGCTGCTGGGCCTGGTGACGGGCATGACGACGTAGCGGAAGCACCGGCCGCCCGGCCGCACCGAGATTCCCTCGACCCCCCAGGGGTATGCACCCCCGCTCTTGCGATGCATACCCCTGGGGGGTATAACTTTGCCACCATGAGGCGGATACCCCCCTGGGGTACCTCCTCCCCGCGACCCCCCTGATGGAGGACTCCCATGTCGAGCTGCTGCACCCCCAACGGAAGCTGCCACACGAGCACGGCCCACCAGGCCGTCTACCAGGTCGAGGGCATCGGCAGCGCGCACTGCCAGGGCGTCGTCACCGACGCCGTGAGCGCCCTCGACGGCGTCACCGCCGTGACCGTCGAGATCGGGACCGGCCTGGTCACCGTGACGACCGGCGCCGAGGCGGACGAGGCGTTCGACGCACTCGTCGCCGAGACCGTCGACGCGGCGGGCTACGACTTCGCGGGCCGCGTGCCCGCCTGACCCACCCGGCTGGGCCGGGTGCCCGCAACTCACCTCTTCTCCAAGAGAGGCCAGCCATGCCAACCGTCAATCCCCGCCGCTGGTGGGCCCTGGTGGTCCTCGCCACGGCACAGTTCATGGTCATCATGGACACCTCGATCATCGGGGTGGCCCTCCCCGAAATGCAGCGCGACCTCGGCTTCTCGCCCGGCGACCTGCAATGGGTGTTCAACGCCTACGTCATCGCCTTCGGCGGCCTGCTGCTGCTCGGCGGCCGGCTGTCCGACCTGCTCGGCGCACGCCGGGTGTTCACGGCCGGCTGGGCGGTGCTGATCGCCGGATCGGTCGTCGCGGCCGCCGCCCAGACCGCGTGGGTCGAGGTCCTCGGCCGAGCCGTGCAGGGCGTCGGCGGCGCGCTCATCGCACCGTCCGCCATGACCCTGCTGATGGTCCTCTTCGCCCACGACCGAAGGGAACTCGGCAAGGCCATGGCCCTGTACGGCGCCGCCGCGCCCGCGGGCGGAACAGCCGGTGTCTTCCTGGGCGGCGTCTTCACCGAGTGGCTCAGCTGGCCCTGGGTGTTCGTCATCTACATCCCGATCGGCCTGGCCACCCTCGCGGCCACCGGCCTGCTCCCCGCGGTGGCACCACGCCGGGGCGCGGTCGACGTGCTCGGCGCCGCCACCGTCACAGCCGGTCTGGCGCTTGCCGTCTTCGCCGTCGTCCGCGCGCCCGAGGCCGGGTGGGGATCCGCGCAGACCCTGCTCGAACTGGGCGGAGCCGTCGCTCTGCTGGCCCTGTTCTTCGTGGTGCAGAAGACCGTGCGCCGGCCGCTGATGCCGCTGGGCATCTGGCGGGTGCCGCGGCTCGGCTCGGCGAACCTGGCGATGACTCTGCTCGGCGCCGCGTGGATCCCCATGTGGTACTTCCTGAACCTCTACCTCCAGCAGGTCCTCGGCTACGGGGCGTTCGCCTCCGGCGCCGCGCTGCTGCCGATGACCGGCCTGCTCATGGTCTTCATGACCGCGATCACGGCCCGGCTGCTGGGCCGCTTCGGCGCCAAGCCGCTGATCGGCGGAGGTCTGCTGGTCCTCGCGGCGGGCCTGCTGTGGCTGTCGGCCGTGGAGCCGACCGGCACCTTCGCCGCCGACGTCCTGCCCGCCTCACTCGTCGCCGCGCTCGGCATGTCGCTGGCGTACATCCCGGCGATGATGGCCGCCATGTCGGGCGCCCCGCAGGAGCAGGCGGGCCTGGCCTCCGGCATCGTCAACACGACCTACCAGGTGGGTTCGGCCCTCGGCCTGGCCGCCCTCACGGCCCTGGCCACCTCCCGGGGCGCCGACCGGCTGGGCGACCTGCCCGCGCTGACGGACGGGTTCGCCGCCGCCTTCCTCGCCGCGGCCGGGATCGCGGCGGCCGGCGGTGTCACCACCCTCGTGGCGATGCGCCGGGAGAAGACCGCACCCGCCGACCGGCCGCGGGAGGAGGCGGAGGAACAGGTGGGTGTCTGACACCCACGACCACCGGCCGCACGCCGCCCCGTCCACCGACCCGTACGCCGCCCCGCCCGCCGGCCCTGAGGAGACCCTGAGGGCCGGCGGCCGGACGCCGGCGGCTGATCGCCTGTCGAGGCCGGCCGCGCTCAGTGCCCCGCGGCCGGGGCCAGGGGCAGACGCTCGGCGATCGTGCGGCCGCCGTCCCGGGACTCGTACACCCCGCCCTCCGTGGCGGCCAGGACCCGCCGCGCGTCCACGGCGGTCAGGGCCTGGGGCCGCCCGCCCGGAACGGTGCCCGCCTTCTGCCAGGTGGCGCCCCCGTCGCCGCTGCGGCGCAGCCCGCCGTCAGGGGCGACGCCGTACAGGGCCCCGCCCGTCGGCCAGGACAGGTACGCGAGGACCTCACCGGAGCCGGCGCCGAAGGTCCGGCCGCCGTCGGTGCTCCTGGCGACACCGTCCTCCGTGGTCGCGAGCACCACATCGCGGTCCCGGGGGCTGACGGCGATGTCCAGGGCGCCCAGCTCGGCACGGTCGTCCCAGGTGGTGCGGTCGGTGCTGACGCGCAGGACGCCGCGGGTGCTGTCGTAGCCGTAGACGGTGCCGTGCGCGTACTCCAGGGAGTGGAAATCGGTCGTGCCGCCCAGCGAGAGGGTCTTCCAGGACCTGCCGGCGTCGGTGGACCGGATCAGACCGAGGTTGCCGTGGGCGCCGCTGTCCCCGTCAGGGTGGCCGCTGCCCAGGAAGGTCTTCGGGCCGATGACGGTGAAGCCCATGTAGTCGGCCTTGTCGCCGACGCGCCGGGCGGTGCCGTCGTCGGCCACGGCGATCACACCCTGGTGCGTGGCGACGTACAGGCGCCGGTCGGCCGGGTCGATGCCCAGGCCGTGGACGTGGCTGACGGCAGGGCGGTCCGGATGGTCGGCCGCTGCCGGGCCGGACGGCGGACCGGCCGTCGGGGAACAGGCGGAGAGCACCGCCGTGAGAGCCGTGAGAGCGGCCGCGGAGACGACGGCGGCCGCACGGGACCGGATCTTCATGCTGAGGTCTTTCGCGAGGCGTGCGGAGATACGAGGGGGAGGGGCGGTGACCGGCGAAGCGAACGGGCGACGAAGCGGAGGGAAGGGAAAACTCCCCCTGCCGTCGCCCGCCCGCCTTCGAGAACCGTCAGCTCGTGCCGGAACCGCCGTCCTTGCCGAGGAGCTTGTTCATCTCCTCGATCTCGGCGGTCTGCGCGGTGATGATGTCGTCGGCCAGCTTCTTGGCCGGCCCGTACTGGCCCTTGTCCTTCTCGGTGGTGGCCATCTCGACGGCACCCTCGTGGTGCTCGATCATCATGGTCAGGAACATGGTGTCGAAGTCACCGCCGGACGACTCCATGAGCTTGTCCATGTCCTCGTCGTCCATCATTCCGGGCATCCCGGACGAGCCGTCGCCGTGCCCGCCGTGGTCCATGCCGGGCATGCCGGAGGGCACGTCCTCGCCCCACGCCTCCAGCCAGCCGGACATGGTCTTGATCTCCGGGTCCTGGGCCTTCTCGATCCGGGAGGCGAGGTCCTTGACCTCGGCGCTGGACGCCTGGCTCTCGGCCATCCGCGCCATCTGCAGCGCCTGCTGGTGGTGCGGGATCATGCCCTGCGCGAAGTCGACGTCCTGATCGTTGTGGGCACCGGCGGTGTCCTCGGCGCTCGCGCCGGCGGAGGTCTGCGCGCCGGAGCCGGTGTCGGAGGAGCCGCCGTCACCACCGCAGGCGGCGAGGACGAAGGCGGCGGTCACGGCCGTGACGCCCAGGGCGGCACGACGGACGAGGGAACGGTTGCTGGTCATGGGTGTACTCCTGCGAGGTACTGGTGGGGTGAACGCGCCGATCGGCGCGGGACATGGCGGAGCGCCGCGTCCGCCCTCGACGAGGGACGGCACGGCTCAGGCCTTGTCCTAGATCCGCAGGAGCTGCAGTTCGGCCAGACTGGGCGGGGCACGCCCGCCCTCGGACGCCGTGAACGCACCGGCCGGACTGTCGACCGCGGCCACGGGCGCACCGGCCCCGAGCACGGGCACGGGCAGAACCGGCCCCGCGCCGACGGCCCCGGACGCACAGGTCGCATCGGCGTGCTGCGCGTGCCCGCCGCCCCCGTCGTCGCCGTGACACACGAACTCGTCGCCGGTCGTCCCCGCGTGCGCGTGCCCGGAGACGGCGTGGGAGTGATGCGCGGGGGACGCGTGCCCCTGCGCACCCACCGCACCGCCGGGCCCGAGCCCGTGCATCCCGAGCAGCCCGGCGAGCAGCCCGAACAGCAACAGCACCCGCCACCGCCCCAGGGGCGGCCACGCGCGGCGGCACTGCGTACGGACTGTCACGCCTCACATGCTACGGAAGCATCCACCGTCCGCGCGCCGGGTTGGGCCGTCCGCGGGGGGTTGCGGCCATCACGCCCTCACGCAACGGACTTCCCCTCTGCGTGGTCCTGCCCGGCTGCCTGAAGGGTGAGCCACCGGGTGGCTCCGGGCCGGGCCGCTTGATCAGCACAGCACTAATCGGCGGATTCGATGCCCAGGTCCGATCGCATGGCACCCTTCTGCGCCCCCACGAATGGCCAGACCTCACGGTGCAGTTCGTCCTCCAGGTCCTGGAGCTCGGCCACGAGTCCGGACAGGGACGGTCCAGCCTGTTTGAACTTCCCGTACGCGGTGTTCAACCGGGTCTTGGCAACACTGCATACCTGTAGCACCGGGTCTGGGGCGATCATTTGAGCTTCCGAATAGGCGTCCCGAAAGGTGGACCGGCAGTTCTCCAGTTGTGCCAGAGATGCTTCGACGTCCACGTCGCGCCGCAGCGCATGCAGATAGTTGGTCATCGCCGTCACGAATTGCCGCGAAGCTGTGTTCAGGTCGATGTAACACCTGCGCCTCAGCTCCAGGCTCTCGCGCTGGCGGACTTGAGCCTGCTCCGCCTGCAGCAGCGCTTCGGCGTGCTCGCGTTCTTCCCGCCGCTGCTCCGCCGCAGCCTGCAATTCCAGGCGTTTTGTGCGATCCGCCCGGTTCTGCGTCAGCAGTGCCGCTCCCAGCGTGCCCACCACGCCCACGACTGCAACCACTAAGCCTGTCCAACTACCACCCACGAGTGCTGCCTTCCTCAGATTATGGGCCTGAACCACGTTCACGCCTTGAAGCGGCCCTGAGCATCCAGCGCCAGGACGGTTGCCGCTGGCGGTCGCCACGGCAATCTCGGCCCACTGAGGGCCGGACACGATGCCATGCCGCGGTCAGGCGCGCTTAAGGTAGCTGGTGCGGCGGCACCCGGCCACCACCATGCCGAGGTCTGAAGGCGCCGCTGTGGTCCATGCCATTGGGCCCCGGAGTGGCCAAGGAGCAGGGACTCACCGCCCGCCACCCCTGCGGGGGATGGCGCGCCGGCAACTCGTTCACCGGTGGCTGCTCCACACCGGCACGGCCAAGATCGAGGCGCCGCCTCCGCGACCGGACACCTGGCGTCCGCCCTCCGATCGCCTTGAGATTCTCCGCCACTCCGAGATCGCGGCGACCATGGAGGTCTGGGCGCGCGTTCCTTTGGCGGAGACCACGCCGTCAAGAGATCGGAGAGGCTGCCGCACTCCGTCTCTGCACCCACACGCAGAGGCCCATTCGCGATCAAGCGAATGGGCCTCTGACCTGTGTCGGGGTGGCGGGATTTGAACCCACGACCTCTTCGTCCCGAACGAAGCGCGCTGCCAAGCTGCGCTACACCCCGATGTCGCTGCTGTCGCGGCGACGTCGTTTACTTTAGCCCACCGGTGGCTAGAGACGAAATCCGGTTTTGCCGCGGTGGCGGATGGGGTTCGGGCGGGTATGGTCGAGCGCCACGAGGAGCAGGGCCAGGGCGTAGCAGGAGAGGCCCAGGAGCAGGGCGTTGCCGAAAACCCGCTTGTAGCCGTCCTGGCCGACGTCCAGGAAGGGGTAGAGGTAGCGGTCGGGCGTGCCCGGGAGGAGCAGCTCGCCTCGGATGAGGGAGAAGGCCAGGTAGGCCAGGGGGTAGAGGAGCCAGGCCGGGGCGTTGCGCAGGTGCAGGCGGCCGGGGGCGGTGAGCAGCAGCCAGTCCAGTACGGCCGCGATCGGCGTCACCGTGTAAAGGGTGTGGTGGGCCAGGTCCTGCCAGCCCGAGGGAGGGGCCGCCCCGTTCGCCGGCAGCAGGTGGTGCACCAAGGTCGTCATGAGGACGTACAGCAGGGTCGCGCCCATGACCGAGCCCGGGATCGGGCGCCTGGCCGTCCATGCCCGGCGCGCCGAGAAGGCCATCACCAGGGCCAGCAGGATGTTGCTCTGGATCGCGAAGAGGCTCAGGGCCCGCGCCGGGTCGCCGAGGAGCAGTTCGAGGGTCACGCCACCGGCCGCCGCGAGGGCGATCAGCAGGCGGTACGCCGCAGCCGCGGGGCGGCGGACCGGGGCGACGACGGCCGTGGCGGGGACGGGGGAGGGGCGGAGCGCCTGCTTGCGCGGGATCGCGGGGAGGTCCGGGATGTCCCTGGGTATCGGGGCTGTCATGCCCCCACGCTGACAGAAGCGGACATGGGGGGCGATATGGGTGCGGCTGTGCGGGTTACCGGGGTACCGAGTTACAGGGGTATCGAGATGCCGGGTTGCCAGGTTGCCGGGTTGCCAGGTTGCCGGGTTGCCGGGCTACTCCCGGCCCACCAACGTCAGCAACGTCGCCTCCGGCGGGCAAGCGAACCGTACCGGTGTGTAGCGGTTCGTACCGCAGCCCGCCGACACGTGCAGGTACGACGTCCGGCCCTCGGCCGTGTGCGTCGACAGGCCCTTCACCCGGTCCGTGTCCAGGTCGCAGTTGGTGACCAGGGCGCCGTAGAAGGGGATGCACAGCTGGCCGCCGTGGGTGTGGCCGGCCAGGATCAGGGGGTAGTCGTCGGCCGTGAACGCGTCCAGTGAGCGCAGGTAGGGCGCGTGGACGACGCCCATCGAGAAGTCCGCCGTGCCGGACGGGCCGCCGGCCACCTCCTCGTAGCGGTCCCTCTTGATGTGCGGATCGTCCAGGCCGGTCAGCTCCAGGGAGACGCCCTCGATCTTGAGCGTGCCGCGCGTGTTGGTCAGGTTGAGCCAGCCCGCCGCGTCGAAACCGTCGCGCAGGTCCTCCCAGGGGTTGTGCACCACGCCGACGGCCGGGGCGTTGCCGTTGAGGCCGTGGCGGCCCTGGGCCTTCTCGAGCAGGTAGCGGGCGGGGTTGCGCAGCTTCGGACCGTAGTAGTCGTTGGAGCCGAAGACGTACGCGCCCGGGAACTCCATCAGCGGGCCGAGCGCGTCGAGAACCTCCGGGACGCCCTCCGGGTCGGAGAGGTTGTCGCCCGTGTTGATCACGAAGTCGGGGCGCAGACCGGCCAGGGAGCGCAGCCAGCGCTGCTTCTTGTACTGGCCGCCGACCATGTGGATGTCGGAGACCTGGAGCACGCGCAGGGGACGCATCCCCGGGGGCAGCACCGGGACGGTGACCCGGCGCAGGCGGAAGGAGCGGGCCTCGAAGCCCGCGGCGTACAACAGACCGGCGGCACCAGCCGCCGCGATTCCCAGGGGGACTCCGTATCGCGCGCGCATACGGCCATCGTGTCAGACCGGGCGGGCAGGCCGCGCCCGGCGGTGTGCGAAATGCCCTGGCCGCACCGGTCCTTGTCGCGCCGCCCCCGAAATCAGGGGGCGTCTTCCGCTCCGCACCTGCGACAATCGAGCCATGACCACGCTCAAGTCGAAGCTGCAGGATGACCTCAACGCCGCGATCAAGGAGCGCGACGAGCTGCGCTCCTCGACGCTCCGGCTGACGCTCGCCGCGATCACCAAGGAGGAGGTCGCGGGCAAGGAGAAGCGCGAGCTCTCCGACGACGAGGTCCAGAAGGTGATCACCCGCGAGGCGAAGAAGCGGCGTGAGGCGGCCGAGGCCTTCGCACAGGGTGGTCGTCCCGAGCAGGCCGAGCGGGAGAAGGCGGAGGGCGAGGTGCTCGCCACGTATCTGCCGAAGCAGCTGTCCGACGAGGAACTCCAGCAGATCGTGGCCCAGGCCGTCGAGGAGGCCAAGGCGGCCGGGGCGGAGGGCCCGCGGGCCATGGGCGCGGTCATGAAGATCGTGAACCCGAAGGTCGCCGGGCAGGCCGAGGGCGGCCGCGTCGCCGCCGCGGTGAAGAAGCTGCTGGCCGGCTGAGCCGGTCCCCGCGCACGGCCGCGGCCCCCTTCCACCCGGGCGGTGGGAGGGGGCCGCGGCTTGTGACTGACCGGGTCGGTCTCAGGGGTCACATCCGGTCTCAGGGATCACATTCGGTCTCAAGGGTCACACCCCGGGCTCAGAGTCACCCGGGCTCAGTCTCAAGGGACACACCCCGGGCTCAGAGTCACCCGGGCTCAGTCTCAAGGGTCACACTCCGGGCTCAGAGTCACCCGGGCTCAGGGTCACACCCTCGGGGTCAGGGGTCACGCCGCCTCAGCGGAATCCTCCGCCGTTGCCGTTCCCGCCCCCGTTGCCCTGGCCGCGCCAGAAGCCCTCCGGGATGGAGAACGAGGGGGTCGGGAAGGGGTCGCCGCCCCCGCCGCCGTTGTTGCCGCCGACCAGGCCGCCGATGAAGCCGTCGTTGTCGCCGTTGCCCCCGTCGTCGCGGTTGCCGCCGTCGCCTTCGTCCTCGTCGCGGTCCCGGTCGATGCCGCTGGGGATGTCGACGTCGTTGAAGTTCTCGACGGGCTTGCCCTCCAGCGCGCCGGACATCATGTCGCGCCAGATCGGGCCGGGGACCTCACCGCCGAAGACCTTGCCGTACGAGCGGCCGCCGATGGTGATGCCGGTCATCTTCCGCTTGTGCGCCGGGTCGCCGACCCACACCGCGCCCGCCATGTTCGGCGTGTAGCCCACGAACCAGGCGGCGTAGCGCTCGTCCGTCGTACCGGTCTTGCCCGCGCTGGGACGGCTGCCGAGGCCCGCCTTGGAACCCGTGCCGTCCTCGACGACGCCCTTCAGCAGCGCGTTGATCGTGTCGGCCGTCTTCTCCGACATCGCGCGCGAGCACGTCGACTTCGGGACCTCCATCGACGTGGTCTTGTCGCCGACCCGGCGGCTGACCGACTCGATGGCGACCGGCGTGCAGTACATGCCGCGCGAGGCGAAGGTCGCGTAGGCGTTCGCCATGGTCAGCGGGGACATCTCCTGGGTGCCGAGGGCGATGGAGGGCACCTGCGGCATCTTGTCGCCGTCGGCCCGCACGACGCCCATCTTCTTCGCCATGGTCGTCACCGGGCAGATGCCGATGTCGCTGATCATCTGCACGTAGTAGGTGTTGACCGACTTGGCGGTCGCCTCCTTCATGTCGTACGGGCCGACCTCCGACTCGTTCTCGTTCTCCAGCTTGGCCGGGTTGGCGGGGTCGTTCTGCCACCGCTTGCCGTTGCAGGCCGCGACCGGGCTGGGGTAGGCCATCCGGTACGGCGAGGAGTACACCTTGTTCGCCGGCATGCCGTCGTCGAGGGCTGCCGCCGCCACGATCGGCTTGAACGTCGAACCGGGCTGGTAGCCCATGCCGCCGCCCATCGACTGGTCGACGGAGAGGTTGATCTGTGTCTCGTTCTTCTTGAAGCCGTACGGACGCGACTGGCCCATGGCGAGGACCTTGCCGGTGCCGGGCTGCACGATGGTCGCGGCGGTGGCCACCTCGTCGCTCTTGTAGACGTGGTCCTTGATGGAGGCCTGTGCCGCGTTCTGGGCCTGCGGGTCCATGGTGGTGCGGATGGTGAGGCCGCCCTGGTTCCAGATCTTCGCCCGCGCCTCCCTGGTCTTGCCGAAGACCGGGTCGTTGAGGAAGACCTCGCGCACGTAGTCGCAGAAGAAGCCGGCGCCCTTGACCGCGGTGATGCAGCCGTTCTTGGGCTTGCTGACCTTCAGGCCCAGCGGCGCCTTCATCGCCTCGGCGGCCTGCACCCGGGAGATGTCGCCGACCTCGGCCATCCGCTGCAGCACGATGTTGCGCCGCTTGGTGGCCTCCGCCTCGTCGTTGACCGGGTCGTAGCGGCTGGGCGACTGGACGATGCCGGCGAGGAGGGCCGCCTCCGGGATGTCCAGGTCCTTGGCGGACTTGGAGAAGTAGCGCCGGGCCGCGGCCTCGACGCCGTAGGCCTGCTGCCCGAAGAACGTGATGTTCAGGTAGTTCTCGAGGATCTTCTTCTTCCCCAGCTCCTCCTCGACCTGAATCGCGTACTTGAGCTCGCGGATCTTGCGGCCGATGGTCTGCTGGGTGGCCTGGGCGACCTTCGTCGGGTCGTCGCCGGCCTCCTCGACGAAGACGTTCTTCACGTACTGCTGGGTCAGCGTGGAGGCGCCCTGGGCGACCTCACCGCTGCGCGCGTTCTTGTTGAGGGCGCGCAGGACGCCCTTCAGGTCGACCGCGCCGTGCTGGTAGAAGCGCGAGTCCTCGATCGCGACGATCGCCTTCTGCATGTACGGCGAGACGTCCTTGAGGGGGACCACCGTGCGGTCGCGCGAGTAGACGGTGGCGATGGGGCCGCCGTCGGCGTCGAGGATGCTGGTCCGCTGGCTCAGCGGCGGGGTCTTCATGGTGGCCGGGAGGTCGTCGAAACTCTCGACCGATCCCTTCGCCGCCAGACCCAGCGCACCGACCGCGGGCAGCGCGATGCCGGCCAGCACGGTCCCCGCGAGGACACTGACACCGAGGAACTTGGCGGCCTGCTGCGTGGGAGACAGACCACCACCCGAACGCTTCTTTGGCATGAGGGCAGCCTACGTTCTCATTCGCCGGACAGGCGTATAGGCATTGGCCTAAGCTGCTCTCAACTGTCACAGCAGCGAGGCCACGTATCAATACGTCCGGCGAACCCGAATCGTTCCGGGTGTTCCCCAACTTTTTCGGTGGGGTCGTGTCCGAATCCGCCTTGAGTGTCATAGGGCGCCCGATGTGACGCAACTGAACTGTCCTGGTTTGCCAGGAAAGTTCTGTATGTCGTCAGGTCACTCCCCCGGGTGATCTGCCGCTTACCCATAGTCCGTTCGGGCCATTCAAGATTGGGCCCGCTGGGGGTGTTGCGCTGTGCCCACCTTCCGTAACGTCCTCAACTGGCGGCGGTGAATATGCCGCTGCCGCCGTGGGGGAGCCTCGATTCGGGAGAGGACGGCGCCGGTATGGGCTGGGTAACCGACTGGAGTGCGCAGGCGGCCTGCCGCACTACCGATCCGGATGAACTGTTCGTTCAAGGAGCAGCGCAGAACAGGGCCAAGGCGGTGTGCACCGGATGCCCGGTGCGTACGGAGTGCCTGGCCGACGCGCTGGACAACCGCGTCGAGTTCGGCGTGTGGGGAGGCATGACGGAGCGGGAGCGCCGCGCGTTGCTGCGCAGGCGGCCCACAGTGACCTCCTGGCGCCGGCTGCTGGAGACCGCGCGCACGGAGTACGAGCGCGGTACGGGTGTCGTGCCCCTCGACGACGACGAGGTGTACGAGAACTACGCGGCGGTGAGCTGAGTCCCACCGGGATCGGGACGACAACGGTGTGATCGAGACGACAACGGCATGATCCGCATGCCCACGGCGTGATCGAGACGGCAACGGCGTGATCGCGATGCCGACGGCATGATCGAGACGGTAACGGTGTGCAGGTCCGAGGGCCCTTGACGGGCCCTTCACCGTCACCGGGTCGCCGCCCGGCTCACGTCGCCCCCCGGCTCGGGGTCATCCGTCAGCGCCGGGTCGCCCTCGGGCGTCAGGCACTCGCCTCCGGTGCGGTGTCCGTCCCGGGCGGCGCGGTCGCCGGGTCGGGCAGCTCGCGTGCGTCGGCCGCCAGCCGGTCGCCGATCTCGCGCAGTCCCGCGAGGTCGTGCACGTCGCCCGGCAGCGCGGCCACCTCCGTCACGGCCACCTCCGGGTGGAGCGCGGTGAAGCGGTCACGCGTGCGCTGCTCGCGGGAGAGCAGCTGCATGCGCTCGGCGTGCAGCCTCAACAGGCCCGCGGTGAGCTGGTCCACGGACCGCTCGGGGTCCGCGGTGCCCGCGGGCTGCGGGATGTCCTCGCTGTCTTCGACGCCCTCGGCGTCCGCGGTGGGGGAGCCGCCGTCGGAAGCCGGAGCAGAGGCACGAGCTGGGGTACCGGACGGGGGAGAGTCTGAACTGTCTTCTGCGTCGGGGGAGTTACGAAGTACTGCTTTCCCGTCCTCCTGATCCACAATGCCGGGCTCTTCAAGATTTTCCGCAGCGGCGAGCGCCCGCTCGGCCGACAGCCCGCCGGCGCCGCTGCCGTGGACCCGGTTGAGCACCAGACCCGCCAGCGGCATGTCCTCAGCGGCCAGGCGTTCCACGAAGTAGGCGGCCTCGCGCAGGGCGTCCCGCTCCGGGGCCGCGACCACGAGGAAGGCCGTCCCGGGCGCCTGGAGCAGCTTGTACGTCGCGTCCGCGCGCGTGCGGAAGCCGCCGAACGTGGTGTCCATCGCCGACACGAACGTCTGGACGTCCTTCAGGAGCTGACCGCCGAGCAGCTTGCCGAGGGTGCCGGTCATCATCGACATCCCCACGTTCAGGAACTTCATCCCGGCGCGGCCGCCCAGCTTCGCCGGGGCCGTCAGCAGCCGGATCAGCCGGCCGTCCAGGAACGACCCGAGCCGCTTGGGCGCGTCCAGGAAGTCCAGCGCCGAGCGGGACGGCGGGGTGTCGACGA
The DNA here is from genome assembly GCF_040611555.1 of Streptomyces sp. NPDC006624. Taxonomy (NCBI): domain Bacteria; kingdom Bacillati; phylum Actinomycetota; class Actinomycetes; order Kitasatosporales; family Streptomycetaceae; genus Streptomyces; species Streptomyces sp. NPDC006624. The sequence continues at coordinate 99,663 of NZ_JBEXOM010000013.1, read as the reverse complement.
CGATCAGGTCCCACTCGTCCCGGGCGCGCAGCTGCCCGAGCTTCTCCATCGCCATGTACTCCTGCGTGCCCGCGAAGCCCGCCGAGAGCGACTGGTAGAAGGGGTTGCCCAGGATCGCGGCGGCCCGGTCGCGGTCCGCGTGCGCCTCGACGATCTCGTCGAAGGTGCGCTTCATGTCGAGCATCATCGCGTGCAGCTCGCCGCCCGCGGAGTCGTCGATGCCCTTCACACGGCGCGGGGTGTTGTCGAGGGAGTCGATGCCCATGGACTGGGCGAGCCGCCGGGCCGGGTCGATGGTGAGGACGACGACCTTGCGACCCGCCTCCGCGGCGCGCAGCCCCAGGGCGGCCGCGGTCGTGGTCTTGCCGACCCCGCCCGAGCCGCAGCAGACCACGATCCGGGTCTTCGGGTCCTGCAGCAGCGGATCGACGTCGAGCACGCGCGCGGGGGCGAGATGGCGGGCCGGGTCGTGGCCGTGGGCCGGGTCCGGACGACTCATGACATCCCCTGCTTCCGACTCATGACGGGCCATGCCCGTGTGCTCTGCCGCGGGCCACCCACCGCCGGGCTCATGACACGCCCTGCTCGCGCAGCTCGCGGGCCAGCTCGTACAGCGCCGCCAGGTCCATGCCCTCGGAGTACAGCGGCAGTTCGTGCAGCGGCAGGCCCAGCTCGGCCAGCACCGCACGCTGCTCGTGCTCCAGCGTGTACCGCTCGGCGTACTCCTCGGCCTGCGTCAGCAGCGGGTCCACCAGCCGCTCGGCGTGGCCGCCGCGCCGCGCCCCGCCGAGCCCGGCGGACGACAGGGACCGCGCGACAGTGGAACGCGTAACCGTCCGTACGAGTTCCAGGTCGGTGGCGTCCAACACCTCCGGCCGCACCATGTTCACGATGATCCGCCCCACCGGCAGCCGGGCCGAGCGCAGCTCGGCGATGCCGTCCGCGGTCTCCTGGACGGGCATCTCCTCCAGCAGCGTGACCAGGTGCACCGCCGTCTGGGGCGACTTGAGCACCCTCATCACGGCCTGCGCCTGATTGTGTATCGGGCCGATCTTGGCGAGGCCGGCCACCTCGTCGTTGACGTTCAGGAACCGGGTGATGCGCCCGGTCGGCGGGGCGTCCATGACGACGTAGTCGTACGTGAAGCGCCCGCTGCGCTCCTTGCGGCGCACCGCCTCGCACGCCTTGCCGGTGAGGAGCACATCCCTCAGACCGGGCGCGATGGTGGTGGCGAAGTCGATCGCGCCGAGCTTCTTCAGTGCCCTCCCGGCGCTGCCCAGTTTGTAGAACATCTGGAGGTAGTCCAGAAGGGCCTGTTCGGGGTCGATGGCCAGTGCGTACACCTCCCCGCCCCCGGGAGCGACGGCGATCTTCCGCTCCTCATAAGGCAGCGCTTCGGTTTCGAAGAGCTGCGCGATGCCCTGACGGCCCTCGACCTCGACGAGAAGCGTCCGCTTCCCCTCGGTGGCCAGGGCCAGCGCTAGGGCCGCGGCCACCGTGGTCTTACCGGTACCGCCCTTGCCGCTGACGACCTGGAGCCTGCTCACGTATTCGAGCCTAACCAGTCCGTGCCCGGGCCACGCGGGAGGCTGTGGACAACCGGTGCCGGGGTCGGCCGGCGGGCGTGGCCGTGGTCGGCCGCGTGACCCCCCTCGGGCAGGGGCTAGAGTCGGCCGCATGACCAAGTGGGAATACGCAACCGTGCCGCTGCTCGTCCACGCCACGAAGCAGATTCTGGACACCTGGGGCGAGGACGGCTGGGAGCTCGTCCAGGTCGTGCCCGGGCCGAACAACCCCGAGCAGCTCGTGGCCTACCTGAAGCGGGAGAAGCAGTGATGGGCGCCGTCGAGGCGAAGCTGGCCGAGCTCGGCCTGAGCCTGCCCGACGTGGTCCCGCCGCTGGCCGCGTACCAGCCGGCCGTGCAGTCCGGGCCGTACGTCTACACCGCGGGGCAGCTCCCGATGGTGGACGGCAAGCTTCCGGTCACCGGCAAGGTCGGCGCCGAGGTCACCCCGGAGGAGGCCAAGGAGCTGGCACGCACGTGTGCGCTGAACGCCCTGGCCGCCGTCAAGTCCGTCGCCGGTGACCTGGACCGCATCGCGCGCGTGGTCAAGGTCGTCGGCTTCGTGGCGTCGGCCTCGGACTTCACGGGCCAGCCCGCGGTGCTGAACGGAGCGAGCGAGCTGCTCGGCGAGGTTCTCGGCGACAAGGGCGTGCACGCCCGCAGCGCCGTGGGCGTGGCGGTGCTGCCGCTGGACGCGCCGGTGGAGGTCGAGATCCAGGTGGAGCTCGCCTAAGAGCTGTCGACGGCTGTCGACGGCTGTCGAGGGTTGTCGAGGGTTGTCGAGGGTTGTCGGGCGACGGCCCCGGGTCCCCTTGCGGCGGTCCCATCTGCGGAATCCGCCCCGGGGGCCACTCGAACATCCGCCCGTCACGGGATAGCCTCGCGCCCATGGCGAACGGTCAGTGGTACCCCCCGGAGTGGCCGGACCGCATCCGCGCACTCGCGGCCGGCACCCTCACCCCGGTGACCCCGAAGCGCGCGGCCACCGTCATGCTCCTGAAGGACACCGGCCGCGGCCCGGTCGTCCACATGCTGCGCCGACGCGCCTCCATGGCCTTCGCCGGAGGCGCGTACGCGTATCCGGGCGGCGGGGTCGACCCGCGCGACGACGACCACCACGTCCGCTGGGCGGGCCCCACGCGCGCGTGGTGGGCGGACCGGCTCGGCGTGGACGAGACGGCGGCCCAGGCGATCGTCTGCGCTGCCGTGCGGGAGACGTACGAGGAGGCGGGCGTGCTGCTCGCCGGCGAGACGCCCGACTCGGTCGTCGGCGACACCACGGGCCCCGACTGGGAGGCGGGCCGGGCCGCCCTGGTCGCACGGGAGACGTCCTTCGCGGAGTTCCTGGACCGCCGCGGACTCGTCCTGCGCTCCGACCTGCTCGGCGCCTGGACCCGCTGGATCACCCCGGAGTTCGAGGCCCGCCGCTACGACACCTGGTTCTTCGTGGCCGCCCTGCCCCAGGGGCAGCGCACCCGCAACGCCTCCACGGAGGCCGACCGCACGGTGTGGATCTCCCCGCGCGAGGCCGCCGCCGGGTACGACGAGGGCGAGCTGCTGATGATGCCGCCGACCATCGCGACCCTGCGCCAGCTGACGGCCTACGGGACGGCCGCCCAGGCGCTCGCGGACGCCCCGGGGCGCGACCTGACCCCCGTGCTGGCCACCGCGCGCCTGGTGGACGGCGAGATCGTGCTCTCCTGGCCGGGCCACGACGAGTTCACCAAGCACGTCCCGCACCTCCCGACCGGCGGAGCCACCGCATGACGGACGCAGCAGCCCTTCCCGGCCAGCCCCGCGGCGGGGTCCTCTCGGGTCCCGCCACCGCGCGGGCCGTCAACGTCCTGGCCCCCAACCCGTCGGCGATGACCCTGGACGGCACGAACACCTGGATCCTGTCCGAGCCCGACTCGGACCTGGCGGTCGTGGTCGACCCGGGCCCCCTCGACGAGGGGCACCTGCGCGAGGTCGTCGCGACGGCCGAGCGGTCCGGCAAGCGCGTCGCCCTCACCCTGCTGACCCACGGTCACCCCGACCACGCTGAGGGCGCCGCCCGGTTCGCCGAACTGACCGGCACGCGCGTGCGTGCCCTCGATCCGGCCCTGCGACTCGGCGACGAAGGGCTGGCCGCCGGAGACGTCATCACCACCGGCGGCCTCGAACTGCGCGTGGTCCCGACCCCGGGCCACACCGGTGACTCCCTCTGCTTCCACCTCCCGGCCGACCGGGCGGTCCTCACCGGCGACACGATCCTCGGCCGCGGCACCACGGTCGTCGCCCACCCCGACGGCCGTCTCGGCGACTACCTCGACTCGCTGCGCCGCCTCAGGTCCCTCACGGTCGACGACGGCGTCCACACGGTCCTGCCGGGCCACGGACCGGTCCTGGAGGACGCCCAGGGCGCCGTCGAGTTCTACCTCGCCCACCGCGCCCACCGCCTCGCCCAGGTCGAGACGGCCGTGGAGAACGGCCACCGCCACCCGGTCGAGGTCGTCGCCCACGTCTACGCGGACGTGGACCGCTCCCTGTGGCCGGCGGCGGAACTGTCCGTGCGGGCGCAGCTGGACTACCTGCGCGAGCACGGGCTCATCTGACCGGGCCGGACCAGACCGGATTTGACCGGGCCCGACCTGACCAGGCCCGACCTGACCGGGCCCGACCTGACCGGACACGACGTCGGGCCCCGTCTCGTGAGGAGACGGGGCCCGATGACGTACGGCGCGTGCGGCTCAGCGCGAGCGCTTGGCGAGGCGCTCCACGTCGAGCAGGATCACCGCGCGGGCCTCCAGACGGAGCCAGCCGCGCTGGGCGAAGTCGGCCAGGGCCTTGTTGACCGTCTCGCGGGACGCGCCGACCAGCTGGGCGAGCTCCTCCTGCGTCAGGTCGTGGACGACGTGGATGCCCTCCTCGGACTGCACGCCGAAGCGGCGGGACAGGTCCAGCAGGGCGCGGGCCACGCGGCCCGGGACGTCCGAGAAGACCAGGTCGGACATCGCGTCGTTGGTCTTGCGCAGCCGGCGTGCGACGGCCCGCAGGAGGGCGGTGGCCACCTCCGGGCGGGCGTTCAGCCAGGGTTGGAGGTCGCCGTGGCCGAGGCCGAGCAGCTTCACCTCGGTCAGCGCCGTGGCGGTCGCGGTGCGCGGACCCGGGTCGAACAGCGACAGCTCGCCGATCAGCTCTCCGGGGCCGACCACCGCCAGCATGTTCTCGCGGCCGTCGGGGGACGTGCGGTGGAGCTTGACCTTGCCCTCCGTGACCACGTACAGGCGGTCACCCGGGTCGCCCTCGTGGAACAGCGAGTCACCGCGGGCGAGGGTCACCTCACTCATGGAGGCGCGGAGTTCCGCGGCCTGCTCGTCATCGAGCGCCGCGAAGAGCGGATTGCGCCGCAGAACGTCGTCCACGAGTTCTCTCCCTTTCGACCTGCTCAGGGGATCTTGCTCCCCTGTGTACCAGGGGACCGTGGTGCCCATTTTGCCGGACGGTCCAAACAGTGTGATCTGTCACAAGGATGCCGCACAGGTGTCCCGGGGTACGCGGCAGGGGTCCAATTGGGCGCCGATCTTCAGGGGCCGGAGCGGATGAGGGTGCCTGCCCTTAGGCTGGCCGGGTGTCCAAATCGCCGGTGAGAGCACAGGCCGAGGGGGCTGCGCGGGTGGTTGTACGTCGCGATTCCGCTGTGGGCGAACAGAGCCCCGATGGCGGTAGGAAAACGGCGAAAGCGGCAGAGGAGGCCACGCCCTCCGGAAAGTCGAGGCCGGCCGGGAAGGCGCCCGCGGAGACAGTGGGAGCCGACGGCAATAAGGCGTCCGCGAAGAAAGCGACGCCTGCGAAGAAAGCCGCATCTGTAAAGAAGGCGACATCTGTGAAGAAATCGTCGTCGACTGTGAAGAAGACGTCGGCCGCGAAGAAGACGGCCGGCGCGAAGAAGACGGCGGGTGCCAAGAGGACGGCGGGCGCGAAGAAGACGGCGGGTGCCAAGAGGACGGCGGGCGCGAAGAAGACGGCGGGTGCCGAGAAGAGCACGGCCGCGAAGAAGACCGCGCCTGTGAAGAAGGCCCCGCCTGTGAAGAAGACCGCGGTCGCGACGAAGGCCGCCGCCGTGAAGAAGCCCGCCGCCGCGACGAAGGCCGCTGCCGTGAAGAAGGCCCCGGCCGCCAAGAAGGTGACCGTCGCGCCGAAGAAGGCCACTGCCCGCGTCAAGGGCACCGCCCCCGCCACGGCCGTCGTGCACCCGCCGGGCGACGAGTCGCGTACGGCCCTGGTCCGCCGGGCCCGCCGCATCAACCGCGAGCTCGCCGAGGTCTATCCGTACGCCCACCCCGAGCTGGACTTCGACAACCCCTTCCAGCTCGTCGTCGCCACGGTGCTGTCCGCCCAGACCACCGACCTGCGCGTCAACCAGACGACACCCGCCCTCTTCGCCAAGTACCCCACCCCCGAGGATCTGGCCGCCGCCAACCCGGAGGAGGTGGAGGAGATCCTCCGCCCGTGCGGCTTCTTCCGGGCGAAGACGAAGTCGGTCATGGGGCTGTCGAAGGCCCTGGTCGAGGACTTCGGCGGGGAGGTGCCCGGCCGGCTGGAGGACCTGGTCAAGCTGCCGGGCGTCGGCCGCAAGACGGCGTTCGTCGTGCTCGGCAACGCCTTCGGGCGCCCCGGTATCACCGTGGACACGCACTTCCAGCGCCTGGTGCGCCGCTGGCGGTGGACGGCCGAGACCGACCCGGACAAGATCGAGGCCGCGATCGGCGCGCTGTTCCCGAAGAGCGACTGGACGGACCTCTCGCACCACGTGATCTGGCACGGCCGCCGCATCTGCCACGCCCGCAAGCCCGCCTGCGGTGCCTGCCCGATCACCGCGCTCTGCCCGGCCTACGGCGAGGGCGAGACCGACCCGGAGAAGGCGAAGAAGCTGCTCAAGTACGAGAAGGGCGGCTTCCCGGGCCAGCGCCTGCGGCCCCCGCAGGCGTACCTGGACGCGGGTGGCAAGCCCGCCCCTCCGCTGGGGGCCGGATGAGCGGCCCGGGCCACGGGGCGGCGGCCCCGGACGGTCGTGCGGCGCGCACGTCCCGCCCCGCGAGCCCTCCTGCACCTCCCGCGCGCCGTCCAGGCCCCCTCACGAGCCCCACGAACGACGGATCGCGGCCGTTCGCGGAACGATCTCGGGGGCGCCGGGCGTTGGATGCGGCAGGACGACGGGGGTGGCGATGACGCGGGCGAGCGACACACAGGGCGGGCCGGTGACGGTGAGCAAGGAGGGCCTGCCCGGCTGGCTGGACCCGGTGGTGCACGCCGTGGAGACGGTCCGGCCGACGCAGCTGAGCCGCTTCCTGCCCCCGGAGGACGGCGCCGGGCGCCAGTCAGCCGTGCTGGTCCTGTTCGGTGAAGGCGACCGGGGGCCTGAGCTGCTGCTCATGGAGCGTGCGAGCTCCCTGCGCTCGCACGCCGGGCAGCCCTCGTTCCCCGGCGGGGCCCTCGACCCGGAGGACGGCGACCCGTCCGGTGACGGCCCGCTGCGGGCCGCCCTGCGCGAGGCGGAGGAGGAGACCGGGCTCGACCCCTCCGGCGTCCAGCTGTTCGGCGTGCTGCCCCGGCTGTACATCCCGGTCAGCGGCTTCGTGGTGACCCCGGTGCTGGGCTGGTGGCGCGAGCCGAGCCCGGTCGGCGTGGTCGATCCGAACGAGACCGCCCGGGTCTTCACCGTCCCCGTGGTAGATCTCACGGACCCGGCGAACAGGGCCACCACGGTCCACCCCAGCGGGCACCGCGGCCCGGCATTTCTGGTCGAATCCGCCCTGGTCTGGGGTTTCACGGCCGGAATCATCGACCGGTTGCTGCACTACGCGGGCTGGGAGCGGCCCTGGGACCGGGAGAAGCAGGTCCCGCTCGACTGGCGCGCATGACAGGGTGGCCTCCGTGAATGTGCTGGACATCTTGTTGCTGGTCGCCGCCGTGTGGTTCGCGGTCGTGGGATACCGCCAGGGGTTCGTCGTCGGCATCCTGTCGGTGATCGGCTTCCTGGGCGGTGGCCTCGTCGCGGTCTACGTGCTGCCCGTCATCTGGGACGCGCTCACGGACAACGCCGAGGTCAGCACGACCGCCGCCGTGATCGCGGTCGTCGTGGTCATCGTCTGCGCCTCCGTCGGCCAGGCGCTCACCACCCACCTCGGCAACAAGCTGCGCCGGCACATCACCTGGTCCCCGGCCCGGGCCCTCGACGCCACCGGCGGCGCCCTGGTCAACGTCGTGGCGATGCTCCTGGTGGCCTGGCTGATCGGCTCGGCCCTCGCGGGCACGACGCTGCCGACGCTCGGCAAGGAGGTCCGCAACTCCAAGGTGCTGCAGGGCGTCTCCCAGGCGCTGCCGGACCAGGCCGACACCTGGTTCGCCGACTTCTCCACCGTCCTCGCGCAGAACGGCTTCCCGCAGGTCTTCAGCCCGTTCTCCAACGAGCCGATCACCGACGTCCAGCCGCCCGACCCGGAGCTGGCGGACAGCTCGGTGGCGACCCGCGCCCAGCGCTCCATCGTCAAGGTGATGGGCACGGCCCCCAGCTGCGGCAAGGTCCTGGAGGGCACCGGCTTCGTCTTCGCCGACCGCCGCGTCATGACCAACGCGCACGTGGTGGGCGGCGTCGACGAGCCCACCGTGCAGATAGGAGGCGAGGGCAGGAAGTACGACGCCACCGTCGTGCTCTACGACTGGCGGCGCGACATCGCCGTCCTCGACGTGCCCGACCTCAAGGCGCCGGTGCTGCGGTTCACCACCGAGGACGCGAGCAGCGGCGACGACGCGATCGTCGCCGGCTTCCCGGAGAACGGGGCGTACGACGTACGGGCCGCGCGCGTGCGCGGACGCATCACGGCCAACGGCCCGGACATCTACCACCGCGGCACGGTCCGCCGCGACGTCTACTCCCTGTACGCGACCGTCCGCCAGGGCAACTCCGGCGGCCCGCTGCTCACGCCCGACGGCAAGGTGTACGGCGTGGTCTTCGCGAAGTCACTCGACGACGCCGAGACCGGGTACGCGCTGACCGTGGACGAGATCCAGCCGGACATCACCGAGGGGCGCAGCGCCACCCAGCAGGTGGACAGCGACAGCTGCGCCCTCTAGGAGGGTGCCCGGAGCGGGGCCTGTCGGTGTGTCACCCGCGAGGGTGAGGCCTCAGTCGCGTGTGTGGCGCAGCCGGACCGAGACCCAGCGGGCCCGACGGCGGAGGATACGCGGAATACCGACCCTGGGGTCGGTGGTCACCATCTGCGGTGCACCGCTTCGCTGGTGGGGGTTCGCACCGCCCGCCGAGCGGCGATTGCGGCTTGCGTCACTGTAGTCGTGCGTCCAGCCCATACCCCGACGTGTGCCCCCGCCCCATGGTCGATAACCGCCTCCGGGGCGTCCAATTGGCCTATGCGCCGGGCAAGTGGCCGTTCGTAGGACAAGCGTTCACGGACCGGCCACCGGGTGCGCCCGGCCGGTCACCGATCGGGCTCGGGATCCCGCAGCCAGTTGATGAGTTCGGAGGAGAACGCCGCCGGGTCCTCCTCGTGCGGGAAGTGGCCGAGGCCGTCGAACAGCCGCCAGCGGTAAGGGGCTTCGACGTACTCGCCGGAGCCGGCCGCGCTGCGCGTGCGCATCACCGGGTCGAGCGAGCCGTGCAGATGGAGCGTCGGCACGCGCACGGGCCGCTTCATCCTGCGGTTGAACTGGATGCCGTCGGGGCGGGCCAGCGAGCGCACCATCCAGCGGTACGGCTCGACGGCGCAGTGCGCCGCGGAGGGGATGCACATGGCGCGGCGGTAGTTCTCCAGCGCCTCCTCCTCCGGCGGGCGCGGTCCCGACCAGTCCTGGATCAGCCGGGCCACGAGCTCCCCGTCGTCGGCGGTGAGCTGCCGCTCGGGAATCCAGGGGCGCTGGAACCCCCAGATGTGTGAACCGGCGCGGCTCTGCTTGACATCGGTCAGCATCGCCGAGCGCCAGCGCCGCGGGTGTGGCATGGACGCGACCGCGAGGCGCCGCACCAGCTTGGGGCGCATCGCTGCCGCGGTCCAGGCGAGGTATCCGCCCAGGTCGTGGCCGACGAGCGCGGCGTCCGGCTCACCGAGCGAGCGGATGACCCCGGTGACGTCGAGCGCGAGGTTGGCGGGGTCGTAGCCGCGTGGCGTGCGGTCGCTGCCGCCGACGCCCCGCAGGTCCATGGCGACGGCCCGGAAACCCGCGTCGGCGAGCGCCACCAGCTGGTGCCGCCAGGTCCACCAGAACTGCGGGAAGCCGTGCAGCAGCAGCACCAGCGGCCCGTCACCCAGCTCGGCGATGTGGAAGCGGGCGCCGTTGGCGGCGACGTCGCGGTGGGTCCAGGGGCCGTCCAGGAGCACGGCCGAGGCCGGCTGTGCCGGAGGAGTGGCGGGGTCGGTCATGACGACGAGCGTGCCACAGCCTCGATCGCCTCGGGGACCCGGTCCTGCGCGAGCTCCGGGCGGGGGTGCGGTTTGGCGTTCTGCAGGACGCCCGCGGACTCCTTCATCGACGCGGCGACCTTCTGCGGGGCCTTGCTCTTCTTGGCCTTCTTCGCGAACACCACGCCGATCAGTGCGAGCACGACCGCGACCAGCACGTTCGCCGCGAACGACAGCAGGAAGCAGACCGCGAGGTTCCAGTCGCTCCAGGTGCGAATGCCGTACGCCAGTGCGAAGTTCAGCATCGGCAGGGAGAAGATCAGCACCGCGCCGGCCGCCGAGAAGGCGCCGCCACTGGTCGCGCCCCGCTTCACGTCCTGCTTGAGCTGCGCCTTCGCCAGCGCGATCTCGTCGTGCACCAGCGCCGACATGTCCGCCGTGGCCGAGGCGAACAGTTGGCCGATGCTGCGTTCGGCGCCGACCGGGCTGCCGTCGGGTGCGCTCATCGCGGTCTCCCTCTTCTGCGTACGGTCCGATTTCCGCGTTCTGTGCCTGACCCGCCGCAGTCGTCCGACTGCGTACGGCCTGACTGCGTACGGTCCCGTCTTTTGTACCGTCTCGTCAGATCATGCCGGACCGTCGCGGTCATCGCCTGCCCCGCCCGGCACTTCGGCAAGCCCGTGCCGCGCCGCCGCCTTCTCCCGGGCGATGCGGCGGTGCTCGGCGGCCTTGCGGTCGTAGAGGTCCGCGAGCCGCAGGTGGTAGGCCGGATCGTCCTCCTCGTAGACGTCCGGGATGCCGTCGGCGTCCTCGTCGCGGTTCTCCTGCTCGTACAGCCGGCGGTACTTCACGTTCCGGATCTTCAGCAGGACGGTCGCGAGTGTCGCGGCGATGAGCGAGCCCAGCAGGACGGCGGCTTTGACCTCGTCCGTCATCGTCTGGTCGCCGGAGAAGGCGAGTTCCCCGATGAGCAGCGAGACGGTGAAGCCGATGCCGGCGAGGCTCGCCACCGCGAACACGTCCGGCCAGGCCAGGTCGTCGCTGAGCGAGGCGCGGGTGAAGCGGGCCGTCAGCCAGGTCCCGCCGAAGATGCCGAGCGCCTTGCCGACGACCAGCCCGAGGACGACCCCGAGGGTCTCGGGCTTGGTGAACACGTCGGCCAGCGCCCCGCCCGAGACGGAGACCCCCGCGCTGAACAACGCGAACAGCGGTACGGCCAGGCCCGCCGACAGGGGCCGCACGAGGTGCTCGATGTGCTCCCCGGGGGAGTGGTCCTCGCCCTCCTCGCGGTGGCAGCGCAGCATCAGGCCCATGGCGACACCGGCGATGGTGGCGTGGATGCCGCTGTTGTACATCAGCGCCCAGACGACGAGCGCGAGCGGCACGTACACGTACCAGCCGCGGACGCCCTTGCGCAGCAGCAGCCAGAAGACCAGGAGGCCCGCCGCGGCGCCGCCGAGCGCGGCGAAGTTCAGGTCGGCCGTGAAGAACACCGCGATGATCAGGATCGCGAAGAGGTCGTCGACGACGGCGAGCGTGAGCAGGAAGGCGCGCAGCGCGCTGGGCAGGGACGTGCCGATGACCGCGAGCACGGCGAGCGCGAAGGCGATGTCGGTGGCGGTCGGCACGGCCCAGCCGGCCAGGGAGCCGCCCCCGGTGGCGCTGGTGACGGTGTAGACGAGCGCCGGTGCGGCCATGCCGCACAGGGCGGCGACGACGGGGAGCGCGGCGGCCTTCGGGTCCCGCAGGTCTCCCGCGACGAGCTCGCGCTTGAGTTCGATCCCGGCGACGAAGAAGAAGATCGCCAGCAGGCCGTCGGCGGCCCAGTGCGCGACCGACAGGTCGAGGCCGAGGGAGGAGGGGCCCAGATGGAAGTCGGAGACGCTCTCGTAGCTGTCGCGCAGACCGGGGATGTTCGCCCACAGCAGGGCGGCGACGGCGGCGGCGAGCAGCAGCACACCGCCGACGGTCTCGGTGCGCAGCGCGTCCGTCACATAGGTCCGCTCGGGCAGGGACAGCCTGCCGAAGACCTTGCGGGGAGTGCTGGGGCGGGGCGCGGTCACGAGGAGACCTCCGGTGGATGGGCAGGACGAATCACCTGCCGACCAGACTTCCCGGCGCCCCTGTGAAACACTTGTTTGTTTAGATTACCTAAGCGAACGCCGGGCCGCACACGGGGGTCCGTGCGACCGCCGCGGAGGGCACCCGGCGCGTGTGCCGGGTGCCCTCCCGTATGTCCCGTTGTGCGCCGTTCAGTCCTCGCTCGGCGCGGCCGGCAGCTTGGACTGGATCAGCTGCATCACGCTGCTGTCGGTCAGGGTGGTGACGTCGCCCAGGGCCCTGTTCTCCGCGACGTCCCGCAGCAGACGGCGCATGATCTTGCCGGAGCGGGTCTTGGGCAGCTCGGCCACCGGCAGGATCCGCTTGGGCTTGGCGATCGGGCCGAGGGTGTTGCCGACGTGGGTGCGCAGCTCGGCGACCAGCGTCTCGGTTTCCGCGGCCGTCCCGCGCAGGATGACGAAGGCGACGATCGCCTGCCCGGTCGTCTCGTCCGCCGCTCCGACCACGGCCGCCTCGGCGACCGACGGGTGGGAGACGAGCGCGGACTCGACCTCGGTGGTGGAGATGTTGTGCCCCGAGACGAGCATGACGTCGTCGACCCGGCCGAGCAGCCAGATGTCGCCGTCGTCGTCCTTCTTGGCACCGTCACCGGCGAAGTACTTGCCCTCGAAGCGCGACCAGTACGTGTCGATGAAGCGCTGGTCGTCGCCCCAGATGGTGCGCAGCATCGACGGCCACGGCTCGGTCAGCACCAGGTAGCCGCCACCGCCGTTCGGCACCTCGTTGGCCTCGTCGTCGACGACCGTGGCGGAGATGCCGGGCAGCGGGGTCTGCGCGGAGCCGGGCTTGGTCGCGGTCACGCCCGGCAGCGGGGTGATCATCATCGCGCCGGTCTCGGTCTGCCACCAGGTGTCCACGACCGGGGTGCGGTCGCCGCCGATGTTCTTGCGGTACCAGATCCAGGCCTCGGGGTTGATCGGCTCGCCGACCGAGCCCAGCACGCGCAGGCTGGACAGGTCGAACTTGGCGGGGATGTCGTCGCCCCACTTCATGAACGTGCGGATCGCGGTCGGCGCGGTGTAGAGGATCGTCACGCCGTACTTCTGGACGATCTCCCAGAAGCGGCCCTGGTGCGGGGTGTCGGGGGTGCCCTCGTACATGACCTGCGTCGCGCCGTTGGCCAGCGGGCCGTACACGATGTACGAGTGCCCGGTGACCCAGCCGACGTCGGCGGTACACCAGTAGACGTCGGTCTCCGGCTTGAGGTCGAAGACGGCGTGGTGCGTGTAGGCGGTCTGGGTGAGGTAGCCGCCGGAGGTGTGCAGGATGCCCTTGGGCTTACCGGTGGTGCCCGAGGTGTAGAGGATGAACAGCGGGTGCTCGGCGCCGAAGGCCTGCGGGGTGTGCTCCGCGCTCTGGCGGCCGACCAGGTCGTGCCACCACACGTCGCGGCCCTCGGTGAAGGCGACCTCCTGGCCGGTGCGGCGCACCACCAGCACGTGCTCGACGTTGCCCGCCTTCTCGACGGCCTCGTCCACGGCCGGCTTGAGCGCGGACGGCTTGCCGCGCCGGTAGCCGCCGTCGGAGGTGATGACGACGCGGGCGTCGGCGTCCTGGATGCGGGTGGCGAGGGCGTCCGAGGAGAAGCCGCCGAAGACGACCGAGTGGGCGGCGCCGATCCGGGCGCAGGCCAGCATCGCGATCGCCGTCTCGGGGATCATCGGCATGTAGACGGCGACCCGGTCCCCGGCCTGAACTCCCAGCTCCAGCAGGGCGTTGGCGGCCTTGGAGACCTCGTCCTTGAGCTCGGCGTAGGTGAGGGCGCGGCTGTCGCCGGGCTCGCCCTCGAAGTGGATGGCCACGCGGTCGCCGTGCCCGGCCTCGACGTGCCGGTCGACGCAGTTGTAGGCGACGTTGAGCTCGCCGTCCTTGAACCACTTGGCGAACGGCGGGTTCGACCAGTCGAGCGTCTCGGTGGGCTCCTTGGCCCAGGTCAGCCTGCGGGCCTGCTCGGCCCAGAAGCCGAGCCGGTCAGCCTTGGCCTGTTCGTACGCCTCCGCCGTGACGTTGGCGTGCGCGGCCAGGTCGGCGGGGGGCGCGAACCTGCGCTCTTCCTTCAGCAGGTTGGAAAGGGAGGAATTCTCACTCATCGTCCCGTCTCCTCCCGCTTAAGGGTGGCCAGGCTTTCGTTGCTCACGGCATCCGCCTTTCCCAAGGTGTCCGTTGTGTCCCAGGCCACAGCTCATCAGACCCGGGGGTGCGATGACAAGGGTCGGCCGCCGATTGGTTTAGACCTGTCTGGCGGTGGTGTCGGCGGCCGGAGTCACCCGTACCCACGGACGCCGACCAGGGAAAGTTCACCCGATGTCATGCCCGTCACCCCGATGAGGGCGCCCGGTGGACGACACGGGTGTGCGCCCCGACGTGGATCGGGGCGCACACCTGGCCGGGCTGGCTCACGCCGTCAGGTCCGCCTCCCGGACACGGTCGAACACGCCGGGGCCGTCCGCGTCGGTGAGCAGGTACGCCTCTGCCTCGCCCACGTGGAAGTACATCCCGTGCAGCTCAAGCCTGCCTTCTTCGAGGGCCCGGCTCACCGACTCGTGCGAGCGCAGATGCTCCAACTGCTGCACCACGTTGGTCAGGCAGAGCTGCTCCACCGCGTCGGCGGGCGGGCGGCCGCCCACGCTGCCCCAGGGGCGGCTGTCGTCGGTCATGCGCTCCAGGCTCGGCTGACCGTGCCGCAGCCACCGCTCGAGCGGGGTGCGGGCGCCGCCGGGCCCGGCTTTCATCAGGGCCTGCATGGCGCCGCATCCCGAGTGCCCGCACACCGTGATGGACCGCACCCGCAGGACGTCCACGGCGTACTCGATCGCGGCCGCGACCGAGTCGTCGCCGCTCTCCTCACCGGCGCGCGGCACGAGGTTGCCCACGTTGCGCACGACGAACAGGTCGCCCGGACCACTGGAGGTGATCATGGACGTGACCAGCCGGGAGTCGGCGCAGGTAAGGAAGAGCTGCGAGGGCTGCTGCCCTTCGCGCGCCAGCCGGGCCAGCTCGCCGCGGACCAGCGGTGCCGTGTTGCGCTGGAACGCGCTGATACCGCGCGCCAGTTCATGCCCGCTGGCTCTGCTGGCTCCGCCGGCTCCGGCGGTGCCGGACGGGTCCGGTCGGGAGTGGTCCGGTACGCCGGGGTCCTTGTCGGTGCGGGACGCGGGCCGGGGGCGGTCGCAGTGGTGGTTGCGCCAGGGGGTCCAGGGCCGGCAGCGGCAGTCGGTGAAGGTCTGGGGCTCGGAGACACGCGTGCCGGGATGCCGGCCGGTGATCTCGACCGTGCCGCCCTGCGCGGTGTGGGTCCGCTGCCAGTCCTGCAGCGTCTCGTACGCGGCGTGGTCCATGAAGGAGCCGTCGAGCTCGACGACGGCGTCGGCGCCGTGGGGTACGAGATGCAGGGCCCGGCTGAGCCGCGGCACCGCGAGGAACGTCAACTGCCCTCTGACGTGGACGTGATGGACTCCTTCCCTCTTCTCGTGCGTGATACGGGTGCGGGTGACGCGGTGCAGGGCGACGCCGACGGCCATGGCGATGCCCAGCGCGACGCCCTGCAGGACGCCGAGGGACACCACGCCCAGGGTGGTGACGGCGTAGACCCACACTTCGCGGTGGCGGGTCACCGTGCGGATGTGGTTCAGCGACACCATCTGGATGCCGACGGCCATCACCAGGGCGGCGAGCGAGGCGAGCGGGATGAGCTCCAGGATCGGGACCATCAGCAGCGTGGCGATCACTACGAGAACGCCGTGCAGCATCGTGGAGTTCCGGCTCACCGCTCCCGCGTGCACGTTCGCCGAACTGCGCACGGCCACGCCCGCGATGGGCAGTCCTCCGAGCGAGCCGGAGACGATGTTGGCGGCGCCCTGCCCGAGCAGTTCGCGGTCGAGGTCGGAGCGGCCGACGCGGCCGGACAGGCCCGGGCGGCCGGCCGCCAGCTTGTCCACGGCGACCGCGCCGAGCAGCGACTGCACGCTGCACACCAGTGTGGTGGTGAGCACGGCGGCGGCGAGGCCCAGCACGGGGCCCTCGGGGAGCCCGGCCAGCGCGTGGTTGCTCCAGGACGGCAGGTCGACCTTGGGCAGGCGCAGCCCGGCGAGGGCGGCGGCAGCGGTGGCTCCGGCGACGGCGACGAGCGCGGCCGGGACCGTGCGCAGCAGGCGCCCGGCCCGGCCGGGCAGTCTCGGCCAGAGCAGCAGCAGCGCCAGCGTCAGCGCGCTCACCGACACCGACGCGAGCCGCATGTCCGCCAACTGGGCGGGCAGCGCCCGGAGGTTGTCGGGAACGGAACTCTGGGGGGTGCCGCCGAGCACGATGTGCAGCTGCGCGACGGCGATGGTGACGCCGATGCCGGCGAGCATGCCGTGCACGATGGCGGGGCTCACGGCGAGGGCGCCGCGGGCCACGCGCAGGCAGCCCAGGCCGAGTTGGGCGAGGCCGGCGAGCACGGTGATGGCGCAGGTGGTCCGCCATCCGTAGCGCTGGATGAGGTCGGCGGTGACGACGGTGAGCCCGGCGGCGGGCCCGCTCACCTGGAGCGGGGAGCCGCCGAGCCGTCCGGCGACCAGTCCGCCCACGGCCGCGGCGACGAGGCCGGCCTGAAGCGGGGCGCCGGTGGCGAGGGCGATGCCCAGGGACAGGGGCAGGGCGATCAGGAAGACCGCGATCGAGGCCGACACGTCGGCGCCCGCGATGCGGAAGCGGCGGGGGCCGGTCGGCGGGCTGTGGGGTGGATGAATGCGCTCGGTCCGGTTCGGGTCGGCGGCGCGGGTGGGGACGCAGGCTGACATGGTTTCCCGTCTCCTCCGGGGCTGCGCGGTCGCGTGACGTGGGTCCCGCTCGGGGCGGGGATCGGTCGCGGCCGTGGGTCACGGCGTCATACGGCGGGATGAATCAACAACGCTCGGTAAACGGATCGTAATGCAGAGTAAAGGGCGAGCATAGACTTTACGGGCAAATGGGCGAATAGATCACTCTGAAGGGTGAAGTGGCTCTTTGATCGGCTTGTCGTACTAATTCCTTCTCGGTCTCGTGCGAGTTTGGCGGCGCTGTCGGCACCCGAGAGAAGGAAGAAGGTGGACGGAACATGGCCGCCACCCACAGGATCGCCGCGGGCTCCGTGATCGCCGCGGTCTGCGCCGCATCGCTCGCCGGTTGCGCGACCGGCACCTCCAGGCAAAGCACTCCCGAACCGCCCAGGGCGAAGCCCGCCCAGGCACCGAAGAGCACGGTCCGGCTGATCGGGGACGGTTCCACCGCCTACACCGGCGCCCAGCCCCACCTGCCCAGGCCCGAGCGGCTGCGGCCCGGCCAGAAACCCCCGCAGTTCGTCGTCTTCTCCTGGGACGGCGCGGGCGAGGACAGCCAGAAGCTGTTCTCCCACTTCCGCAAGGTCGCCCGGGAGAACAACGCGACCATGACGTACTTCCTGAGCGGCGTGTACATGCTGCCGGAGGACAAGCGCGACCTGTACCGGCCGCCGCAGCACTCCCCGGGCCGCTCCGACATCGGCTTCAACGACCGCCGCGGCATCGCCGACACCGTCAAGCAGCTGCGGCTGGCGTGGCTGGAGGGCAACGAGATCGGCACCCACTTCAACGGCCACTTCTGCGGCAGCGGCGGCGGTGTCGGCGAGTGGTCGGTGGAGGACTGGAAGGACGAGATCGGCCAGGCCAAGCAGTTCGTGAAGACCTGGAAGACCAACGCGGGCCTGAAGAGCGCCTCGCCGCTGCCCTTCGACTACGACAAGGAGCTCATCGGCGCCCGCACGCCCTGCCTCGAAGGCCAGCGCAATTTCATGCGGGCGGCGCGCGAGCTGGGCTTCCGCTACGACACCAGCGGCGTCAACGACCAGGTCTGGCCGAAGCGGAAGCAGGGCCTGTGGGACCTGTCCATGCAGCTCGTGCCGTTCCCGGGCCACTCCTTCGAGCAGCTGACCATGGACTACAACTTCATGGTCAACCAGTCGGGCACCGCCACCCAGGGCAACCCCGCCATGCACGAGTTCTGGGGCGACCAGATGCGCGACGGCCTGCTCAAGGGCTTCCAGCGGGCCTACGACGGCAACCGCGCGCCCCTGATCATCGGCAACCACTTCGAGTCCTGGAACGGCGGCACCTACATGCGGGCCGTCGAGGAGGTCATCGAGACGGTGTGCACCAAGGAGGAGGTGCGCTGCGTCTCGTTCCGCCAGCTCGCGGACTGGCTGGACGCGCAGGACCCGAAGGTGCTGGACAAGCTGCGCACGCTGCCGGTCGGCCAGGCCCCGAAGGAGGGCTGGGAGGCCTTCCTGTCGGGCCGGCCCGCTCCGGCCCCGAAGGGGGTGCCCGGGGCCCCGGCGGCTCCCTCGGCCAAGGGGTAGGTGGTCCTCACGTGGGACCGCGGCGTCTCCACGCGCGCGTGGAGACGCCGGACCGGGCCCGGGGCGCGCGGCGGGACCCGGGCCGCGAGGGCGTCGCGAGTGAAGATGGCCACTCCGCGGCTGGACGGGCCGCCGGGATGCGTAGGGTCTTACTCATGAGTACAGCAGGCGCGGCCGCCGATCCCCTCGCGGCCCTGGGTGCGCTGCCCGGAGTGGCCGAGTCCGTCGAGTCCGTGCGCAAGGCCGTGGACCGGGTCTACGGGCACCGGATCATGCGGCGGCGCAGCAACGCGATCACCTCCGAGGCCGCTCTGCGCGGCGCCCGTGGCTCCGCCGCCCTCTCCGGCGCGGACTGGGCCCTGGAGGAGGTGCGCCGGCGTACGGACTTCAGCGGTGACGCCGAGGCCCGCACCGTGGGCGCGGCCCTGCGGCTCACCGCGGAGGCCGGTCAGCTGCTGTCGATCTGGCGGCAGTCGCCCCTGCGGGTACTGGCCCGGCTGCACCTGGTGGCGGCCGCGGACCAGGCCGACCAGGTGGGGCGGCCCCGGCAGGAGGGCGAGCCGGTCGACGAGCCGCTGGTGGAGCTGCCGCTGCCGAGCGCGGCCGAGGCGCACGGCCGGCTGGACGGGCTGGCCGGCCTGATCATCGCGGGAGGCTCCGCCCCGGCGCTGGTCACGGCGGCCGTCGTACACGGAGAGCTGCTCGCGCTGCGTCCGTTCACCTCACACAACGGCCTGGTCGCGCGCACGGCCGAACGCATCGTCCTGATCGGCAGCGGCCTGGACCCGAAGTCGGTCTGCCCGGCCGAGGTCGGCTACGCGGAGCTGGGCCGCGAGGCCTACCTGGAAGCCCTCGGCGGGTACGTCTCGGGCACCCCGGAGGGCATGGCCGCCTGGATCGCGCACTGCGGCCGGGCGGTGCAGCTGGGCGCACGCGAGTCGACGGCGGTGTGCGAGGCGCTGCAGCGCGGGGCGGCCTGACGGCACCGGGCGGGGACGAAGAAATGCGGCGGTACGAGTTCTCGTACCGCCGCTGGCATGAGCACCGGGTTACCAAGCGTCCTCGAGATATTGCCCATCAGGTCGGGAACTTGGCCCGTGGCCTGGTGCGGCTGGCCCGTAATCGACGGGTCGACGTCGCGTGGGTGCCCGGTGTTCATGCTCGGTCCGTGGGGCCAATGCGTATGCAAGGTGATCCTCTCGGATGTCCCTTGGTCTCGCGGGCCGTTGAGTCCTTTGTACTCCTGCCCCGCAGTAAGCGGAAGCCCAGACCGCACTTCTTTACTTTCGGCCTCAAAACGGACCGGTCCGGGCCGGGCCGGGAACTTGGGGGCATCCCGGGTCAAGCCACCGTGGCCCGCCGCCTGTTGGCGTACCACACGAGCCCCGCGGTGGCTGCCGCGGCGCCTATCGCGGCGACCGCGACGAGCGCGGGGCGCGGCGGCACCGAGAACGCGGGCAGGCGCTGCTTGAGCCGGACCGGGCGGTGGAAGTCCAGGATCGGCCACCCGCGCGCGAGTGCCTCGCGGCGCAGGGCGCGGTCCGGGTTCACGGCGTGGGGATGGCCGACGGACTCCAGCATGGGCACGTCGGTCACCGAGTCGCTGTAGGCGTAGCAGCGGCTCAGGTCGTACCCCTCGGACGCGGCCAGCTCCCTGATCGCCTCGGCCTTCGTGGGGCCGTACGCGTAGTACTCCACCTCGCCGGTGAAGCAGCCGTCGTCGCCCACGACCATGCGGGTCGCGACCACGCGGTCCGCGCCGAGCAGCTCGCCGATCGGCTCGACCACCTCGGCGCCCGACGTGGACACGATGACGACGTCGCGGCCGGCCGTGTGGTGCTCCTCGATGAGGGAGGCGGCCTCGTCGTAGATGATCGGGTCGATCAGGTCGTGCAGCGTCTCGGCGACGAGCTCCTTGACCTGCTGCACGTTCCAGCCGCGGCACAGCGCGGACAGGTAGGCGCGCATGCGCTCCATCTGGTCGTGATCGGCGCCGCCGGCCAGGAAGACGAACTGCGCGTACGCGGTGCGCAGGACCGCCCTGCGGTTGATCAGGCCGCCTTGGTAGAACGACTTGCTGAAGGTCAGCGTGCTCGACTTCGCAATGACCGTCTTGTCCAGGTCAAAGAAGGCCGCTGTGCGGGGCAAGGAGTGGTTTTCCACGCCCTTGAGCATAGGGGCTGCCCATTCGGCGTAAGGTGGGGCGTGTGGGTTTGCCTGAGAAGGCTCTCGGGTACACCATGGAAGTCACGGATCGTTCGCGACCGTGCTAACCCGGCCCGACTCCTCCCCCCCCGAGTCGGCCGTGGGGACGACCCCCGCTCTCCCCCCCGGCGGGGGTCGTCGCATGTCCGGGTGGGTTTTCTCCTTCTTCGCGCGGCCTTGGCGCCGCTCCGGGGCGGCTGCGGCCGCCCTTTTCCATGCCCGTGAATCGTCACTCTGCGTATCTGTCGGGCTGCTCTGCGGCAGTCGCACAGAGGCTCTGCCGGCATCACCGGTTTGAGTGACGGCGATATTCACAACCACCGGCGCGTCCACAGTTATCCACCAAGATCCACACGATTTCCGAGATCGCTGCACCGTGATTCCAGCGCACCCCGCTCGCGGCGAGTTCACGGCCGGATCCGATTGCCGGGGCGCGTTTGGCCGGTTTTCGTCGGCCGGACAAAGGGAGGCCGCCTTGCCGGTTCTTCCCGCGTCAGGAATCGCGGGCCGCCGGGGCCGCGCGAGTCGAGCAGAAGGGGGATGGACACCGTGGCCGGAGCCGTCACACACGAGCCGCCGCCCGCCGCAGGGCGCCAGGGCGGACCGCTGATCGTCACCGAGGACACCGCGCTCCTCGACGACCTGCTGCGCCTGTGCGCCGCGGCGGGCGCCACACCCGAGGTGCACCACGGGGTGCCCGAGCGCAGAGGCAGCTGGGAGGCCGCACCCCTCGTCCTGGTGGGCGACGACGCCGCGCGGCGGGTCCGCGGCGCCCGGCGCAGAAGGGGCGTCGTCCTCGTCGGACGGGACCAGGACGACTCGGGGGTGTGGCGGCGGGCCGTGGAGATCGGCGCCGAGCACGTGCTGATGCTGCCCGACGGCGAGCAGTGGCTGATCGATCGCATCGCCGACGTCGCCGAGGGCGTCGGCCGGCCCGCGCTCACGGTGGGCGTCATCGGCGGCCGGGGCGGGGCCGGGGCCTCCACGCTCGCGTGCGCCCTCGCCGTCACCTCGGCGCGCGAAGGGCTGCGCACGCTCCTGGTGGACGCCGATCCGCTGGGCGGCGGTCTCGACGTCCTCCTCGGCGGCGAGACGGCCGAGGGCCTGCGCTGGCCCGCGTTCGCCTCCTCACGGGGACGGGTCGGCGGGGGCGCCCTGGAGGAGTCGCTGCCCGAACTGCACTCGCTGCGCGTGCTCAGCTGGGACCGCGGCGACCGGATCGCCGTTCCGCCCCAGGCGGTGCGCGCGGTGCTGGCGGCGGCCCGGCGCCGGGGCGGCACGGTCGTGGTCGACCTGCCGCGCCGGATCGACGACGGCGTCGCCGAGGTGCTCGGCCAGCTGGACGTCGGCCTGCTGGTGGTGCCCGCCGAGCTGCGGGCCGTGGCGGCCGCCGGGCGGGTGGCGTCCGCGGTGGGCATGGTCCTGCGGGACCTGCGGGTGGCGGTCCGCAGGCCGTACCCGCCCGGTCTCGACGACCGGGAGGTGGCCCGGCTGCTCGGACTGCCCCTGGCGGGCGAGGTGCCGGTCGAGCCGGGGCTGCTGCGCCCGGACGCGGACGCCGCACCGCCGGGATCCGCCCCGCGCGGTCCCCTCGCCCGGTTCTGCACCGGGTTCTGGGAGCGGGCGCTCGTCGAGGCGGGTGCCGCGTGAGCCCCCTGGCCGGCCTCGAGGGCGCCGAGCTCCTCGACGGGGTGCGGCGGTGGCTCGCCGAGAGCGGGGCCGAGCCGACCCCCGCGCGCGTGGCGCAGGCCCTGCGCGAGCAGGGGAGGGTGCTCGGGGACGCCGAAGTGCTGGGAGCCGCAGCCCGGTTGCGGTCCGAGCTGGTCGGCAGCGGGCCCCTGGAGCCGCTGCTCGCCGACCCGTCGGTGACCGACGTGCTGGTGTCCGCACCCGACCGGGTCTGGGTGGACCGGGGCGGCGGGCTGGAGCTGACGTCCGTGCGGTTCGCCGACGCGGCGGCCGTACGACGGCTGGCCCAGCGCCTCGCCGCTGTGGCCGGGCGCCGACTGGACGACGCCCGCCCCTGGGCCGACGCCCGGCTGCCCGACGGGACCCGGCTGCACGCGGTGCTGCCGCCGGTGGCCGTGGGCTGTGCCTGTCTGTCGCTGCGCGTCGTACGGCCCCGGGCCTTCACGCTCGGCGAGCTGGTCGCTGCGGGCACGGTGCCGCCGGGCGGTGACCGGGTGCTGCGGGCGCTGCTCGACGCCCGGTTGTCGTTCCTCGTCAGCGGCGGCACCGGCACCGGGAAGACGACGCTGCTGAGCGCCCTGCTGGGGCTGGTGGCACCCGACGAACGCATCGTCCTCGCCGAGGACTCGGCGGAACTGCGTCCCGACCATCCGCACGTGGTGCGACTGGAGACCAGACCCGCCAACCAGGAGGGCGCGGGCCTCGTCACCCTCGAGGACCTGGTGCGGCAGGCGCTGCGGATGCGGCCCGACCGGCTCGTCGTGGGCGAGGTGCGCGGACCCGAAGTGGTGCATCTGCTGGCCGCGCTGAACACCGGCCATGAGGGCGGCTGCGGGACGGTGCACGCCAATGCGGCCGCCGATGTGCCGGCCCGCCTGGAGGCGCTCGGCACGGCCGCGGGGCTCGACCGGGCCGCGCTGCACAGCCAGCTGGCGGCCGCTCTCTCGGTCGTGCTGCACCTCGTACGCGACCGCTCCGGGCGGCGGCGGATCGACGAGGTGCACGTGCTGGAGCGTGATCGGACAGGGCTGGTGCGGACGGTGCCGGCGTTGCGGTGGGGAGCGCGGGCGTTCGTGCGGGAGCGGGGGTGGGAGCGGATGCGGGGATTGCTGCGCGGGCCGCTTCACGGGCCGCCCCGGGGGGAGGGGAGCGGGCCGGATGGCACCGGAGGTGGCGAGGGCAGCGGGGCGAGTGATGACGGGGCCGGCTGGTGAGCAGTCGGCGTGATGGGTGCCGGCGAAGCCCAGGGGTGAGGGGCGAGCAGTGCACTCGGTGGTGACGGCAGTGGACCAAGTGGCAAGGGGTGTGGCGGAGATGGCGACGAGTGTGGCTTTGGCGTCGTGCGCGGGGGCGGCCGTCTGGCTGCTGGGGGAGCGCAACTCGGCGGCTCGGCGGGCGCGTGCGCTGTTCGCCGGGGGTGGGGCCGCCGGGAGCGGGCCGCCCGGGTGGGGACGGCTGAGCGCGGAACTGCTGCGTGCGCGGGGGCGGTTGCGGGCCGAGTGGTTGGCGCTGCTGGGCGGGCTGGTGCTGGCGGTGCTCGGGGCGTCGGTGCTGCCGGTCGTGCTGGGGGCGGCCGGGGTGCCGTTGCTGCGGCGGGTCCGTCTCGCCGATCGGGTGCGGCGGGACCGGGAGCGACGGGCCGACACCGTGATCGCGCTGTGCGCGGTGCTCGCCGGGGAGGTGCGGGCCGGCCGCCAGCCGGGTGAGGCGCTGCTGCGGGCCGCGCGGGACTGTGGCGGGCTCGCCGACGCACAGGCGACGGTCCTGGCCGCGGCGCGGTTCGGCGGCGACGTGCCGGGCGCGCTCGCCACCGCCGCGCGGCAACCCGGCGCCGAGGGGCTGCGGGGACTCGCGGCGTGCTGGCGGGTGGCTGTGGACCAGGGCGCCGGACTCGCCGACGGACTCGACCGGCTGGCCGCGGCCCTGCGCTCCGAGCGGGATCAACGGTCGGATCTGCGCGCCCAGTTGGCGGGCGCCCGGGCCACGGCGGTGATGCTCGCCGGGCTGCCGGCCCTGGGGCTCCTCATCGGTACCGCCCTCGGCGCCGACCCTCTCCACGTTCTGCTGCACACCCCGGCCGGCCTGGGCTGTCTCGCCGCCGGGGGTCTGCTGGAGGGCCTGGGGCTGTGGTGGGTGCTGAGGATCGTGCGGGGCGCGGAGGCGGCGGCATGAGCGGAGAAGTTGTCCACAGGCTGGGGGTGGTCCTGGGGGTCGCGCCGGCCGTCGGCTGGTCGGTGCGGTGGCTGCAGGCGGCGCGGCGGCGCCGGAGGATGGCGCGCCGCCTGGCCGAGCTGCCGGTCGGCCAGGCGACCGCTCCTGTCCCGCGCCTCGCCCTGCGCGGGGCCGCGCGGACATGGACGGCTCCCGTGGCGGTGGCGTGTGCCGGGTGGGCGCTGGTCGACGGACTCGCCGGTGTGGTGGTGGCCGTGGCGGCCGCGGCCGGGATGTGGCGGTGGCAGCGCCGCCGGGTGGCAGCGGCCGGCACGGGACCCGGGGCGCCTGACCTCGCCGAGGCGGCACGCCAACTGCCCCTCGCCGCCGATCTGCTGGCGGCCTGCATCGCGGCGGGTGCCGGCCCGGTGGTCGCGGCACAGGCGGTCGGCGAAGCGCTGGGCGGACCGGTGGGCGACGCCCTGGCCCAGGGCGCGGCGGAGGTGCGGCTGGGAGGTGAACCCGGGTCGGCCTGGCGGAGGCTGGCCGCCGTCCCGGGAGCCGACGGCCTGGCCAGGCTCCTCGAACGGACGGATGTGTCCGGAGCACCCGCCGCCGTACCGGTCGCACGGCTCGCCGCCGAAGCCCGCGCCGACTGGGGTCGTGCCGCGACGGCCAAGGCTCGCCGCGCGGGCGTCACGGTCAGCGCGCCGGTCGGGCTGTGCTTCCTGCCCGCGTTCATCGCGGTCGGAGTGCTGCCCGTGGTGATCGGGCTCGCGGGTGGGGTGCTGGGAGGGGGTGGCGGCTAGGCGGCGTACGGGCGGGAGCAGATGAGCGGTGCAGGCAAGTGAGCGATGGACGACGGAAGTTCGGACTTTTCCCACGGGGGTCGAGATGTATCAGGTGGTGCGGGCACGGCTGCGTGCCCTGGTGTGCGGGGTGCGGGCGGCGCGGAGGGACGCGGGCATGGTCACCTCCGAGTACGCGATGGGGATCGTGGCGGCGGTGGCGTTCGCGGTGGTGCTCTACAAGGTCGTCACGAGTGGTCCGGTCAGCGCGGAGCTGCAGAGCATCGTGAAGGACGCCCTCAATGCGCGGATGTGACAGGGGCGCGGACCGGGGGTTCGTCACGGCGGAGTCGGCCGTGGTGCTGCCCGTGCTGGTGATGTTCGCCATGGCCCTGGTGTGGGGGTTGCTGGTGGTGGCCGCGCAGATCCAGTGCGTGGACGCGGCGCGGACGGGCGCCCGGGCGGCGGCCCGCCAGGACCCGCCGGGCGCGGTCGTACGGCTGGCCCGTGAGGCGGCACCTCCCGGAGCGGAGATCACCGTCAGCCGCGGCGCGGAGCTCGTGCGGGTGACCGTCGTGGCCCGGCCTCCGCTGCTGCGGGGACTGTCCTTCGACGTTCGTGAGGAGGCCGTGGCGTCGGTGGAGGAGGCGGTGGGGCGATGAGAGGCCCGGGACCGGCCGGGGATCAGCTGCGGGGATCGGGCGTGCGGGGCTGCCGGCGGGGTCCTTCACTGGACTCGTGCCGGGGGCCTCGCCGCCTCCTCTCCGACCGCGGGTCCGCCACCGTCTGGAGCGTCGGGGCGATCGCCGTGTTGTGCGTGGTGTTCGGGGTCGTCCTCGCCCTCGGGCAGGCCGTCGTGGTCCGGCACCGTGCGGCGGGTGGTGCGGACCTCGCCGCGCTCGCGGCGGCGGACCACTGGGCCGAGGGCGCCACGGCGGCCTGTGCGCGGGCGGGCCGGGTGGCCCGGGCCCAGGGCGTGCGGCTCGTGCGGTGCGAGGTCGACGGGGAGATCTCGGACGTGACGGCGGCGTCGGGACGGGGGCCGTTCACGGCGGAGGTGAGGGCACGGGCGGGACCGCCGACGAGCGTGACCGTGACGGGGCCCGCGACCGTGACGGGGCACGCGACCGTGACTGGGACAGGGCCTGCCACCGCCACCGCGATCGCCACCTCCGCCGCGATGCCGGGCGAGGTGCCGCCCGCGGAGGTCAGACCGACGGCCGGCCCTCCGGCACCTCCGGGTCTGCCTGCTCCTCCTGCTCCTCCTTCTCCTCCGGGGCGCCCTCCAGCAGCACCGTGAGGAGCCGGACCGCCCCCCTCTTGTGCAGCGGGTCGTTGCCGTTGCCGCACTTGGGTGACTGGATGCAGGACGGACAGCCGGCGTCGCACTCGCAGGAGGCGATGGCCTCGCGGGTGGCGGTCAGCCAGGTGCGGGCGGTGTGGAAGGCGCGCTCCGCGAAGCCCGCGCCCCCGGGGTGGCCGTCGTAGACGAAGACCGTGGGCAGGAGCGTGTCGGGGTGGAGCGGGATCGACACGCCGCCGATGTCCCAGCGGTCGCAGGTCGCGAAGAGCGGCAGCAGGCCGATCGAGGCGTGCTCGGCCGCGTGCAGGGAGCCGCCGAGGATCTCCGGGGTGATCCGGGCCCGGTCCAGCTGGTCCTCGGTGACGGTCCACCACACGGCCCGGGTGCGCAGCACGCGAGGAGGGAGGTCGAGTTTCGTCTCGCCCAGGACCTCACCGGTGATGAGCCGGCGGCGCAGGAAGGAGACGACCTGGTTGGTGACCTCGACGGAGCCGTAGCAGAGGCGGCCGTCGCCCCAGGGGATCTCGACGTCGGTCTCCAGGAGGGAGATGGACGTGGTGTCGCGGGCGACGGTGGAGTAGGGCGGGGCGGCCTCCTCGACGAGGGCGACGGAGTCCTCCAGGCTCAGTGACCGCACCAGGTAGGTGCGGCCCTGGTGGAGGTGGACGGCTCCCTCGTGGACCGTGGAGTGCGCGGCGCCCGCGTCGACCGTGCCGAGCAGCCGGCCCGTGCCGGACTCGACGACCTGCACCGGGCGCCCGCCCTCACCGCGGATGTCGGTCAGGTCGGCGGCCCGCTCGCGGCGGGTCCAGTGCCAGGCCCTGGTGCGGCGGCGCAGCAGCTTGGCGGCCTCCAGCTGGGGCAGCAGGCCCTCGCTGGCCGGTCCGAACAGGGCGAAGTCCTCGTCCGTCAAAGGCAGCTCCGCGGCCGCCGCGCACAGGTGCGGGGCGAGGACGTAGGGGTTGTCCGGGTCGAGGACGGTGGACTCGACGGGCTGGTCGAACAGGGCCTCGGGGTGGTGGACGAGGAAGGTGTCCAGGGGGTCGTCGCGGGCCACCAGGACGGCCAGGGCGCCCTGCCCGGCCCGTCCTGCCCGGCCGGCCTGCTGCCAGAGGGAGGCGCGTGTGCCCGGGTAGCCGGCGATGACGACCGCGTCGAGGCCGGAGATGTCGATGCCGAGTTCGAGGGCGTTCGTCGCCGCGAGTCCCAGGAGTTCACCCGAATGGATGGCTTGTTCGAGGGCGCGGCGCTCTTCCGGGAGGTAGCCGCCGCGGTAGGCCGCGACACGCCGGGACAGCGACCGGTCGATTTCGGCCAGCCGCTCCTGGGAGATCACGGAGATCAGTTCGGCGCCGCGCCGGGACCGGATGAAGGCGACCGAGCGCACGCCCTGCACGGTGAGGTCGGTGAGCAGGTCGGCGGCCTCGGCGGTGGCCGTGCGGCGGACGGGGGCGCCCTTCTCGCCCTGCAGTTCGGTCAGCGGCGGCTCCCACAGGGCGAACACCAGCTCTCCGCGCGGCGAGGCGTCGTCGGCGACCTCCACCACCGGCAGGCCGGTGAGGCGGCGGGCGGCCACCGCGGGCTCGGCGGCGGTCGCCGAGGCCAGCAGGAACACGGGCGAGGCGCCGTACCGGGCGCACAGGCGGCGGAGGCGGCGCAGCACCTGGGCGACGTGCGAGCCGAAGACGCCGCGGTAGGTGTGGCACTCGTCGATGACGACGTACTTCAGCGCCTTCAGGAAGGAGGACCAGCGGGCGTGGGACGGCAGGACGCCCCGGTGGAGCATGTCGGGATTGGCCAGCACGTAGTTGGCGTACTGGCGGATCCACTCGCGTTCCTCGAAGGGAGTGTCGCCGTCGTACACGGCCGCGCGCACCGAATGGCCCAACGGATGTGAAAGTTCCTTCACGGAGCGGCACTGGTCCGCCGCAAGGGCCTTCGTGGGGGCCAGGTAGAGGGCGGTCGCGCCCCGGCCGTTCGGTGCCTCGGCGCCGTCCAGGAGCGTGGACAGGACGGGCGCCAGGTAGGCGAGGGACTTGCCGGAGGCGGTGCCGGTGGCGACGACGACCGAGTCGCCGTCCAGGGCGTGCTCGGCGGCGCGGGCCTGGTGGGCCCAGGGATGCTCGATCCCCGCGGCCTGGACGGCCGCGACGACCTCGGTCCGGATCCGGTCCGGCCAGACGGCATGGCGACCCTCGCGCGGGGGCAAGTGCTCCGTATGAGTGATGCGCGAAGCCCTGCTCGGACCGGACGCGAGCCGGTCCAGGACCGCGCCCGGCGCGGGTCGGGAGGCAGGGTCCGTCGGAGGTCGATCGGATCGGTGATTCTTGGCCATCGGCACCGAGTGTGTCACTGGCGTGACGGACAATGGAGCCAAGGCGTCGTGCACGCCTGCCGGTAAGTGATTGAATGCCATCGCGGCTGGCGAAGCGTCCTAGGGCTGAAGCCGAGATGCCCCGAGGGCGACCGCTCGATAGCTAGGTGCTGGAGGATCCGTGGACCTGTCCCTGTCGACCGAGACCATGGGCGATCGCACGATCGTCAGGGTCGGTGGCGAAATCGACGTATATACCGCGCCCAAGCTGCGCGAGCAGTTGGTCGAGCTGGTGAACGACGGCAGTTTCCACCTTGTCGTCGACATGGAGGGCGTGGACTTCCTCGACTCCACCGGACTCGGCGTACTGGTCGGCGGCCTGAAGCGCGTGCGAGCCCATGAGGGCTCCCTGCGCCTGGTCTGCAACCAGGAGCGCATTCTGAAGATCTTCCGCATCACCGGCCTCACCAAGGTGTTCCCGATTCACACCTCGGTCGAGGAAGCGGTTGCGGCCACCGACTGACACCGGTCCCGGGCCCCATGCCCGGGCCGGCCGATGTCCGGAAGAAGCGAAGACCGAGGGGGCCTGGGCTTTCGGCGGCCCGGAGCCCCTCGACCGCACGCCCTAAGTTGCGAGGGGGATGCATGGCGACCGTTGAGCTCCGCTTCAGCGCGCTGCCCGAGCACGTCAGAACCGCCCGGCTGGTGGCGGCAGCGGTGGCGCGCAGGGCCGGAGTGGAGGAGGCCGTCCTCGACGAGGTCAGGCTCGCCGTCGGCGAGGCGTGCACCCGGGCCGTCGGACTGCATCAGACGGGTGGGATCTCGGCACCGGTGAAGGTGCTGCTGATCGAGGAGGAGAAGCAGTTCTCCATCGAGGTCGGCGACGAAGCCCCGCACGCGGTCCCGGGCGAGCGCGCGTCAGGCGCCGGCGCCGACGGGGAAGCCGAGGAGGACGAGATGGGCCTCGCCGTCATCAGCGGCCTCGTCGACGACGTCGAAGTCAGCGCGGGGGAGCACGGCGGATCGATCAAGATGACCTGGCCCACCACGCCGCCGCCGACCATCCTGGTCTGAACAGGCCACCGCGCACAGCGCCACCGACCGAAGGGCCCCACCCGTGGGGCCCTTCGGCGTGTGCGGGTGTCAGTGCTCGCCTCTACAGTGGTTGCTGAGCCGTTCATCGCGTGAATTCGTTCACGATCATTCGCGCGATCCACAACGGCTCCGGAATGCTTTCAGAGCATTACGTCCGAAGGCTAATTCCGTTTATCGCGCTCTGTTTTGATCTGGTTCCGGTACCTACAATCCCGTCCACATCTTGAGCTCAGCCCAAGCGTCAAGGAGGACGAATGGCGGGGCTTTTCATCTCACAAGAGTCGGGCCACCCCACAGACCTCGCAGCCGCCGTACTGACCGATGGCAACCGCGTCCTCGTCGTGGTCATCGCCGTCGTCGCGCTGGCGGCACTGGCGGTCGCGGGCGTCCTGGTGCGCCAGGTACTCGCGGCCGGCGAGGGCACCGACAGCATGAAGAAGATCGCGGCGGCGGTCCAGGAAGGCGCGAACGCCTATCTGGCACGACAGCTGCGCACGCTCGGCGTATTCGCCGTGGTCGTGTTCTTCCTGCTCATGCTGCTGCCCGCGGACGACTGGAATCAGCGTGCCGGACGGTCGGTGTTCTTCCTGATCGGAGCGGCGTTCTCGGCGGCCACCGGTTATATCGGTATGTGGCTCGCCGTCCGCAGCAATGTGCGCGTCGCCGCGGCGGCGCGCGAGGCCACCCCGGCGGAAGGCGAGCCGGAAAAGGATCTGACCAGCGTCTCCCACAAGGCGATGAAGATCGCATTTCGCACGGGCGGCGTGGTCGGTATGTTCACCGTCGGTCTCGGCCTGCTCGGCGCCGCCTGCGTCGTGCTGGTCTACGCGGCCGACGCGCCGAAGGTGCTGGAGGGTTTCGGTCTCGGGGCCGCGCTGATCGCGATGTTCATGCGAGTCGGCGGCGGCATCTTCACCAAGGCCGCCGACGTCGGCGCCGACCTGGTCGGCAAGGTCGAACAGGGCATTCCGGAGGACGATCCGCGCAATGCCGCGACCATCGCCGACAACGTGGGCGACAACGTCGGCGACTGCGCGGGCATGGCGGCCGACCTCTTCGAGTCGTACGCCGTGACCCTGGTCGCCGCGCTGATCCTGGGCTCGGCGGCCTTCGGCGACGCGGGGCTCGGCTTCCCGCTGCTCGTGCCGGCGATCGGTGTGATCACGGCGATGATCGGCATCTTCGCGGTGGCGCCGAGGCGCTCCGACCGCAGCGGCATGAGCGCCATCAACCGCGGGTTCTTCATCTCCGCGGTGATCTCGCTCGCACTGGTGGCGGTCGCCGTCTTCGTCTACCTGCCCGGGAAGTACTCCGAGCTGGACGGTGTGACCGACGCGGCCATCCAGGGCAAGGACGGCGATCCGCGGATCCTCGCGCTCGTCGCGGTGGCCATCGGCATCGTGCTCGCGGCCGTGATCCAGCAACTGACGGGCTACTTCACCGAGACCACCCGCCGGCCCGTCCGGGACATCGGCAAGACCTCGCTCACCGGCCCGGCCACGGTCGTCCTCGCCGGTATCTCCGTCGGTCTCGAATCCGCCGTCTACACGGCCCTGTTGATCGGTCTCGGCGTGTACGGGGCGTTCCTGCTCGGCGGCACGTCGATCATGCTGGCGCTGTTCGCGGTGGCGCTGGCCGGCACCGGCCTGCTCACCACGGTCGGTGTGATCGTCGCGATGGACACCTTCGGGCCGGTCTCGGACAACGCGCAGGGCATCGCCGAGATGTCCGGTGACGTCGAGGGCGCGGGCGCGCAGGTGCTCACCAACCTGGACGCGGTCGGCAACACCACCAAGGCCATCACCAAGGGCATCGCGATCGCCACGGCCGTGCTCGCGGCGGCGGCGCTGTTCGGGTCGTACCGGGACGCGATCATCACCGGTGCACAGGACGTGGGCGAGAAGCTCAGCGGCGAAGGCGCCCCGATGAGCCTGATGATGGACATCTCGCAGCCCAACAACCTCGTGGGGCTCATCGCGGGCGCGGCGGTCGTCTTCCTCTTCTCGGGGCTGGCGATCAACGCCGTGTCGCGGTCGGCGGGTGCCGTGGTCTTCGAGGTGCGGCGGCAGTTCCGCGAGAAGCCCGGGATCATGGACTACAGCGAGAAGCCGGAGTACGGCAAGGTCGTCGACATCTGCACCAAGGACGCCTTGCGCGAGCTGGCCACGCCGGGTCTGCTGGCCGTGATGGCGCCCATCTTCATCGGGTTCACGCTCGGGGTCGGACCGCTCGGCGCGTATCTGGCGGGCGCGATCGGCGCGGGCACGCTGATGGCGGTGTTCCTGGCCAACTCCGGTGGCGCCTGGGACAACGCCAAGAAGCTCGTCGAGGACGGCCACCACGGCGGCAAGGGCAGCGAGGCGCACGCGGCGACCGTGATCGGCGACACGGTCGGCGACCCCTTCAAGGACACCGCGGGTCCCGCGATCAACCCGCTGCTGAAGGTCATGAACCTGGTGTCGCTGCTGATCGCGCCCGCGGTGATCAAGTTCTCCTACGGCCCGGACAAGAGCGTGGGGGTGCGCATCCTGATCGCGGCCCTGGCGCTCCTGGTGATCGTCGGAGCGGTGTACGTGTCAAAGCGGCGCGGAATCGCCATGGGTGACGAGGACAACGCCGGTTCCGAGCCCAAGTCGGCTGATCCGGCGGTGGTTTCGTAGGGAGGTCCTCCGGGCCCTGGCTCAAGGTGCGGGCGGGCGGCGCGTGTTGTGCGCCGCCCGCCCGCTCCGCTGTCTGGACGCCGTCTCATCGTGAGCCTTCTCTCGCTTGGTGCAAAAGGTTACAAAAGGGTCTTATTAGACGCCCGGCGTGCGGTTGTCGTGCATCTGGCGTGTATGTTCCGGGGCCGAGAGCCATGGAAGGGACCAAACCGGTGAACAAGAAGCTCGCGGCCGCACTGTCCGGCGGTGCGGTACTGGTACTGGCGCTGTCGGGTTGCGGCGGCGACGACAACGAGAAGCTGGACTCCTGGGCCAAGCAGGTCTGCGACGCCGTGCAGCCGCAGGCGAAGAAGATCGAGTCGGCCAATGCCGCGATCCAGAAGGAGACCTCGGACAACAGCACGCCGAAGGACGTCCAGAAGACCGACGCGAAGGCCTTCCAGGACATGTCCGACGCCTACAAGGCGATCGGCAGCGCGGTCTCCAAGGCCGGGGCGCCCGACGTCGAGAACGGTGAGAAGAAGCAGCAGGACGCCGTCAAGGAGCTCAACTCGATCTCCGCGTCGTACGCCGACCTCAAGAAGCAGGTGGACGACCTCGACACCAAGGACCAGGGCAAGTTCGCCGACGGCCTCAAGGACATCGCCACCGAGCTGGACAAGCTGAGCCAGAGCGGCAACGACGCGCTGCGGAACCTGGAGGAGGGCGAGGTCGGCCAGGCCATGGCCCGCCAGTCGAGCTGCAAGGCGGCCACCGGCTCCGCGGGGGCCACACAGAGCTGACCGGCACCGCGCCCCGCGCCACAGCCGCCACCCGTTCCGAACGGTGTGGCGGCTGAGCCGTATGTGACGGGTGAGGCGAGCGGCAGGGCGTGCCGGAGACGCCGGTGCGGACGCGTGCGGGAGGGGGTCCGGCGGCCACAATGGGGGCGTGAGTAACGCCAGCCAGTCACCCGTGCCCCCGCTGCCCGCCCCCGACCGCCCCGACGTCGCCGCCCGGCTCAGGGACGCCCTGCTCGCGGCCTCCTTCACCGCCGACGGCCTGCTCGACCTGCTCGGAGCCCCCGCGTACGCCGCGCTGGCCCGCAGTGAGATCGTGCCCGCGCTCCGGGCGACCCGCGGGGACACGCCGCTGGAGATGCTCGTGCGGCTGTTCCTGCTGCAGCAGCCCGTGCCGCACGCGCGCGTGGCGGACGTCCTGCCCGTCGACGCGTGCCTGGAGAGCGGGTGGCTGACCCGTTCCGGCCAGGACGAACTCGCCGCGACGGTGGACGTACGGCCCTACGGCGGGCCGGGCGGCGAGGACTGGTTCATCGTGTCGGACCTGGGCTGCGCGGTCGGCGGCGCCGGCGGGATCGGCCGGCGGGACGAAGGAGTCGTCCTCGGGGTCGGCGGCGCCTCCATGACCCTCGCCGGCATCACCGTCCGTACGCCCGTCGCGGCCGCGCTCGATCTCGGCACCGGCTCCGGCATCCAGGCGCTGCACGCCACGCGGCACGCCACCCGAGTGACGGCCACCGACCTCAACCCGCGCGCCCTGCACATCACCGCGCTGACGCTGGCGCTGTCCGGCGCCCCGGCGGCCGATCTGCGCCAGGGCTCCCTCTTCGAGCCGGTCCGGGCCGACGAGACGTACGACCTGATCGTCTCCAACCCGCCGTTCGTGATCTCGCCCGGTGCCCGGCTCACCTACCGCGACGGCGGAATGAGCGGGGACGATCTGTGCCGCACGCTCGTTCAGCAGGCGGGGGAGCGGCTGAACGAGGGCGGGTTCGCGCAGTTCCTCGCCAACTGGCAGCACGTGGAAGGGGAGGACTGGCAGGACAGACTCAGGTCGTGGGTGCCCCGCGGCTGCGACGCGTGGATCGTGCAGCGCGAGGTGCAGGACGTCCATCAGTACGCCGAGCTGTGGCTGCGGGACGCGGGTGACCACCGCGAGGACGTGGCGGAGTACCAGGCGCGGTACGACGCATGGCTCGACGAGTTCGAGGCGCGCAAGGTGAGGGCCGTCGGCTTCGGCTGGATCACCCTGCGCAGGACGGGCGCCGCCGTGCCCTCCGTCACCGTGGAGGAATGGCCCCACCCGGTCGAGCAGCCGCTCGGGGAGACCATCCGCCACCACTTCGACCGGCTCGACTACCTGCGCACCCACGACGACGCCGCCCTGCTCGAAGGGCACTTCCGGCTGGCCGCCGAGATCGTCCAGGAGCAGGTCGGGCTGCCCGGCGCGGAGGACCCCGAGCATGTCGTGCTGCGCCAGAACCGCGGCATGCGCCGGGCCACCCGGGTGGACACCGTCGGAGCGGGCTTCGCCGGGGTGTGCGACGGCACGATGAGCGCGGGCCGCATCCTCGACGCCATCGCCCAGCTGGTCGGCGAGGACCCGGTGCTGCTGCGCGACCGCACCCCGGCCCAGATCCGGCTGCTGGTGGAACAGGGCTTCCTGGAGCCGGCGGGCTGAGGCGGCGGGCCGAGGCGGCGGGCTGAGGCGGCGGGCCGAGGCGGCGGGCTGAGGCGGCGGGCCGAGGCGGCGGGCTGAGGGAGCCGGCTGAGGCGGAGCGCTGGGTGGGGGAGCGTCGGGGGCCGTGTGCCTGTGTGCCCCACCCCGCCTCACGAGAGCCCCCTCCCGCCCTGCCCGGTCCCGGCTCGGGGGCATCCGCGCATCCCCGGCCCCGAAGGCACCCCCCCGAAACACACGGCCAATAATTTCGAGTCGTTTTGGACACCTCGTCCGGAACGGGTCGGGGCGGCCCGGATCCCTTGATCCACTGACTGGTCGGCCCGGCGTTCACCCAGGGTTCTCCTGCCCGCCGCCCACGCGTGTCAGCCTCCCGGGGCTGGGGATGCGCGGACGGATGAAGAGGGGCGCGGCGAGTCATGGAGACCGAACCGGCGATCTTCGCGGGAGTGGTGTTCTCCCTGTTCGGGGGCGGACTGCTGGCCTGGACGGTGACCCGTGTGCGTCAGCACCGGCCGGTCGCCGAAGGTGTGAGGCCGGTCGCATCGGCGACGGCCGCGGGCGTCGTCGCGGTGCTCGCGCTGGCAGCCGGAACCTGGTGCCTCACCCGCCTGTGAAGCGCGCGGCGCGACGCTTCCGGGAGTAAGCGGTAGGTCGCACTCCGCAAGGGAGGCGGCGAGCTCCGGGCACTCCGGGCGGCAGGAATGGTGGTAGTCGGGTTACCGTTCGAGTGGCCGTTGCGGGCTTTTCCCGTTTGACACGGGGGCGGGCTGTACCGTCACACTCCGCAGCGTCACCACCACCCAGCCCCGGTACAGCGACCCCGGGGAGGCCCCAGCGTCGACCGGAGAGAAGAGCGAAGTTGTCCCCGACCAGCGAGACCGCGAAGGGCGGCCGCCGACTCGTCATCGTCGAGTCGCCTGCCAAGGCGAAGACGATCAAGGGCTATCTCGGCCCCGGATACACCGTCGAGGCGAGCGTCGGGCACATCCGCGACCTTCCCAACGGCGCCGCCGAGGTGCCCGAGAAGTACACCGGCGAGGTCCGCCGGCTCGGTGTGGACGTCGAACACGACTTCCAGCCGATCTATGTGGTCAACGCCGACAAGAAGGCACAGGTCAAGAAGCTCAAGGACCTGCTGAAGGAATCCGACGAGCTCTTCCTCGCCACCGATGAGGACCGCGAGGGCGAGGCCATCGCCTGGCACCTGCAGGAGGTGCTCAAGCCCAAGGTCCCGGTCAAGCGGATGGTCTTCCACGAGATCACCAAGGCCGCGATCCAGGCCGCCGTGGCCAACCCGCGCCAGCTCAACCAGAAGCTCGTCGACGCCCAGGAGACCCGCCGCATCCTCGACCGCCTCTACGGCTACGAGGTCTCGCCGGTCCTGTGGAAGAAGGTCATGCCGCGGCTGTCCGCGGGCCGTGTCCAGTCGGTCGCCACCCGTCTCGTCGTGGAACGGGAACGCGAGCGCATCGCCTTTCGTTCGGCTGAGTACTGGGACCTGACGGGCACCTTCGCGACCGGCCGCGCCGGAGACCTGTCGGACCCGTCGTCGCTGGTCGCGCGCCTGCAGACCGTCGACGGCAGGCGGGTCGCGCAGGGCCGCGACTTCGACTCCCTGGGACAACTGAAGAGCGCGAACACCCTCCACCTCGACGAGGCGAACGCCCGCGCCCTGGCCGCCGCCCTGGACCAGACCCGGTTCGCCGTCCGCTCCGTCGAGTCCAAGCCCTACCGCCGCTCGCCGTACGCCCCGTTCCGTACGACGACGCTGCAGCAGGAGGCCAGCCGCAAGCTCGGCTTCGGCGCGAAGGCCACGATGCAGATCGCGCAGAAGCTGTATGAGAACGGCTACATCACGTACATGCGTACGGACTCCACGACCCTGAGCGAGACGGCGGTCACCGCCGCCCGCGCCCAGGTCACCCAGCTGTACGGCGCCGACTACCTGCCGCCGCAGCCGAGGACGTACGCCGGGAAGGTCAAGAACGCGCAGGAGGCCCACGAGGCGATCCGCCCCTCGGGTGATCGTTTCCGCACTCCCGCCGAGACCGGACTGACCGGCGACCAGTTCAAGCTGTACGAGCTGATCTGGAAGCGGACCGTCGCCTCCCAGATGAAGGACGCCACCGGCAACAGCGTCACGGTGAAGATCGGCGGCACGGCGGCCGACGGCCGGGACGTCGAGTTCAGCGCGTCCGGCAAGACGATCACCTTCCACGGCTTCCTGAAGGCCTATGTGGAG
The DNA here is from genome assembly GCF_040611555.1 of Streptomyces sp. NPDC006624. Taxonomy (NCBI): domain Bacteria; kingdom Bacillati; phylum Actinomycetota; class Actinomycetes; order Kitasatosporales; family Streptomycetaceae; genus Streptomyces; species Streptomyces sp. NPDC006624. The sequence continues at coordinate 62,323 of NZ_JBEXOM010000013.1, read as the reverse complement.
GGCGCCGACGACCCGAACGCCGAGCTGGACGACCGCGAGCGCCGGCTGCCGCAGGTCTCCGAGGGCGACGCCCTGAGCGCCGAGGAGATCACGGTCGACGGGCACGCCACCAAGCCCCCGGCCCGCTACACCGAGGCCTCCCTGGTCAAGGAGCTCGAAGAGCGCGAGATCGGCCGCCCCTCGACGTACGCGTCGATCATCGGCACGATCCTGGACCGCGGCTACGTGTTCAAGAAGGGCACGGCCCTGGTGCCGTCCTTCCTGTCCTTCGCCGTGGTCAACCTCCTGGAGAAGCACTTCGGGCGGCTCGTCGACTACGACTTCACCGCCAAGATGGAGGACGACCTCGACCGCATCGCCCGCGGTGAGGCGCAGGCCGTGCCGTGGCTCAAGCGGTTCTACTTCGGCGAGGCCAACGGCATCGGCGGCGCGGCGGAAGCCGGCAACGGCGACGGGGACCACCTCGGCGGCCTCAAGGAACTGGTGACGGACCTGGGCGCGATCGACGCGCGCGAGGTGTCGTCGTTCCCGGTGGGCAACGGCATCGTGCTGCGGGTCGGGCGCTACGGCCCGTACATCGAGCGCGGCGAGAAGGACACCGAGCAGCACCAGCGCGCGGACATCCCGGACGACCTCGCGCCGGACGAGCTGACCGTGGAGCTGGCCGAGGAACTGCTGGCCAAGCCCAGCGGCGACTTCGAGCTGGGCACCGACCCGGCCACCGGCCACACCATCGTCGCCAAGGACGGCCGCTACGGCCCGTACGTGACGGAGATCCTCCCCGAGGGCACCCCGAAGACGGGCAAGAACGCGGTCAAGCCGCGCACGGCGTCCCTGTTCAAGTCGATGGCCCTGGACACCGTCACCCTCGACGACGCCCTGAAGCTGATGTCGCTGCCGCGGGTCGTCGGCACGGACGCCGAGGGCCAGGAGATCACCGCGCAGAACGGCCGCTACGGCCCGTACCTGAAGAAGGGGACGGACTCGCGGTCGCTGCAGTCCGAGGAGCAGCTCTTCACGATCACGCTGGAGGAGGCGCTGGCGATCTACGCCCAGCCCAAGCAGCGTGGCCGGGCCGCCGCCAAGCCGCCGCTGAAGGAGCTGGGCACGGACCCGGTCAGCGAGAAGCCGGTCGTGGTCAAGGACGGCCGCTTCGGCCCGTACGTCACCGACGGGGAGACGAACGCGACCCTGCGCTCCGGCGACAGCGTCGAGACCATCACCCCCGAGCGCGGCTTCGAGCTGCTCGCCGAGAAGCGCGCCAAGGCGCCGGCGAAGAAGACCGCGAAGAAGGCGGCCAAGAAGGCCCCGGCGAAGAAGGCCACGACGGCCAAGAAGGCCGCGGCGAAGAAGACCACGACCGCGAAGAAGACGACGGCGAAGAAGACCGCCACCGCGAAGAAGACGGCCGCCAAGACGGCGACCGCCTCGAAGTCGGCGGAGGACTGAGCCCGTTCGGGATCCCGCCCGGGTGCTTGTGAGGCCCCGAGCGGACCCGACGAGAGTCCGTCGAGGGGCCGGGCCGTCAAGGTCCGGACCTTCGCCGAGGTTTGGAAAGCGAACGCCCCGGCAACACTTCGGTGTCGGGGCGTGCGCATGTCAGACCGGGCATCCCGGGGTGTGGGTGGCGCCCGATAGGCTGAACGCATGACGCGAGCCGAGCATCCTACGGCCCCTCAGCCGGCCCCCGACGACGCCCTGGTCGCGGACTCCCGCGAGCGCGCCGTCCGCGCCCTGCTGCGCCGACCGCAGCTGAAACGGTTGTGGAGCGCACAGCTCGTGGGCGGTGTGGGGGACACCCTCGCCCTCCTCGTGCTGGTCCTCCTCGCTGTTCAGGCAGCTGTCGCCGAAGGCTCGTTCGGGGGCGGTTACCGGGGCGTGGCGTTCGCAGTGGCGACCGTTTTCGGGGTGCGCGTCCTCGCGACGCTGCTGTTCGGTGCCGTGCTCCTCGGCCCGCTCACGGCGCTCACCTCGCAGGACGGCCCCCTCGACCGGCGCTGGACCATGGTCGGCGCGGACGGGCTGCGCGCGGCGCTGCTCATCGTCGCGCCGCTGTGGATCGACTGGACGCCCGAGGACGCGCCGGCCGTCCTGCTCGTCACGGTCTTCGTGATGGGAGTGGCCGAGCGGTTCTGGACGGTGTGCAGGGAGAGCGCGGCTCCCGCGCTGCTGCCCGCCCCGCCTCCGGAGGGCGCGACGGTCCGCCCGCTGCCCGACCACATGGACGCCCTGCGCCGGCTGTCGCTGCGCACCGGCTTCGTGGCGATTCCCCTCGGCGCCGTCGTGCTCGTCGTCGCGTCCCTGTTCAACAACCTGCTGGGCGCCGGCATCGACTGGTTCGGCCAGCACCAGGCGGCCCTCGCCTCCTACGTCGCGGCCGGACTGTTCGCCGCGTCCCTGTCGGTGCTGACCTTCCTGGAACTGCCCGGCACGCGCACGCCCCGCGCGCGCTCGCCGCTCGAGGGCCTGCGCCGCCCGAAGACCGGCACCGGCGCCGACAAGGGCCGGACCGGCGCGATGACGCTGCTCGTGCTGGCGTGCGCCGCCGTCGCCTCGGCGGTCTCCGCCGCCGTGGCCGTGGCCGTGCTGCACGCCAAGGACCTGGGCGGTGGCCCGGTGCTCTTCGGGCTGTTCGCCGGGGCGCTGACCGGCGGTGTCGTGGTCGGCATACGGACGGCGCCCGCCCTGCTGCCCGCCCTGTCGCGGCGCCGGCTGCTCGCCCTGACGATCGCCTTCACAGGGGTCGCCCTGCTGGCCGCCGGGCTGGTCCCGGACGTCACGAGCGTGCTGCTGATCCTGGGCCTGGCCGGTGCCGGCGCGGGCCTGTCCGCCAACATCGGGCACACCCTGCTCGACCAGGAGACCGAGGAGTACCGGCGGCCCCGTACGACGGAGCACCTGCACGCGGTCGTCCGGGTCGGCGTGGCGCTCGCCGCCGTGACCGCCCCGCTGGTCGCCGCGGCGATCGGACCGCACCGGCTGGAGAGCGGCAAGTTCGTCTTCGCACACGGCGGCGCCGCCTTCACGCTGATGCTGGCCGGCGCCCTGCTGCTGCCGGTCGCCGCGCTGGTGCTGGCCAAGGTCGACGACCGTTCCGGTGTGCCGCTGCGCCAGGACCTGAAGGACGCGCTGCTGCGCGGCGACGACCCCGAGCAGGCGCCCGCGGCCACCGGCTTCTTCATCGCCCTGGAGGGCGGCGACGGGGCCGGCAAGTCCACGCAGGCCGAGGCGCTCGCCGAGTGGATCCGCGCCAAGGGCCACGAGGTCGTGCTGACCCGTGAGCCGGGGGCCACGCCGGTGGGCAAGCGGCTGCGGTCCATCCTGCTCGACGTGTCGAGCGCGGGCCTGTCCCACCGCGCCGAGGCGCTGCTCTACGCGGCCGACCGGGCCGAGCACATCGACACCGTCGTACGCCCCGCCCTGGAGCGCGGCGCGGTGGTCATCTCCGACCGGTACATCGACTCGTCCGTGGCCTACCAGGGCGCGGGCCGCGATCTGTCGCCCACCGAGATCGCCCGGATCAACCGCTGGGCGACGAACGGGCTGGTGCCGCACCTGACCGTGCTGCTGGACGTCGACCCGGAGACCGCGCGCGAACGGTTCACCGAGGCGCCCGACCGGCTGGAGTCCGAGCCCGCCGAGTTCCACGCGCGCGTGCGGGCCGGTTTCCTGACCCTGGCCGCCGCCGACGCCGGACGCTACCTGGTGGTGGACGCCGGCCAGGAGCCCGAGGCCGTCACGACGGTCGTCCGGCACCGGCTGGACCAGGTGCTGCCGCTGTCCGAGGCCGAGATCCAGGCCCGCGAGGAGGCCCGGCGGAAGGCCGAGGAGGAGGCCCGCCGCAAGGCCGAGGAAGAGGCCGCCCGCAAGGCCGAGGAGGAGCGCCTGGAGCGCGAGCGCCAGGAGCAGCTGGCCAAGCTGCGCGCCGAGGAGGAGGAGCGCAAGCGGCGCGAGCTGGAGGAGGCCCAGCGGCGCGAGGCCGAGCGGCAGGCGGAGGAGGCCCGGCGCCGGGCCGAGGAGGCGCGCAGGAAGGCCGAGGAGGAGCGGGCCCGGCTCCTCGCCGAGGAGAAGGCCCGCGCCGAGGAGGAGGCCCGCCGCAAGGCGGAGGAGGAGCGCCGGCGCAAGCAGCAGGAGGAGGAGGCCCGGCTGCGGGCCGAGGCCGAGGCGCTCCGCCTGGAGAAGCAGCGCAAGGCCGAGGAGGCGCTGCTGCGGGCCGAGGAGGCGCGGCGGCTCGCCGAGGCGGCGGCCGCGGCGGCGGAGGCGGGACCGAAGGCTTCCCCCACGCGGGGCGGCTCCGGTCCGGCGGCTGCCCGGCCGCAGGACGCGGCGACCGTGCCGACGCCCGTGGTCACCCCGGACGGCGCCCCGGGGCGCTCCTCCGACGAGACGACCGTGCTGCGGCCGGTGCGGGACGACGACAACGCCTCCGGGCGCGGCCGGAACGCCGGCGCGTCCGAGGCCGAGGTGACGGCCCAGCTGCCGAAGCCGCCGGTACCGCCGGTTCCGCCGGGTCCGGGGGAGGAGACCGAGGTGCTGCCGCCGGTCCGCCCCGGGGCCGGGGAGGAGACCGAGGTGCTGCCCCAGGTGCCCTCCGGGGCAGCGGACGAGACGGCCGTGCTGCCGCCCGTCCGCCCGGGGGACGCCGAGGAGACGGCGGTCCTGCCGCCCGTACGCGGTGACGGGCCGGCGGACCGGGTGCCGCCCGGCTCCTTCCGGGACGCCGAGCGGCCCGCCCCGGCCGACGGCGAGGACCGCACGCGGGAGCTGCCCCAGGTGGACGCCGAGGAAGCGCCGCGCCGCCGCCGGTCCGACTGGGCCGAGGAGACGCCGCTGGACGATCTGCCGTCCCTTGCGGACGAACTCCTCGGGCCGCGCGACGACGAGCCGGACGAGGGGCGCGGACGCCGCGGCAGGGGCGGCAGGGGCGGCCGGGGCCGCTGAGGCCCCCGACGGCCCCGCACAGGGGAAGGCCCACGAGGCGGGCCCGGACCGACCCGGTCCGGGCCCGCCCGCGTGCGCGGGGGAACCGGTTCCGGTGAGGGGCGGGCCGCCGCGGTGGCCGCCCGCCGGTCCGGCACTGCCGGTGCCCACCCGCACACCGGCACTGTCAGTGCCCACCCGCACAATGGAACCCGCACCGCGAAACATGACGGAAGGGCGGCGTGACCCATGACCGTGTGGGACGACCTCGTCGGGCAGGAGAGGGTGAGCGCGCAGCTGGACGCCGCCGCCCGGGACGCCGACGCCCTGGTCACCGCGGCCACCGCCGCCGCCCCGCCGCCCGAGGCGTCCCGGATGACGCACGCCTGGCTGTTCACGGGCCCGCCCGGTGCCGGGCGGACCCAGGCGGCTCGGGCGTTCGCGGCGGCGCTGCAGTGCGTCAGCCCCGACCGGGCCCTCGGCGGCGCCCCGGGCTGCGGCTTCTGCGACGGATGCCACACGGCGCTGGTGGGCACCCACGCCGACGTCACCACCGTCGCCGCGGTCGGCACGCAGATCCTCGCCGACGACATGCGCGACACCGTCCGCAAGTCGTTCACCTCGCCGGCGAACGGCCGCTGGCAGGTCATCCTCGTCGAGGACGCCGAGCGGCTGAACGAGAAGTCGGCCAACGCGGTCCTCAAGGCCGTGGAGGAGCCCGCTCCGCGCACGGTCTGGCTGCTGTGCGCCCCCTCCATCGAGGACGTCCTGCCGACCATCCGCTCCCGCTGCCGCCACCTGAACCTGAGCACGCCGTCGGTCGACGCCGTCGCCGACATGCTGGTGCGCCGCGAGGGCATCGAACCGGACGTGGCCGCGGCGGCGGCCCGCGCGACCCAGGGCCACGTCGACCGGGCACGCCGCCTGGCCACCGACCCGGCCGCGCGTGAGCGCCGTGCCGCCGTCCTGCGGCTGCCGCTGCGCGTCGAGGACATCGGCGGCGCGCTCAAGGCGGCCCAGGAGCTGGTCGACGCGGCCTCCGAGGACGCCAAGCAGCTCGCGGAGGAGACGGACTCCAAGGAGACCGAGGAGCTGAAGGCCGCCCTCGGCGCCTCCCAGGGCGGACGCATGCCGCGCGGCACGGCAGGCGTGATGAAGGACCTGGAGGACAAGCAGAAGCGCCGCCGGACGCGCACGCAGCGCGACAGCCTCGACCTCGCCCTGACCGACCTCACGTCCTTCTACCGGGACGTCCTCGCCCTGCAGCTCGGCTCCCGCGTCGCCATCGCCAACGTGGACGCGGAGGACGCCCTGGAGCGCCTAGCCCGCGGCAGCTCACCGGAGGCCACGCTGCGCCGCATCGAGGCGGTCGCCGCCTGCCGCGACGCCCTCGACCGCAACGTGGCGCCCCTGCTCGCGGTGGAGGCGATGACCATGGCCCTCAGAGCGGGCTGACGGCGGGCACGAGCCGGCCGGGCGGCGAGGCGAGACGTCGGCGAGAACGCACGGGCACCGGGTTGACGCCGTAACTCGTACGAGGCACGCCCCGCACGCACGGCGTTCATCCCGTCGCCCAGAGTTACGCTCACTGGATGTACACAAGGCGCTCCCCCCGCACCGCCTCCGGCTCCTCCCCGCGCCCCGGCGGCCTCCACCGCAGGACACGGAGCACGGGCCGGACCGCGGCCGGCCTCCTCGCCGTGGCCGCGCTGCTCGTCTCCGCCTGCTCCTCCGGAAGCCCGACGACGTCCGCGGCCTCCGCGGCGGCCCAGGAGGCGGCCCTGGCCGCGCTGCCCCGGGCCACACCCGCGGCGCTGTCGTCGTACTACCGGCAGAAGCCGGCCTGGCGCGGCTGCGGTGTGCCGGGCTTCGAGTGCGCCACCGTCAAGGCGCCGCTCGACTACGCCGAGCCGTCCGCCGGTGACGTGCGGCTCGCCGTCGCCCGCAAGAAGGCCACCGGCCCGGGCAAGCGGCTGGGCTCACTGCTGGTCAACCCGGGCGGACCGGGCGGCTCGGCGATCGGCTACGTGCAGTCGTACGCCGGGATCGGCTACCCGGCCGAGGTGCGTGCCCGCTACGACATGGTGGCGGTCGACCCGCGCGGCGTGGCCCGCAGCGAACCCGTCGAGTGCCTGGACGGGCCGGCCATGGACAGGTACACGCAGACGGACAGCACCCCCGACGACGCGAACGAGACGGACGGGCTGACGGCGGCGTACCGGACGTTCGCCGAGGGCTGCGGCGCCGACGCTCCCGAGCTGCTGCGGCACGTGTCCACGGTGGAGGCGGCCCGCGACATGGACATCGTCCGGGCGGCGCTCGGCGACGGGAAGCTGAACTTCGTCGGCGCCTCCTACGGCACGTTCCTCGGCGCGACGTACGCCGGGCTGTTCCCGGAGCGGACGGGCCGGCTGGTGCTGGACGGCGCGATGGACCCGTCGCTGCCCGCCCGGCGGCTGAACCTGGAGCAGACGGCGGGCTTCGAGACGGCGTTCCGGTCGTTCGTGAAGGACTGCGTACGGCAGGCCGGCTGTCCGCTGGGCGGCAGGGGCACCCCGCCGGAGAAGGCCGGCCGGAACCTCAAGGCGTTCTTCGAGAAACTCGACGCACGGCCCGTGCCCACCGGGGACGCCGGCGGCCGCAGGCTCACGGAGTCGCTGGCCACGACCGGCGTGATCGCGGCCATGTACGACGAGGGCTCCTGGGAGCGACTGCGCGAGGCGCTGACGTCCGCGATGCGGGAGAACGACGGCTCCGGGCTCCTGGTCCTGTCCGACAGCTACTACGAGCGGGACGCCGAGGGCGCGTACAGCAACCTGATGTTCGCCAACGCGGCCGTCAACTGCCTGGACCTGCCGCCCGCCTTCGACACCGCCGACGAGGTGCGCAGGGCCCTTCCCGAGTTCGAGAAGGCGTCCCCGGTCTTCGGTGAGGGCCTGGCCTGGGCGTCCCTGAACTGCGCGTACTGGCCCGTGCGGGCCACCGGCGAGCCGCACCGCATCGAGGCGAAGGGCGCGGCGCCCATCGTGGTCGTCGGCACCACCCGCGACCCGGCGACCCCCTACCGCTGGGCGCGGGCCCTGGCCGGCCAGCTCTCCTCGGCGCGCCTGCTCACCTACGAGGGCGACGGCCACACGGCCTACGGCCGGGGCAGCTCCTGCATCGACCGCACGATCAACGCCTACCTCGTCCGCGGCACCCCGCCGCAGGACGGAAAGCGCTGCTCCTAGCGGCCCCGCCCGGCCCCGGAGGGACCACCTCCGGGGCCGGTACGGAGCACCCCCGGAAACTGTGTAGACTTACCGACGTTGCTGATCGCACCATAGTGCGGACAGCGCGCCGCCTTAGCTCAGATGGCCAGAGCAACGCACTCGTAATGCGTAGGTCTCGGGTTCGAATCCCGAAGGCGGCTCTTCCGAAGCCCTAGGTCAGATGCATCTGACCTAGGGCTTCTCCTGTTGCGAGGCGCTGTCGGGCCGACGCAGCCGTCCATCGGGTGACTCCGGAAGCCGTCGCGGAGATCATCATGGAAGCGGCGAGCCGGCGCTGAGGGGACATCGGACGAGCAGCCCGGCCAGGCGCTCGTGACCGCCAGGACGCTCCCTGATCAGCCTCGCTGAACGTACGCGAGCCCTCGCACCGCAGCCCTCGCTATGGATCATCGTCATCGACGGGTTCAGGCTCGCGGGTGTAGGCGAGGTCAAGGACGTAGCGTTCGGTGACGGGGCAGTTGTCCCAGGCTTCGGTGAGCTGGTCTTCCGGGGAGTCGTTGGTGAACTGGTCGAGGGTTGTGTCGTAGTAGTCGGCTGCTGCTTGGCGGTTCTGCCACCAGGCGTGGCCTTCATAGACGCCGGGGCGGGGCAGGGTGATCTCGTCGGCGGGCCCGTATTCGAGTTGGTTGACGACGAGGATGCCGGTTTCGGACTCGATGCTGACGGGGACTTGGCCTTCCGCATCGGCGGGCGGGGTCGGCGGGTCGTCCCAGACGCGGATGGTGACCTCGACGTCGATGTCGGGTTGCAGACTGCGGAGGTACAGGTGGTAGCCGTTGCCGGCCACCACCTGTATGCGGGCAGCGGCCATGGCGTCGTCGTCGCTCAGGTAGGCGTCGGCGTCGTACACCTCGACCACGCGGCGGGCCGGTGTGGCCTTGCATCTGTATTCGGCCAGGAGCGCCATGAGGCCTTGCCCTTCTGCCAGTTGGTGATCTTCATGTAGAAGGCGTCGCCGTCCAGGATCCGGTTGAGGGTGTACATCTCATCGAGCCTGCGGCCGCCGGTCTCGTTGTCGTCGCCGTCGATCAGCCGGACGCAGAAGCGATCGAGATGGGCCTGTACGCGGAAAAGACGGGGAAGACGACTCACACTTACGGTCCCTGCTGGTCGGAGCTGACCACCAGAGGGCGACGGCGATCCATCCGGTTCCGGGTGCATGGAGCCGTTCGTCCCCATCGCTGTCGGGCTCGTCATGCGCGGCGTACGTGAGGTGGCTTCGCCGTGAACGGATAGCATCGCCCGTCGATCCGTCAGTTGCCGACCGGGACGAGGTGAGGACATGGGGGCGCCCAGGATCGCCGTCGCCGTGGTGACCATGGGCAATCGGCCCGAGGAGGTCGACGCCCTGCTGCGCTCGGTGGCCAAGCAGGACGTGCCGCCGGAGCGGATCGTCGTCGTGGGCAACGGCTGCCCGCTGCCCGAGTTCGCCGAGCGGCTGGGGCTGCCGGGGGAGGTCACGCCCGTCGAGCTCGACGAGAACCTGGGGTGCCCGGGCGGGCGCAACGCGGCCCTCGCGCGGCTGCGGGAGTTCGGGGACATCGACGTCGTGGTGGACCTGGACGACGACGGTCTGCTCGTCGACGCCGATGTGCTGCGGCGGGTACGGGACCTGTACGCGGCCGACGGCCGGCTCGGCATCGTCGGCTTCCGCATCGCCGACGAGCTGGGGGAGACGCAGCAGCGGCACGTGCCCCGGGTCGGCAACTCCGACCCCCTGCGGGGCGGGTACGTCACCGGGTTCCTCGGGGGCGGGCACGCCCTGCGGATGGCGATGCTCGACGAGATCGGCGACTGGCCCGCGGAGTTCTTCTTCGCGCACGAGGAGACCGACCTCGCGTGGCGCGCGGCCGACGCCGGCTGGCGGATCCTCTACGCGCCCGAACTGCTGCTCCAGCACCCGAAGACCTCGCCCGCCCGGCACGCCATCTACTACCGCGTGAACGCCCGCAACCGGGTCTGGCTGGCCCGCCGCCGGCTGCCCGCCGCGCTCGTCCCCGTCCACCTTGGCGTCTGGGTGCTGCTCACCCTCGCCCGGAACCGGTCGGCCGCCGGGCTGCGGGCGTGGTGCGGCGGGTTCCTGGAGGGCGTGCGGGAGCCGGCGGGGGAGCGGCGGCCCATGCGCTGGCGCACGGTGTGGCGGCTCACCCGGCTGGGGCGGCCTCCGGTCGTCTGACCGGCAGACCGGTCACCGGTCGCACGCCACTCCCCGCGCAGCGGCGGCTACTTGGCGTCCGCATAGCACTCCACCACCGCCGTCGTGAACGGGAACCGCACCGGTGTCCGGCCGAACGTCAGCCGCCCGGCGAGGGCCGCCGCCTCGCGGATCGCCGTGACGACCGTCTCGGTCTCCTCCTCGGGGCAGTGCACGATCACCTCGTCGTGCTGGAAGAAGACCAGCTCCGCAGCCATATCCGCGCAGGCCCTGCGCAGCGCGGCGAGCAGCAGCAGGGCCCAGTCGGCGGCGCTGCCCTGGACGACGAAGTTGCGGGCGAAGCGGCCACGGGCGCGGGCGTTGGTCGAGGCGTAGCCGGGCACCCACGGCCGGCTGTCGTCCTCGGAGAGGGGAATCCCCGCTTCCTCCACGCTGTCGTCGGTCGCCCCGGCGGCCGGGGGGCAGGTGCGTCCCAGCCACGTCCGTACGAGCCGCCCCTCCTCACCGGCCCGGGCGGCCTCGTCGACGTAGGCCACCGCTTGCGGGAAACGGCGTCTGAGCGCGGCGAGGTTCTTCAGGCCGTCGCCGGAGGTCTGGCCGTAGACCGCGCCGAGCACGGCGAGTTTGGCCTGGGCGCGGTCGCCGGAGAAGGCGCGGTCGGACACGGCCTGGTAGAGGTCGGTCTCCCGGCCGGCCACCTCCATCAGCCCCGGGTCGCGGGAGATCGCGGCGAGGACGCGCGGCTCCATCTGGTCGGCGTCGGCGACGACGAGCCGCCAGCCCGGGTCCGCGATCACGGCCCGCCGGATCACCTTCGGGATCTGCAGCCCGCCCCCGCCGTTGGTCACCCAGCGCCCGGTCACCGTGCCGCCCGCGAGGAACTCGGGTCTGAACCGGCCCTCGCGCACCCAGTCCTGGAGCCAGGACCAGCCGTGCGCGACCCGGATGCGGTACAGCTTCTTGTACTCGATGAGGGGCTTCACGGCCGGGTGGTCGACGGACTCGAGCTCCCAGCGGCGGGTCGAGGAGACCTTGATGCCGGCCCGGGCGAAGGCCTTGACCACGTCGGCCGGCAGGTCGGGCCGGACGCGGTGGCCGAACGCGGCGGAAACCTCGTCGGCCAGTTCGGCCAGGCGTCGGGGCTCGCCGCCGCCCGCGTACCGCTCGCCGAGCAGGTCGTGCAGCAGGGCGCGGTGCACGTCGGCGCGCCAGGGCAGCCCGGCGCGGTTCATCTCGGCGGCCACCAGCATGCCCGCCGACTCGGCGGCGGTCAGCAGCCGCATCCGGTCCGGGTGTTCGGCCCGCTCGTGCCGGCGTTGCTGCTCGGCGTAGACGGCGAGGAGGTCGGTCAGGGGCAGCGGGACGCCCTGCGGTTCGAACAGCGAGGACTGCGCGCCCGGTTCGGCGGAGCGCGGCGGCGGATCGGGCGGTACGGGACCGCCGCGCAGCCGGGCCAATGCGGCCGCGGCCGAGCGTGGTTCCCCGTACCGCCCCTCGTGGCCGAGCAGGAGCGTCTCGGCGGCCTCGATGTCGTAGCACCGCTCGACTCGCACCCCCGTGGCGAGCAGACGCGGGTAGACCTCGGCGGTGGACCGCCACACCCACCGCGTGACGCCGGGACGGCTCCGCACGGCCTCGGCGGGATCCGCCTCCCGCCGCACCGGCCCGGCGGGCAAGCCGTCCGGACCGAGGGGAGCGACGTCGACGCCGCCGTCCTCGGCCGGAGCGAGCGCCCACCGGTCGGTCATGCGGTGAGTCTGCCAGGGGGGTCTGACAACGCCCCCGCCGCGCGACGGGCGGAGGCGGGCCCGGAGGGCCGGCCCCCGCCGGGCTCAGGTCTCGTCCAGTACGTCCTTCTGCGCCTGCGCGAACTTCTCCAGCACCCGGGCGACGAACTGCTCGGTCCGCTCCTTGCCGATGCCGAGGCCGCTGAGGACGCCCTCGCCGTTCTCGTGCTCCAGCAGGGCGAGCAGGACGTGCTCGGTGCCGATGTAGTTGTGGCCGAGGCGCAGCGCCTCGCGGAAGGTGAGCTCCAGGACCTTCTTGGCGGCCTGGCCGTACGGCACGAGCTCCGGCGGCTCCTCGACGGCCGGCGGGAGCGCCGCCGCGGCCGCCTCGCGGACCGCGTCGAGGGTGACGCCCTGGGCGGTGAAGGCCTGCGCGGCCAGTCCCTCGGGCTCGGCCAGCAGACCGAGGACCAGGTGCTCGGGCACGCCCTCGGCGTTGCGGGCGGCCTTGGCCTCGTTGTGCGCGGCCATCACCGCGTTGCGGGCGCGGGGGGTGTAGCGGTTGAAGCCCTGTCCGGGGTCGAGGTCGGACGACTCCTTGGGCACGAACCGCTTCTGCGCCGCCTGCCGCGTGACGCCCATGCTCCTGCCGATGTCGGTCCAGGACGCCCCGGACCGCCGGGCCTGGTCGACGAAGTGGCCGATCAGGTGGTCGGCGACCTCACCGAGGTGATCGGCGGCGATCACCGCGTCCTGGAGCTGCTCCAGTGGTTCCTGGTGAACCTTCTTGATCGCCGCGATCAGATCGTCGAGGCGCACGGATGACGTGATGCTGGGGTTCGTCGTCATACTGTCAACCGTAGGTTGCGCCCGGGGAGGTGTCAACCGTGAGTTGACAGTTGCCCGCCGGGTCGCCGGTCGGGCGCGACGCAGAGCGCGACGACCGCGATGCCGGGGAGTGGGACGAGGCGGGCCGTGGGGAGGGCGGAGGAGGCGGCGACTGCCCGTCCGTGCCGCGTGACACCCCCGCGCGGCCCGTCCGTGTCGAGGGAGACCCTCGCGCGGCCCGTCCGTGTCGAGGGAGACCCTCGCGCGGCCCGTCCGTGCCGAGGGAGACCACCGCGCGACCCGTTCGTGCCGCGTGACACCATCGCCGGGTGAGTACGTCCACCACCGTCGGCCGCGCGTTCGAAGCCGCTCTGTACGAGACCGGCGAGACGGCCCTCGACACCGGCGCGTCCCTGCTCGCCTCCGACCCGTCGGCGGACGGGGAACTCGCGCGGCGGGGCAGGGAGTTCGTGGCGGCGCTCTGGCGGCGGGGCTGGCAGCCGGCCGATGCCGTGCGGATCGTCCGCCGGGAGCTGGACGACGTCCACGTGCTCCTCGTGGCGGCCCTGATACGCGCGCAGGCGCCCGGCGACCGCCCCCGGGGCCGCCGCTGGAGCGCCCAGCTGGCCGAGCTGCCCGCCGGCGACCCGCCCCGCACGGACCGTTTCTCGCACGCCACCGCCGTACTGGAGCTGTACCGCCTGCTGCTGCGCCTGCCCTCCCTGGAAGCCCTGGACGAGACGGCGCAGCCCTCTGGGCGGGCGAGGACCGAGTCGCGCATGCTCACCCGCATCCGTGCCCTGCTCGCCAAGGCGGAAGCGACCGGGTTCCCGGAGGAGGCCGAGGCGCTCAGTGCCAAGGCGCAGGAGCTGATGGCCCGGCACAGCGTCGACGAGGCCCTGCTCGCGGCCCGGGCACCCTCGCCCGAGACGCCCGGCGCCTGCCGGATCGGTGTCGAGCCGCCGTACGAGCAGGCCAAGGCGGTGCTCCTGGACGCCGTCGCCACAACCAACCACTGCCGGGCGGTGTGGAACGAACCCCTCGGCTTCTCGACCGTCGTCGGCTTCGAGACCGACCTTGAGGTGGTCGAACTCCTCTACACCTCGCTGCTGGTGCAGGCCACCACCGCGATGACGAAGGCGGAGGCCGCCCAGCGCGCCGGGGGCCGCAAGCGCACCAAGACGTTCCGCCAGTCGTTCCTCGCGGCCTACGCCCACCGCATCGGCACCCGCCTGGCGGCCGCCGCCGAGACCCCGGTGACCCAGGACCTGCTTCCCGTCCTCGCCTCCCGGGAGGTCGCCGTCACCGGACGGCTGGACCGCATGTTCCCCGAGACGACCACGACCCGGCTGCGCGGCGTGAGCGACGCGGCCGGCTGGACGGAGGGCGCGCAGGCGGCGGACCGGGCCCGGGTGGAGCACCGGCCGCCGCTGCGCTGACCTGCCGTCAGCCGGCTGCGGACTCGAAGCCGCTGACCGAGGCGTCCGGCTCGCCGCCCTCGCCCTTCAGGGCGACCTCGCCGTACGACCACGCCAGCTCGTGCGTGGTGGACGTGGCGCCGGGCAGGGCGAACGTCGCCTTCCGTACGGCAAGGCTCCGCGCGGAGTCCGCCTCGCCGCGGACGTAGGTGATCGTGAAGGACGTGGTGGCGCCCTTCACGAGGGTGAGCGGCTCCGCGGCGGCCGGCTGTTCCGCCGTCACGGACGCCGTCCTGTCGTCGGCGGCCAGGGCGACCGCGGGGAAGCCGTCGAGGGTGCACCGGGCGCCGCGGTTGGTGAGGGTGACGGTGACGTTGCCGGTGTCCCCGGCGGCCGGGGCGGCACCGGCTCCGACCTCCACGCCCAGGTCGGCGAGCACACAGGCCGCATCGCCGGGACGGTCCGCGTTCTTGCCGTCGTCTGCGGCGTTCTCGGAGTCGTTGCAGGCGGTCAGCAGGAGCGTGGCGGCGAGGGCGGCGGCCAGGGTGAGGGGAAAGGTGCGCATGAGGTCCTCTGGGCGTGGTCAGCGTGGTCAGCGGGGTGACCGTGAGTGGCGTGTGGCGTGTGGCTCCTGGATCATCACGCACGCGCACGCCGCAGGGGCACGCGCCCCCTGCCAGTCCCTCGAACGCCGCACGGGCCGGGCCGCGCGGAGGCGGGTTACTGCGTTTCGAGACCGGCCGTCGGCAGACCGGTAGGCAGCTTGCCGCCCTCCGCCTTCGTGTACGTCTCCTCGCCGAGGCCGCCCTCCCAAGTGACCTTGAGACTGCTGCCGGTCACGGAGCCCACGGTGCCGGTGGCCCGCTTCTCGGAGCCGTCCGTGCACTTCAGGCGGATCGTCCGGGTCCCGGACTCCTCGCCCGCGGTGCCGCTGCACACACTGCCGCCGGTGGCGAACAGCGCGGCCTGCTTGCCGGTGACCATCAGCGCCACGGCCTTGCCGTCGGTGGTCGCGATCCAGCTGCCCTCCAGCTCGCCGGAGCCCGACCCGGCGGAGCCGGAGCCGGAACCGGAACCGGAGCCGCCGCCCGTTCCGGCGGACGCCGAGGCGGACGGGGCCGGGCTCGACGCGGACTCGTCCCCCGAGTCGCCGTTGCCGTCGCCGCTGCACGCGGTCAGCGCCAGCGCACCCACCAGCCCCGCGGCCGCCGCCACGACGCGCACGGCGCCGGTGCGACGCCAGAAGGTCACCGAAGTCACTGCAAGCCCCCAAGCTGTAGCCGACCGACCCTGGCCGGAACGATCGCAGCAAGCTACCAGGGCCCGTCAAGCCCCCGACCCCCGGAGATCGTCCCCGGATCGCGGCCTGCAAGGGCGCGGCCCCCGGGAGCCTCGGCCGGGGCGGGGCGCAAGAGAACCCCCGTTGCGGAAACCGAGTACGGAACCCCGGAAACCCCACACGGCGGCTCCCCTCACACGGAAGAACCAGCCGATCCCCTCACCACGCCGCGACCACACCCCCGAGAGCCCCGCCCCTGCGAACCGGGAAGACCCCGAACTCGGCAAGCCCTCGAACTCGGCAGGCCCTCGAACTCAACAAGCCCCTGGGCTCAGCAACCCCTCGAACTCGGCAAGCCCTCGAACTCGGCAAGCCCCCGGGCTCGGCAAGCCCCCCGCCAGCCGAACTCAGCAAGCCCCGCCGGGAGCACTCACCAGGAAGACTTCCGCACCCCGGGCAGATACCCCGCATGCGCCTGTTCCCGCAGGCTCACCCGGGACAGCCCGAACGCCCGGAAGTACCCGCGCGGACGGCCGTCCACCTGGTCGCGGTTGCGGACGCGCGTCGCGCTCGCGTCGCGCGGCTGCCTGCGCAGCTCCTCCTGGGCGGCCAGCCGCTCCGCCTCCGTCGAGGACGGCCTGCGGATGATCTCCTTCAGCTCGGCCCGCCGGGCGGCGTACCGGGCGACGATCTCCTGCCGCCTGTCGTTCTTCGCGATCTTGCTCTTCTTGGCCATCAGACCCTCACTCCCCGGGCGCGGATCCGGGCGACGGCCGCCTCGATCCCGATCGTGTCGACCGTCTTGATCCCCCTGGCGCTCAGCCGGAGGCGGACGTACCGGCCCTCGCTCGGCAGCCAGTAGCGCTTGGACTGGATGTTGGGGTCGAACCGGCGTGACGTGCGCCGGTGGGAGTGCGAGATGCGGTTGCCGAAGCCCGGCTGTGCGCCGGTCAGCATGCAGTGCGCGGACATGGGTGGTGACGTACCTCTCTGCCTCAGGCGATGTAAATGGAATTCATTTTCAGTAGCATAGCGGCATGGCACGCAACGAACTCCGGCCGGTCATCAAACTCCGGTCCACAGCCGGGACCGGCTACACCTACGTGACCCGCAAGAACCGCCGCAACGATCCGGACCGGCTGACCCTGCGCAAGTTCGACCCGGTCGCCGGCCGCCACGTCGACTTCCGAGAGGAGCGCTGACCATGCGCCAGGGAATCCACCCGGAGTACGGCCCCGTCGTCTTCCGCGACCGCGCCGCCAACTACGCCTTCCTCACCCGCTCGACCATGACGAGCGAGAAGACGATCGAGTGGGAGGACGGCAACACCTACCCGGTCGTCGACGTCGAGATCTCCGACGTCAGCCACCCCTTCTACACCGGCACGGCCCGCGTCCTGGACACCGCCGGACGCGTGGAGCGCTTCGAGCGCCGGTACGGAAAGAAGGGCTGACCCGTGGCTGACCATCCCGGGCTCCCCGTCGTGATCGTCGGCGGGCTGCACGCCGACGCCCGCAAGGAGGCCGTGGCGCGGCTGCTCGCCGACGTGCCCGGCAGTGTCGTCCTCCACCACGACCTGGCGACGGCCGCCGCCGGCACGGTCGTACGGACGATCCGGGACGCCTCCGGCCTGCTCGACGCGGGCGAGGCGCCGCTCGTCAACGACTGCGCCTGCTGCGCCCTGCGCGAGGACCTGGTGCCGGAGCTGGAGCGGCTGCGGGACGCCGGCGGCACCCGGCTCGCCGTCGTCGAGCTGTGGGACTCCGTCGAGCCCAAGGCCATGGCCGAGGTCGTGACGGCCGGCGGTCTCACCGTCACCGGTGTGATCACCGCCGTCGACCCGGCCCTGGTCCTGCCCTACCTCGCCAACGGCGACGACCTGGCCGACGGCGGTCTCGCCGCGGCCGCCACCGACCAGCGCACGGTCGCCGACACCTTCGCGCGCCAGCTGGAGTACGCCCCCGTCCTCGCGATCGCCGACTCCCCGGAGGCCGACGACGAGGACCGCGAGCTGCTCGCCCAGCTGCACCCGACGGCCCGTCTGGTCCCGATCGGCCCCGACGGCCCGGCCGCGGGGCGGGCGCCCGGCGACCCGGTGGACGCCGGGGGCGGACTCACCGTGCCCGCCCCGCGCCGGGGCCCGCTGCCCGCCCTGGCCCAGGCGGCCCTGGCCGGTTTCGACGTCGAGGCGGCGGCCGCCGCCCAGCACCCGGCCTGCGCCCTGCTGCCCGCCGAGGCCGACGCGCACGGCGTGTCCACCCTGGTGTGGAACCGGCGCCGCCCTTTCCACCCGGAGCGGCTCTACGCCGCGCTGGAGGACCTGACCTGCGCGGCGGCCCGCAGCCGCGGCCGGTTCTGGCTCGCCGACAAGCCTGACACGCTCTTCCACTGGGACGCGGCGGGCGGGGCCCTGTGCGTGGAGAGCGCCGGGCCGTGGCTGGCCTCCCTGCCGGACGCGGCCTGGGAGATGGTCCCGCCGGTGCGCCGGGCCGCCGCCGCGCTGGACTGGCACCCCGAGCACGGCGACCGCTGCCAGCACCTCGTCTTCACCTCGCCCGGCCTCGACCGGGACGGCCTGGAGCGGCTGCTGGAGTCCTGCCTGCTCACCGACGCCGAGTACGCGGCCGGGCGCGACGCCTGGCAGCGGCTGCCGCACGCCTTCGACACCCTCCTGGAGGTCTGACCCGAGATGCCCCGCAAGCCCGAGCGCAAGCCCGCGAAGAACCGGCCCAACCCCCTGGACCAGGCCAAGATCACGTACATCGACTACAAGGACACCGACCTGCTGCGGAAGTTCATCTCCGACCGCGGCAAGATCCGCAGCCGCCGCGTCACCCGGGTGTCGGCCCAGCAGCAGCGGCAGCTGGCGAAGGCGATCAAGAACGCCCGGGAGATGGCGCTGCTGCCGTACACGAGCCGCTGAGGCCGGGGCGTCCCCCGTGAGAGGTTCCCCACGTTTGCCGCGTGGGGGACCTCTCCGTGTGCCCGGCACCGGTCGACGGTCCGCCGGCTCCCGGCCGCCGACGCCGCCTCCTGCGATGGTCCGAGCCGGTCACCGGACCGAAGGATGACGCACCGGTCGTGCACCCGGCCGATTTCTCCCTGCTCCCCCGAGGCCCCCGCCGCTTCCGCATGCGGCCCTCCGGCGCGCCTCGCAGCCGCACAGCCGCCCGCCCCGGCGCCGAGCGGACGCTCCGCCTCCACCGGACCTCCGCCGAACCCCGACGACTTCACCCCCGGCCGCGGGGAACGCGCACAGGGGGAAGGTCGTCAAACAGTCAAGGACTTAGGGCCGAACGGGTCTTCGCGGCTGTAACCGGAGGGCCACCCCCCGTGCACGTGCATCTGCCCATGCGTCTGCACATGAACAGGGTTATGATCCGGGTCAGTTGACCGCTGCATCAATGGCCACACCAGCCAGTGCACCACCGGGGAGCGACCTGTGGACCACGACGTGTACAACGGTATGGCGGCCGCCAGGCTGCGCGGTGTGGCCTGGCAGAAGAGCCGGCACAGCAATTCGCAGGGGTCGTGCGTGGAGTTCGCCCGGCTGCCGGGCGGTGACGTCGCCGTCCGCAACTCCCGCTTCCCCGACGGCCCCGCACTGGTCTACACCCGTGCGGAGATCGAGGCGATGCTGCTCGGCGTGAAGGACGGCGAGTTCGACCACCTCGTGGGCGGCTGACGGTCCCTCCGGCCCCGGCGATACCGGGGCAATGAGGACGGCGTGCGCGGTGACGCGCGTAGAACCGCGGCGCGAGGAAGCGCCGCGGTTTCTCATGCGCCGTCCGGCCGGTTCCCGGTGCGCGGCAGCCGGAACAGCGCCCAGACCACCTTGCCGCTGAGCGCGCCCGCGAGCGGGTGCCAGCCCCAGCTGTCGCTGAAGGAGTCGACCAGGAACAGTCCGCGGCCCGACTCGGCCGAGAAGTCGTCGGTCTCCCGGGTCACGGGACTGTCGTGACTGGGGTCGCGCACCGCGCACACCAGCCGCTCGGTCCAGCGCATCAGGTGCAGCCGCACCGGGGGCTCCTGCCCGCGGCAGCGCGCGGATTCCGCCGGCAGACCGTGGCGCAGGGCGTTGGTGACGAGTTCCGAGACCACCAGGCAGACGTCGTCGAACCGGTCGCCCATCTCCCACTGGTCGAGCGTTCCGCGGGTGAACTGCCTGGCCTCGCGCACCGCTTCGTAGCGGGCGGGCAGTGCACAGGAGGCGGCGTCGGACACGGCCGCGGGATCCAGCGGCGGAAGGCCCTGCCGTAACGGCTCGAGCATGGTCGATCCATTCGTCCCCATGCGAGGCACTCCCGGGAATTCGCGGTCGGTGCGATGCAGCGGTGGTGCGGGACCATGGTTTCGGATGCGTACAGCAGATGCAAGGGCAGATGCACGTGCAGGTGACCGGAATAGGACGTCCCGTACCGCTTGTTGGTCAATTTTTCCGTCATCCTCGTGCCGTCCTGCGTCCGTTCGGCGGCCGATTTCTGAACACGCCTGCGTGCGCCGGCCGTCCCGATTCCGTTTCTGTAACCGGACGAGTACTGCTCGGAGTGTTTTAGTGGCAGACTTCGGGCCCTGAAGACGTTGGGGAGGCTGGCGAACGTGAGCGCGGGAGAGCCGGGATCGGTGGTGCGGCGCATGCTGCTCGGATCACAACTGCGGCGACTGCGTGAGGCGCGGGGCATCACGCGCGAGGCGGCGGGCTACTCGATCCGCGCCTCCGAGTCGAAGATCAGCCGGATGGAGCTGGGCCGGGTGAGCTTCAAGACCAGGGATGTCGAGGACCTCCTGACGCTGTACGGCATCACGGACGAGCAGGAGCGCGCCTCCCTGCTCTCCCTGGCCAAGGAGGCCAATGTCGCGGGCTGGTGGCACAGCTACTCGGACGTGCTGCCCAGCTGGTTCCCCACCTATGTCGGCCTGGAGGGCGCCGCCTCGCTGATCCGGGTGTACGAGGTGCAGTTCGTGCACGGCCTGCTGCAGACCGAGGCGTACGCGCACGCCGTCGTCCGGCGGGGCATGCAGGGCGCGAGCGAGGCCGACGTCGAGCGGCGGGTCGCGCTGCGGCTGGAGCGGCAGAAGTACCTGGTCGCCGAGAACGCCCCGGACTTCCACATCGTCCTGGACGAGGCCGCCCTGCGCCGCCCCTACGGCGACCGCGAGGTGATGCGCGGCCAGCTCCAGCACCTCATCGAGATCTCCGAGCGGCCCAACGTACGGCTGCAGGTCATGCCGTTCAGCCTCGGCGGGCACTCCGGCGAGAGTGGCGCGTTCACGATCCTGAGCTTCCCCGAGTCCGATCTGTCGGACGTCGTCTACCTGGAACAGCTCACCAGCGCGCTCTACCTCGACAAGGCCGAGGACGTCGCCCAGTACGAGCGGGCGCTCAAGGAGCTCCAGAGCGACAGCCCGGGCCCGTCGGAGAGCCGGGATCTTCTCCGAGGACTCCTCCAACTCTCGTAGGACACAAGTACGATGACGTGTGATCAGATCGTGAAGGCGCGATCAGAGGTCTGTCAGGGATCGAGGGGTCACACATGTCGTCGTCCTACTTCACCGACCTAGCACGGCAGTACATCGACGGTGAGTGGCGCCCGGGCAGCGGTTCCTGGGACATCATCGACTTCAACCCGTACGACGACGAGAAGCTCGCGTCGATCACCATAGCCACGGCCGACGAGGTCGATCAGGCGTACCGGGCGGCCGCCCGCGCCCAGAAGCAGTGGGCCGCGACCAACCCCTACGCCCGCCGCGCTGTCTTCGAGAAGGCCCTGCGGCTCATCGAGGAGCGCGAGGCGGAGATCTCCGAGGCGATCGTCGCCGAGCTCGGCGGCACGCGGCTGAAGGCCGCCTTCGAGTTGCACCTCGCCAAGGAGTTCCTGCGCGAGGCGGTGCACCTGGCGCTGGCGCCCGAGGGCCGGATCATCCCCTCCCCGGTGGACGGCAAGGAGAACCGCGTCTACCGCGTGCCGGTCGGCGTCGTGGGCGTGATCAGCCCCTTCAACTTCCCGTTCCTGCTGTCGATCAAGTCGGTCGCCCCGGCGCTCGCGCTCGGCAACGCCGTGGTGCTCAAGCCGCACCAGAACACGCCGATCGTCGGCGGCGCCCTGGTCGCGAAGATCTTCGAGGACGCGGGGCTGCCCGGCGGACTGCTGAACGTCCTCATCACCGACATCGCGGAGATCGGCGACGCCTTCATCGAGCACCCGGTCCCCAAGGTCATCTCCTTCACCGGCTCCGACCAGGTCGGCCGGCACGTGGCCACCGTCTGCGCCCGGCTGTTCAAGCGCTCCGTGCTCGAACTGGGCGGCAACAGCGCGCTGGTGGTCCTCGACGACGCCGACCTCGACTACGCGGTCGACGCGGCCGTCTTCAGCCGCTACGTCCACCAGGGCCAGGTCTGCATGGCCGCCAACCGCGTGCTGGTCGACCGGTCGGTCGCGGACGAGTTCACCGAGAAGTTCGCCGCCAAGGTGAGGACCCTCAAGACGGGCGACCCGCGCG
This sequence comes from Streptomyces sp. NPDC006624, assembly GCF_040611555.1. NCBI lineage: Bacteria > Bacillati > Actinomycetota > Actinomycetes > Kitasatosporales > Streptomycetaceae > Streptomyces > Streptomyces sp. NPDC006624. The sequence continues at coordinate 40,223 of NZ_JBEXOM010000013.1, read as the reverse complement.
ACCCGGAGACCGTCATCGGCCCGGTCATCAACTCCTCGCAGGCCGACGCGATCGCCGGCGTGGTCGAGCAGGCCCTCGCCGAGGGCGCCACGGCCCTGGTGCGCGGCGGGCGGACCGACAACCTCGTCGAGCCGTCCGTGCTGACCGGCCTGCCCGCGGACTCGGCGCTGCTGCGGCAGGAGGTCTTCGGCCCGGTCGCCTTCGTCGTCCCCTTCGACGGCGAGGAGGAGGCCGTCCGCCTGGTCAACGACACCCCCTACGGCCTGAGCGGCGCCGTGCACACAGGGAACATCGAGCGGGGCGTGGCCTTCGCCAAGCAGATCGACACGGGCATGTTCCACGTGAACGACGGCACGGTCCACGACGAGCCGATCGTCCCCTTCGGCGGCGAGAAGCACTCGGGCATCGGCCGGCTGAACGGCGACACGATGCTGGACGCCTTCACCACGACCAAGTGGATCTCGGTGCAGCACGGGCGCAGCGGGTTCCCGTTCTAGACCCGCGTCACCCGGCGGACCCTTGCGGACCCTTGCGGACAGCACCTGACCGCAAGGGTCCGTAGTTTCGTCTTCGTCAGGCAGTGAACCCCAGACGAAAGGCGGCCCGACATGGTGACGCACGTGGGACCCGAGGCACCCGGTGACGAGCGCGGAGCGCTGCTGTCCTTCATCGCCGAGCAGCGCGGCGGCATCCGGCGGGCGGTGCTCGGGCTCGACGACGAGCAGGCGGGCTCCCGGCCCACCGTCAGCGAGCTGTCCCTGGCCGGACTGGTCAAGCACGTCGCCGAGGTGGAGCAGGGCTGGATCGCCCGCGCCAAGGGCGAGCCGCCGGCCGTGCAGCGGGACGAGTCGAACTGGCACGAGTGCTTCCGGCTGACCGGCGACGAGACGCTTCAGTCCTGCCTGGCGTACTACGAGAAGGTGGCCGCCGAGACGGAGGCGTTCATCCGCGCGGTGCCCAGCCTCGACGACACCTTCCTGCTGCCGAAGACGTCCTGGAACCCGAAGGACGAGCGGCTCTCGATGCGCTGGCTGTGCCTGCACCTGATCCGCGAGACCGCGCGGCACGCCGGCCACGCCGACATCATCCGCGAGTCGCTGGACGGCGCCACCGCCTTCGAACTGGTGGCGAAGGAGCAGGGCAGCTCCTGGGGCTGACCTCGCCCGTCCTACGCTGGCCCCATGTCAGCGATCCGTCTCCTCGTGCTCGGCGCGGTCCGCATGCACGGCCGCGCCCACGGCTACCAGGTGCGCAACGACCTGGAGTACTGGGGCGCGCACGAGTGGTCCAGCGCCAAGCCCGGCTCGATCTACCACGCCCTGAAGCAGATGGCGAAACAGGGGCTGCTGCACGCGCACGAGATCGCCCCGTCCACGGCCGGCGGCCCGCCGCGCACGGAGTACGAGGTCACCGAGCGGGGGAGCGAGGAGTACTTCCGGCTGCTGCGGGAGGCGCTGGTCACCTACGACCAGCGCGGGGACGTCAAGACGGCGGCGGTCGGCTTCGTCGTCGACCTGCCGCGGGCGGAGGCGGTCGCCCTGCTCAAGGAGCGCACCCTGCGGATCGAGCAGTGGCGGGCCTCCGTCCTGGAGCACTACGTGCCGGAGGAGGGGCCGGAACAGCTCGGGCACATCGGCGAGATCATGAACATGTGGGTCCACACGGCCGACTCCGAGGCCGAGTGGACCCGCGGCCTGATCGAGCGGATCGAGGGCGGCGCCTACACCTTCGCCGACGAGGGCGATCCGTTCGTGGGCGTCCTGGCGCAGGGCGAGGAGAACCCGTACGCGACGGGTGAGCGGCACCCCGGGGACGACCTCTAATCAAGTTTGACCAATGCGGGAGGCGGGGGTATCTTCGTCCACGTAGTCAAGTTTGACTAGCGAGGGAGTGTCTGTGGCCGGCACGGCGATCACCGTCGAAGGCGCACGCAAGAAGTACGGCGGAAAAGGGGGCAGGTACGCACTGGACGGGCTCGACCTGACGGTCGCGCGGGGCACGGTGCACGGGGTCCTGGGCCCGAACGGCGCGGGCAAGACCACGCTCGTGCGGGTCCTGTCCACGCTGCTGCGGCCCGACGCGGGCCGGATCGAGGTGGCCGGGCACGACGTGGTGCGCGAGCCGTACGCCGTGCGGCTGCGCATCGGGCTGCTCGGCCAGCACGCCGCGCTCGACGAGGAGCTGGGCGGCCGGCAGAACCTGGAGCTGTTCGGGCGGCTGCACCACCTGGGTGCGCGGCGGGCACGCGCGCGTGCGGACGAGCTCCTGGAGCGCTTCGGCCTCGCCGGCACCGGCCGCAAGGCGGTACGGCAGTACAGCGGCGGCATGCGGCGCCGTCTGGACCTCGCGGCCTCGCTGATCACCGAACCGGAGGTGCTCTTCCTGGACGAGCCGACCACCGGCCTCGACCCGCGCGGCCGGGCCGAGGTGTGGGACTCCGTCCGGTCCCTGGTCGGCGGCGGTACGACGGTCCTGCTCACCACCCAGTACCTGGAGGAGGCCGACCAGCTCGCCGACCGCATCTCGGTCGTGGACTGCGGCCGGGTGATCGCCGACGGCACGGCGGACGAGCTGAAGGCGGCGACCGGCGGCGACCGCATCGACGTGGTCCTGCGGGACGCGGGCCGGCTGGACGCGGCCGTCGCCCTGCTGCCCCTCACCGGGGTCACCGTCGACCCGGACCGCCGTCTGCTCAGCGCCCCGGTGACCGACCGGATGACGGCGCTCACCGCGGTCGTACGGGCCCTGCGGGAGTCCGGGCTCGAAGCCGAGGACGTCGCCCTGCGGCGGCCGACGCTGGACGAGGTCTTCCTGCACCTCACCGGTGACGGCCACCGGGTGAAGGAGGCCGTGTGACCGCCCACGCCCTCACCGACTCCTGGACCATGACCCGCCGCGAACTCGCCCGCTGGGGGCGGCAGCCGGTCCAGCTCGTCGTCAACCTGGTCTTCCCGGTGATGCTGCTGCTGATGTTCGGCTACCTGGTCGGCGGCGGCCGGGGGGTGTCCGGCAGCTACCGCGACTACCTGATCCCCGGCATGCTCGCGCTCACCATGGCCTTCGGCCTGGAGGGCACGATGATCGCGGTCACCCAGGACCTCAACAAGGGCGTCATCGACCGCTTCCGCTCGATGCCCATGGCCAACGGGGCCGTGCTGGTGGGCCGTTCCGCCGCCGACATGCTCCAGTCCGCGGCGACCCTGCTGGTGCTGACCGGTGTGGGCCTCGCCCTCGGCTGGCGGGTCCACGGCGGCCCGGGCGCCTTCCTGGGGGCGCTGGGCCTGCTGCTGCTGTTCCGGTTCGCCATGCTGTGGATCGGCATCCACCTGGCCCTGGTGGCGGGCCGGCCCGAGATGGTCCAGGCCGTGCAGATCCTGGTCTGGCCGATCGGCTTCCTGTCCAACGCGCTCGCCACCCCCGACTCGATGCCCGGCTGGCTCGGCACGGCCGTCGAGTGGAACCCCATGTCCCACACGGCCACGGCCGTACGGGACCTGGTCGGCACCCAGGGCACGGAGACCGGGCACGTGTGGGCGGCGGTCGTCTGGCCCCTGGCCCTGCTGGCGGTGTTCTTCCCGCTGGCGGTGCGGCGGTTCTCGCGGCTCAGCCGGTGAGGGCCGGGGGCGTCAGCCGTGACGGGAGGACGGCTGGTGCCCCGGACCGGGAGGGAGGCGCGGTGGTGAGAAGGTCCTCCCTCAGTCCTCTGCCCCGGAGCCTGGCCACCCCCTCACGGCGGACCTGCATCGGGGGAGGGGGCGCCGGCCCTGACGTCCGTGTACACGCGCAGGCGGGCGCCCCTGCTCTCCGCAATGCGGCACACGTCGGCCAAGGCCTCGCTCATACGGGCGAGGAGGTAGCGGAGCTGGACGGCGGTCACGTGCTCGTCGTCGAGCATGTCGGCGAGGTGGGCGAGGAGGTCGCCGGCCATGCCGAGCTGGACGCTCTCGACGGTGTCGGCGGCCCGGGAGAGGCGACCGCTGCCGTCGGTCAGGAGATAGCAGGGCCTTCCTTCGGGGCTCGCCCAGGGCAGGAGGCGTGCGGGGGTGAGGGCGTGGTGCGTCATGCGGTCAGTCCCAGGCGGTGCGTCGGGTTCGGGTGCGGGCGGATGTGGATGCCCTGTGGGGCGATCAGCAGGGAGCCGCGCCGGGCTTGCCGGCGTCGCTCCTGCTCTCGCCGCTCGTGCGCGATGACGTAGGGGCGTACGAGGTTGTGGTCCTCGCCGCGGAGGGGGCGTGCGCCGAACTGGCGCGGGGACGGCCCTTGGGTGGGTGGGGGCGGGGGCTCGTATCCGTCCCGCGCGTCGAGCCGGCGTCGTCCCGTACCGGGGGCGACGAGGCTGAGCAGCGGTTCGAGGAGGCGGGCGATGAGGCCGAACATGGGGTGACTCCGTGATCGATGTCGCGTTCTGTAGCGATCGACATACAGAGTGAGACGGCCCGTATTAGGCTCGCCAGGGGGTTCGAGGTGACAGAGCATTTGTCACAGGGGAGTTGATCTCGTGGGCACCAACTACGGCGACTGGCTCAAGGAGCAGCGCGAGGCGGCCGGGCTGACGCAACAGCAGCTGGCCGAGGCGGCGGTCATGACTCGAACGCACATCGCGCACATCGAGGCGGGACGCCGGGTGCCGTCACGGGAGGACGCGCGGCGGCTGGACAACGCGCTGAACACGGGGAATGTGCTGAGCCGGTTTCTGCCGCAGAACGATCGCGCAGTCGCCGACCACTTCGAAGCAGCGCGAGCGTTCGAACAACAAGCCACGATGATCCGCGAGTTCGCTCTGTCCTATGTGCCGGGCATCCTTCAAACGGAGAGGTACATGCGTGCGGTTCTGCGCGTCGCCTTCCCTCCGCTGGGGGAAGAGGAATGTGACAGGGCTGTCGTCACACGGCTGGAGCGGGCGGAAATCCTGGCAGATCCGGTCACGCCCGTAGTGTGGGCTCTGCTGGATGAGGCCGTGCTGCGTCGGCCGGTTGGTGGGGCGGACGTCATGGCGGAGCAGATCATGCACGTTGTTCGCTTGGCCGAGGTGAATCGCGTTCGCGTGCACGTGTTGCCCTTCGGCTTGGGCGCCCACCCGCTGCTGCAAAACATGCTGACCCTCATGGGGTTCGAAGACCAGCCGCCGGTGGCCTACGTCGAGGGTCTGCACACGGGCGTGGTGCATGACTCCCCGGCGATGGTCGAGCGGTTCCGGGACACTTACGATCTCGCGCTGGGCGACGCCCTGCCGCAGCGCGAGTCACTGGCCCTCATGAGAGCGACAGCGAAGGATTACGGACACCATGACTGAGCACAGCATCTCGGATGCATCCATAGCGATCGGTTGGCGCAAGTCGTCACACAGCGGGCCTGATCAGGGGAGCTGTGTCGAGGTGTTGGACCACTTTCCATCGGGTGTCCCCGTACGCGACTCCAAGGACCCCCAAGGACCGGCCCTGATCATTCCGGGGTCCGCCTGGTCGGCGTTCGTCACGGCGGTCAGGAGCGGCGGCTTCCCTTCCTGACCGCCTGCTGACTCACGTCCACGCGTCCGCCGGTCGACGGCGACGTCCTTGCGGACGAGCGACTTCTGAGAAGGGGGTCTCAGAAGTCGCGATGGCCGAAGGTGCGAATCCAGCAGCCCCCCGCCTAGTGATGGAACCCGGTCGCCGCCCCCTTGTCCCGGGTGAAGGGGTGCGGCTGCCGGCGCAGCTCCGGCAGCAGCCGCTCCAGGTCCTGCGCGAGCAGCTCGGCGAGGTCGGAGGAGAAGCCGTTGCGGCACACCACCCGCAGCACGGACAGGTCCTCCCGGTCGCGCGGGAAGGTGTACGCGGGCACCAGCCAGCCCCTCTCCCGCAGCCGCCGTGACACGTCGAAGACGTCGTACGCCGTCACCTCCGGCGCGGTCGTGAAGGCGAACACCGGCAGCTGGTCGCCACGGGTCAGCAGCCGGAAGTCCCCGAGCTCCGCCACCCGCCCGGCCAGCTCCGTGGCCACGTCCCGGGCCGCCTGCTGCACGGCCCGGAAGCCGTCCCGGCCCAGCCGCAGGAAGGTGTAGTACTGCGCCACGACCTGCGCGCCCGGCCGGGAGAAGTTCAGCGCGAAGGTCGGCATGTCGCCGCCCAGGTAGTTCACCCGGAAGACCAGCTCCTCCGGCAGCGCCTCCGCGTCCCGCCACAGCGCCCAGCCCACACCCGGGTAGACGAGGCCGTACTTGTGCCCCGAGGTGTTGATCGACGCCACCCTCGGCAGCCGGAAGTCCCAGACCAGGTCCTCGTCGAGGAACGGCGCGACCATGGCGCCGGACGCCCCGTCGACGTGCACGGGGATGTCCAGCCCGGTCCGCTCCCGCAGCGCGTCCAGCGCCGCGCACAGCTCGGCGATCGGCTCGTAGGACCCGTCGAAGGTGGAGCCGAGGATCCCGACGACCCCGATGGTGTTCTCGTCGCACAGCTCGGCGGCGGCCTGCGGGTCCAGGTGGAAGCGCTCGCCCTCCATCGGCACCGTGCGGGCCTCCACCTCCCAGAAGGTGCAGAACTTCTCCCAGCAGACCTGCACGTTCACGCCCATCACCAGATTGGGCCGGGCGCCCGGGTAGCGGTCGGCGTTGCGTTTCGCCCAGCGCCGCTTCAGGGCCATCCCGGCGAGCATGCACGCCTCGCTCGACCCGGTCGTCGAGCAGCCCACCGCGCGCGCCGGGTCGGGTGCGTGCCACAGGTCGGCGAGCATCGCCACGCAGCGCCGCTCCAGCTCGGCGGTGCGCGGGTACTCGTCCTTGTCGATCATGTTCTTGTCCCGGCACTCCGCCATCAGCACCCCGGCCTCCGGCTCCATCCAGGTGGTGACGAAGGTGGCCAGGTTCAGTCGGGCGTTGCCGTCGAGCATCAGCTCGTCGCGCACCAGCTGATGGGCGGTCAGGGGGGCCATGGGCCCGTCCGGCAGCCGGTGCGTGGGCGGGGCCTCGGCCATGTCGCCGACCGGGTTGGCGGGGCCGATGAAGGGGTTGACGGACAGCCGGCGGTCGCGGGACCGGCGAGGTCCTTCGTTGAGCGGCAAGACAGCCTCCGGGTGGGGGGTCGGGAAGGGAGCGGAGTCAGCGGACCGGTGTGCCGTCCTCGCGCAGCTGCATCTGCGGCCGGCCCGTCACCAGCAGCCAGGCGGGCAGCGACACCATGCACAGCAGGGCGAGGATCCCCGGCGAGGAGACCAGCACCGCGGCGACGAACAGGCTCACCCAGCCCTGCCGCGTGACGGCCAGCAGCACCCCCAGCACCGCGGAGGACACCCCCACGGCGGGAGGCACCTCGGGCACCAGGGCGTGCGCGCACAGACCGAGGGCGGTGCCGACGAACACGGCCGGGAAGATCCGCCCGCCGCGGAAACCGCAGGACGCGGCGACCAGCAGCGCGGCCAGCTTCACGACCGCCATGACGGCGAACTCCCCGGCCGTCCAGCCGTCCGGGTCGTGCGCCAGCGTGGTGATCTCGTCGAGCCCCTTGAACAGCGTCAGATGGCCGCCCAGGGCGGCGAGGGCACCCAGGACGGCGCCGCCCGCCGGGAGCATCAGCATCGGGTGCCGCAGTCGGCCGAACGCCCCGTGCACGAAGGGGAAGGCGTACACGGCGGCCATGCCGAGCACCGCCCCCGCCGAGGCGACCACGCACGCCGCCAGCAGGTCGCCCAGGCCGGGGTGCCCGAAGGGCGGCAGGTCCAGGTCGAAGCTCGGGTGGTCGACGAGGCTCACGGTCAGGGAGCCGGCCGCCGCGGCGGTCAGCGGCGGGAACAGGCTGTCCCACAGCAGGCCCTGCGCCTTCTGCCGCTGCCCCGCCAGCGCCTCCGAGATCACCAGCGCCGCCGCCACGGGCGTGCCGAACAGCGCGCCCATCGTCGCCGCCTCCGCCAGCGCCGGCCACATGCGCCCCGGGACCCGGGGGACGAACCTGCCGCCCAGCCAGACCGCCAGCGCCACGTTGACGGTGATGACCGGGTTCTCCGGGCCCAGACTCGGCCCGCCGGCCAGCATCAGCCCGGTCGCCAGCACCAGCCCGGGCAGCACCACGGGCGGCAGGACCGGGGCGTCCAGCCCCACGGTGGCCGGGTCCGGGCCCGCGTGGCCCGGCGCCTTCCACACCACCAGCCCGACCGCGACACCGGTCGCGACCAGGACGACGAACATCCACACCACGGAGTACCGGCCGATCCCCAGCGCGTCCGGCACGATCTCCCACAGCAGCGCCTGCAACTGACGGGCGGAGACCTCCACGCCCACCAGGACCAGGCTGCACACCACGCCCACGACCAGCGCGGGCACGATCGACGGCAGCAGGGTGCGGGCGGGAGTCGCGGGGGTGACGGAGGGCGCCTGCGGCACGGAGTCCTGGACCACGCGCACACCATAAACGCGTCAAACGGGATGAAACAGAAACACGCTTGCACCTCACGTGGCGTGAGGCCCGACCGTGGAGCACGGAAGGAAGAAGGGAGCGGAAGTGAGCTACTCCGTGGGACAGGTCGCGGGCTTCGCCGGCGTCACGGTGCGCACGCTGCACCACTACGACGCCATCGGCCTGCTCGTCCCCAGCGAGCGCAGCCACGCGGGCCACCGGCGTTACGGCGACGCGGACCTCGACCGGCTGCAGCAGATCCTGTTCTACCGGGAACTCGGCTTCCCCCTCGACGAGGTCGCCGTCCTGCTCGACGACCCGGACGCGGACCCGCGCGCGCACCTGCGCCGACAGCACGAACTGCTGACCGCCCGGATCGAGAAGCTGCGCAAGATGGCGGCGGCCGTGGAGCACGCCATGGAGGCACGCAAGATGGGACTGGATCTCACGCCCGAGGAGAAGTTCGAGGTCTTCGGGGGCAAGGACCCGGAGCAGTACGCCGACGAGGTGGAGGCGCGCTGGGGCGACACCGACGAGTACGCCGAGTCGCAGCGCCGCACCGCGCGCTACACCAAGGAGGACTGGCAGCGCATCCAGGCCGAGGCCGCCGACTGGGCGGAGCGCTACGGCGCCCTGATGGCGGCCGGCGAGGAGCCCACCGGCGAGGCCGCCATGGCCCTGGCGGAGGAGCACCGGCAGCACATCTGCACGCACTTCTACGCGTGCTCGTACGAGCTCCACCGCTGCCTGGGCGAGATGTACGTCTCCGACGAGCGCTTCAAGGAGTTCTACGACGGGATGGGCCCGGGTCTGGCCGAGCACCTGAAGGACGCGATCGCCGCGAACGCGGCGCGTCACACCTCCTGATCCCCGGCCCGGGGGGCTCACTCCCGGGCCAGGACCACCGCCGTCCCGTAGGCGCACACCTCGGTGCCCACGTCCGCCGCCTCCGTGACGTCGAAGCGGAACGCGAGCACACCGTTGGCTCCGCGGGAGCGCGCCTGCTCGACCAGGCGCTCCATGGCCTGGTTGCGGGTCTGCACGAGCGTCTTGGTCAGGCCGCGCAGCTCGCCGCCGACCATGGACTTCAGCCCGGCGCCGATCTGGCTCCCCAGGTGCCGGGAGCGCACGGTCAGGCCGAAGACCTCGCCGAGCACCTCCTGCACGCGGTAGCCGGGAACGTCGTTCGTGGTGACGACGAGAACGTCGGGCTGAGGGCCCTGTCCGCCGCCGTATTCGTCGATGCCCATGTCCACAGCTTTGCCCGGGGCGGGCCACAGTGCATCCTGATTACCCCCATGGAACCTGGGCCATGACGGCTGCGTTGATACTTTGAGGCAGTCAGCCCCAGCCCGTACCCCACAGCAGCAGGAGCCACATCCCCGTGACCACGCTTGCGCTCGGCCCCGAGTGGCTCAGCCCGGACTACCTGATCTCGACGTTCAGCCTGCCCGGCATCCTGCTCATCGTCTTCGCCGAGTCGGGACTCTTCGCGTTCCTGCCCGGCGACTCCCTGCTGTTCACGGCGGGCCTGTTCGTCGCCGAGGGGACGTACATCACCCAGCCGCTGTGGCTGGTCTGCACGCTGATCGTGCTCGCCGCCGTCATCGGCGACCAAGTGGGCTACATGATCGGCAAGTTCCTGGGCCCGAAGCTCTTCAACCGTCCCAACTCCAAGCTGTTCAAGCAGGAGAACCTGGACAAGGCCCACGAGTTCATGGAGAAGTACGGTCCGAAGGCGATCGTCCTGGCCCGCTTCGTCCCCATCGTGCGCACCTTCGCCCCGATCGTCGCCGGCGCCGGCCGCATGCAGTACCGCACCTTCCTGACGTACAACGTCATCGGCGGCATCGCCTGGGGCACCGGCGTCACCCTCGCGGGGTACTGGCTCGGCCAGATCGGCTTCATCAAGAAGAACGTCGAGTCGATCCTCATCCTGATCGTCCTGCTCTCCGTCGTCCCGATCATCGTCGAGTACCTCCGCGACCGCTCGAAGAAGAAGCGCGCGGCGGCCGGGGCCCCGGCCGAGCGGCAGCAGGCGGCGCCCCCGATGGACGACGCGACGACCCAGCTCCGCCGCATCACGCCGCACGACCAGCCGTCCCACCACCAGCAGCAGCCGTACGGCGACCAGCAGTACTACGACCAGTACCCGCAGAGCCCGGGCTACGGCCAGCAGCAGCCGTACGGCCAGCAGGCACCCCACGGCCAGCAGCAGCCGTACGGCACGCAGCAGCCCTACGGCACGCAGCAGCCCTACGGCACGCAGCAGGGCGGCGGCGGTCAGCGGCCCTACAACGGCGGCTACTGAGCCGCGCTCCCGGCGCGCGACAGGCGCCACGGACGCCACGGACCGCCGGCGGGCCGCCGAGCGGACCTAGAAACCCCTGGTCCGCTTGGCGGCCCGCCGCTTCTCGGCGGACCCGATCCGCAGGAACATCCGGGAGATCTCGGACCCCAGGTTCACCCCGATCGCGATGGCCATGGCCAGGGCCACCGCCTTGGACAGCGACACCAGCCCCTGGTCCACCTCGTTCTGCGCGATCGCCAGCAGCCCGAAGTACGTGGCGGAACCGGGCAGCAGGGGCCCGATCGCCGCGGTCGTGAAGGGCAGCGCCGAGGCGAACTGGTACCGGGACAGCAACTGCCCGAACAGCCCCACGAGCCCGGCGGCCGCCGCCGTGGAGGCGACCGGTGAGATGCCGCCCGCGTAGTGCATCGCGCCGTACACGATCCAGGCGACGCCCCCGTTGAGCGTCACCCACACCACGGTGGACCGTTCCTGCTGGAGCAGCACGGCGAACGCCAGGGACAGCAGCATCGACGCCCCGATCAGCAGCACCGGCTGGTCGGACACCCCGAGCGCCGCGTCGGGATTCAGCCGCGCGCCCAGCTGCACGCCGAAGTACAGCACCAGCAGCACACCGGCGACGATGCCCACGAAGAAGTAGAGGACCTCCAGCAGACGCGCGGACGCGGTGATGTAGAACCCGGTCAGCCCGTCCTGCACCCCCGCCACCAGCGCCCGCCCGGGCAGCAGCGCGAACAGCCCACCGGTGATCACCGCCGAGGCCCTCACGTCCACATGGCCCAGCGTCAGCGCGACCCCGATCGCGGCCGGCGGCATCGCGGCCACCGTGAACTGGTAGAACTCCGGCAGTCCCCGCCCGGCGCACAGCCACGCCAGCCGGTCGCCGAGCATCGCGCCGAGCGCCGCCGCGACGAACACGATCAGGTCACCGCCCACCAGCACGGAGGCCGCGCCCGCCAGCAGCCCGCTCGCCCCGGTCAGCGCCCAGCCGGGGTAGGGGTGCCGGTTGCGGCGGATCTCGGCGAGCCTGCGGTAGGCCTCCTCCAGGGAGACGGCCGTCTCGTCGTCGCTGAGGTCGTCCACCAGCTGGTACACGGCCGCGAGGCGGGTGTAGTCGGTGCCCCGGCGGCGCACGGTCCGGGAGGCCGTGATGGGGTCGTCGACGAGGGACGGCTGGTACGAGATCGCCAGCAGCGTGAAGGTGACGTTGGGCTCGCAGCGGTCCAGGCCGTAGGACCGGCAGACGGCGAACATGGCCGTCTCCACGTCCTCGGCGCCCTCACCGCCGGCCAGCAGCAGCTCGCCGATGCGCAAGGTCAGGTCGAGCACGCGCGGCACCGCAGGCCCGGCCTCGTCGTGGCCGCGCTGGCTCGGCTCCGGCGCCGGCCGCTCCGCCACCGGCATGCGCAGCATCGTGCGCATCCGGTCCTGCCACGGCACGTCCTTGGTCAGACTGACCGCGGGGATCCCGGTCGGCGGCGTGAAGGCCGACAACGCGTGCTGGGCGCTGAAACCGCTGGGCGGGGTGAACGCCGACCCCTCCTGCTCCGCCGAGGGCGGCACCTGCACGCCCAGCCCGTCCGGAACGGCGAACTCGGACGTCGTCTCGGACTCCGTGGCGTGGGTCCGGTGCAGGGCCAGCCCCTCGGGGATCGCGAACTCGGACGTCGTCGACATGTCCCCGTCGACGCCGGCCCCGGCGGGGGGCTGGAAGCCACTCCTCGCCTCGTCCGACCTCGGCTTGCGGTCCTCCGCTTCCGTCACTGCCCGGTGCTCCCTGAACGACACGTCAGCCTCGTACCCACCACAGCCTCAGTATGCGCACACAGAACGAACGGGCCGCACGCGAGGGCGTGCGGCCCGTGAGCACCAAGAGGCGCAGGTCAGTGACCGCCCTGCTCCTTGAAGCGCTTGTAGGAACGCTCGATCTCGGCCTCGGCGTCCGTGCGGCCCACCCAGTTGGCGCCCTCGACGGACTTGCCGGGCTCCAGGTCCTTGTAGACCTCGAAGAAGTGCTGGATCTCCAGGCGGTCGAACTCCGACACGTGGTGGATGTCGCGCAGGTGCTCCACGCGCGGGTCGTGCGCCGGCACGCACAGCAGCTTGTCGTCGCCGCCGGCCTCGTCCGTCATCCGGAACATGCCGATCGCGCGGCACTGGATGAGGCAGCCGGGGAAGGTCGGCTCGTCCAGGATCACCAGCGCGTCCAGCGGGTCGCCGTCCTCGCCGAGGGTGTTCTCGACGAAGCCGTAGTCGGCCGGGTAGCTGGTCGAGGTGAACAGGCGACGGTCCAGGCGGATCCGACCGGTCTCGTGGTCCACCTCGTACTTGTTGCGCGAACCCTTCGGAATCTCGATCGTGACGTCGAACTCCACCGGTGGCTCCTCCATGATCAACACACAGTTCTGGTGGTTAAGTGTCCCTCACGCAGGTGTGTGATCGCGAAAGGGGCTGGTGGTCGTGCCGGAGCTGCGTCCTTGGCGGGCCGCGAGACCGCACGTGGTGCGGATCGCGGACGCCGTACGACCGCACCTGGCCCGGGCCGCCGCGGCCGCGAGACCGGCGGTCGCACGGCTCGCACGGGCCGGGAAACCACAGGTCGCGCGAGGCGCGGGGCCGAAGACCTGGCAGTACACCGCCGGGGCCGCCACCGCCGGTCTGGCACTGGCCGCCGGTGTGGTGACCGCCGCCGGTCCCTGGGACTCCACGGGCCAGCGTACGGCCGAGCGCGACCGGGCCGTGGCCCTGGGACGCGCGGGTGGCACAGATCACGGCGGCATCCCCGGCGCGCCGAGCCGCCCCCGCCCGGCCCCCAGCGCCGGACCCGTCCTGACGGGCCTCGGCGGCGTCAGCACGGTGAAGTCCGCCCCGGACGGCAAGATCCTCGCGGACGCGCTCACACCCCTGCTGAAGGACCCGGCACTCGGACCCCGGCCCGCCGCCGCGGTCGTCGACGTCACCACCGGCCGGCGCCTGTACGGCGCGAAACCGGACGCCGCGCTCACCCCGGCCTCCACCACGAAGATCGCCACGGCCGTCGCCGCGCTGTCCGCGATGGGCGCCGACCACCGCCTCACCACCCGTGCCGCGCTGGAACCCGACACGAAGGAAGTCGTCCTGGTCGGCGGCGGCGACCCCACGCTGACCGCCCGCGAGAACGCCGACGGCATGGCGAGCCTGCGCACCCTGGCCGCGCAGACCGCCGCCGCCCTCGCCCAGCGGGGCGTGCGCGACGTGACCCTCTCGTACGACACGACCCTCTACGCGGGCTCCCAGAAACACCCGATCGGGGTCAACCCCAACCTCGCCCTCGTCAGCCCCCTGATGGCGGACGAGGGCCGCACGGACGACTCGACCAGCGGCCCGGTCACGCGCGTCGAGGACCCGGCGGCGGACGCGGCCCGCCGCTTCGGCGACCTGCTGAAGTCCCACGGCGTCAAGGCCACCGCCCCCGGCCCGTCCAAGGCGACGACCCGCGCCGAGACCCTCGCGAAGGTCTCCTCGCCCCCGCTGTCGGCCCTCGTCGAGCGCATGCTGACCCACAGCGACAACGACATCGCCGAGGCCCTCGCCCGCCACACGGCCGTCGCCACCGGCGGCAAGGCCGACTTCGCCGGAGCCGACAAGGCGATCGGCTCCCGGCTGCGCGCGCTCGGCCTGCCCGTCAAGGGCGCCGCCTTCAAGGACGGCAGCGGCCTGAACCGCGCCGACCGGATGACGCCCGCCCTCCTGACGGCCCTGCTCGCGAAGGCGGCCGACCCGGCCCACCCCGAACTCCGCCCGGCCCTCACCGGCCTCCCCGTCGCCGGCTTCACCGGCACCCTGACCACCCGCTACACGGACGGCGCGGCCGGCGTCGTCCGGGCCAAGACCGGCTCCCTCTCGGGCGTCAACACCCTCGCGGGCACGGTCGTCGACCACGACGGCCGCCTGCTGGCCTTCGCCTTCATGTCCACGGACACGCCCCCGGGCACCGAGGCGGCGACGCGCAAGGCCCTGGACAAGCTGGCCACGACCCTGGCCGACTGCGGCTGCCGCTGAGGTGGCCTGACCGGGGAGGGCCGACCGCTCGGCCCGCGGCGCCGAACACCGGGCAACTGCGCCCGGCCCTCGTCGCCCTGCCCCAGTGGCGGGCGCTCACGTACGGTTGACGCATGACGAGCATCGGTGGTGCTGCCTCATCCGGCATGGTCGACTGGAATCTCGCGGTCGCGACCGCGACCCGGCTCGTGAGGCCGGGCCCCGAGGTCAGCCGCGACGAGGCCCGGGCCGTCGTCGCGGAACTGCGCAGGCATGCCAAGGCCTCGGAGGAACACGTCCGCGGCTTCACCCGGCTGGACACCGAGGAGGGGCACGACACCCCCGTCCTCGTCGTCGACCGCCCGGGCTGGATCCGGGCGAACGTCGCCGGGTTCCGCGAGATCCTCAAACCCCTGCTCGACAAGATGGAGGAGCGGCGCGGCAGCGGCGCGGGCAACGCGGTCATGAGCGCCGTGGGCGGCAAGGTCACCGGCGTGGAGCTCGGCATGCTGCTGTCCTTCCTGGCCTCCCGCGTCCTCGGCCAGTACGAGACCTTCGCCCCGGCCACCCGCGAACTCCCCGCGGGCCAGAGCGGCGGCGGCCGGCTCCTCCTGGTCGCCCCGAACATCGTCCACGTCGAGCGGGAACTCGATGTCGAACCGCACGACTTCCGGCTCTGGGTGTGCCTCCACGAGGAGACCCACCGCACCCAGTTCACCGCCGTGCCCTGGCTGCGCGACCACCTCGAGGGCGAGATCCAGTCGTTCCTCGCGGAGACCGACGTCGACCCCATGACCGTCCTGGAACGCGTCCGCGAGGCCGCCCAGAGCCTCGCCGGGGGCCGCCCCGAGGGCGAGGAGGACGACGGGGGCCGCTCCCTCGTCGAGATCGTGCAGACCCCCGCCCAGCGCGAGATCCTCGGCCGCCTCACCGCCGTGATGTCCCTGCTGGAGGGCCACGCCGACTTCGTGATGGACGGCGTCGGCCCCGCCGTCGTCCCGTCCGTCGCCGAGATCCGCGAGAAGTTCCAGCAGCGCCGCGCCAAGGGCGCCTCCCGCCTGGACCTCGCCCTGCGCAAACTGCTCGGCCTGGACGCCAAGCTCCGCCAGTACCGCGACGGCGAGCGCTTCGTACGGGCCGTCGTCGAGGAGGTCGGCATGGACGGCTTCAACCGCGTGTGGACCTCGCCCAACACGCTGCCCACCAAGACGGAGATCGCCAAACCGGCGGACTGGATCGCGCGGGTGCACCGCAAGTCCGAGTAGTGAACATCGGGGGGAGGTCGTGAAAGAGAACCGGCCGACGGCAGGCAAACGCCCCTCCAATCACCCGTCCGAGGGACCGTGAGGGAGGGGTAGGCGTGCAATGCTCGGGGAACGGCCCGGTTCTGTCACCATCTACACACTCTGCGTGACCGTCCTCGGGTTCACCCCCCGAAAACTTCATGAAGGGAACCGGACATGGGTCCCCATCCTGCGGTCGCGGCGATACGCCTGGCGGTTCGCCGCGTCCTCCACGACCTCCTCACCGAGCACCACCGCGCCCCCGCCGCGGTCCCGCACGCCCTCGCACAGGAGCCTTCCCCCGGCTCCCCACCGCGCTCGAACGGGGAGGTGCCCCCACCCCCGCCGCTCGTGCTCGTGGCGTGCTCCGGCGGCGCCGACTCCATGGCCCTCGCCTCCGCCCTGGCCTTCGAGTCCCCCAAGCTCGGCGTCAGAGCCGGCGGCGTGACCGTCGACCACGGTCTGCAGCCCGGCTCCGACGTACGCGCCGCGGAAGTCGTCCAGCGCCTGCACGAACTCGGCCTGGACCCCGTCGAGTCCGTCACCGTCACCGTCGGCCGCGCCGGCGGGCCCGAGGCCGCCGCCCGCGACGCCCGCTACGCCGCGCTCGACACCGTGGCCGAGCGGCACGGCGCCGCGGCCGTCCTGCTCGGGCACACCCGCGACGACCAGGCCGAAACCGTCCTGCTCGGCCTCGCGCGGGGCTCCGGCATCCGCTCCCTGTCCGGAATGGCCGCGGTCTCGGGGGCCGGCGGCCGTTACCGCCGCCCCTTCCTGGAGCTCGACCGGCAGACCGCCCGCAAGGCCTGCATGGTCCAGTCCCTGCCCGTCTGGGACGACCCGCACAACGCCGACCCGGCCTACACCCGCTCCCGGCTGCGCCACGAGGGCCTGCCCGCCCTGGAGAAGGCCCTCGGCAAGGGCGTCGTCGAGGCCCTCGCCCGGACGGCCCAGCTCTCCCGCGACGACGCCGACGCCCTGGACTCCTGGGCCGCCCAGGCCGAGGCCACCGTCCGCGACGCCGCGGGGATGCTGGAGTGCGCCAAGCTCTACGCCCTGCCGCCCGCCGTACGCCGGCGGATCCTGCGCCGGGCCGCCATCGCGGCCGGTGCCCCCGCGGGCTCGCTGTTCGCCCGCCACCTCGAGGAAGTCGACCGGCTGATCACCGGCTGGCGCGGTCAGGGGGCCATCAACCTCCCCGGCAAGGTCGTGGCACGTCGGCAGGGTGGCAGACTGGTGATTCGGCAGGGCTGACGCCGACCCCTCCGAGCAGTCGGAGGCGGAGCCGCTCAGCCGGTGGGACGACCGAAAGTGATGCGGGTGGACGCGAAAGACATGGGTGCCGACCTCCAGCAGGTGCTCATCACCAAAGAAGAGATCGACGCCAAGCTGGCCGAGCTGGCAGCGAAGATCGACGCGGAGTACGCGGGCAAGGACCTGCTGATCGTCGGAGTCCTCAAGGGCGCGGTGATGGTCATGGCCGACCTCGCCCGGGCGCTGTCCACCCCCGTCACGATGGACTGGATGGCCGTATCCTCGTACGGAGCGGGCACCCAGTCCTCGGGTGTGGTGCGGATCCTCAAGGACCTCGACACCGACATCAAGGGCAAGCACGTCCTCATCGTCGAGGACATCATCGACTCCGGCCTGACGCTGTCCTGGCTGCTGTCGAACCTCGGCTCCCGCGAGCCGGAGTCGCTCAAGGTGTGCACCCTGCTGCGCAAGCCGGACGCGGCCAAGGTCGCCATCGACGTCGAATGGGTCGGTTTCGACATCCCCAACGAGTTCGTCGTCGGCTACGGCCTCGACTACGCCGAGAAGTACCGCAACCTCCCGTTCGTCGGTACGCTCGCGCCCCACGTCTACGGCGGCTGAAACCCCGGCCGGGGTGCCGTGACGGTGATCGGGAACCCCGGCGGGCTTCCCGCCGTTGGAGCATGCGTAGACGGATCGCCAGCCGCACCGCGCAGCTTCAGGTGACAATGCTGGGGTACCGTCCGAAGAACAGTCTTTATCAAACTCACTATGGCAGGAGGGACGGGGCGGCACCGCTCCGTATGGATGGACGTGAAGCGATACTTCCGTGGGCCGGTCATGTGGATCGTGCTGGCCGTCCTCGCCGTGGTCGTGTTGATGCAGGTCGTCGGCTCGTCCGGCGGCCACAAGACAGTGGACACCGGCCAGGTCGTCCAGGCGATCAACCAGAACAAGGTGGAGTCGGCCAAGCTCACCACCGGTGACGAGCAGACCATCAAGGTCACGCTCAAAGACGGCGTGAAGGTCGAGGGCAGCTCGAAGATCCAGGCGAGCTACATCGGCGACCAGGGCGTTGACATCGCCAACACGCTGCAGAACAAGTACCAGGACAAGCAGATCCCGGACGGCTACACGGTCTCGCCGTCCAAGCAGAACCCCTTCGTCGGGATCCTGCTCTCCCTGCTGCCCTTCGTTCTCATCGTGGTCGTCTTCCTGTTCCTGATGAACCAGATGCAGGGCGGCGGCTCCCGGGTCATGAACTTCGGGAAGTCCAAGGCCAAGCTCATCACCAAGGACACCCCCAAGACGACGTTCGCCGACGTCGCCGGTTCGGACGAGGCCGTCGAGGAGCTCCACGAGATCAAGGAGTTCCTGCAGGAGCCGGCCAAGTTCCAGGCCGTCGGCGCCAAGATCCCCAAGGGCGTGCTGCTCTACGGCCCGCCCGGCACCGGCAAGACCCTGCTCGCGCGTGCCGTCGCGGGCGAGGCGGGCGTGCCGTTCTACTCGATCTCCGGTTCCGACTTCGTCGAGATGTTCGTCGGTGTCGGTGCCTCCCGAGTCCGTGACCTGTTCGAGCAGGCCAAGGCGAACGCCCCGGCGATCGTCTTCGTCGACGAGATCGACGCGGTCGGCCGCCACCGCGGCGCCGGCCTCGGCGGTGGTCACGACGAGCGCGAGCAGACCCTGAACCAGCTCCTCGTCGAGATGGACGGCTTCGACGTCAAGGGCGGCGTGATCCTCATCGCCGCGACGAACCGGCCCGACATCCTCGACCCGGCGCTGCTGCGCCCCGGCCGCTTCGACCGGCAGATCGCCGTCGACCGCCCGGACATGCAGGGCCGTCTGGAGATCCTCAAGGTCCACCAGAAGGGCAAGCCGGTCGCCCCGGACGTCGACCTGTCGGCCGTCGCCCGCCGCACGCCCGGCATGACGGGTGCCGATCTGGCCAACGTGCTGAACGAGGCCGCCCTGCTGACGGCCCGCAGCGACCAGAAGCTGATCGACAACCACATGCTGGACGAGGCGATCGACCGCGTGGTCGCGGGACCGCAGAAGCGGACCCGGATCATGTCGGACAAGGAGAAGAAGATCACCGCGTACCACGAGGGCGGACACGCCCTGGTCGCGGCGGCCTCGCCGAACTCCGACCCGGTCCACAAGATCACGATCCTGTCGAGAGGCCGCGCCCTCGGCTACACGATGGTGCTGCCGGACGAGGACAAGTACTCGACCACGCGCAACGAGATGCTCGACCAGCTCGCCTACATGCTGGGCGGTCGCGCGGCCGAGGAGCTCGTCTTCCACGACCCGACCACGGGTGCCGCCAACGACATCGAGAAGGCCACCGGCCTCGCCCGCGCCATGGTCACGCAGTACGGCATGACCGAGCGCCTGGGTGCGATCAAGTTCGGCGGGGACAACACCGAGCCCTTCCTCGGACGTGAGATGTCCCACCAGCGCGACTACTCGGAAGAGGTCGCCGCGCTGGTCGACGAAGAGGTCAAGAAGCTCATCGAGACGGCGCACAACGAGGCCTGGGAGATCCTGGTCGAGAACCGCGACGTCCTCGACAACCTCGTGCTGCAGCTGCTGGAGAAGGAGACGCTGGGCAAGGAGGAGATCGCCGAGATCTTCGCCCCGATCGTCAAGCGCCCGCCCCGGCCCGCCTGGACCGGCTCCTCCCGCCGCACGCCGTCCACCCGTCCGCCGGTGCTCTCCCCCAAGGAGCTGGCCCTGACGAACGGCGCGAACGGCGCGACCCCGGCCATCAGCACCGTGAAGAGCACCGCGGCGGACCCCGCCCCGGCGCCCGAGCGGATGCCGGAGGACCGCCCCGAGAGCTGAACGCAGCGCTCCCGGCGGCCACCGGCCCCGGAATGAAAGCCGCGCCCCCCAGGTTTTAGCCTGGGGGGCGCGGCTTTTCCGCCATGAGGGACACAGGAACGAGGCACAGATGACCGACCCCGTGACGCTGGACGGCGAGGGCCAGATCGGCGAGTTCGACGAGAAGCGCGCCGAGAACGCCGTCCGCGAACTTCTGATCGCGGTCGGCGAGGACCCGGACCGCGAGGGCCTGCGCGAGACACCGGCGCGGGTGGCGCGGGCGTACAAGGAGATATTCGCCGGGCTCTGGCAGCAGCCCGAGGACGTCCTGACGACCACGTTCGACCTCGGTCACGACGAGATGGTGCTCGTGAAGGACATCGAGGTGTACTCGACCTGTGAGCACCATCTGGTCCCGTTCCGCGGTGTCGCTCACGTCGGGTACATCCCGTCCACCAGCGGAAAGATCACCGGGCTGTCCAAGCTGGCCCGGCTCGTGGACGTCTACGCCCGGCGTCCGCAGGTGCAGGAACGACTCACCACGCAGATCGCGGACTCGCTGATGGAGATCCTGGAGCCGCGCGGGGTCATCGTGGTCGTGGAGTGCGAGCACATGTGCATGTCCATGCGCGGGATCCGCAAGCCGGGTGCGAAGACGCTGACGTCGGCGGTGCGGGGGCAGCTGCGGGACATGGCGACGCGGAACGAGGCGATGAGCCTCATCATGGCCCGCTGACGCCGCGCGTCAGGCCGTCGGGGCCACGCCGGTGCCGTCGTTCTCGTCGTCCTCCGGGAGCTTGCAGACGCGCTCCAGGAACATCGCGGCCGCTATGACGCCGATGCCCGCGACGACCGAGAGGCCGGCGTAGATGGCCTGGTCGCGGCGGGCGGGGATCTCCAGGGACTCCAGGAGGAAGACGCCCGTGCCGCCGTACATGCCGGAGACGAGGGCGGCGACCAGGGCGCTGGCGTGGCCGAAGACCACCGCGCGGGCCGCCATCATGGGGTCGACGCCCTTGGCGTCGGGCCGGCGCTCGCGCTGGGCCTTGAGGCGGGCGCGCAGCGAGAGCGCCGTGGCCAGCAGGACCACGGCGATCAGCGCCAGGACGATGGGGGCGGCGAGGGGGACGCTGGGGAGCGTGCCGATCGCGCTCCACAGGCGGGCGCCCGCCCAGGACAGGACCCCGGCCACGACGAACACGCCGGCCAGCAACCTGATGCGCAGCTCTTTCACGGTGTCCCTTCGGTTCCCCCGGTTCCGGCCCCGTTCACGGCCGTCTTGACCTTAACGGCTACTCGGGCAGCCGGAGTTCCAGGTCCCCGCGGGGCGTCACGCCCTGACGGGTGACCACGTCCAGCAGCGCGGCCACCGGGCCGTGGCCGGGGAGCTGCGCCTCGGGGTCCAGGTCGTGCCAGGGGGCCAGGACGAAGGCGCGCTCGTGGGCCCGGGGATGGGGGAGCGTGAGCCGCGGGTCGTCGGAGACCACGTCGGCGTAGGACACGATGTCGACGTCGAGGGTGCGGGGGCCCCAGCGCTCGTCGCGGACGCGGTGGAAGGCCTCCTCGATCGCGTGGGCGCGCTCCAGGAGCGACGAGGGCGGGAGGGTGGTCTTGAGGACCACGACCGCGTTGAAGTAGGCGGGCTGGCTGTCGGCGTCGACGCCCCAGGGCTCGGTCTCGTAGACGGGGGAGACGCCCTTGATGCGCAGGCCCGGGGTGTCGCCGAGGGCGTCGACGGCGCCCTGGAGGGTCTCCAGGCGGTTGCCGAGGTTGGAGCCGAGCGCGACGACCGCCCGTTTCGGATTGGACAGCGTGGTGTCGGCGGCGTCGACCTTCTCGGTGACGGAGGCGGGTACCGGCTGGACGGTCGGGTCGCTGGGACCCTTGATGAAGGGTGCAGTCATCCTCGGCTCCGGGTGATGGTGACGGTCACGTCGTCGAAGGGGACGGTGATCGGAGCCTGCGGCTTGTGGACGCAGACCTCGACCTCCTGAACCCTCTCGTGCTTCAGACAGACCTGGGCGATGCGCTCGGCCAGCGTCTCGACGAGGTCGACGGGCTCGCCCTCGACGACGGCCACGACCTCCTCCGCCACGATGCCGTAGTGCACGGTCTTCGCCAGGTCGTCGTCGGCCGCGGCCGGCCGGGTGTCCAGGCCGAGGACGAGGTCCACGACGAAGGTCTGGCCCTCCCTGCGTTCCTCGGGGAACACACCGTGGTGCCCGCGGGCCTTCAGGCCGCGCAGCGCGACACGATCCACGCGAATCACTCCTGCAATCGTCGGTGACGGCCGGTCCGTGCCGTGTGCGGGCGGCACACCGGCCCCGGTCGAATCTACCTGCGAGCACGGACGGGGCCGGGCCACGGGGGTGCGGGCCCGGGGCGGGCCCGGCAGGATTCATCCAGCGTTTCCCCTGGGGAATCCGGTGGCTCACGGGTTGGTAGCGGCCCATACCCGGGGGGCCGTGATTCCAACCACTTCCCGTCTCCTGCCCACTCAGGCGGGGGTGTCGTCGCCCTCGTCCTCGTCGTTCTCGGCCAGGACGGGGGAAGCGTGGTGCGACCAGAGTTTCCACCCCTGGGGCGTGCGCCGGAACACGTTGGTGGCGACCACGAGCTGCCCGACGAGCGGGCCGAGCTCCTCGTCGCCCTGGGGGGCGGGGCCGCCGCTGAGGATGTTCTCCGTGCAGGTGACCAGGGCGGTGTCGCCGGTGACGGAGACGTGCACGTCGGTCAGGAAGAACTGGATGTAGTCGGTGTTCGCCATGATCAGGGCGTAGGAGCGCAGGACCTCGCCGCGGCCGGTGAGCACCGGCCAGCCCGGGTGCACGCAGGAGACCACGCCGCTGTCGGCCGGGTCGTGGTAGCTCTCGTCGACGCCCAGGTCGGAAGGGGTCAGCCAGAGCGACGCGAGTTCCTCGAAGTCGCCCTGTTCCAGCGCCTCGTAGAAGGCGGTGTTGGCGGCTTCGACCTGTTCGACGTCGGTGTGCGGGGCGCTCACCGGGCTCCTTCCGCGCCGGTGCGGGCCCCTTCCACGGCGCGCGCGACCCGTACGGCGTCGGCGGTGGCGCGTACTTCGTGGACGCGGACGGCCCACGCGCCGGCGTGCGCGGCGAGGGCGGAGACGGCGGCGGTGGCGGCGTCGCGTTCGCGGGCGGGCGGGGGCGGGGCGTCCGGGCCGGCGAGGACCCGGCCGAGGAACCGCTTGCGGGAGGCGGCGACGAGCAGCGGGTGGCCCAGGCCGAGGACCCGGTCGAGACGCGCGAGGAGGGCCAGGTCGTGCTCGGCGTCCTTGGAGAAGCCGAGGCCCGGGTCGACGACGATCCGGTCGGGGGCGATGCCGCCCGCCAGGACGGCCTCCACGCGCGCGTGCAGCTCGTCGACGACCTCGGTGACGACGTCGGCGTAGACCCCGCGGACGTTGCCGCCCTGGAGGAAGCCGCGCCAGTGCATGACGACGAAGGGGGCGCCGGCGTCGGCGACGGCCGGGATCATGCGGGGGTCGGCCAGGCCGCCGCTGACGTCGTTGACGAGGGCGGCGCCGGCCGCGAGGGCGCGGGCGGCGACCGAGGCGCGCATGGTGTCGACGGAGACGGTGACGCCCTCGGAGGCCAGGCCGCGCACGACGGGGACGACGCGGCGCAGCTCCTCGGCCTCGTCCACGCGGGTGGCGCCGGGGCGGGTGGACTCGCCGCCGACGTCGACCAGGTCGGCGCCCTCGCTGACCAGGTCGAGGCCGTGTTTGACGGCGGCCGTGGTGTCGAAGAAGCGGCCGCCGTCGGAGAAGGAGTCGGGGGTGACGTTCACGACTCCCATGACCGCGCAGCGGTCCCATTCCGGCAGGCCCGCGACGCGCCCGCGTCCGCTCTGGTTGCTCATATGTTCAGCGTAGGCCCCGGCGGGGGCCGCCAGACGCCGCGGCCCGGGCCGAATGGACGCGGGGGCGCGTACGCGGGGGCGCGTGCGCGGGCGGGGTGGGGGGTGGGGGAGGTGCTGGGTTCTGTGTGCGTGGGGGGTGGGGTGGGGAAGTACGCCGGGTCCTGTGTGGGGGTGCGTGCCGGGCTGCTGCTGCGGCGGCGCGGTCTGCGGTGCCTGGCCGTGTGGGGGCCGGGGGGCGTCGTACTGATGGGGCCCTGGGCGGTGGGGGGAGCGCCGGGCGTGGTCGGGAGGGGGCGGCACCGGGCCGTCGTGGGCCGGGCCCGGTGCCGTCGGGTGGTGGGTGTCCGTGTCACGCCGCCCGGACGCTGTGTTCCGGCGCGGGCGCCGGTGTGTGGGTGCACGGACGGCGGTCTTCCGGGCGCCGGCGGCGCAGGAAGCGCGGCAGCGGCAGGGCGAGGTTGACGAAGCCCTCGGCCTGCAGCGCGGCGATGCCGATGCGCGGCAGGTCGGCGGAGGCGCGGTAGACGACGAAGCGGGGCTCCCAGCGCGGCCGGAACTTGGTGTTGAACTTGTACAGCGACTCGATCTGGAACCAGCGCGAGAGGAAGACCAGCAGTCCGCGCCAGGCGCGCAGCACCGGCCCGGCGCCGATCTTCTCGCCGCGTGCCAGGGCCGCGCGGAACATGGCGAAGTTGAGGGAGACCCGCTCGATGCCGAGCTTCGGGGCGGCCTGCAGGGCGGCGACGATGAGCAGTTCGTTCATGCCGGGGTCGGCGGAGCGGTCGCGGCGCATCAGGTCGAGGGAGGCGCCGTCGGGGCCCCACGGCACGAAGTGCAGGATCGCCTTCAGATCGCCGTAGGGGCCCGGCCGGTCGTCCTGTTTGTGGGCGGTGGCGATGAGGCAGTCGCCGTCGGCCGGGTCGCCGACGCGGCCCAGGGCCATGGAGAAGCCGCGTTCGGTGTCGGTGCCGCGCCAGTCGTCGGCGGCGCGGCGGATGCGCTCCAGTTCGGCGTCGCCGAGGTCACGGACACGTCGTACCCGGGTCTCGTAACCGGCGCGCTCGATGCGTTTGACCATCTGGCGCACGTTGCGCATCGCGCGGCCGGCGAGGGAGAAATCCCCGACGTCCACCACCGCCTCGTCGCCCAGTTCCAGGGCGTCGAGCCCGGTCTCGCGGGTCCAGACCTCGCCGCCGGTCTCGGAGCAGCCCATGACGGCGGGGGTCCAGGAGTGGGCCCTGGCCTCGTCCATGAAGCGTTCGATGGCGCCGGGCCAGGCCTCGACGTCGCCGATCGGGTCGCCGCTGGCGAGCATCACGCCGGAGACCACGCGGTAGGTGACGGCCGCCTTGCCGCTGGGGGAGAAGACGACGGCCTTGTCGCGGCGCAGGGCGAAGTGGCCGAGGGAGTCGCGGCCGCCGTGCCGCTCCAGCAGGGCGCGCAGCCGGGCCTCGTCCTCCCCGGTGAGCCGGGCGGCCGGGTGTTCGGGGCGGAAGGCCAGGTAGACGGTGGTGACGGCGGTGAGCAGGCCGAGGGCGCCGAGGGAGAAGGCGACGGTCCAGGAGGTGCTGCCCCGGTAGGCGACCGGGCCCTCGAAGCCGAACAGGCCGTAGATGACGTGGGCGATGCGGTCGGCCATGCTCGGGTCGCCCACCATGCGGTCGCCGTGCACGCTGACCACGAGCAGGCCCAGCAGCAGCGAACCGGCGCTCATGAGCACGAAGTTGGCGAGTGCCCGCCAGCGGCTGCGCGGGTCGGGCAGGGCGTCGAACTGGTCGCGGTGGCGCAGCAGGGGGGCCAGCAGCGCCAGGGACAGCAGGACGCCGACCACGGAGTGCCGGTAGCTGAACTGCGCGACGGCACCCGCCGGGAGCAGGGCCACTGCCGCCCGCCAGGCCCGGCGTTTGCCGCGCTTGAGGCCGTGGGCGAGCAGCAGCAACAGCACGCCGGCGCTGAGGGACAGGGCGGCCGCGAACGGGCCGAGCGCGCCGGGCAGGACCTCGGCGAGGGCGTGCATCCGGCTGTGCCGGAAGCGGGGGAAGACGCCCGCGGCGATGTCCAGCAGGCCCACGAGGGCGCAGGCTCTGCCGGCGAGGACCGGGACGGCCTCGGGGCGTGGCCCGCGCAGCATCCGGCCCAGCCGGCCCGTGGGCGCCGTACCGCCGCGGCGGCCCGGAACCTCACCCGACATTTCCTCATCTGTCCTGACAGACATCGCATCCCGTGGTTCTGCGAGTGACCTTGGATCCGGTGCCGATTCGGGCATCCGGCGACATTGCGCCCTCTAGGACGGTGTCTCAAGGGGAGAGGTTCACTCCCCGCGTCAAAGCCGCTTCCAAGGCCGAGGAAAGTCCGGGCCAAGCCCGCGCGAAGGTGTACGCGCACGGGCCTGGCCGGGCGGAGAGTGCGAGCAGGTGACCACCCCATGGGTCTGACGAGCAACAACGTGCTGGTGCCGACGGTGCTGTCCGCCGTGCTGCTGTTCGCCGGCACGGTCTGGCTGTGGCCGAGGCTGGCCCGGCGCACCTGGCGTGCGGTGGGCGGGCGGATCGCCCTGCTGCTGGCCACACAGCTGGCGCTGTTCGCCGCGGTGGGCCTGGCCGCCAACCAGGCCTTCGGGTTCTACGCGAGCTGGGCGGACCTGTTCGGGCAGGAGAAGGAGCAGGGCGTGGTCGTCGACCACGCGGGGCGCGGCGGCGGGCTGGAGGTGGTCGGTTCGCGGCGGGTGCCGGGGGCGGGCGGGGCGCGGCCGGCGGCCGGGGGCAGGATCCACGAGATCGGCGTCACGGGCCGTACGACCCGTATCTCCACGCCCGCGTACGTCTATCTGCCGCCGGAGTACTTCCAGCCTCAGCACCGCACGCGCCGATTCCCCGCCGCCGTGGTGCTGACCGGATATCCGGGCACGGCGTCGGCGCTGGTGGAGAAACTCCACTATCCGCGCACGGCACTCCGGCTGGCCGGGGAGGGACGCGCGCGGCCGATGATCCTCGTCATGCTGCGGCCCACGGTGGCGCCGCCCCGGGACACGGAGTGCGTGGACGTCCCCGGCGGGCCGCAGACGGAGTCGTTCTTCGCTAGGGATCTGCCCGACGCGCTGCGCACGCACTACCGGATCTCCCGGGAGCCCGGCGGTCTCGGCATCATCGGCAACTCCACCGGCGGCTACTGCGCGTTGAAGATCGCCCTGCACCATCCCCGGGTGTACGCGGCGGGGGCCGGTCTGTCCGCGTACTACAAGGCGCCGATCGACGCCACGACGGGCGATCTCTTCCAGGGCGACAAGGGGCTGCGCAATCGCGCCGACCTGTGGTGGTACCTGGCGAACATGCCCGCTCCCGACACCTCTTTGCTGGTCACCAGCAGCAGACGGGGAGAGTCCAACTACCGGGACACGGTGGAGTTCATCGACCGTGTGAAGGCCAACGGGCGGACGCGGATCTCGTCGATCGTCCTGGAAAGCGGCGGGCACAACTTCAACACCTGGAGGCGGGAGATTCCGGCGGCGCTGGAGTGGATGAGCGGACGGCTGAACGCAGGTTGAGCATGATCCCGGGAATTGCGTGGCCGGTTGATTCCGCTTCTTCCCGGGTTCTGATGCCGCGTGACTCTCTTGATATGGCTTTGTTTTTGCGGGGTGGCTCACCATGATTCGCCTACGCGCGGTAAGTTTCTGGCCATGCCACGTGGACGTCATCGCCATTCCCCGCCCTTGCACAGGCTGCTGCCCCCGTCGGCGATCGCAGGCGTCTCCCTCGTCTGCGCCCTGGGGCCATGGGTGTTCACGGAGCCGGCCGTGCTCCGCGGTCTGGCCGCGGCCGCCGCGGCGACGGCGGTCATCGGCGCGGTCGTGCTGCGCCGCTGGGACATCCAGGCGGGCAAACGCGTCGCCGACCTCACGCGCGCGCGGGCGAGCGACGAGTGGCGCTTCGAGGAGCGGGTCGCCGAACTGGAGTCCGACCTCGAGGAGTCGCGCGAGCTGCGCGCGAAGCTGGAGCAGCGGCTGCGCGCCAAGCGCGCGGAGCTGGCCGGGCTGCGCAACGAGCACGCCGCGCTGCTGCGCCGGTACGCCACGTCGGAGACCGAGCGCGCGAGCGTCCTGGAGGAACGCCGGGTGCTCGAGATAGAGGCCACGGCTCCGGTGCGGGCCGCGCTGCCGGCGGGCGCCTCCGGCGCGGCCGGCGCGCCCCAGGGCCCGGAGCAGGCGGCCCCCGAAGGTTCCGGTTCCGGGGCGCCGGATGCCGGGGCCGCGGCCGGCGAGGCGCTCGCCGTGGCGGAGGGGCCCGCGGTCCCCGCGGTGTTCTCGCCGGAGGGCTCCCGGCTGTTCCTGCGGGCCAAGGCGGCGCTCGCCCGGTTCGACGCCGAGACGGTCCCGGACCCGGACGGCGGCGGGGACGGCGACGGCGACGGCGTCCCGAAGGGGGACGACGACGCGGAGCCCGCGCAGGAGGGCGAGCGGGAGCAGCCCGAGCAGCGGGAACAGGCCCCGCAGGACGAGCCCCGGCGGCAGTCCGGTGCGGTGGACGAGCACGCGACCGCCGCAGCTCCCACCGCTGCCGACGATGACGCCGCTCGCTCCGGTGCCGATGCCGATGCCGATGACGCCGCTCGCTCCGGTGCCGACGGCACCGGTACTCCCGCGGAACCGGTTGCCGCCCCCGAGACGCAGGACGCCTCGGCCGACGCGCAGGCCGAGGGTGAGCGGCTGCCGGAGCGGGCCCGTGCCGGGCAGGCGGTTTCCGGTCACTTCACCGTGCCGACCGCCGTGGCCGTCGCCCCGCAGACGCCGACCCGGCGCCCGGTGAGCGAGGGCGGGTTCGACTTCTTCGGCACCAAGAAGGGCACCTCGCGCGCCGCCCTGGAGGCCGTGCAGAACGAGGATCTCGCCGACGTCGTCGGCCAGGAGGCGCTCGCGCTGCACAAGGCCGAGACCGAGGCCCGGTACAAGCCGGCGGACGCGGAGTCGCGCGGCATCGGCCAGGTCATCGACCTGACGGCGCACGACGAGACGGAGCAGATCGACGTGCAGGGGCTGCGCAGCGCGGTGTCCTGACCCCTGAGGTGAGCGAAGGCCCCCGGCGCCGGCCGGGGGCCTTTCGCGTGCCGGCGGTGCGGGTCACGCCGTCCGGCTCGCGCGTGTCAGGGCATCCGGCTCGGGCGGTCTCGCCGTCCGGCTCGGGCGTGTCAGGGCATCCGGCTCGGGCGGTCTCGCCGTCCGGCTCGGGCGTGTCAGGGCATCCGGCTCGGGCGGTCTCGCCGTCCGGCTCGGGCGTGG
>NZ_JBEXOM010000013.1:0-10910 GCF_040611555.1 Streptomyces sp. NPDC006624 | reverse complement strand
TCAGGGCATCCGGCTCGACCGGGTCACGGCATCCGGCTCGGGCGTGTCATGCCATCCAGCGGTCCGGCCGCGCGTCCCTGCGCCCCGTGCGGGATCGTTCCGCCTGCGCCGCGAGCAGCTCGCGCGCCTCGTCCGCGTCCCGCAGCCGTGCCGTCACCACCTTGTTCGCGCCCGTGTCCACGTGGACGTCGGCCACGCCCCGGGCCCGCTCCCAGGGCCCCTGGGTCATCCGTACGCTCTGCACCTTCGCGTGCGGGACCAGGGCGAGGCTCCGGCTGAGCAGCCCGGACCGGGCCGCGAACACCGCGTCCGTGACGGCGAGTCCGTAGCCGCGCCACCACAGCGGCACGCACCACCGGGCCCGGCGCGGCGACGGCGACAGGGCGGCGTGCTCCGGGACGGTCACCCCGGGCAGCACCCGCGTCACGACGTCCTCGGCGATCTCGCGCGGGGCGACCGGCACCAGCACCGAGTTGGACGATCCCGCCACGTCGAGTTCCACGCGCACCCAGCCGCGCCGCCGCCACAGCAGCGGCTCCACGATCCGCACGGTCTGCACCCGCCCCGGCGGCACCGTCTCGTGCGCCCGGTCCAGCAGGCCGTGGTCGATGCGCAGCCCGTCGGGCGACTCGGCCACCGTCCAGTCGTACTCGGCGACGAACCGTCCCACGCTGCTCGCGCCCGCCGCGCCCAGCAGCGGCAGGGCGACGGCCAGGACCGTCCACACGCTGTGGGTGACCAGCCACAGCACCGGCGGCACGACCAGCGCCGCGGCCAGCGACCCCCAGGTCGCCCCGGACAGCACCAGCGCCCAGGCGAGCACCTTGGGCGGCACCCGCAGCAGCTGCCGGGACGGCGCCTCACCGACCTCGTGCGCGGTCTCCGGCGCGAAACCGGCCGCCCGGGCGAGCAGTTCGGCCCGCAGCGCCCGGGCCTCGCCGGCCCCGAGGAAGGCCAGCTCGTCCTTCTTGTCGGTGCCTATGACATCGAGTTTGAGCTTGGCGACGCCCACGACCCGGGCGAGCAGCGGCTGGGTGATGTCCACGGCCTGGAGCCGCTCCAGCCGGATGTGCGCGGTGCGCCGGAAGACGAGCCCGGTGCGGATGCGCAGTTCGCTCGCCGTCACCGCGAAGTGGGTGAACCACCAGGAGCAGAAGCCGTAGAGCGCGGCGGCCGGGACGATCACGGCCAGGCCGATCAGCAGGGTGGTGGTCGTGAGCCGCGTCAGATGGCGCTGGGCCCCGTCGGGGTCGTGCACGGCCCAGCCGAAGACGACGGCGATCGGTGCCCAGGCACGCCGCAGCGGGGTGACGGGGTGCAGCCGCCGCTCCGTCACGCCTGTGCCGGAGCCGGTGCTGGTGCTGGTGCCGGAGCCGGTGCCGGTGCTGGTGCCAGTGCCTGTGCCGGTCCCGGTCTCGCTCCCGGCGGTCTCGGGCGCGGTCACAGTCCCGCCGATCGGGCCTCGCCCAGCTCGGTGAGCCGGTCGCGCAGCCGTTCCGCCTCCGCCGGGTCCAAGCCCGGGATGGCCGCGTCGGTCGCCGCTGCGGCCGTGTGCAGCTGCACGCTGGCCAGCCCGAAGTGCCGCTCCACCGGCCCGGACGTGACCTCGACGAGCTGCATCCGCCCGTACGGCACCACCGTCTCCTCGCGCCACAGCACGCCCCGGCTGATCAGCAGGTCGTCGGCGCGCTCGGCGTAGCGCCAGGAGCGCCAGTTGCGCCCGAGCATCACCCAGCCCCAGATCATCAGCGCCAGCGGCAGCACCGCGAGCGCGCCCCAGGCGGGCCCGGCCAGCAGCCCCGGCACCAGCCCGGCGGCCAGCGTCATCAGCCCCAGCCACACCACCAGAAGCAACCGCCGCATCTTCAGCAGCCCGGGCGGCAGCGCGGTCCACACCGGCTCGCCCTCCGCCGCCCGCGCCGCGCCCTGTGCCTCGTCCGGCCCCGTGTCCTGCGGGCTCCCCGTCTCCATGCGCCCAGCGTACGTAGGAGAGACTGTGTCCATGACTCCTACGACGGAGACCATGGTCGGAATCGGCGGCGCCGCGGAGAGCACCGACATGGTGCTCAACATCGGGCCCCAGCACCCGTCCACGCACGGCGTGCTGCGGCTGAAGCTGGTGCTGGACGGCGAGCGCATCACGCACGCGGAGCCGGTGATCGGCTATATGCACCGCGGCGCGGAGAAGCTGTTCGAGGCGCGCGACTACCGCCAGATCATCATGCTGGCCAACCGCCACGACTGGCTGTCGGCGTTCTCCAACGAGCTCGGCGTGGTCCTCGCCGTGGAGCGGATGCTCGGCATGGAGGTCCCCGAGCGCGCGGTGTGGCTGCGCACGCTGCTCGCCGAGCTGAACCGGGTGCTCAACCACCTGATGTTCCTCGGCTCCTACCCGCTGGAGCTGGGCGGGATCACCCCGATCTTCTACGCCTTCCGGGAGCGCGAGGAGCTCCAGCACGTCATGGAGGAGGTCTCCGGCGGGCGGATGCACTACATGTTCAACCGCGTCGGCGGCCTCAAGGAGGACCTGCCGGCCGGCTGGACCGCCCGCGCGCGCACCGCCGTGGCCGACGTGCGCTCCCGGATGGACCGCTTCGACGACCTGGTGCTGGGCAACGAGATCTTCCGGGGCAGGACCCGCGGCGTCGGCGTCCTCAGCCCTCAGGCCGTGCACGCCTACGGGGTCAGCGGCCCGATCGGGCGCGCCTCGGGCGTCGACCTCGACCTGCGCCGCGACGAGCCGTACCTCGCCTACGGGGAGCTGGGCGACGTCCTGAAGGTCGTGACCCGGCAGGAGGGCGACTGCCTCGCCCGCTTCGAGTGCCTGCTGGAGCAGACGCACAACGCCCTGGACCTGGCCGACGCCTGCCTCGACCGCCTCGCCGAGCTGCCGCCCGGGCCGGTCAACCAGCGGCTCCCGAAGGTCCTCAAGGCACCCGAGGGCCACACCTACGCCTGGACCGAGAACCCCCTGGGCATCAACGGCTACTACCTGGTCAGCAAGGGCGAGAAGACGCCGTACCGGCTGAAGCTGCGCTCCGCGTCGTACAACAACATCCAGGCGCTGACCGAACTGCTGCCGGGCACGCTGGTCGCCGACATGGTCGCGATCCTGGGGTCGATGTTCTTCGTGGTGGGGGACATCGACAAGTAGGACCGCGGCAGGGCCGCCGGCGGCGGAGGGCTCAGTTCCCGGGCGGGCCGAACGGGTCCGGGATGCCGACCGGCTGCACCAGCCACCCGAAGTCGCCCAGCCCGCCCGGTGCCGTCAGCTCGGCGGCCTCACCGGCGCTCGCGAGGGCGCGTACGTACGCCGCGGGGTCGGTGGACGCCAGCGTGAGCGGGGGGCGTGCGCCGGTCACGCCGAGGGCGCGCAGTGCCGTGCGCTGCGGGAGCACCCGCCCGCCGGGCAGCGTGCACGCGTCCAGCGCCACGTGGGCCGTGAGGTCGCAGGAGCCGTCCGGCACGGGCCGGGTCCCGCGCCCCTCCCGGAAGCCGGTGAGCGTCCCGAACGGCGGCCGGGCGTCCGCCGTGTGCGCGTAGTCCGCGGCGACGGCCAGCCCCCGGCCGAGCGTCCCGACCGCCGCGGCCCAGGCCTCGTCCCTGGGCAGCCCGATCTCGGCCCGCAGCCCCTCCTCGCCGGTCAGCGGCCACCAGCGCTCCAGCCACCGCGCCTCCGCCGGCCCGACCGGCTCCCCGAGCCGCTCCGACCCGTCCCGCCGGACCAGCACCCGCCGCACCACCCCCGCCGGGTCCACCTGCGCCACCTCCACGGGCACGTTGTCCAGCCACTCGTTGGCGAACAGCAGCCCGGTCGTCCCCTCCGGGGGCGCGGCCAGCCACTCGATCCGTTGATCGAGGCCGGCGGGCCGGCCGGCGACCTCGACGGCGTGCACGCGCGTGCGGCCCGCCACCTCGCCGGGCAGCGCAGCGAGCACCCCGCGGGCCAGTTCGCCCCGCCCGGCGGCCATGTCGACGAAGTCCAGCACCGGGGGCCGCCCCAGCTCCTCGTCGACCCGGCACAGCAGCCGTGCCACCGCCCCGGCGAACAGCGCGGAGGCGTGCACGGACGTACGGAAGTGCGCGGCCGGCCCCTCGGCCCGCCGGTAGAAGCCCCCCGGCGCGTAGAGCGCGTCCTGCGCCGCCGCACGCCACCCGCGCCACTCGCGCCACTCGTCCTTCGCTCCCGCTGCCACCGGCCCAGGCTAAGCGCACACAACGACCGCAACTCCACCTTGGGGAGTACGAGCGAGCGACGCGGATCGGCCCTCCGGTTGACCCCTGCACCTATTCCGCTTCCCTACGCTGGGTTACGTGCAGCGCCTCTATGACTTCCTCCGCAGGCACCCGATGTGGGTCGACGGCACCTGGGCCGTCGTTCTCCTCGGGATCTCCCTGGTGGGCGGAGTGGCGGGCGGCTACGGCTCCCCGGCCGCCGCCGTGCCGATCACGCTGATGCTGTGCCTGGTCGTCGCGCTGCGGCGCCGGATGCCGGAGAGGATGCTGCTGCTGGCCGCCGCGGCCGGCGTGGCCCAGCTGATCACCGACGTCAGACTGGGCCCCGCCGACTTCGCCATGCTGGTGATCGTCTACACGGTCGCGGCGGAGGGCGCGCGCTGGGCCTCCCGTTTCGCGCTGGGCGCCGGCCTGTGCGCCGCCCCCGTGGCCTATCTGCGCTGGCCCAGTGACCAGACGAACCTCGCGGGCAACGTCGCCCTGACGGTCTTCATGACCGTGCCCTTCGCCCTCGCCTGGGTGCTCGGCGACTCCATCCGCACGCGCCGCGCCTACTTCGCGCAGCTGGAGGAGCGGGCCGCCCGTCTGGAGAGGGAGCGCGAGGCCCAGTCCAAGGTCGCCGTCGCCGCCGAACGCGCCCGCATCGCGCGGGAGTTGCACGACGTCGTCGCGCACAACGTGTCGGTGATGGTGGTTCAGGCCGACGGCGCCGCCTACGTCCTGGACGCCGCCCCCGACCAGGCGAAGAAGGCCCTGGAGACCATCTCCTCCACCGGCCGCCAGGCCCTCGCCGAGATGCGCCGCCTGCTCGGCGTGCTGCGCACCGGGGAGCACCAGGAGGCCGGCGAGTACGTGCCGCAGCCCGACGTGGAGCAGATCGAGGACCTCGTGGAGCAGTGCCGCGGCTCCGGACTGCCCGTCGACTTCAAGGTCGAGGGCACCCCGCGCCCACTGCCCAGCGGCGTGGAGCTCACCGCCTACCGCATCGTGCAGGAGGCGCTCACCAACACCCGCAAGCACGGCGGGCCCGACGCCGGCGCCAGCGTGCGCCTGGTCTACTTCGACGACGGCCTGGGCCTGCTCGTCGAGGACGACGGCAAGGGCGCGCCGCACGAGCTGTACGAGGAGGGCGGCCTGGACGGCCAGGGCCACGGGCTGATCGGCATGCGCGAGCGCGTCGGCATGGTCGGCGGCACCCTGGACGCGGGCCCGCGCCCCGGCGGAGGATTCCGCATCAGCGCCCTGCTGCCGCTCAAACCGGCGCACTGACGACGCCGCACGCCCCTCGCTGACACCTGTCACGACCCCGTACGCCCCCTTCACCCCCCTTCGCCCCCTGAGAACAAGACAACGGAAGAGGCTTCGATGACGATCCGCGTGATGCTCGTCGACGACCAGGTGCTGCTGCGCACCGGGTTCCGGATGGTGCTGGACGCCCAGCCGGACATGGAGGTCGTCGCGGAGGCGGGCGACGGCGTCGAGGCCCTCCAGGAGCTGCGCACGACCGAGGTGGACGTGGTGCTGATGGACGTCCGCATGCCCAAGCTCGACGGCGTGGAGACGACCCGCCGGATCTGCGCGGACACCGACCCGCCGAAGGTGCTCATCCTGACCACCTTCGACCTCGACGAGTACGCCTTCTCCGGGCTGAAGGCGGGCGCCTCCGGCTTCATGCTCAAGGACGTGCCGCCCGGCGAGCTGCTCGCCGCGATCCGCGCCGTGCACAGCGGGGACGCGGTCGTCGCGCCCTCCACCACCCGGCGGCTCCTGGACCGCTTCGCGCCGATGCTGCCGGGCGGCGCGCAGCAGCCCCGGCACAAGGAGCTGGAGCGGCTCACCGAGCGCGAGCGCGAGGTCATGGTGCTGGTCGCGCAGGGGCTGTCCAACGGCGAGATCGCGGCCCGGCTGGTGCTGTCGGAGGCCACCGTGAAGACGCACGTGGGCCGCATCCTGACCAAGCTGGGCCTCCGGGACCGGGTGCAGGTCGTGGTGCTGGCCTACGAGACGGGGCTGGTGCGGGCCGGCGGGCACGGCTGAGACCGCCGCGCGGCGCGCTCACGCAGGATGCCCGCCGCGCTCGCCACAGGATGCCCGCCGCGCGGCGCGCTCACCGCAGGATGCCCTCCAGGAACTCGCTGCCCAGCCGCGCCACCACGGTCACGTCCAGCTGGTTGAGCACGTACCGCCCGCGGCGGCGGGTGGTGATCAGGCCCGCTTTGCGCAGCACCGTCAGATGCCGGGATATCTCCGGGGCCGTCATGCCGAGCACCTGCACCAGCTCGCTGGTGGTGTACGCGCTGCGGGCCAGGTAGCGGCACATGCGCATCCGCACCGGGTGGGACAGCGCGGTCAGGCGCAGGGCCAGCCGCTCCAGCGTCTGCGGGGCGGTGAGCTCGGGGGAGCCGACCGGGTAGTGCAGCACCGGCTGCCAGCCGTGCTGGTGCAGGACCATCAGATGCGGCCAGCCCAGGCTCGTCGGGACCAGCAGCAGGCCGCCGTCGCCCGTGGCCGTGCGGTCCTCGCCCAGCTTGTCGACGGTGATCCGGGCGGCCGCCTCGTCGAGCGTGACCGCAGGGGAGACCGCGTTCAGCGCCTCGGCCAGGCCCTTGTGGCGCAGCAGGTCCGTCTTGTGCCGCGCGTCCGCCGCGAGCTGGTGGCGCAGCCGGGACCACACCTCCGCGAAGAACGCCTCGTCGCAGTCCTGGAGGAACTGCCGCAGCCAGGCCCGGATCGACGGCGGGTCCGCCAGCAGCCGCTCGCTGAACAGCGACTGCCGGGGTCCGCGGGCGGCGGCCAGGTCGAGGGCGCGGCGGCGCACCTCCGGGTCGGTCAGCGCGGTGGGCCCGCCCTCGCCGTGCCCCGCGCCGCAGGTGAACTCCAGGGCCGCGTTCACGAACTGCTCGTCGGACAGCTTGTCGAGCTGGTCCAGCTCCTCGGCGAGCGTGGCGCCCGGCAGCGCGCTGCGGCCCGGGATGCCCGCCCAGGGCATGAACAGGTCCGAGAACGTCGTCCGCCACAGGAAGTCCGCCTCACACATCCGGTCGGCCAGATGCGGGTCGAGCCGGGCGGTCACGCCCGTCACCCAGGCCTGCAGGCCCGGGTGATGCCCCGGTTCGGACAGCGCGTGCAGCGCCATGCCCAACTCGGCCAGCGGGGACGGGACGACGGCGACCCTCTCCGGCCGCAACCCAGCGATGTCGATGTGCACGCCCATGACCTCATGGTGCACCCCGCCACCGACAACGCCTCCGTGGATTGACGGGCCTCGTCAATCAACGCCACGCCCGGGCCGCCCGGCTGACGCTCGTCCCGCCCGCGCCCGTCGCACGGCGGGAGCACCGGGGCAGCCGCGGAGCCTTCGGGCCTCCGTCCGGCGTTCCCGCGTCCCGCGTCCCGCGGAGGCGTCCTCCTGAGCATCACGCGGCGGTCCCTCCTCGCCACCGACCGCGCCGCTCCCCCGGCGAGCCCGCCCCGCCCGCCCCGGGCAGGCACGACCGGCAGGCCGTGCGCGGGTGGGGCGACGAACAGCAGTTCCGTGCGGCCCCGGCCGCCCACCGCCCCCACGTCTGTATCCGGCACCCCGGTGGCCGCCCGGCCGGTCGGCGGACCCGCCCGGCACGCCGGTCGGCCGCCCGGCCGGTCCGCGGCCCCCCGGGCCACTCGGCCCCCTGCCCACCCCCGCCCGGCTACCCGGCCCGGTCGGGCAGCCGTGCCGTGAAGTCCGCCACCGCCGCCTTCACGTCCTCGGCGGTCCACTCAAGCCCGGCGGCCCGTACGTGCACCTCCGTGGTCGCCAGGCCGGGGCCGCTCCGGGTCCAGGCGCCGCCGAACAGCACGACGCCCGTCTCCTCGGCCGTCCGTACCGCCGCCTCGGCGAGGACGTCCGCCTCGTACGGCAGCCAGACCTGGAAGTCGTGGGTGTGCGGCACCTCCGGGTGCACGCGCGCCCACGGCACCCCGGCCGCGGCCAGGCCCTCGCGCAGCGCCGCGGCCACCACGCGCGCGTGGGCGACGTACTCCGGCAGCCGGGGCAGCTCCCGCTCCAGTCCCACCAGCGCCGACAGGGCCGTCGGGAACTGCTGGAAGACCTGCCCGCCGTAGCGGTGGCGCCAGGCCTTCGCCTCCTCCACCAGTTCCCCGGGACCGGCGAGGGCCGCGCCGCCGAAGCCCTCGAGGGACTTGTAGAACGACACGTAGACGCTGTCGGCCAGGCCCGCGATCTCCTCCAGGGAGCGGCCGAGGTGCACGGTGGACTCCCACAGCCGGGCCCCGTCGAAGTGCACCACCGCGTCCCGCTCCCGCGCGGCCGCGACGACCTCGGTGAGCTCCTCCCAGGAGGGCAGCACGAAACCGGCGTCCCGCAGGGGAAGTTCGAGCATCAGCGCCCCGAAGGGCTCCTCGAAGTCGCGCACCTCGGCGGCCGTGGGCAGCCGCGGCCGGCTCGTCAGGCGCACCGGGCGCAGACCGCCGACCTCGCTGAACGCGTTGCGCTCGTGCACCTCGGGGTGGCTCAGTCCGTGCAGGGCGACGGTCGGGTTGCCGTTGCGGCCCGCCCAGCAGCGCAGCGCCACCTGCTGGGCCATCGTGCCCGTCGGGAAGAACGCGGCGGCCTCGGTGCCGAGCAGCCCGGCGACCCTCGCCTCCAGGGCGGCGACGACGCCGTCGCCGTACACGTCGCTCAGCTCGTCCAGGTCGTAGTGGCTCTCCGCCTCCTGAAGCACCGCCAGGCGCTCCCGGAGCGTGCGGTGGAAGCCGAAGCGCGCGAGCACCCGCCGTGCGCCGCGGTGGGCGGCCAGCCGCCGCGCCCGCAGCGTCGCGCTCCGGTCCTCGTCCGCCACCCGCTCATCGCGTTCCGCCGTGTCAGTCATGCCCGGATCCTCCCCCGCGCGCGTGCGGCGCGGCACGCGCAATTCCGGCTGAGTGACGCCCCTGCGGTGGGCCGTGAGTGGGCATGCACACCCTGTGGACGACCGAACGCCCCTCGAACCGATCGCGTTAACATGACGAGAAATCGTCCGGTACCCGGAGCGGACTGGAACGGGAAGGCCGCCGTCGAGTGAACACAACCCCACAGCCAGACCCCAAGGACCGCCCCGCGCGGCTCACCGTCGGCGTCGTCGGCGCCGGCCGAGTCGGACCCGCCCTGGCGGCGTCCCTCCAGCTCGCCGGGCACCGCCCGGTCGCCGTCTCCGCGGTCTCCGACACCTCGCGGCGCCGCGCCGCCCAGCTGCTGCCCGACGTGCCGGTGATGCCGCCCGCCGAGGTCCTGCGGCGGTCCGAGCTGGTGCTGCTGACCGTTCCGGACGACGCCCTGCCCGAGCTGGTCGCGGGCCTGGCCGACACCGGTTCCGTCCGGCCGGGACAGCTGCTCGTCCACACCTCCGGGCGGTACGGGGCGCGGGTGCTGGACCCGGCCCTGCGCGCGGGCGCCCTGCCGCTCGCGCTGCACCCGGCGATGACCTTCACGGGCACGCCCGTGGACGTCCAGCGCCTGGCCGGCTGCTCCTTCGGCGTCACCGCCCCCGAGGAGCTGCGCCTGGCCGCCGAGGCCCTGGTCATCGAGATGGGCGGCGAGCCGGAGTGGATCGCCGAGGAGAACCGCCCGCTCTACCACGCGGCCCTCGCCCTGGGCGCCAACCACCTGGTCACGCTGGTCGCCCAGTCCATGGAGCTGCTGAACGCCGCCGGGGTCGCCGCCCCCGACCGGATGCTCGGCCCGCTGCTCGGCGCGGCCCTGGACAACGCCCTGCGCTCCGGCGACGCGGCCCTGACCGGCCCGGTCGCGCGCGGCGACGCGGGCACCGTCGCCGCGCACGTCACCGAGCTGCGCCGGCACGCCCCGCAGACCGTCGCCGGGTACCTGGCGATGGCCCGCGCCACCGCCGACCGGGCCCTGGCGCACGGCCTGCTGAAGGCGGAGCTCGCCGAGGACCTCCTCGGGGTACTCGCCGACCGGACCGACGGCACCGAAGGGGAGGCCCGATGACCGTCAGCCTGCTGCGCACCGCCGGTGAGCTGCACGCACGCGCGCGTACGGGCCGCCGTGCCGTGGTGATGACCATGGGCGCCCTGCACGAGGGCCACGCCACACTCGTCCGCACCGCCCGCCGCATCGCCGGCCCCGACGGCGAGGTCGTCGTCACGGTCTTCGTCAACCCGCTGCAGTTCGGCGCGGGCGAGGACCTCGACCGCTACCCGCGCACCCTGGACGCCGACGTCGAGCTCGCCGGGCGGTCCGGCGCGGACGTCGTGTTCGCCCCGTCCGTCGACGAGGTCTACCCGGGCGGCGAGCCCCAGGTGCGCGTCACCGCGGGCCCCATGGGCGAGCGTCTGGAGGGCGCCTCCCGCCCCGGCCACTTCGACGGCATGCTCACGGTCGTCGCCAAGCTGCTGCACCTGACCCGCCCCGACGCCGCCCTGTACGGCCAGAAGGACGCCCAGCAGCTCGCGCTGATCCGCCGCATGGTGCGGGACCTGAACTTCGGCGTGGAGATCGTCGGCGTCCCCACCGTCCGCGAGGAGGACGGCCTGGCGCTGTCCAGCCGCAACCGCTACCTCTCGGCCCCCGAGCGGCGCACCGCCCTGGCCCTGTCCCGGGCGCTGTTCGCGGGCCAGGACCGGCACGCCGCGCAGGAGGCGCTGCGCGCCCGGGCCCGCGAGGTGCCCGCCACGCG
>NZ_JBEXOM010000012.1:0-225476 GCF_040611555.1 Streptomyces sp. NPDC006624 | reverse complement strand
TACATTCCGAACCCGGAAGCTAAGCCTTACAGCGCCGATGGTACTGCAGGGGGGACCCTGTGGGAGAGTAGGACGCCGCCGAACAATTATTGAAAGGGTTGGACCCTGAACTTCGGTTCGGGGTCCAACCCTTTTTTGTTGCGCGTCACTTGAAGTTCACATTGCGCAACCAGCATCCACGGCATGGGTACTGCTGCAATGCTCAGGGCCGCCGGTGTCGGACTCGGTGACGAGGTCGTCGTGCCGGCCTTCGGGAACGTCGAGGTCGCCGAGGCCGTGGCCATGGCCGGGGCGCTGCCGGTGTTCGCCGACATAGATCCCGCCACCTACTGCCTGGATGCCTCCGCCGTCGAAGCCGCGGTGACTCCGCGGACCGCGGCGGTGGTGGTCGTCCACCGCTTCGGGCGGCTCGCCGGGATGGCGGGGCTGCACGCGGTGGGCCGGCGGCACGGCCTGCTCGTGCTGGAGCAAGGGGAGTCCGAGGCGCCGTACGACGAGATAGCCAGGCGCCGGGAGCGGGCGGCCTATCTCGACGCGAAGTTGCGAGGTGTGCGGACGCCCGACGGTGGTGACGGGCACACCTACCAGCAGTACGTCGTGCGGGTCCCGGGCAACGGGCGGCCGGACCGGGACGCCTTCGCCCGGGCCGTACGCGGCAAGGGAGTTGAGTGCCGGGTGCCGGTGAAGACGCCCGTGCACCGGCTGCCCGAGTTCCGGCGGTGCGTGTCGTTGCCGGAGACGGAGCGGGCTGCCGACGAGACGCTCGCGCTGCCGGTGGACGCGACGCTCACCAAGCGGGACATGCAGCGGATCGTGTCCGCCTGCAATGCCCTCGGAGGGCTGCTGCAGCCCGCCTTCTGACCTGGTTGGGAGCACGGGTCTGTTCGGGGTATGATCTATTCCGTTGCCGCCGGGGGAACCCGCCGGACAACAGGCCCCTATAGCTCAGTCGGCAGAGCGTCTCCATGGTAAGGAGAAGGTCAACGGTTCGATTCCGTTTGGGGGCTCCAGCAGAAAAGGCCCCACCCTCAAGGGTGGGGCCTTTTTCGTGCTCTAGTCCTTCTGGAGTTCCGGGACGCGCATCGCCAGGATCGCCATGTCGTCGGAGGGCGCGTCCGACGCGAAGCGTTCCACCGCGCGCATGATGCGGGCCGCGACCGCGCCCGCCGTCAGGCCCGTGCACGTCGTGAGGACGTCCGCGAGACCGTCGTCGCCCAGCATGCGGGTGCCCTCGCGGCGTTCGGTGACGCCGTCGGTGACGCACAGCAGGACATCGCCCGGGTCGAGGGTGACCGTCTCCTCGTAGAGCTCCAGGTCGTCGATGACGCCGAGGAGCGGCTGGGGTTCGGCGGCCGGCTCGACCGTGCCGTCCTGGCGCAGACGGAGCGGGAGCGGGTGGCCTGCGCAGACGACCTTCAGCTCGGCGCTGCCGTCCTCCTGGGGGCGCATCTCGCCGTAGAGGAGCGTGAGGAAGCGGCTGCGGGCGCCCTCGTCGAGGATGGCGGAGTTCAGACGCTCCAGGACCGCCGGGCCGCTGAGGCCCTCGCGGGCGAGGAGGCGCAGCGCGTGCCGGGCCAGGCCGGTGACCGCCGCCGCGTTCGGGCCCGTGCCGCAGACGTCGCCGATGGCGAAGCCGTAGGCGCCGTCGCGGATGGGGAAGACGTCGTAGAAGTCGCCGCCGACCTCGTTGCCCTCGCCGGCCGCGCGGTAGATGACCTCGACCTCGACGCCGTCGATGGAGGGGAGCTCCGGGGGCAGCAGGCTGCGCTGGAGGGACTGGCTGATCGCCGTGCGCTCCGAGTAGAGGCGGGCGTTGTCCAGGGCCAGGGCGGCTCGGCGGGAGAGATCCTCGGCGAGTTCCAGGATCTCCTGGCGGAAGTGCTCGTCGGTCGGCTTGCCGAGCGTGAGCATGCCGATGACGCGGTTGCGGGCGACCAGGGGGAGGACGACCGTCTCGCCGCCGACCGCGGAGGCCGTGGTGAGGGTGGGGCCGATGCCGGGGGTGACCTGGCGGGTCGGGCTGCCGCTGAGGCCGAGGCTGCGCATGGAACTGCGCAGGGCGGCCTGGTGGGCGATCTCGGCGGGGGCCGTCCAGACGCGGGCGCCGGGGGTGGGCACCGGGTCGGGCGGGGGGACCTTCGACAGCAGGGACTTGATGCCGTCGATGAGCTCCTCGTCCTCGTGCAGGACGTAGGAGAGGTACGGCTCGGAGGCCTGGTCGGCGATCGTGTAGACCGCGCACCAGGTGGCGAGCGTGGGGACCGTCATCTGGGCCATCAGGGCCAGGGTCTGGTCGCGGTCCAGGGTGCCGGCCAGCAGGTCGGAGGCCTCGACCAGGAAGCTCAGGGAGCCGCGGCGCAGGCGTTCCAGTTCGCCCAGACGGGCCGACTCGACGGCCAGGGCGATGCGGTCGGCGGCGAACTGCAGGCGCAGGGCCTCCTCGTTGGAGTACCTGCCGGGAGCCTCGGCGGCTACGCCGAGGGAGCCGGTGAGGCGGCCCTCGACCTTGAGGGGGACGGTGACGACCGAGCGCATGCCCGTGCCGTTCAGCAGGGGCACCGCGCCGGCGACCGCGGTCAGGTCGTCGTGGACGGCCGGCATGCGGGCGGAGCCGTAGCGGCCGGTGCCCGCCTCGACGGGGACGCGGGCGAAGCGCTGGCGGGCGGAGGGCAGGCCGGTGGAGGCGCGGACCTCCAGTTCCGTCTCGTCGTCGGTGGCGAGCAGCAGGAACGCCGAGTCGCCGTCGAGCATGTCGCGGGCGCGTTCGACCGTGCGCTGCAGCAGGCCGTCGAGGTCGTCCGGGGCGGGGGAGCCGATGAACACCTCGAACGGGTCGGTGCTCTGGCCCTCGGAGCCGGTCGAGGTGTCGGTGGCGGGGATGCGCAGCGGGGTCTGCAGAACTGCCCGTTCGTGGTCCCTCACCAGGAGGCACACGGTTGACGGTTCGCCGCCGGTGTCGCGCACGCGCAGGTGGGAGGCGTAGACGGGGAGGACGCGGCCGGTGGCGTCGCGGATGCCGTAGCTGCCCTCCCAGCGGGACAGGCGCAGGGCCTCCGCGATGCCGGTGCTGGTGCCGGGGGTGTGCGGCCAGGCGGCGAGGTCGGTGAGGGGCTTGCCGGTGACCTGCCCGGCCGGGTAGCCGAAGAGTTCCTCGGCGTCCTCGTTCCAGGCGGTGATGTGGCCGGTGCGGTCGATCTGGACGACGGCCACGCGGACCCGGCCGTCGGCGAGGGGGAGGAGGTCGGCGGGCAGGACCGGGCCGGCGGCGCGGGTGCCCACGGTGCGGGCGGGGAGGTCGAGCTGGAACCAGACGGTCTTGTGGGTGGGCGTGTACTCGACGCCCCAGCGGCCCGCGAGGGCGGCGCAGAGCTGGAGGCCGCGGCCGCCCTCGCGGTCGGGGCTGCCCATGTTGACGGCGGTGCCCTGCAGCGGGATCTCGCGCTCGGGGTACCGGTCGGCCACCTCGATTCGCGCGCCCTCGTCGCTGCGCAGGCACAGCACGTCGGCGCTGGTGCCGGCGTGGACGACGGCGTTGGTCACCAGTTCGCTGGTGAGAACGACGGCGTCGTCGACGATGTCGGCGAAGCCCCAGCCCTGGAGGGTGTCGCGGACGAAGGAGCGGGCGCTCGCGACCGATCGCCCGACGGGCTCGAAACTGGCGGCCGCGCGCGCGGTGATCACAGAACTCCTCGACCGGTTCTCGACGTGCTGATCCGTGGGTCCGGACGGCTGGTGCCGTTGCTGCGGCAGGCCGCCCGTAGGCTGGGGGTCCGGGGGCTGTCCCCCCGGGATCAGTCCGGTGGTCATGTTGTGTGCGGCCGCCCCTCCGATGCCCGCTCGTCTTCGTGCCACCGCCCAGGCCGGACGGACCGGCGTGGCTGGACAGCCGGATGCAAGGTTACTTACCTTCGCGGTCCGAATGGATGCCGGTCTGCAGTGTTTCCGTCCGGAGGGTGTGCGGACGGTGTGCGAAGCTGCCGAACTGTTATGGCCTGGTTCGGCCGGGGTGAAACACTGGGCAGGCTTCTCGTGAAGGTCCGGGCAGGCTGAGTGACGAAGGCGTACGGCGGGCAGCAGCCCCCTGGGAACGGCCTGGTGGGCAGGGCGAGAATACGCAGTAGTAACCGGTACGCCGAGCGTGGTACCCCGGGCAGAGCAGTGACGGTCGACCCCTGCGGGAGGGACACAGTGGAGTCTGGCGCAGCGACGCGTGGCACGAGGACGCGCGCGAAAGGCGGACAGTCCCCGAGCAACCAGGGCAGGGCGCGCAACGGCACCACGGAGGTGGACACGGCCGCGCTGAACCGGCTGATGGCGGCCCTGGTGTCGATGCGGGACGGGA
This sequence comes from Streptomyces sp. NPDC006624, assembly GCF_040611555.1. Classification (NCBI taxonomy): domain Bacteria; kingdom Bacillati; phylum Actinomycetota; class Actinomycetes; order Kitasatosporales; family Streptomycetaceae; genus Streptomyces; species Streptomyces sp. NPDC006624. Next base: position 221,134 of record NZ_JBEXOM010000012.1, on the reverse strand, counting down.
ACTTCCGCAAGCGGCTCACGGTGTCCGGCGACGGCGTGATGTCGGAGATCGCGGCCGTCTTCAACGAGGTGGCCGACCGGAACCTGCATCTGACGGGTGAGCTGTCGCGGGTGCGGCGGATGGTGGGCCGTGAGGGCAAGCTGACCGAGCGGCTGGAGACGGGGGCCTGTGAGGGTTCCTGGGCGACGGCGATCGACAACTCGAACGCCCTGGTGGACGACCTGGTGCGGCCGGTTTCCGAGGTCAGCAGGGTGCTGTCGGCGGTGGCCGAGGGTGATCTGTCGCCGCGTATGGAGCTGCGCACGCAGGTCCCGGAGGGGAACGGCCAGCCGCTGCGGGGCGAGTTCCTGAAGGTCGGCCGGACCGTGAACAACCTGGTCGACCAGTTGTCGACGTTCACCGACGAGGTCACGCGTGTGGCCAGTGAGGTGGGCACCGAGGGCAAGCTGGGCGGTCAGGCACAGGTGCGTGGCATGTCGGGTTCGTGGAAGGACCTGACGGACTCCGTCAACACGATGGCGTACCGGCTGACGGCCCAGGTGCGGGACATCGCGCTGGTGACGACGGCGGTCGCCAAGGGCGATCTGTCGCGCAAGGTCACGGTGCACGTGGCCGGCGAGATGCTGGAGCTGAAGAACACCGTCAACACGATGGTGGACCAGCTGTCGGCGTTCTCCTCCGAGGTGACCCGGGTGGCCCGCGAGGTGGGTACCGAGGGGGCGCTGGGCGGTCAGGCGCAGGTGCCCGGCGTCGACGGTGTGTGGAAGGAACTGACCGATTCCGTGAACACCATGGCCGGGAACCTCACGGCCCAGGTACGCGGGATCGCCGAGGTGACGACGGCGGTCGCCAACGGTGACCTGTCCCGAAAGGTGACGGTCCCGGCGCGCGGCGAGGTGGCGCAGCTCGCCGACACGATCAACCAGATGACCGAGACGCTGCGGATCTTCGCGGACGAGGTCACACGGGTGGCCAACGAGGTCGGGGCCGAGGGCAGGCTGGGCGGTCAGGCGAACGTGCCGGGTGCGGCGGGGACGTGGAAGGACCTCACCGATTCGGTGAACACGGTCTTCCGGAACCTGACCACCCAGGTGAGGGACATCGCCGCGGTGACGACGGCGGTGGCCAACGGTGATCTGTCGCAGAAGGTCACGGTCGACGTGGCCGGCGAGATGCTGGAGTTGAAGAACACCGTCAACACGATGGTGGACCAGCTGTCCTCCTTCGGTGCCGAAGTGACGCGTGTGGCGCGGGAGATCGGTGTCGAGGGCGAGCTGGGCGGTCAGGCGCAGGTGCCGGGTGCGGCGGGGACGTGGAAGGACCTGACGGACTCCGTCAACACGGCGTTCCGCAACCTCACCGGTCAGGTGCGCAACATCGCCCAGGTGACGACGGCGGTGGCCAACGGTGACCTCTCGCAGAAGGTCACGGTCGACGTCTCGGGCGAGATGCTCAAGCTGAAGAACACCGTGAACACGATGGTGGACCAGCTGTCGAGCTTCGCCGACCAGGTGACGCGGATGGCCCGGGACGTGGGCACCGAGGGTCGGCTCGGCGGTCAGGCCCGGGTGGACGGCGTGTCGGGCACGTGGAAGGAGCTGACGGACTCCGTCAACTCGATGGCCGGCAACCTCACCTCCCAGGTGCGCAACATCGCGCAGGTGACGACGGCCGTGGCGCGGGGCGACCTGTCGCAGAAGATCGACGTGGACGCGCGCGGCGAGATCCTGGAGCTGAAGAACACCATCAACACGATGGTCGACCAGCTGTCGGCCTTCGCCGACCAGGTGACCCGGGTCGCGCGCGAGGTGGGCACGGACGGGCGGCTGGGCGGTCAGGCGCAGGTGCCCGGTGTGGCCGGTGTGTGGCGCGACCTGACCGACTCGGTGAACGGCATGGCCGGCAACCTCACCGCGCAGGTGCGCAACATCGCCCAGGTGGCGACCGCGGTGGCCCGGGGTGACCTGTCGCAGAAGATCACCGTGGACGCGCGCGGGGAGATCCTGGAGCTGAAGAACACCCTGAACACGATGGTGGACCAGCTGTCGTCGTTCGCCCAGGAGGTCACCCGGGTGGCCCGTGAGGTGGGTACGGAGGGCATCCTGGGCGGTCAGGCCGAGGTGCAGGGCGTCTCCGGCACCTGGAAGGACCTCACCCAGTCCGTGAACGGCATGGCGAACAACCTGACCATCCAGGTGCGCAACATCGCCGAGGTCACGACGGCGGTGGCCCGGGGTGATCTGTCGAAGAAGATCACGGTCGACGCCAAGGGCGAGATCCTGGAGCTGGTGACGACCGTCAACACGATGGTGGACCAGCTGTCCTCGTTCGCCGAGCAGGTGACCCGGGTGGCCCGTGAGGTGGGTACCGAGGGCATCCTGGGCGGCCAGGCGCACGTGCCGGGGGTCACGGGCATCTGGAAGGACCTGAGCGACAACGTCAACCTGATGGCGAAGAACCTCACCACTCAGGTGCGCAACATCTCCCAGGTCTCGGCGGCGGTGGCCAACGGTGACCTGACGCGGCAGGTCACCATCGAGGCGCGCGGCGAGGTCGCGCAGCTCGCGGACACCATCAACACGATGGTGAAGACGCTGAGTTCGTTCGCCGAGCAGGTCACCAAGGTGGCCCGTGAGGTGGGCACGGACGGCATTCTCGGCGGGCAGGCGCACGTACCGGGTGTGGCGGGTACGTGGAAGGACCTCACCGAGTCGGTGAACCAGATGGCGTCCAACCTCACCGGCCAGGTGCGCAACATCGCCATGGTGACCACCGCCATCGCCAAGGGCGACCTGACGAAGAAGATCGACATCGATGCCCGCGGCGAGATCCTGGAGCTGAAGACGACCATCAACACGATGGTCGACCAGCTGTCGTCGTTCGCCGAGGAGGTCACCCGCGTCGCCCGTGAGGTGGGTACGGAAGGGCAGCTGGGCGGCCAGGCACGCGTGCGTGACGTGGACGGCACCTGGCGGGACCTGACGGAGTCCGTGAACGAGATGGCCGGGAACCTGACCCGGCAGGTGCGGGCCATCGCGCGCGTGGCGACGGCGGTGACCCGGGGCGATCTGAACCTGAAGATCGACGTGGACGCGTCCGGGGAGATCCAGGAACTCCAGGACTACATCAACAAGATGATCGCCAACCTGCGTGACACCACGATCGCCAACAAGGAGCAGGACTGGCTCAAGGGCAACCTGGCCCGCATCTCCGCGCTCATGCAGGGCCGCCGCGACCTGGAGGACGTGGCGTCGCTGATCATGAGCGAGCTGACGCCGGTGGTCTCGGCCCAGCACGGCGCGTTCTTCCTCGCCATGCCGCTGGTCGACGGCGAGGACATGAACGCCGCCGACGAGGACCAGTACGAGCTGCGCATGCTCGGCAGTTACGGCTACTCGATGGGCTCCATGCCGACGTCGTTCCGGCCCGGTGAGGCGCTGATCGGCACGGCCGCCACGGAGAAGCGCACGATCCTGGTGGAGAACGCGCCCAGCGGCTACCTGAAGATCTCCTCGGGGCTCGGCGAGGCGCCGCCCGCGCAGGTGATCGTGCTGCCGGTGCTGTTCGAGGGAAAGGTGCTCGGCGTCATCGAGCTGGCGTCCTTCACGCCGTTCACGCAGATCCAGAAGGACTTCCTGAACCAGATCGCGGAGATGATCGCCACCAGCGTCAACACCATCTCCGTGAACACCAAGACGGAGCTGCTGCTGGCGCAGTCGCAGGAGCTGACCGAGCAACTGCGTGAGCGGTCGGCCGAGTTGGAGCAGCGGCAGAAGGCGCTGCAGGCGTCCAACGCCGAACTGGAGGAGAAGGCCGAGCTGCTGGCCCAGCAGAACCGCGACATCGAGGTGAAGAACACCGAGATCGAGGAGGCGCGGCAGGTCCTGGAGGAGCGCGCCGAGCAGCTCGCGGTGTCGATGCGCTACAAGAGCGAGTTCCTGGCGAACATGTCGCACGAGCTGCGTACGCCGCTGAACTCGCTGCTGATCCTGGCCAAGCTGCTCGCCGACAACGCCGAGGGGAACCTCTCCCCGAAGCAGGTCGAGTTCGCCGAGACGATCCACGGGGCCGGTTCGGACCTGCTGCAGCTCATCAACGACATCCTCGACCTGTCGAAGGTCGAGGCGGGGAAGATGGACGTCTCCCCGACGCGGATCGCGCTGGTGCAGCTCGTGGACTACGTGGAGGCGACCTTCCGGCCGCTGACCGCCGAGAAGGGCCTGGACCTGTCCGTGCGGGTCTCCCCGGAGCTGCCGGCCACGCTGCACACCGACGAGCAGCGGCTGCTGCAGGTGCTGCGCAACCTGCTGTCGAACGCGGTGAAGTTCACCGATTCGGGGTCGGTGGAGCTGGTGATCAGGCCGGCCCGGGACGACGTGCCGCAGCGGATCCGGGAGCAGCTGCTGGAGGCCGGGTCGCTGACCGATCCGGACGCCGAGCTGATCGCGTTCTCGGTGACGGACACCGGCATCGGCATCGCGTCAAGCAAGATGCGGGTGATCTTCGAGGCGTTCAAGCAGGCCGACGGCACCACCAGCCGCAAGTACGGCGGCACGGGCCTGGGGCTGTCCATCTCGCGGGAGATCGCGCAGCTGCTCGGCGGTGAGATCCACGCGCAGAGCGAGCCCGGCCGCGGCTCGACGTTCACGCTGTACCTGCCGCTGCACCCCAGTGAGCTGCCGCCGCAGGGCTACCAGCAGCAGCTGCCCTCCCTGGAGGCCGGTGACCTGGTGGCGTCGACGTCCGACCCGTCGGAGTTGTCCGACGTGGAGGCCGAGACGCCGGCCGAGGTGGCGTCGTACCGCGAGACGCAGAACGGGCCGGCAGCCCTGTTCCGGCGGCGGCGCAGGATGCCCGAGCTCCAGGCGCGTCCGGCGCAGCAGGAGCAGTGGACGCCCTCGGAGCAGCCGACGGCGCCGAGGACGCAGCGCGGCATCCGCTTCGGCGGCCAGAAGGTGCTGATCGTCGACGACGACATCCGCAACGTCTTCGCGCTGACCAGCGTCCTGGAGCAGCACGGCCTGTCGGTGCTGTACGCCGAGAACGGCCGCGAGGGCATCGAGGTCCTGGAGCAGCACGACGACGTGGCGGTCGTCCTGATGGACATCATGATGCCCGAGATGGACGGGTACGCGACGACCACGGCGATCCGGCGGATGCCGCAGTTCGCCGGGCTGCCGATCATCGCGCTGACCGCGAAGGCGATGAAGGGCGACCGGGAGAAGGCGATCGAGTCGGGCGCCTCCGACTACGTCACGAAGCCGGTCGACCCCGATCACCTGCTCACGGTGATGGATCAGTGGATGCGAGGGGAATGAGGGGATCGTCGGGCCGTCGCGCGACCGTGGCGGGAAGGTTCGGTGCTCACCTGGAGTCGCCGGCCGGATCGGCGGATAGTCGTGTAGAAGGACGGGATCCGGGGAACCTTCAGGTCTCCTGCGGCGTTTCTGCAACGTGCACAATGGCATGCACAGTGACATCGCGGTGACAGGGTGTGTCGACAGGTGGGGTGCGGCTACGATGACCGGCACAAGGACGGGCGGCGCAAGGGAGTCGTCCCCTGGGGCGGCACCCACCGGTGCATCCTCAGGTCCTGCGGACAGGGGAGGCCCCACGCCGGGGCGAGGAGGGCGGGCCATGGTGCAGAAGGCCAAGATCCTCCTGGTCGATGACCGGCCGGAGAATCTGCTGGCGCTGGAGGCGATCCTCTCTGCGCTCGATCAGACGCTGGTGCGGGCATCGTCCGGGGAGGAGGCGCTGAAAGCGCTGCTCACGGACGACTTCGCGGTCATCCTGCTGGACGTCCAGATGCCGGGTATGGACGGCTTCGAGACGGCGGCGCACATCAAGCGGCGCGAGCGGACCCGGGACATCCCGATCATCTTCCTCACGGCGATCAACCACGGCCCGCATCACACCTTCCGGGGGTACGCGGCCGGAGCGGTGGACTACATCTCCAAGCCGTTCGACCCGTGGGTGCTGCGCGCGAAGGTCTCCGTCTTCGTCGAGCTGTACATGAAGAACTGCCAGCTGCGTGAGCAGGCGTCGCTGCTGCGGCTGCAGTTGGAGGGCAACGGCAAGGACGCGGGCGGCGAGACCAAGGAGTCGGCCGGTCTGCTCGCGGAGCTCTCCGCGCGGCTCGCGGCCGTCGAGGAGCAGGCCGAGGCGCTGACCAAGCAGCTCAACGACGATTCCACGGACGCGGCCGCGGTGGCCACGGCGGCTCATCTGGAGCGCAAGCTCACGGGGTTGCGGCGGGCGCTGGACGCCCTGGAGCCGGGCACCGGGAACACCTCTTCGGTGCCCTCGCAGAACTGACGCGCAGGCGGACAGCGTTGTCCGCCCGTGACCGCGCGTCAGTTTCGTGCCTCTCCCGGAGCGACACGAACGGGTGAAGCCGTAGGCACACGTGTCCTGTGTCGTCTCCCCCGGTAACCTCACACCTATGGCCTCACGTCCCTCCGCAGCCAAGAAGTCGCCCGCGAAGAAGGCGGCCCCGAAGGCTCCGGCGAAGAAGGCCGCCGCCAAGAAGGCTCCCGCGAAGAAGGCGCCCGCCCGGAAGGCCGCGGCCAAGAAGGTCGCGCCCAGGCCGGCACCGAGCCCCACCGGGGGCGTCTACCGGCTCGTGCGCGCCGTGTGGCTCGGCCTGGCGCACGCCGTCGGCGCCGTCTTCCGCGGCATAGGGCAGGGCGCCAAGAACCTCGACCCGGCCCACCGCAAGGACGGCGTCGCCCTGCTGCTGCTGGCCCTCGCGCTGATCGTCGCCGCCGGCACCTGGGCCGCCCTCGAGGGCCCGGTGGGCGACCTGGTCGAGATCCTGGTGACCGGCGCCTTCGGCCGGCTCGACCTGCTCGTGCCGATACTGCTCGCCGTCATCGCCGTCCGGTTCATCCGCCACCCGGAGAAGCCCGAGGCCAACGGGCGCATCGTCATCGGCCTGTCCGCGCTCGTCATCGGTGTGCTCGGCCAGGTCCACATCGCCTGCGGCTCACCCGCGCGCGGTGACGGCATGCAGGCCATAAGGGACGCCGGCGGCCTCATCGGCTGGGCGATGGCGACCCCGCTGTCGTACACCATGGGCGATGTGCTGGCCGTACCGCTGCTGGTGCTGCTGACGATCTTCGGGCTGCTGGTGGTCACGGCCACCCCGGTCAACGCCATCCCGCAGCGGCTGCGGCTGCTCGGCGTCCGGCTCGGGATCGTCCGCGACCCCGTCGAGGACGAGTTCGGCGAGGACGACGAGCGCTACGACGAGCAGTGGCGCGAGGCGCTGCCCGCGCGCCCGCGCGGCCGGCGTGCGCCGGCGCCCGCGGCGTACGACCCCGACCACGCCGAGCAGGAGGCGCTCTCGCAGCGTCGGGGGCGTCCCCGGCGGTCGGCCGTGCCGCAGCCCGACATGGACCGGCCCCGGGACGCCGTGGACGTCGCCGCGGCGGCCGCCGCTGCGCTCGACGGCGCCGTGCTGCACGGGATGCCGCCCTCACCGGTCGTCGCGGACCTCACCCAGGGCGTGCGGGTGGGCGACCAGGAGCCGACCACCCCGACGCCCGTCCCCGCCGCCCGGCCCCAGCAGGACAAGCCGAAGCAGGACACGCCCGAACCGCAGAAGCCGAGGGCGGGCGTCCGCGACCTCACCAAGGCCCCGCCCGCCGAACCCCGCGACATGCCCGCGCGCGCGGAGCAACTCCAGCTCTCCGGCGACATCACCTACGCGCTGCCCTCGCTCGACCTGCTGGAGCGCGGCGGCCCGGGCAAGGCCCGCAGCGCCGCCAACGACGCCATAGTCGCGGCGCTGACCACCGTCTTCACCGAGTTCAAGGTCGACGCCAGGGTCACCGGCTTCACCCGCGGGCCGACGGTCACGCGCTACGAGGTCGAGCTCGGCCCCGCCGTGAAGGTCGAGCGGATCACCGCGCTGGCGAAGAACATCGCCTACGCCGTCGCCTCCCCGGACGTGCGGATCATCAGCCCCATCCCCGGCAAGTCCGCGGTCGGCATCGAGATCCCCAACACCGACCGCGAGATGGTCAACCTCGGTGACGTGCTGCGCCTGGCGGAGTCCGCGGAGGACGACGACCCGATGCTGGTCGCCTTCGGCAAGGACGTCGAGGGCGGCTACGTCATGCACTCGCTGGCGAAGATGCCGCACATGCTGGTCGCCGGCGCCACCGGCTCCGGCAAGTCGTCCTGCATCAACTGCCTGATCACCTCGATCATGATGCGGGCGACCCCCGAGGACGTCCGGATGATCCTCGTCGACCCCAAGCGGGTGGAGCTGACGGCCTACGAGGGCATCCCGCACCTGATCACGCCGATCATCACCAACCCCAAGCGGGCCGCCGAGGCGCTGCAGTGGGTCGTGCGCGAGATGGACCTGCGCTACGACGACCTGGCCGCCTACGGCTACCGGCACATCGACGACTTCAACAAGGCCGTGCGCGAGGGCAAGGTCAAGCCGCCCGAGGGCAGCGAGCGCGACCTCCAGCCGTACCCCTACCTGCTGGTCATCGTCGACGAGCTCGCCGACCTGATGATGGTCGCGCCGCGGGACGTCGAGGACGCGATCGTGCGCATCACGCAGCTCGCCCGCGCGGCCGGCATCCACCTGGTGCTCGCCACGCAGCGGCCGTCGGTGGACGTCGTCACCGGCCTGATCAAGGCGAACGTGCCCTCCCGGCTCGCCTTCGCCACCTCCTCGCTGGCCGACTCGCGCGTCATCCTCGACCAGCCGGGCGCCGAGAAGCTCATCGGCAAGGGCGACGGGCTGTTCCTGCCGATGGGGGCCAACAAGCCCACCCGTATGCAGGGCGCCTTCGTCACCGAGGAGGAGATCGCCGGGGTCGTCCGGCACTGCAAGGAGCAGATGACGCCCGTCTTCCGCGACGACGTCGTCGTGGGCACCAAGCAGAAGAAGGAGATCGACGAGGACATCGGCGACGACCTCGACCTGCTGTGCCAGGCGGCCGAACTGGTCGTCTCCACGCAGTTCGGCTCGACGTCCATGCTCCAGCGCAAACTGCGTGTCGGTTTCGCCAAGGCCGGACGGCTGATGGACCTGATGGAGTCCCGGAACATCGTCGGACCGAGTGAGGGTTCGAAGGCACGTGACGTTCTTGTGAAGCCTGACGAGCTGGATGGCGTGCTCGCCGTGATCCGGGGGGAGTCTGAAGGGTAGGGAAACGAGGCACGGTGATCGCCTCACGAGGCGTTACGGCAAACGAGTGTCCTGATCGTGACTCTTCCGTAAGGGATCATCGAGCAACCGTTTCCCTTCGGCGTACGTCAAGTTGAGCGAAGTGAAAAGCAGTGAGCCCACCATCGGACTGTCGGGCCATTCCGATGGCGTACAAAGTGTCACCGCCCGGTTGCCCCACCGTTTTGTACCCCCCCTAGACTGAACTTCCAGCACAGGCGGCTACACGCTCGAAAGGCGCCCCCGTGTCCATCGGCAACTCCCCTGAAGACGAGCGTCCGTTCGAAAACGAGCACGTCGAAGCAGACCGCGAGGAAGCCCGCCCCTCCATCGGCACCGTCCTGCGGCAGGCCCGTATCGCCGCCGGGCTGACCGTCGACGACGTCAGTAGCGCCACCCGGGTCCGTATGAACATCGTGCATGCCATCGAGGCGGACGACTTCACGCCCTGCGGCGGTGACGTCTACGCCCGCGGGCACATCAGGACCCTGGCCAAGGCCGTCCACCTCGACCCGGAGCCGCTGCTCGCGCAGTACGGCGACGAGCACGGCGGACGCCCCGCACCGACCCCCGCAGCCCCCCTGTTCGAGGCGGAACGCATCCGTCCGGAGCGGCGGGGCCCCAACTGGACCGCGGCCATGGTCGCGGCGATCGTCGCCGTGATCGGCTTCGTCGGCTTCACGATGTTCCAGGGCGGCGACGACGGCGGCGAGGCGACCGTGGCCGAGGGCTCCTCGCCCAGTGAATCCGTCTCGCCGACCACCAAGACCAAGAAGCCCGCCGACCCCGCGCCCGAGCCGTCCGACAGCGCCATCGCGGCCGCGCCGCGGGACAAGGTGACCGTCCGGGTGGTCGCCGCCGACGGCCGCAGCTGGATCGCCGCCAAGGACCACAACGGCCGGATGCTCTTCGACGGCGTCCTCAAGCAGGGCGACACCAAGACCTTCCAGGACAGCTCCAAGGTCCACCTCGTCCTCGGCGACGCCGGCGCGATCGACCTCTTCGTCAACGGCAAGAAGATCGAAGAGAACTTCCAGCCGGGGTCCGTCGAACGCCTGACCTACACAAAGGGCGACCCCGAGGCCGGGTGACCGGCACCGAGGGCTGCGTGACATACGGGGTTGGCCGTGATCGGCCAACCCCGTCGACGTGGGGTGTCAGCGGGACGAAGTAGTCTTGAGCCCATGCCTGAACGCCGTACCGTCGCACTGGTCACCCTTGGCTGCGCCCGTAACGAGGTGGACTCGGAGGAGCTCGCAGGCCGTTTGGAGGCGGACGGCTGGCAGCTCGTGGAGGACGCCGGGGACGCGGACGTCGCCGTCGTGAACACCTGCGGCTTCGTCGAGGCCGCCAAGAAGGACTCCGTCGACGCCCTCCTGGAAGCCAACGATCTCAAGGGACACGGCAGAACCCAGGCCGTCGTGGCGGTGGGCTGCATGGCCGAGCGGTACGGCAAGGAACTCGCCGAGGCCCTCCCCGAGGCCGACGGTGTCCTCGGGTTCGACGACTACTCGGACATCTCCGACCGCCTCCAGACCATCCTGTCCGGCGGCATCCACGCCTCGCACACCCCGCGCGACCGGCGCAGGCTGCTGCCCATCAGCCCGGCCGAGCGGCAGGAGTCGGCCGCCGAGGTCGCCCTGCCCGGGCACGCCCCCGCGGACCTCCCGGAGGGCCTCGCTCCGGCCTCCGGCCCGCGCGCGCCCCTGCGCCGCCGGCTGGACGGCTCCCCGGTCGCCTCCGTGAAGCTCGCCTCCGGCTGCGACCGGCGCTGCTCCTTCTGCGCCATCCCGTCCTTCCGCGGCTCCTTCATCTCACGCCGCCCGAGCGACGTTCTCAACGAGACGCGGTGGCTGGCCGAGCAGGGCGTCAAAGAGATCATGCTGGTCTCCGAGAACAACACCTCGTACGGCAAGGACCTGGGCGACATCCGCCTGCTGGAGTCGCTGCTGCCCGAACTCGCCGAGGTCGACGGCATCGAGCGGGTCCGCGTCAGCTACCTCCAGCCGGCCGAGATGCGGCCCGGCCTGATCGACGTGCTGACCTCGACCCCGAAGGTCGCTCCCTACTTCGACCTGTCCTTCCAGCACTCCGCGCCCGGCGTGCTGCGCGCGATGCGCCGCTTCGGCGACACCGACCGCTTCCTGGAGCTGCTCGACACCATCAGGAGCAAGGCACCCGAGGCGGGCGTGCGCTCCAACTTCATCGTCGGCTTCCCCGGCGAGAGCGAGGCCGACCTCGCCGAGCTGAAGCGCTTCCTGAACGGCGCGCGGCTCGACGCCATCGGCGTCTTCGGCTACTCCGACGAGGAGGGCACCGAAGCGGCCACCTACGACAACAAGCTCGACGAGGACGTCGTCGCCGAGCGGCTGGCCCACGTCTCGCGGCTCGCGGAGGAACTCGTCTCGCAGCGGGCCGAGGAGCGCGTCGGCCAGACCGTGCACGTCCTGGTCGAGTCCGTCGACGGCGAGGACGGCGTGTACGGCCGCGCCGCGCACCAGGCACCCGAGACGGACGGCCAGGTGCTGCTCACGAGCGGCACGGGCCTGCGCCCCGGCCGTATGGTCGAGGCGAAGGTGGTCGGTACGGAAGGTGTCGACCTCGTGGCCGAGCCGCTGCAGAGCTCGTTCGCGTCACCTGCGCGGAGTGAGGAGGCGGGCAGATGACGGGTGTCCCGGCATCCGCGGCGGGAGGTGCCTCCGGCGCGAGGAGGGCCGTGGCCGGTGCGGTGCCCGCGTCCTCGATGGCCGCGTCCTCGGTGGCCGCGAGGCCGGTGTCCGGAGCGCCGCCGGTGCGCGCGATGGCGCGGTCGGCCGACGGCGGGTCCGGTGCGGGACGCGGTGGCGCGTCCGAGCAGGGGCCCGCGGGTCTGGGCAGGACGACGTCCGACGCGAAGCCCGGCACGGGTCCGAACACGGTTCCGGGCGCGGTTCCGGACACGAGTCTCGGCGGGGCGCAGGCAGAGCCCGGTGCGGCTGCTGCCGGGGCGCCCGGGGCGGGGCGCGCTGCGGCCGCCCCCGGGGCGTCCGACGCGGCGCACGGTGGGGGCGCTGCCCGCACGTCCGGTGCGGGTGAGAGCGCGGCCGTCGCCGGCTCGCAGGGCCCCGCATCCGACGGGCAGGGCCCCGCATCCGGCGCGCAGGACCCCGGATCCGACGGGCAGGTTCCCGGATCGGACGCGCTGGACGATGGGAAGGCCCCGCGGGGGGCGAAGCTGGCGGCGGCCGCCGTGAACCAGGCCAGCGTCTGGAACATCGCCAACCTGCTGACCATGCTGCGGCTGCTGCTCGTACCGGCCTTCGTGGCGCTGATGCTCGCGGACGGCGGATACGACCCGGCGTGGCGGTCGCTGGCCTGGGCGGCCTTCGCCATCGCCATGATCACCGACCTCTTCGACGGCCATCTGGCACGGACGTACAACCTGGTCACGGACTTCGGGAAGATCGCCGACCCCATCGCCGACAAGGCCATCATGGGAGCGGCGCTGATCTGCCTGTCCGCACTCGGCGACCTGCCGTGGTGGGTGACCGGCGTCATCCTCGGACGGGAACTCGGCATCACCCTGCTGCGTTTCCTGGTCATCCGGTACGGCGTCATCCCCGCGAGCCGTGGGGGCAAGCTCAAGACCCTCACCCAGGGCGTCGCCGTCGGCATGTACGTGCTGGCGCTGACGGGGTGGCTGGCCACGCTGAGATGGTGGGTGATGGCCGCGGCGGTCGTGCTGACCGTCCTGACCGGCCTCGACTATGTGAAACAGGCCATTGTGCTGCGCCGGCAGGGAATCGCCGCGCGCAAGGCCGCGTTGGAGGAGAAGGAAGCGTGAGTTCCACGGCCACCGACGTGGTGCGACTACTCACAGTGAAGGGCGAGACGCTCGCTGTCGCGGAGTCGCTGACCGGTGGCCTCGTGGCGGCGGAGATCACGTCGGTCCCCGGGGCGTCCAAGGTCTTCCGGGGCTCGGTGACGGCCTACGCCACCGAACTGAAGCGCGAACTGCTCGGTGTCGACGCCGCTCTGCTGTCGGCGCGCGGCGCGGTGGACGCGCAGGTCGCGGCCCAGATGGCCGCAGGCGTCCGCAAGGCGCTCGGCGCCGACTGGGGCATCGCGACCACCGGCGTCGCCGGTCCGGAGCCCCAGGACGGCCGGCCCGTCGGAACGGTCTTCATCGCCGTCGACGGGCCCCTCGCGCCGGATTCCGGTTCCGCCGGCGGCGGAAAAGTGGAGGGTCTGCGGTTGAACGGCGACCGCGCGGAAATTCGTAGAGAGAGTGTACGGAGCGTACTCGCACTGCTCCTGGAGCAGCTTGCGGGCGAACAGACTGGGAATGAGCGGGCACAGGATACGGAACGGAACGGGGGGTTTTGATGTTTGCAGCCCTGAGTGAACACGACATCGCTCCCCGCACGGCCGCGGCGCAAGGCGGTACGGTGGGGCGTAATGGATGCGGCTACGCGGTCCGAGGAGGGAGCCACCGATGATTCTGCTCCGTCGCCTGCTGGGTGACGTGCTGCGTCGGCAGCGCCAGCGCCAGGGCCGTACTCTGCGCGAAGTCTCCTCGTCCGCCCGAGTCTCACTCGGCTATCTCTCCGAGGTGGAGCGGGGGCAGAAGGAGGCTTCCTCCGAGCTGCTCTCCGCCATCTGCGACGCGTTGGACGTACGGATGTCCGAGCTCATGCGGGAAGTGAGCGACGAACTCGCCCTCGCCGAGCTGGCCCAGTCTGCTGCGGCCACCCCCAGCGAGCCTGTGCCCACGCCGGTTCGACCGATGCTGGGCTCTGTTTCGGTGACCGGTGTGCCACCGGAACGGGTGACCATCAAGGCGCCTGCCGAAGCGGTGGACGTCGTCGCCGCGTGAGGCTCTGCGCCCGCACGGCATGAACGAGGCCCCGGCCGGGCCTCTCCGGGAGATCCGGAGGGGTGCCGCCCGGGGTTTTCGCATGTGCGCCGCCTTCGCCCGGCCGCGCCCCGGCGCCTGACGGCCCCTGCCCGGTTTGCGTGCGTTTGCCGCTATGGCGTATGGCGGTCATCGTGGAGGGCATGGCCCGGGGACAGTCCACGGAGGTGCGGATGTACGTCGTGAAGAGCCCGTTGTCGGACGCGAGCATCAAGACCGTGTCCGAGGCGCTGCAGGGCGCCCTCGCCGACCTGGTGGATCTCGCCCTGGTGGCGAAGCAGATCCACTGGAACGTGGTGGGGCCGCGTTTCCGTTCCGTCCACCTCCAGCTCGACGAGGTCGTCGACACCGCGCGCCGATACTCCGACCTCGTGGCCGAGCGGGCCGCGGCGCTCGGGATCTCGCCCGACGGCCGGGCCGCGACGGTCGCCGTCGGCAGCGGGATCGGCGTGACGCCCGAGGGCTGGGTCGACGACACGACCGCCGTCGGGACACTGGTGGAGGCGCTGGGCGCCGTCATCACGCGGATGCGGGAGCGCATCGAGTCGACCGGTGAGCCGGATGCGGTGAGCCAGGACATCTTCATCCAGATCACGGCGGATCTGGAGAAGCATCACTGGATGTTCCAGGCCGAGAACGGGTGACGCGAGCGGGCGCGGCAGCGGCCGGCGGGCCGGCCGGAGGCCTCGCCGGGGTGAGGGGTGGCGTGAGCCGCCGTGGGGCGAGTCGCCGTGTGGTGAGCCGCCCTGGGATGAGTGGGGCGGGACGCGGGGTGGGGCGCGGGGCGCGGGGTGTGTGCGGCGGCGCGCTTGGTTTTCGTCGCGCTCGCGGGGTGCGCGGGGTGCGCGGTGTGCATGGTGTACACGACGTGCACGGCGTGCGCGGTGCTTGCCGCATGCGCGGTGCACCCGGTGGTGGGGGTGACCCTGGCGGCGGCGGTGCGCCGTTGTGCCCGTGGTGCGCCCTGCCTGGGAGGCCTAGCCGCCGAATACCGTCGGGCCGGAGGTGGCGGCCATGGCGGCGATAGGGCGCTGGGGGGTCCGTGCGGCCGTGCTGGGGCTCGTGGGGCTGTGGTGGTGGGCCGTGGTGCGGCTGGTGGCCGTGCCCGGGGCGGGGGCGCTGGAGGCGGCGGTCGCGGCCGGCGGGTGGGGGTTGAGCGTGCTGCCGGTGCACTGCGTGCCGAAGGGGCGGGCGAGCGGTGTGGTGGACACGGGGCGGTGGCGGCAGCTCTGGGGATTCCGGGGGAGGGGTGGGGCGCCGCGGAGGGGGTGAGGGGAGGGGCGTGAAGATTGCCGTACGAGCGTTTCTGGCGGGATGTCAGCTGATCCCGTTGTGGCGGGCGCGTACGGGAGCCGGGGCCGGGCCCGGTTGGCAGGTGGGGCACCAGTAGGTGGGGCGTTCGCGGGAGCCGTCGCCCTGGTCGGCGACCCGGATGGAGGTGCGGCAGCGCAGGCAGGGGCGGGGGGAGCGGCCGTAGACGAAGAGGTCCTGGCCGCGGCGGCCCGTCGTGCTGCGGATCGGGCGGTCGCGGTTCACCTCCAGCAGCTTCTTGGCGAGGGCCGGCAGCTTCGCGGCGCGGTCGGCGGGCAGGTCGCCCACGGGGAGCCAGGGGGTGACGCCGAGCAGGAAGCAGAGCTCGCACTTGTAGACGTTGCCGATGCCGGCCAGGTTGCGCTGGTCCAGCAGCGCCTCGCCGAGGGGGCGTGCGGGGTCCTGGAAGAGGTTGGCCAGGGCGCGGTCGGGGTCCCAGTCCGTGCCCAGGAGGTCGGGTCCGAGATGGCCCACCGCGCGGTGCTCGTCGGTGGTGCGCAGCAGTTCCAGGACGGGCAGGCGGTAGCCGACGGCCGTGCGGTCGGCGGTGCCGAGGATCGCGCGGATCTGGTGGCCGGGGCCGCCGGTCCAGCGCCTGCCGTTCTCGTAGACCTTCCAGGCGCCGTCCATCCGCAGGTGGGAGTGGAGGGTCAGGCCGCCCTCGATGCGGGCGAGGAGGTGCTTGCCGCGCGCGGTGACGTCCAGGACCCTGCGGCCGGTGAGGTCGGCCGTGGCGAAGCGGGGCACCCGGAGGTCGCTGCGGGTCAGCACCTGGTCGGCCAGGGCGCCGTGCAGCCGTTTCGCGGCCTGCCAGACCGTGTCTCCTTCGGGCATGGGTCAAGGGTGGCACGGGGGCGGGCGTTCGCGGGGTTTGGCTGGCGGTGGGGCGTCGGCGGGTGGCGCGTGGCTGTCCGGGCCGGGGCCGGGAGCGGGTCAGGCGAGCGGGTGTTCGCCCCCTGGGCCTGCCTCAGGCGTCCTGCCTCTGGCCTCGTGGCCGTCAGGCGCGCAGGCGGAGTCCTCGGGGCGTCGCGATGAAGCCCGCTCCTTCCAGGAGGGTGCCGATCGGGGAGGTGAGGGCCTGGGCGCCGTTGACGCGCTCCACGGTCACCGTGCCGAGGGAGCCCGCGCGGGCCGCCGAGGCCAGGGCCTCGGCGGCCGGGCGCAGGCGGGGATCGTCGGTGAGGTCGCCGTCCGGGTCGGTGGGCCAGGCGAGCAGGGTCTTGCCGCCGCGCTCCATGTAGAGCGTCAGCTCACCGTCGACGAGTACCACCAGGGAGCCCGCTTTGCGGCCGGGCTTGTGTCCGGCGCCGGTCGGGGGCTCGGGCCAGGGCAGGGCGGCGCCGTACGCGTTCGCCGGGTCGGCGGCGGCCAGGACGACGGCCCGGGACGTGTCGGAGCGGGAGCGGCCGCCCGGGAGCCCCGAGCCGTACGGGGCGCGTCCGCCGTTCTGCCAGGGCGGGACGCTCTGCTGTGCGTGGTCGCGGGGCGAGACCCACTCGTCACGGGAGGGCTGGGCGGTGTCGAAAGGGCTGACGCCCAGGTCGGGGAAGCCGTCGTGGCCCGGGTCGTCGGTGTGGTCGCTGCTGGGGGCGGAGTCGTCCGGCCCGGCGAAGTCGTGCGCGGGGAACGGGTCGGCGTCCAGGGCCGGGGGCGGGCCGGGCAGGTCCTCGCCGCGGTCGCGGGCGTTGGACACCGCGCGCAGGCGGTCCACCGCGCCGTCCATCGCGAACTGCGCGGCACCGAGGCCTTCCACCACGTAGCCGCGGCGGGCCTGGCCGCTCTCCTCGAAGACGGACAGCACACGGTACGTCGCCGAGAAGCCCCCCTCGACGCCCTCCGCCGCGACGGCGCCCCGGGTGACCACGCCGTGCCGGTCGAGGAGGGTGCGGGCGAGGGCGTGGGCGCGCACGGTGGGGTCCTGCTCGTGCGCGGGGAGCAGGGACCAGCGGCCGGCGACCGTGGGCGGGCCGGAGCGGGACGCCGTACGGGCCGCGGCCGTCAGGGAGCCGTACCGGCCGCGCGGGACGGAACGCTTGGCGCGGTGGGCCGTGGAGCCCGCCGTGCGGCCCGAGCCGAGCAGGGAGCGCATGGGCGTGAGCGTGTCGTTGGTCAGACGGCCGGACCAGGCCAGGTCCCACAGGGCGTCGGCCAGCTGCGGATCGCTGGCCTCCGGGTGGGTGGTGGCCCGGACCTGGTCGGCGATCTGGCGGAAGAACAGGCCGTAGCCGCCCGAGAGGGTGTCCAGGACGGACTGGTGCAGGGCGGTCAGTTCCAGGGGGTGCGGGGGCGGCAGGAGCAGGGGGGCCGCGTCGGCCAGGTAGAGGGAGACCCAGCCGTCCTTGCCGGGCAGGGATCCCGCCCCCGCCCAGACGACCTCACCGGCGGCGGTGAGCTCGTCCAGCATCGCCGGGGCGTAGTTCACGACACGGGAGGGCAGCACGAGCTTCTCCAGGGCGGACGCCGGTACGGAGGCGCCCTGCATCTGCTCGATGGCGCGCACCAGGCCGTCGATGCCGCGCAGAGAGTGCCCCCTGCCGATGTGCTGCCACTGGGGGAGGAACTGGGCGAGCGCGGCCGGGGGCACCGGCTCCAGCTCGTGCCGCAGCGCGGCGAGGGAGCGGCGGCGCAGACGGCGCAGCACGGCCGCGTCGCACCACTCCTGGCCGATGCCCGCCGGGTGGAACTCTCCCTGCACCACCCGCCCGGCCGCGGAGAGCCGCTGGAGGGCGCCCTCGGTGACCGCCACGCCCAGGCCGAAACGGGCCGCGGCCGTGGCCGAGGTGAACGGGCCGTGGGTGCGCGCGTAGCGGGCGAGGAGGTCGCCGAGCGGGTCCTTGACGGGCTCGGTGAAGGCCTCCGGGACGCCGACCGGCAGTGCTGTGCCCAGGGCGTCGCGCAGGCGGCCCGCGTCCTCGATGGCCGCCCAGTGGCTCGCTCCGGCGATCCGGACCCGGATCGCGCGACGGGCACCGGCCAGCTCCTCGGCCCAGCGCGGCTCCGCGCCCCGTTCGCCGAGCTCGGCGTCCGTGAGCGGCCCGAGCAGGCGGAGCAGGTCCGCGACGCCCTCGGCGTCCTTGACCCGGCGGTCCTCCGTGAGCCACTGCAGCTCACGCTCCAGCTCGGCCAGCACCTCCGCGTCGAGCAGCTCGCGCAGCTCCGCCTGCCCCAGCAGCTCGGCCAGCAGCCGGGAGTCCAGCGACAGGGCGGCGGCGCGGCGCTCGGCGAGCGGGGAGTCGCCCTCGTACAGGAACTGGGCGACGTACCCGAAGAGCAGGGAGCGCGCGAAGGGCGACGGCTCGGGGGTGGTGACCTCGACGAGGCGGACCCTGCGGGACTCCAGATCGCCCATCAGCTCGACGAGGCCGGGAACGTCGAAGACGTCCTGGAGGCACTCGCGGACCGCCTCCAGCACGATCGGGAACGAGCCGAACTCGCTCGCCACCTGCAGCAGCTGCGAGGCACGCTGCCGCTGCTGCCACAGCGGGGTGCGCTTGCCCGGGTTGCGGCGCGGCAGCAGCAGCGCGCGGGCGGCGCACTCGCGGAAGCGGGAGGCGAACAGGGCGGAACTGCCCACCTGGTCGGTGACGACCTGGTCGACCTCGCCCTTGTCGAAGACGACGTCCGCGGCGCTCACCGGTGCCTGATCGGCGTCGTACTCCCGGCCCGCCTTCAGCGGCTCCTGGTCCAGCAGGTCCAAGCCCATCAGGTCGGCGTCCGGCAGGCGCAGCACGATGCCGTCGTCGGCGTGCATGACCTGCGCGTCCATGCCGTACCGCTCGGAGAGCTTCGCTCCGAGCGCGAGCGCCCAGGGGGCGTGCACCTGGGCGCCGAAGGGGGAGTGCACGACGACCCGCCAGTCGCCGAGCTCGTCGCGGAAGCGCTCCACGACGATCGTCCGGTCGTCGGGGATGTGGCCGCAGGCCTGGCGCTGCTCGTCCAGGTACGACAGCACGTTGTCCGCCGCCCAGGCGTCCAGGCCGGCGGCGACCAGGCGGAGCCGGGCGTCGTCCTTGGTCAGCGAACCGACCTCGCGCAGGAACGCGCCCACCGCCCGGCCCAGCTCCAGCGGGCGGCCCAGCTGGTCGCCCTTCCAGAAGGGCAGCCGGCCCGGCACACCCGGGGCCGGGGAGACCAGGACCCGGTCGCGGGTGATGTCCTCGATGCGCCAGGAACTCGTGCCGAGCGTGAACACATCACCGACCCGGGACTCGTAGACCATCTCCTCGTCGAGCTCGCCGACCCGTCCGCCGCCCTTCTTCGGGTCGGCGCCGGCGAGGAAGACGCCGAAGAGGCCGCGGTCGGGGATCGTCCCGCCGGAGGTGACGGCGAGGCGCTGGGCGCCGGGGCGGCCGGTGATCTCACCGGTGACGCGGTCCCACACCACGCGCGGGCGCAGCTCCGCGAAGGCGTCCGACGGGTAGCGGCCCGCCAGCATGTCCAGGACCGCGGTGAAGGCCGACTCGGGGAGCGAGGTGAACGGGGCGGCGCGGCGGACGGCGGCGAGGAGGTCGTCGAACTGCCACGTGTCCATGGCCGTCATCGCGACGACCTGCTGGGCCAGGACGTCCAGCGGGTTGGCGGGAACCCTGAGGGACTCGATGGCACCCGTGCGCATGCGCTCGGTCACCACCGCGGCCTGGACCAGGTCGCCGCGGTACTTCGGGAAGACCACACCGGTGGAGACCGCGCCCACCTGGTGGCCGGCGCGGCCGACGCGCTGCAGCCCGGAGGCGACCGAGGGGGGCGACTCCACCTGGACCACGAGGTCGACCGCGCCCATGTCGATGCCCAGCTCCAGGCTGGACGTGGCCACGACCGCGGGCAGCCGGCCGGCCTTCAGGTCCTCCTCGACCAGGGCGCGCTGCTCCTTGGACACCGAGCCGTGGTGGGCACGGGCGATGATCTGCGGAGCGCCCTGGGTGCCGCCCGAACCGCCCATGAGCTCGGCGGGGGAATGGTGCTCGTCGAGCGGCTCGCCCGTGGCCCGCTCGTACGCGATCTCGTTCAGACGGTTGCAGAGCCGCTCCGCCAGGCGCCGGGAGTTGGCGAAGACGATCGTGGAGCGGTGGGACTGGACCAGATCGGTGATGCGCTCCTCGACGTGCGGCCAGATCGACGGGCGCTCGGCGCCCTCCGAGCCCTCCGACACCGGGGAACCGCCCAGCTCGCCCAGGTCCTCCACGGGGACGACCACGGACAGGTCGAACTCCTTGCCCGACTCCGGCTGGACGATCTCCACCTTGCGGCGCGGCGAGAGGAACCGGGCCACCTCGTCGACCGGACGGACCGTCGCGGACAGGCCGATGCGGCGGGCCGGCTTCGGCAGGAGGTCGTCCAGGCGCTCCAGGGAGAGCGCGAGGTGGGCGCCGCGCTTGGTGCCGGCGACCGCGTGCACCTCGTCGAGGATCACCGTCTCGACGCCGGCCAGCGCGTCGCGTGCGGCCGACGTCAGCATCAGGAACAGTGACTCGGGCGTCGTGATCAGGATGTCCGGCGGGCGCGTGGACAGGGCGCGGCGCTCGGCGGCCGGGGTGTCGCCCGAGCGGATGCCCACCTTGACCTCCGGCTCCGGCAGGCCCATCCGCACGGACTCCTGGCGGATGCCGGTCAGAGGGCTGCGCAGGTTGCGCTCGACGTCCACCGCCAGGGCCTTGAGGGGGGAGACGTACAGCACGCGGCAGCGCTTCTTGGGGTCGGCCGGGGGCGGGGTCGACGCCAGCTCGTCCAGGGCGGCGAGGAAGGCGGCCAGCGTCTTGCCGGAACCGGTGGGAGCCACGACCAGCACGTCCGAGCCCTCGTGGATGGCCTGCCACGCACCGGCCTGCGCCGTGGTGGGCGCGGGGAAGGCGCCCGTGAACCACGCTCGGGTCGCGGGGGAGAAGCCGTCCAGGGGTCCGGGTGCTGTGCTGGGCATGCGTCCATCGTGCACCCCGGCACTGACATCGGGCGGTCGCCGCCGCCTCGCCCGCCGTCTCGGGACGGGCGAGGCCGCTCCGGGACAGGGGTGGGGCGGGGCCCCGCGTGCTCGGCCGACAATGGTCGTATGAGCGAGCGCGCACAGCACTGGAGGTACGAGGAGCTGCCCGGGGTGGACCTGCTCCGGGCCCGGTACGTGCGCAAGACGTTCGTGCGGCACACCCACGAGAACTTCGTGATCGCCGCCAACGCCGACGGCGTGGAGGTGTTCCACCACGGCGGGGGCGACCAGTACGCCGGAGCCGGCGCCCTGGCGCTGGTGAACCCTGACACGCCGCACACCGGGCGGGCCGGGGTGCCCGAGGGGTGGCGGTACGGGGCCGTGTACCCGTCCGTGGACGTGGTGGCGGAGATCGCGGCCGAGACGACCACGCTGCGGGGGACCCCGGGGTTCGTCAGCCCCGTGGTGGACGACCCGTACGCCGTCGGGCTGGTGCACCAGGTGCTGCGGGCCGCCGACGAGGGCAACGCGCTGGCCGCCGACACCCTGCTCCGGGTGGCCGTGACCCGGCTGCTGCGGTCGAACGGAGGACCCCTGCCCCGGCGGGAGGTGCGGACGGCCGGCGCCCGGATCGCCGCACGCGCGCGTGCCGTGCTGGAGGAGCGGATGGAGCAGCCGCCGAGCCTGGAGCGGCTGGCGGCCGACCTGGGCACCAGCCCGTTCGCGCTGCTGCGGGCCTTCCGCGACGCATACGGGATGCCGCCGCACACCTGGCTCACGGACGCGCGGGTGCGCAGGGCACGGCACCTGCTCGACCGGGGAACGGCCCCCTCCGAAGTCGCCGTGGCGGTCGGCTTCACCGACCAGCCGCACCTGAACCGGCACTTCAGCCGGATCGTCGGAGTGCCTCCGGGCGCGTACCAGAAGGAGCGCAAGAACGTACAAGACGCGCCGCGGTGGCCGGCCGTAGGTTCCCGGGTGTGGCAGAACCGATAGCTCTCCAAGATCCGGAAACCAGTGAGAATGAGAAGGCGGACAGGGCCGTCGTGCGGGACGCCCTCGGCGTCGGGGTCGCCGTGGGGCTCTCCGGGTTCGCCTTCGGGGTGACCTCGGCCGGCAGCGGACTCACCGTGCTCCAGACCTGCGCGCTCAGCCTCCTCGTCTTCACCGGCGCCTCCCAGTTCGCCCTCGTGGGCGCACTCGCGGGCGGGGGCAGCGCGTTCACGGCCGCCGCCGGGGCGTTCTTCCTCGGAGTGCGGAACGCCTTCTACGGGCTGCGGCTGTCGCAGATCCTGGCCCTCCCGCGCGCGGTGCGGCCGTTCGCCGCCCAGTGGGTCATCGACGAGACGGCCGCCGTCGCGCTCGCCCAGCCCACACGGCGATCCGCACGGATCGGCTTCCTGGTGACCGGGCTGAGCCTGTACGTGCTGTGGAACCTCACCACCCTGCTCGGTGCCCTGGGCGCCGAGGCCATCGGGGACACCGACGCGTGGGGCCTGGACGCCGCGGGACCGGCGGTCTTCCTCGCACTGCTCGCACCGATGCTGCGCACCGGCACCGAGCGGGCCGTCGCCGCACTCGCCGTGCTGCTGGGACTCGGACTGCTGCCCGTACTGCCCGCCGGGGTGCCGGTGCTGCTCGCCGCGCTGGCGGCACCGGCCGTGCTGTGGGCGGACGGCCGTCGCAAGGGCCGGAGGGAGGCACGGTGAACGTCTGGATCGCCATCGGCGCGACCGTCCTCGGGTGCTACGCCGTCAAGCTCGCCGGTCTGCTGGTGCCCGCGAACGCCCTGGAACGGCCCGTGGTCCGGCGCCTCGCCGCCCTGCTGCCCGTCGCGCTGCTCGCGGCCCTCACCGCCCAGCAGACCTTCGCCCACGGGCAGACACTGCTGCTCGACGCGCGAGCGGCCGGACTCGCCGCCGCCGCCGTGGCGCTGCTGCTGCGCGCGCCGTTCCTGCTCGTGGTCGCTGCGGCAGTGCTGGTGACCGCCGGGGTGCGGGCCATGGGCGGGTGATCAGCCGATCCGCCGCCCGTACGCACCGAGCGTGCGCAGCGCCTCGATCGTCACCACCGGACGGGACTCCGACGCGGGGACCGGCGCCCAGTGGCGCCAGCGCACCGGCCAGCCGCCGTCCTCCTGCTGCTGCGCCGCGAGATGGTCCAGGGAGCGGTCCATCTCCTCGTCCGAGAACCACGCGCGCGCCAGCGACTGCGGTGTCCTCGCGTAGTCGTGCGGGAAGTGGTGCTCGCCCGGGGCGTAGCCCGGGGAGACCGGATACGCGTCGAGGCCGCCGGGGTCCAGGGCGGCGAGGCGCTGCGCGCGCACCAGGCGGCCCAGCCGGTCGGCGGCCGCCTCCGCGCGCGGGCGGTCGGGCGCGGAGTCCAGGAACGCCACGGCCGCCTCGACCTCGTAGGGGTGCGACGTCTCCAGGGACTCCACCGCCTGCCAGCAGAAGTCCGTGGCCCTGAAGAGCCAGGCGTGCCACACCTCGTTGCGGTGCAGCAGCCCGACCACCGGCCCGGTGGCCAGCAACTCGCTCGGCGGGTCGTCCACCACCGGCACGAAAGGCGCCGTCGGATAGCCGCGCTGGCTCGGGTGGACCGCCGGGAGCGCGCCGTCCGCCGTGGACACGGACGTCAGGTAGCGGCACATGCGTTCCACGCGCTGGCCGGCGCAGCGTCCCACGGCGTCCAGCACGCGCAGGGCGTGGGCGGTGTGCAGCGGCTGGCTGACCGGGCCGCGCAGATCCGGCTCCAGGCCGTGGCCGTACCCGCCGTCCGCGTTGCGGTAGGCGTCCAGAGCGGTCTCCACCGGGTCGGCGGAGGCACCCCGGAAGTGATGGGCGAAGAGGTGTTGCTCCAGCACGCGCGCGGTGAGCCAGACGAAGCGCTCGGCGCGCGCGACGGGCGTGTGCGGCGGGGACGGCGGGGACGTCGGGGGGAGTACGGGTGCTCCTGAATCGGCCATGGGTCAGACCGTAGGGCGCAAAGGACCGTCGCAGGCGGTCCCGGCCCAGGCCCACACCCAGGGGCGGGATACTGGAGTCATGCGGTTGACGGTCTTCTGGGAGCGGATGGCGGAGCACTTCGGTCCGGGCTACGCCGACACCTTCGCGCGCGACCACGTGATGTCCGAGCTCGACGGGCGCACCGTGCACGAGGCGCTGGACGCCGGCTGGTCCGCCAAGGACGTCTGGCAGGTGGTCTGCGCGGTGATGGACGTGCCCCGGGAGAGGCGCTGACCACCGCCGCCGAACGCCGCCGGACGGCCGCGCGGATCGTCGGCCGGTCACGAAGGTCCCAGGCGGGCAGACGGCTGTCGGTGGCGTGGGTGAGACTTGGCGCGTGACATCCACTGACGAGACCGGGCAGACAACCCAGCAGTCATCCCCGTTCGGTTCGACACCGCCCGCCCAGCCCCCGGCAGGCGGGGCCGGGCCGAACGGCCGCATGCCGCGCTGGCTGCCGCGCGCCATGGTGCTGGCGCTCACGCTCGTCGCCCTCTTCCAGCTGGGCAGTTGGGCGTTCCACCAGCTCACCGGCCTGCTGACCAACATCCTCATCGCGTTCTTCCTGGCCCTCGCCATCGAACCTGCGGTGAGCTGGATGGCCTCGCGCGGAATCCGCCGGGGCTTCGCCGCGTTCGTCGTCTTCATCGGCGTGATGATCACGGCGGCGGGCTTCGTCACCCTCCTCGGGACCGTCCTCGCGGACCAGATCATCAAGTTGATCGAGGGCTTCCCCGAGTACCTCGACTCCGTCATCAACTGGATCAACACACACTTCAAGACCGACCTGAAGCGCGTCGACATCCAGGAGGGCCTGCTCCGCTCCGACTGGCTGCGCAACTACGTGCAGAACAGCGCCACGGGCGTCCTGGACGTCTCCGCCCAGGTCATCGGAGGCCTCTTCCAGCTGCTGACGGTCGCGCTGTTCTCGTTCTACTTCGCCGCCGACGGCCCCCGGCTGCGACGCACGATCTGCTCCGTCCTGCCGCCCGCCCGGCAGGCCGAGGTGCTGCGCGCCTGGGAGATCGCCGTCAACAAGACCGGCGGCTACCTCTACTCGCGCGGCCTGATGGCGCTGATCTCCGGCATAGCCCACTTCGTCCTGCTGCAGTTCCTCGACGTGCCCTACGCGCCCGTGCTCGCCGTGTGGGTGGGACTGGTGTCCCAGTTCATCCCGACCATCGGCACGTACCTCGCGGGCGCGCTGCCCATGCTGATCGCGTTCACGGTGGACCCCTGGTACGCGCTGTGGGTGCTGATCTTCGTCGTGATCTACCAGCAGTTCGAGAACTACGTGCTGCAGCCCAAGCTGACCTCGAAGACCGTCGACATCCACCCCGCGGTCGCCTTCGGCTCGGTCATCGCGGGCACCGCACTCCTCGGCGCCGTCGGCGCGCTGATCGCCATCCCCGCCGTCGCGACGCTGCAGGCCTTCCTGGGGGCGTACGTGAGGCGGTACGACGTCACGGACGACCCCCGGGTGCACGGGCATCACCGGCGTGGGGAGGGGCCAGGGCTGGTCTCGCGCGCGCGAGTGCTGTGGGCGCTGCGGAAGCAGGGCCAGGAGCGGCCCGGAGGCGGCGACCTCGGGTCCGGTTCCGGGCCGGGCCCGAGCCACGGCCCGGGATCTGGCTCCGACTCGGACTCCGGCTCTGGCTCGGGATCTGGGTCGGGTTCCAAGTAGAGGTGCCTCTGCGGGCCGCCCGGGCGGGGTGAGCCCTGAGCTCCGCTTCAGCGCTGTGGACACGCGGATCGCTGCCGTCCGCTGCCGGCTGCCGTCCACTGGTGCCGGGACACCGGCGAACCCTGTCACCGGAGGTGCCGAGTGGTGCGCTTGACACCAAAATCGAACATCCATTCTTATGGAGTCTCCGGCGCGGCTCAACGGCGGGCGATTCGACATAGTTTGGGTAGAGAAGCGCCCGAGTTATCCACAGGCCGGAGGTGCGTCGAGGCGCATTGTCAGTGGCAGGCGTTAGCGTCTTTGACGTGAAGCGATCGACTCAAGCAAATCGGGTGGAACCCATGGCAGGAACCGACCGCGAGAAGGCCCTGGATGCCGCACTCGCACAGATTGAACGGCAATTCGGCAAGGGCGCGGTCATGCGCATGGGCGACCGCACCAACGAGCCCATCGAGGTCATCTCGACCGGATCCACCGCCCTCGACGTGGCCCTCGGCGTGGGCGGCCTGCCCCGCGGCCGTGTCGTCGAGATCTACGGACCGGAGTCCTCCGGTAAGACCACCCTCACCCTGCACGCGGTGGCGAACGCGCAGAAGGCCGGCGGCCAGGTCGCCTTCGTCGACGCGGAGCACGCCCTCGACCCCGAGTACGCCAAGAAGCTCGGCGTCGACATCGACAACCTCATCCTCTCCCAGCCCGACAACGGTGAGCAGGCCCTGGAGATCGTGGACATGCTGGTCCGCTCCGGCGCCCTCGACCTCATCGTCATCGACTCCGTCGCCGCGCTCGTGCCGCGCGCGGAGATCGAGGGCGAGATGGGCGACAGCCACGTCGGTCTGCAGGCCCGCCTCATGAGCCAGGCCCTGCGGAAGATCACCAGCGCGCTCAACCAGTCCAAGACCACGGCCATCTTCATCAACCAGCTCCGCGAGAAGATCGGCGTCATGTTCGGCTCCCCGGAGACCACGACCGGTGGCCGGGCGCTCAAGTTCTACGCCTCGGTGCGCATCGACATCCGCCGCATCGAGACCCTGAAGGACGGCACCGAGGCGGTCGGCAACCGCACCCGCTGCAAGGTCGTCAAGAACAAGGTCGCGCCGCCCTTCAAGCAGGCCGAGTTCGACATCCTCTACGGCCAGGGCATCAGCCGTGAGGGCGGCCTGATCGACATGGGCGTGGAGCACGGCTTCGTCCGCAAGGCCGGCGCCTGGTACACGTACGAGGGCGACCAGCTCGGTCAGGGCAAGGAGAACGCGCGCAACTTCCTCAAGGACAACCCCGACCTGGCCAACGAGATCGAGAAGAAGATCAAGGAGAAGCTGGGCGTCGGCGTGCGTCCCGAGGAGCCGGCCGCCGAGCCCGGCACGGACGCCGCGGTCTCCGCTCCGGCCGACGCGGCGCCCGCCGTCCCCGCTCCGGCAGCGGCCAAGACCAGCAAGTCCAAGGCCGCCGCAGCCAAGAGCTGACCCGTGACACGACGAACCGACTGGGCGGAGTACGAGCACGCCGCCTCCGGCATCCCGCGGGGGAGGGCCACCGGAGGCGATACGGACTCGGCCGTGGGCGGTGAGGACGCGTACGGGGGCGACGGGCTGTACCGGGGCGACAGGCTGTACGGGGACGACGAGCCGAACGGAGGGCGGCTGCGCGGAGAGCCGTACGGAGAGCAATACGGAGGAGGCTCACTCGGAGGCGGCTCGGGAAGCACCGCCAGGGACTGCTCGGAAAGCACGTCCGCGGGAGGCTCGGAAGGCTCGCCCGGAGGTGACTCGCGTGGCGGCGGGGCGCGTCGCGGGCGTGGGCGGCGTCGGCGAGGGTTCGAAGACGCCGCTGATCCACAGGACGGAGGTGCCCTCTCTTTGTCGAGGGCCGAGCAGGAGGCGCCTCCGGGGGACCCGGTCGAGCAGGCTCGGGCGATCTGCCTGCGCCTGCTGACCGGGACCCCGCGGACGCGCAAGCAACTCGCCGACGCGCTGCGCAAGCGGCAGATTCCGGACGACGCCGCCGAGGAGGTGTTGTCGAGGTTCGAAGAGGTCGGCCTGATCAACGACGGCGCTTTCGCGGACGCCTGGGTGGAGTCCCGTCACCACGGACGAGGACTGGCCCGGCGTGCGCTCGCCCGGGAACTGCGTACCAAGGGCGTCGATTCCACGCTGATCGACGAGGCCGTCTCCCAGCTCGACTCCGAGCAGGAAGAGGCGACCGCGCGTGAACTCGTCGCCCGCAAGCTCCGCTCCACCCGCGGCCTCGACCGCGACAAGCGCCTCCGCCGCCTCGCAGGCATGCTCGCCCGCAAGGGCTATCCCGAGGGCATGGCCCTGCGGGTGGTCCGCCAGGCGTTGGAGGAAGAGGGGGAGGACACGGAGTTCCTGGGGGACGAGGGGTTCTGAGGGGGACGAGGGGTTCTGGGGGAGCTGGGCTGAGGGGGCACCGGGGGTGGGGAGGGAGGGGGAGGGGAGGGGGTGGCCCCCCAAGACCCCGCCGCCAAGCCCGAACACGTCCTCAGCCCCCACCCAAAAACCCCTCACCCCACCGGCAACCCCGCCCCCCGCCAGGCCTGGAACCCCCCGACCAGATCAGTGGCCCGATGCAGCCCCAGCCGGCGCAGCGACTGGACCGCCAGGCTGGAGGCGTACCCCTCGTTGCAGATCACGACGATGCGCAGCGCATGGCTGGTGGCCTCGGGGAGGCGGTGGCTGCCCTGGGGGTCGAGGCGCCACTCCAGTTCGTTGCGCTCGACGACGACGGCGCCCGGGATGAGGCCGTCCCGGTCCCGCAGTGCGGCGTAGCGGATGTCCACCAGCAGTGCGTCACCGGCCCGGGCGGCTTCGTACGCCTCCTGCGGGCCGATCCGCACGTACTCCGCGCGTACTCGTTCCAGCAACTCGTCGATGCCGACGGGAGGTTGGGCCTCACCGTTCGCCGGTTCGTGCGTGGCGCTCACTGCCAGTCCTCCGGCCGTTCCACTTGCTCGAGGCGCAGGATCGGGCCGCTGCGGCTGTAGCGGCGGATCTGCGGCAGGGGCGGATAGTAGGCGTGGACGGAGATCGCGTGCCGGTCGGGCGACTCGTTGAGCACCTCGTGGACGTGGTGCCGGCCGAAGGTGCGGCCCCGCCCCGCCGGGAGCAGCCGTGTGCGGTCCACTCCTTCGGAGAGTTCCAGGGTCTTCCAGCCGTCGGTGGGCAGCCGTGCGGCGAGCGAGTTCTCCTTCAGCTCGCCCGACGCGGTCTGGAAGGCGCCCACGGAGTCGGCGTGGTCGTGCCAGCCGGTGCCCGTGCCGGGTGGCCAGCCGATCAGCCAGGCCTCGCTGCCGCCCGGGCCGTCGAGACGCACCCAGGTGCGGCCCTCCGGGTCGAGCGGCAGTGAGGAGATCAGTTCGGTGTCGGCCGCCGCGCGCCGCACGAAGTCGTGGAGGTCGGCTTGCGTCGGGGCCGGGCGGGCCGGGGAGACGGAGGGACGCGGGGAGGAAGAAGGGCTCGCGGAAGGGGAGAGGGACACGGGTGCCGTCCTGAAGGTCCTGATCCTGATGATGGTTCGCGAAAGAGGCGCGGCTGCCGACGCGGACACAGCGTGGCGCGCGCACAGGGGAGAGGGAGATGCGAAGTCAGCAGGACGGGCGACACACGCAGCCCGCATAGCGGAGGAGGTCCATATGGACCCTCCGCCACAGGCGCACACAGGTGTCGGTCACGTTCCGGAGTAGACCATGAGCGCCTGGAGCGGTCAACTCACTGTCACCATGCGGACGCACGGTGACAGAGAGCACGTCGTTCGAGGTGTCGGAGTCGGAGTCGGAGTCGGAGTCGGAGTCGGTGGCGGTGGCGGTGTCGGCACCGGCGCCGGTGTCAGCTCGCCGATGCGCCGGCTTCGGCCTCCGTCTTTTTCGTGCCGCCCATCGCGGCCTCGGCCGCCGTGTACAGATCCTCCGGGCGCACTCCGCCGAGGGCGGTGACGAGGTGCCCGTCGGGGCGCACCAGGAGCACCGTGTGCGCGGCCGCGCCCGGGTAGCTCTCGGCGACCAGCAGTTCGGCGGGATGGGGAAGTGCCGTGACCGCGGTGGCGAGCCGGGGCATGATGCCGGCGTGGGCCCAGTGCTTGCGTTCCCACACACCCGTGCCCGGCGCGATCAGCACCACGAGCAGGGCGCCCCGTCCGAGCCGGTCCCGCAGCCGTACGAAGGTGCCGTCCTCCGCGGTGACCCGGACGTCCGTGACCTGCGATCCGGGCGGGGTGTCGACCGGCACTTCTCCTTCGAGATGCGGGGGCGCGAGCGGTGAGTCGGCGTACGCCCCCGGCGCTCCGAGCTGGCCCTGCCCCAGGTGACCGTCCGCGAGGAGGGTGTCGTGGCTCCGGGACGAGCCGGGGACGTAGGAGCGCAGGCCCTTGCCGCCGCGCAGCAGTGGCAGCGCTTGGTCGGCGGCGCGGAGCCGGGCGGCGACGACCGCCCGCCGCTCGGTCTGGTAGCTGTCGAGGAGCCCTTCGTGCGGTCCGTGGTGCCAGGCCAGGGCCAGTTTCCAGGCGAGGTTGTCGGCGTCCCGGAGTCCTTCGTCCAGCCCGTGCGTGCCCAGTGCGCCGAGCAGGTGGGCGGCGTCCCCGGCGAGGAACACGCGGTCGGCGCGCCAGCGCCGGGCCAGCCGGTGGTGGACCGTGTGGACGCCGGTGTCCAGGAGTTCGTAGGGCGGGGTCGTGCCGCCGCACCAGCCGGCCAGGGTCTCGCGGATGCGGGTGATCAGCAGTTCGGGGGTGACGAGGTCCTTGCCGGGCGGCAGCAGCCAGTCCAGACGCCAGACGCCGTCCGGCAGGGGACGTGCGGTGACTTCGCCGGCGGAGGGGCCCGACATGCGCCAGGGAGGCATCCGGTGCAGCAACGCCTCGTGGGGCCAGGGCAGTTCGGTTCGGAGGGCCGCCACGGCGTGACGTTCCACCGCGGTACGGCCGGGGAAGCGGATGTCCTGCAGTTTGCGCACGGTCGAGCGGGGGCCGTCGCAGCCGACGAGATAACTGCCGCGCCACCAGGTGCCTTTGGGGCCGCGGGTGTGGGCGGTGACGCCGGAGGGCTCCTGCTCGATGCCGTCGAGGCGGCTCTCCACGGCGATCTTGACGAGTTTCTCGCCCGCGAGAGCCGAACGCAGGAGGCCGGTCAGGACGTGCTGGGCGATGTGCAGCGGGATCGGCTCGGTGCCGTCGAAAAAGACCTCGCGCATCACCTGCTTGCGCCGTACGGACCGCCATCCGGCCCATTGCGCACCGAACTCGTCCAGCGGCACGCCGGTCAGGCGTTCCACGAGCGCGGCGGTCTCCTCGCGCAGGACGACGGTGCGCGAGGCGCGGGGTTCGTCCTTGCCCGGGCCCTCGTCGAGGACGACGCAGGGCACTTCCTGACGGGCCAGAGCCAGGGCGAGCGTGAGCCCGATGGGCCCGGCTCCGACGATGATCACCGGATCCACGGCGCCGCGCCCCCTGCCCGTGGTGTTGTCCTGAGGGACGTAGGTGAACACGAAGTCGGAGCAGGGTGCACGATCACAGAACGTATGCAACCTATTGCCGGTGCTTGCGTCAAGTGATCAGGGGCAGTGGCGATCATGCCACTGCCCCTGAGGTCGTTACGCGAGGTGACCGAGTGTCAGGTGACGGTTCAGTCGGCCTTACCGGTCGCCAGGTCTTCGGCGCCCACGACCGCGCCGGTCGACTTCTTCGCCTGGCGCAGACGCTGCTCCAGCCAGCTCGCGAAGGAGGTGAGGGCGAAGTTGAGGGCGATGAAGACCACGGCCACGACGGTGTAGCTGGCGATGACGTTGGCGCCGTAGTAGCCGGCCATCGTGCTCG
Source organism: Streptomyces sp. NPDC006624 (assembly GCF_040611555.1). Classification (NCBI taxonomy): domain Bacteria; kingdom Bacillati; phylum Actinomycetota; class Actinomycetes; order Kitasatosporales; family Streptomycetaceae; genus Streptomyces; species Streptomyces sp. NPDC006624. The sequence continues at coordinate 189,301 of NZ_JBEXOM010000012.1, read as the reverse complement.
CCGACGCGAGCAGTTCGGGGAAGGTGAGGACGGCGCCGCCGAGAGCGGTGTCCTTCACGATCACGACCATCTGGCTGACGATGGCCGGCAGCATCGCGGTGACCGCCTGCGGCAGCAGGATGAGCCGCATCTCCTGGTTCTTGCGCAAACCGATCGCCATGGCCGCCTCGGACTGGCCCTTGGGCAGGGACAGGATGCCGGCGCGGACGATCTCGGCGAGGACCGAGGCATTGTACAGCACCAGGCCCGTAACGACCGCGTACAGCGGACGGTCGTCGGACGAGACGTTGGTGTACTCGGCGAACAGCGCGAGCCCGAAGATCATCAGGATCAGCACGGGAATGGCACGGAAGAACTCGACCACGACTCCGGCGGGCACCCGGATCCAGGCATGCTCCGACAGGCGGGCGATGCCGAAGACCGCGCCCAGCGGCAACGCGATGATCATGGCGAGCGCCGCGGCCTTCAGCGTGTTCAGCAGGCCCGGCCAGATGTAGGTCGACCAAGGCTCGGCGCTGGTGAAGAACGGCTTCCACAGCACCCACTCGAGCTGGCCCTTTTCCTCGAGGGTGCTGAACAGCCACCACAGCACCGCGGCGGAAGCCACCAGGAAGAGAACCGTGAACAGGATGTTGCGCCGCTTGGCACGGGGGCCCTGGGCATCGTAGAGAACGGAACTCATCGCTTCACCGCCACCTTCTTGCCCACCCAGCCGAGGATCAGACCGGTCGGCAGCGTCAGCACCACGAAACCGAAGGCGAAGATCGCCGAGATCAGCAGCAGCTGGGCCTCGTTCTCGATCATCTCCTTCATCAGCAACGCCGCTTCCGCCACACCGATCGCCGCGGCCACCGTGGTGTTCTTCGTCAGGGCGATCAGCACGTTCGTCAGCGGACCGACGGCCGAGCGGAAGGCCTGGGGAAGCACGACCAGCCGCAGCACCTGCGAGAAGCTCAGGCCGATGGCGCGGGCCGCCTCCGCCTGCCCGACCGGCACCGTGTTGATGCCGGAGCGCAGGGCCTCGCACACGAATGCGGAGGTGTAGATGATCAGGCCGAGGACGGCGAGCCGGAAGTTGGCCGTGTCCGACCTGTCGGCGCCCAGGTTGATCTGCAGGGTCTGGTACAGGCCCAGCGAGGTGAACAGGATGATCACGGTCAGCGGGATGTTCCGCACGATGTTCACGTAGGCGGTCCCGAAACCGCGCATCAACGGCACCGGGCCGACGCGCATGGCGGCCAGCAGGGTGCCCCAGATCAGGGAGCCGACGGCCGAGAGCAGGGCGAGCTGCACCGTCGTCCAGAAGGCTCCCAGGATGTCGTAGTCACTCAGAAAGTCGAACACGATCTCCCGCGCTTCCGCGTATAGGGATGCCGATGCCCCGGTGCGCCGCCCCGGAGGGCGGCGCACCCGTCAGGCTTTGCCTCAGCCGTTGCGTCAGCTCTTGATGTCGCCGATCTTCGGCGCGGGCTCGTTCTTGTAGTTGGCCGGGCCGAGGTTCTTGTTCACGGCCTCCTGCCAGGCCTTGTCGGCGACCATGTCCTCGAGGGCCTTGTTGATCTTGTCCTTGAGGTCGCTGCCCTTCTTGACGCCGATGCCGTAGTTCTCGTTGGTCATCTTGAAGCCGCCGAGCTTGAACTTGCCCTTGAACTGGGCCTGGGCGGCGTAACCGGCGAGGATCGAGTCGTCGGTGGTGAGGGCGTCGATGGCCTTGTTCTGCAGACCGCTCAGACAGGCCGAGTACGTCGGGTACTGCTGGAGGTCGGCCTTGGGGGCCAGCTTCTCCTTGACGTTCTGCGCCGAGGTGGAGCCGGTCACCGAGCAGAGCTTCTTGTTGTTGAGGTCGGCCGGCGACTTGATCGAGTTGTCGTCGGCGCGGACCAGCACGTCCTGGTGGGCCAGCAGGTACGGGCCGGCGAAGTCGACCTTCTCCTGGCGCTCGGGGGTGATCGAGTAGGTCGCGGCGATGAAGTCGACGTCACCGCGCTGCAGCATGGTCTCGCGGTCGGCGCTCTTCGCTTCCTTCCACTCGATCTGGTCCTCGCTGTAACCGAGCTTCTTGGCCACGTAGGTGGCGACGTCGACGTCGAAGCCGGAGTAGCCCTGCGGCGTCTTCTGGCCCAGGCCGGGCTGGTCGAACTTGATGCCGACGGTGATCGTCTTGCCGCCGGAGCCGGAACCGCCCTCGTCGTTGCTGTCGCCGCCGCACGCCGTGGCGGTCAGGGCGAGAGCGAAGACGGTGGCCGAGGCGGCGGTGACCTTGCGGAGCTTCATGGTGAACATCCTTTGGCTGGTGAAGGAGATGCGGACCCTCAAGGGGCGGGCGGCGTGGTCGCGTCCAAAGCGACCCGCGCCGTCAGTGGTGCAGGATCTTCGACAGGAAGTCCTTGGCACGGTCGCTGCGCGGATTGCTGAAGAACTGGTCGGGCGCAGCCTCCTCGACGATTCGGCCGTCCGCCATGAACACCACGCGGTTCGCCGCAGATCGTGCGAAACCCATCTCGTGGGTGACGACGATCATGGTCATACCGTCGCGGGCGAGCTGCTGCATGACCTCCAGCACCTCGTTGATCATCTCGGGGTCGAGCGCGGAGGTCGGCTCGTCGAAGAGCATGACCTTCGGCTCCATGGCCAGGGCACGCGCGATCGCGACGCGCTGCTGCTGGCCGCCGGAGAGCTGTGCCGGGTACTTCTCGGCCTGGGCGGCCACGCCGACCCGGTCCAGCAGGGCCCGGGCCCGCTCCTCGGCCGCCTTCTTGTCCTTCTTGCGGACCTTGATCTGGCCGAGCATCACGTTCTCGAGCACGGTCTTGTGCGCGAAGAGGTTGAAGGACTGGAAGACCATGCCGACGTCGGCCCGCAGCCGGGCCAGTTCCCTGCCCTCGGCAGGCAGGGGCTTGCCGTCGATCGTGATCGCGCCCGAGTCGATCGTCTCCAGGCGGTTGATGGTGCGGCACAGGGTGGACTTTCCGGACCCGGAGGGTCCGATGACCACGACGACTTCGCCGCGGGCGATCGTCAGGTCGATGTCCTGGAGTACGTGCAACGCGCCGAAGTGCTTGTTGACGCTCTTCAGGACGACCAGTTCGCCGGTCGCGGCCACATCTTCCTTGGCCACCGATACTTCGGTCATCGCTCTCAGGCTCCGTCCTCCTCGGTTTCGGAGGACAGTAGTTACCCTCCACGACCTGCGTCATTACATCTGAGGGGAATCTGAGCATCACGATCCGATAGCAATCGGACACATGTCGTAGCACTTATGAGCAGCGCTCATATCGGCCGGATAACGGAAGTCGTCAGCAACCGGAACCCTCTTGACGCCGTCCTCATCCATCAGCGTGACTGCACAGTGCGCACGCGCGTGTGCACGCGTCTTGTACCTCTCCAGATCGTACGGCCAGTGAACCGAAGGGGGCCCGGGTGAGACTGCTGCTCGTCGAGGACGACAACCACGTCGCCGCTGCCCTGTCGGCGGTACTGGCGCGGCACGGGTTCGACGTCACGCACGCGCGCAGCGGTGAGGAGGCCCTCCAGGCCCTGGTGCCCGAGGTCGACGGCTTCGGCGTCGTCCTCCTCGACCTCGGCCTGCCCGACCAGGACGGCTACGAGGTCTGCGGCAAGATCCGCAAGCGCACCAGCACCCCGGTGATCATGGTGACCGCCCGCTCCGACGTGCGCTCACGCATCCACGGCCTCAACCTCGGTGCCGACGACTACGTGGTGAAGCCCTACGACACGGGGGAGCTGCTCGCCCGCATCCACGCGGTGAGCCGGCGCACCTCCCACGAGGACACCTCCAGCGGCATCGAGACCGAGCTGCGGCTCGGCGCGATGCACATCGAGCTGCCCACCCGCCGGGTCAGCGTGGACGGGTCGGTCGTGCAGCTGACCCGCAAGGAGTTCGATCTGCTGGCCCTGCTGGCGCAGCGGCCCGGGGTGGTCTTCCGCCGGGAGCAGATCATCAGTGAGGTGTGGCAGACCAGCTGGGAGGGAACGGGGCGCACCCTCGAGGTGCATGTGGCGTCCCTGCGCGCGAAGCTGCGGATGCCCGCCCTCATCGAGACCGTCCGCGGAGTCGGATACCGGCTCGTCGCGCCTGCCGGATAGCGGGGCCGGGTGCGCACTCGTCTGCTCCCGCTGCTGATCATCCTGATGGCGGCCGTACTGCTCGCGCTCGGCGTGCCGCTCGCGGTCAGCACGGCCGGCGCCCAGCAGCAGAAGGTCGTCGTCGACCGCATCGACGACACCGCGCGCTTCGCAGCCCTCGCCGGCTTCGTCACCGACTCGCCGGACGCCGCCGCCGAGGCCTTCGAGAACGAGCGTCTGGCCACCCTCAGCAGCGAACTCCGCAGCTACCACGAGGTCTACGGCATCCGCGCCGGTGTCTTCTACCGCAACGGCAGTGCCATGGCCAGGGCACCCGCCCGCTGGGCCCTGCCGAAGGACGGCGAGGTGCGTGACGCCTTCGCCGAGGCCCTGCTCAGCCGCCGCAGCCACGACCCGCAGCAGGTGTGGCCGTGGCAGCGCCGCAACCTCGTGGTGGCCTCGCCGGTCATCCGGGACGGTGACGTCGTCGCGGTCGTCGTCACCGACTCGCCCACCGGGCAGATGCGCTCGCGCACGCTGCAGGGCTGGCTGGTGATCGGCGCGGGCGAGTTCGCCGCGATGCTGCTGGCCGTGGGCGCCGCCCTCCGGCTGACCGGCTGGGTGCTCAAGCCCGTACGGATCCTGGACGCCACCACGCACGACATCGCCACCGGGCGGCTCAAGTCGCGGGTCGCGGCCGCGGGTGGCCCGCCGGAACTCCAGCGTCTGGCCCGGTCGTTCAACGAGATGGCCGACAACGTCGAGGACGTCCTGGAGCAGCAGCGCGCCTTCGTCGCCGACGCCTCGCACCAGCTGCGCAACCCGCTCGCGGCGCTGCTGCTGCGCATCGAGCTGCTCTCCTTCGAGCTGCCCGAGGGCAACAAGGAGATCGCCTCCGTCCAGGCCGAGGGCAAGCGTCTCGCCCAGGTCCTCGACGACCTGCTGGACCTGGCGCTGGCCGAGCACACCGAGGCGGATCTGAGGATCACGGACATCGGCGCGCTCGCCGCCGAACGCCTCGCGGCCTGGACCCCGACCGCCGAGGCCAAGGGCGTGCGCCTGGTCGGCGACTGCCCGCCGACGACCGGCTGGGCCGACCCGATCGCCCTGTCCAGCGCGCTGGACGCGATCATCGACAACGCCGTGAAGTTCACGCCCGAGGACGGGACCGTCGAGGTGAGCGTCGCCTCGAACGGGGACTCCTCCACCGTGGTCGTCGCCGATCACGGCCCCGGCCTCACCGACGACGAGCTGGCCCGCATCGGCGACCGTTTCTGGCGCAGCGGCCGCCACCAGAACGTCAAGGGCTCGGGCCTGGGGCTGTCCATCTCGCGGGCGCTGCTCGCGGCGGGCGGCGGTTCGATCACGTACGGCCATCACGAGCCGCACGGGCTGCGGGTGACGGTACGGGTGCCCAGGTCGGCGTCGGCGGCCTGAAGCCGGGCTTGCCGTGATCGCCCTCGACCACCGGCGCCACCCTTGACTACCGGCGTCACCCTCGACCACGGGCGTCACACCCTTGACCACCGGCGTCACCCTCGACCACGGGCGTCACCCTTCGACCCCGGCGTCACCCTCCACTACCGGGATCACCCTCCACTACCGGGATCACCCTCGATCACCAGGATCAGCGGGCTCCGGCGCTACGGCTTGACCGACTGGTAGTAGCGCTGAGCCCCCGCGTGCAGCTGCAGCGGGTCCGTGTAGATGGCCGTACGGACGTCGACCAGTTGCGCGGAGTGGACGGACCGGCCGATGCCGTCCCGGCTGTCGATCACCGTCCGGGTCAGCCACTCGGTGAGCCGTGGATCGAGGTCGCTGCGCGTGATCAGCACGTTGGACACCGCCAGGGTGGGCACCGGCTCGCCGCGCTGGATGGTGGGGTAGGCCGACTCCGGCATCTTCGTGGCGCGGTAGTAGCGCGTGGCGCCGCCCTGCTCGTGCAGCTTGGCCACGAGGCGGGCGTCGATCGGCACGAACCGGAACGCCGACGCCGACGTCTTGGCCACCCGGCTGAGCCCGTCCGTGGGCAGCCCGCCCGACCAGAAGAACGCGTCGAGGCCGCGACCGAGGCGCCGGGGCCCGGTGTCGATGCCGTCCGACGCAGGCGTGATGTCCTTCTCCGGATCGATGCCGGCCGCCTTGAGCACGCCGTTCGCGATCAGCCGCACGCCGGAGTTCGGCAGCCCTATGGCCACGCGCTTGCCCCGCAGGTCCGCGACGGAGTGGATGTCCGAGTCCGGCGACACGACGAGCTGCACATAGTCGTCGTACAGGCGGGCGACCCCGCGCAGCCGGTCGGCGCCGGGGCTGTTGTCGAGCTTGTACGTGGCGATCGCGTCGGCGGCGGCGATCGCGAAGTCGGCCTTGCCCGTCGCCACGTCCGAGACGTTCTCCTGCGAGCCGGCCGTGGTCAGCAGCCGTACCCGCAGGTCGGGCATGTCCTTGTCGATGGCGTTGCTGAGGAGTTCGCCGTACTCGTGGTAGACCCCCGCGCGCGTGCCCGTGCTGATGGTGACCGTCCCGGACGGGGGCTCCTCCGCCCAGGGGCGCAGCCACCACAGCAGGAGCCCGAGGACCACGAGAGCGGCGGTGCCGCCCTGCAGGGCCCGCTGCCTGCCGATCGGGGGGAACGTCCTGGACATGCGCGCGATCCTGCCAGGCGTGGGGCCCCTCTGACCAGGGCGGGGGTCACAGGTGGGGGCGGGGGGAGTGTCAGTGGCCGCCACTACAGTCGGCCCCATGAGCTCCTCGCCCGCCGACCTGGTCCGTGCATTCCACCTCGCGTTCGGCCTGGACGCCCGCAGCACTCCGACGGAGGTCTCCCCGGAACTCGCCGCCCACCGCGGCGAACTGCTGGCTGAGGAGGCCGCGGAGGTCGCCGAGGTGTCGGTGACGGGCCCGCTCGACCGGCTCGCGCACGAGCTGGCGGACGTGGTCTACGTCGCCTACGGCACGGCCCTGGTGCACGGCATCGACCTCGACGCCGTGCTCGCCGAGATCCACCGCTCCAACATGACCAAGATCGGCCCGGACGGGTCGGTGTCCCGCAGGGAGGACGGCAAGGTCCTCAAGGGCGAGCACTACGAGGCACCGGACGTGGCGGGGGTGCTGCGGAAGCAGGGGTGCGTGCCGGGCGGGGGCGACTGACCGGGGCCGCTCTCTCCACGCGCCCCGGCCCCGTCACTGATCTCGCCCTGTCCCCGCCACTGTCCTCGGCCTGTCCCCTCCACCGATCTCACCCTGTCCCCGCCACTGTCCTCGGCCTGTCCCCTCCACCGATCTCACCCTGTCCCCGCCACTGTCCTCGGCCTGTCCCCTCCACCCCCGGCGTCTCCCGCACCCTTGCTGGGCGACAGGTGCCTCTACTCCGCGAAAGGTGCCTCTACTCGGCGACAGGCGCCTCCGCCTCCGCCGGACGGAGCGCGGGCTCCGTCCGTCGCGGCGCGCGGCGGCCGGTCCACCAGGACGCCACCGGCTCCGTGTACCGCGCGGTCAGCGGGCCCAGGACGACCAGGATGAGGACGTAGGCCGTGGCCAGCGGGCCGAGGGACGGCTCGATACCGGCCGAGACCGCGAGTCCCGCGATGACGATCGAGAACTCACCGCGTGCCACCAGCGCACCGCCCGCCCGCCAGCGTCCCTTCACGGAGATCCCGGCCCGGCGTGCCGCCCAGTAGCCGGTGGCGATCTTCGTCAGCGCGGTGAGGACGGCCAGGCCGAGCGCGGGCAGCAGGACCGGCGGGATGCTCGACGGGTCGGTGTGCAGCCCGAAGAAGACGAAGAACACCGCCGCGAACAGGTCGCGCAGAGGGCTCAGCAGCGTGTGCGCGCCCTCCGCCACCTCACCGGACAGCGCGATGCCCACGAGGAAGGCCCCCACCGCCGCCGACACCTGGAGCTGCTGCGCGACCCCCGCCACCAGGATCGTCAGACCCAGCACGACCAGCAGCAGCTTCTCCGGGTCGTCGCTGGAGACGAAGCGGGAGATGACCCGGCCGTAGCGCAGGGCCAGGAACAGCACGAGGCCCGCCGCACCCAGCGCGATCGCCAGCGTCACACTGCCGGCCAGCAGACCGGCGCCCGCCACCAGCGCCGTGACGATCGGCAGGTAGACCGCCATCGCCAGGTCCTCCAGCACCAGCACGCTGAGGATCACCGGCGTCTCGCGGTTGCCGACCCGGCCCAGATCGCCGAGCACCTTCGCGATCACCCCGGACGACGAGATCCAGGTGACGCCGGCCAGGACGACGGCGGCCACCGGTCCCCAGCCGAGCAGCAGCGCCACCGCCGCTCCCGGCAGCGCGTTGAACGCGCAGTCGACCAGACCGGACGGGTAGTGCGTCTTGAGGTTGGAGACCAGATCGCTCGCCGTGTACTCCAGGCCGAGCATCAGCAGCAGCAGGATGACGCCGATCTCGGCGCCGGTGGCGATGAACTCCTCGCTCGCCCCCAGCGGCAGCAGACCGCCCTCGCCGAAGGCCAGTCCGGCCAGGAGGTACAGCGGTATCGGCGACAGCCGGAAACGGGCGGCGAACCGGCCGAGCAGGCCGAGGCCGAGGATGATGGAACCGAACTCGATCAGGAGGACCGCGGAGTGCACCGGCTCACTCCCGCTCGAGTATCGACGCGGCCGCGTCGACGCCCTCGCGCGTGCCCACGACGATCAGGGTGTCGCCGCCCGCCAGCCGGAAGTCCGGTGCGGGCGACGGGATGGCCTCGGCCCGCCGCAGCACCGCCACCACGGAGGCGCCCGTGTCCGTCCGCATCCGGGTGTCGCCCAGGACCCGCCCGTTCCAGCGGGAGGTCGCGGCCACCTCGATCCGCTCGGCCACCAGTCCCAGGTCCGTGGTGTACAGCAGGCTGGGGCTGTGGTGGGACGGCTTGAGCGCGTCGATCAGGGAGCCGGCCTCCGAGCCGGTCAGCCGCAGGGAGTGCGCGCAGGAGTCGGGATCGTCGGCCCGGTACACGTTCACCGTGCGCGTGCCGTCGCGGTGCGCCACCACCGACAGATGGCGGTGTTCCCGGGTTTCCAGGTCGTACTGGACCCCGATACCCGGTAGCGGCGTCGCCCTCAGGCGCGGAGCTGACACGTTGCGTCCCCTTGTCCGACTTGTCTGTCTGTTCGCCGTGCTCTTGCAGATCCGGTCGTGCTCTTGCAGGTCCGGTCGTAGCTCTTGCAGGTCCAGTGGACCGTGCCGATCATCGGACCGGCCACCTCCGCATGCTGCCATCCGGTCGTACGGTGACGACATGGGTGTCGTGACGGATATACGAGGCGACCGGCCACCGGAGAGGCTGGGGCGGGCAGTGCCATACCCGAGAGCCGGAAGGGGCGGAGCCGCGCACGTGTCGTTGTTCTGGCGCATCTTCTCGCTCAACGCCGCCGGTCTCGTCCTGGCCACCGCGTTGCTGCTCGGCCCCGTCACCGTGTCGACGCCCGTCCTGTGGGGCGAGGCGCTGGTCCTGCTCGGCGGCCTGGCGCTGCTGCTGGCCGGCAACGCGCTCGTGCTGCGCTTCGGCCTCAGGCCGCTGCGGCGGCTGGACCGGGCCATGGCCACCGCCGACCTGCTGCGCCCCGGGTCCCGCCCGGTCGTCGCCGGCCCGGCGGAGACGGCCGGCCTGATCACCACGTACAACACGATGCTCGACCGGCTGGAGGCCGAGCGTGCCACGGGCGCCGCCCGGGCGCTGTCCGCGCAGGAGAGCGAGCGGCACCGGATCGCGCGGGAACTGCACGACGAGGTCGGGCAGACCCTGACCGCCGTCCTCCTGCAGCTCAAGCGCGTCGCCGACCGGGCACCCGAGGATCTGCGCGAGGAGGTCGGGCAGGCGCAGGAGGCGACCCGGGCCGGACTGGACGAGATCCGCCGTATCGCGCGCCGGCTGCGCCCCGGTGTCCTGGAGGAGCTCGGCCTGGCCAGTGCCCTGCGCTCGCTCGCGGCCGAGTTCACCACCCACGGGCTGACCGTCCGCCACCACGTCACCGGCGACCTCCCCGCCCTGCCGCCGGAAGCGGAACTCGTCGTCTACCGCGTGGCCCAGGAGGCCCTCACCAACACCGCCCGGCACGCGGCGGCCGACCGCGCCGAACTCCGCCTCCGGCCGGTCGCCGGCGGTGCCGAACTCCTCGTCCGGGACAACGGCACGGGCCTGGGCGGGGCCCCCGAGGGCGCCGGCATCACGGGCATGCGCGAACGCGCCCTGCTGATCGGCGCCGCCCTCGGCCTGGAAGCGGCCCCCGGCGGGGGAACCGGCATCCGGCTGCGCGTCCCCGTCACCGAAGGACCCCGATGATGCCCACCCCGATCCGCGTCCTGCTCGCCGACGACCACACCCTCGTCCGCCGGGGCGTGCGCCTCATCCTGGACGGGGAGCCCGACCTGACCGTCGTCGCCGAGGCGGGGGACGGGGCCGAGGCGGTCGCACTGGCCCGCCGGACCCCCGTCGACCTCGCCGTCCTGGACGTGGCCATGCCCCGCATGACCGGCCTCCAGGCCGCCCGCGAACTCTCCCGCCGCCTGCCCGACCTGCACATCCTGATCCTGACCATGTACGACAACGAGGAGTACTTCTTCGAGGCGCTCAGGGCGGGAGCCAGCGGCTACGTCCTCAAGTCGGTCGCCGACCGCGACCTGGTCGAGGCGTGCCGGGCGGCCGTACGCGACGAGCCGTTCATCTACCCCGGCGCCGAGCGGGCCCTGGTCCGCTCCTACCTGGACCGGCTGCACCGCGGTGACGGCCTGCCGGCGCGGGCCATCACCGAACGCGAGGAGGAGATCCTCAAACTGGTCGCCGAGGGCCACACCTCCAAGGAGATCGGCGAACTCCTCTTCATCAGCGCCAAGACCGTCGAACGCCACCGCGCCAACCTCCTGCAGAAACTCGGCATGCGCGACCGCCTGGAGCTGACCCGGTACGCCATCCGGGCGGGTCTCATCGAGCCGTGAGGCCCGGGGCCCGGTTGTCCACAGGCGGCCCGGCCACGTCCGGCGACCGCCTACCCTTGTCCCCATGAGCAGCATCGACCGGAGCCAGTCAGTGGGCGGCACGCGCACATACGAGGTACGCACCTACGGGTGCCAGATGAACGTCCACGACTCCGAGCGATTGGCCGGGCTGCTGGAGGACGCGGGCTACGTCCGCGCCCCCGAGGGCGCCGACGGCGAGGCGGACGTCGTCGTCTTCAACACCTGCGCCGTACGCGAGAACGCCGACAACAAGCTGTACGGCAACCTCGGGCACCTCGCCCCGAAGAAGGCCGGCCGCCCCGGCATGCAGATCGCGGTCGGCGGCTGCCTCGCGCAGAAGGACCGCGACACGATCGTGAAGAGGGCGCCCTGGGTGGACGTCGTCTTCGGCACGCACAACATCGGCAAGCTCCCGGTCCTGCTGGAGCGCGCCCGCGTGCAGCAGGAGGCGCAGGTCGAGATCGCCGAGTCCCTGGAGGCGTTCCCCTCGACGCTGCCCACGCGCCGCGAGAGCGCCTACGCGGCCTGGGTCTCCATCTCCGTCGGCTGCAACAACACGTGCACCTTCTGCATCGTCCCGGCCCTGCGCGGCAAGGAGAAGGACCGTCGCCCCGGCGACATCCTCGCCGAGATCGAGGCCCTGGTCGCCGACGGCGTCTCGGAGGTCACCCTCCTCGGGCAGAACGTCAACGCGTACGGCTCCGACATCGGCGACCGCGAGGCCTTCAGCAAGCTGCTGCGGGCCTGCGGCAGGATCGAGGGCCTGGAGCGCGTCCGCTTCACCTCGCCGCACCCCCGCGACTTCACCGACGACGTGATCGCCGCCATGGCCGAGACGCCGAACGTGATGCCGCAGCTGCACATGCCGCTGCAGTCCGGTTCCGACCCGGTCCTGAAGGCGATGCGCCGCTCCTACCGCCAGGAGCGCTTCCTCGGGATCATCGACAAGGTCCGCGCCGCCATCCCGCACGCCGCGATCAGCACGGACATCATCGTGGGCTTCCCCGGCGAGACGGAGGAGGACTTCGAGCAGACGCTGCACGTGGTGCGCGAGGCCCGCTTCGCCCAGGCCTTCACCTTCCAGTACTCCAAGCGCCCGGGCACCCCGGCCGCCGAGATGGACGGCCAGATCCCCAAGAAGGTCGTCCAGGAGCGCTACGAGCGTCTGGTCGCCCTCCAGGAGGAGATCTCCTGGGAGGAGAACAAGAAGCAGGTCGGCCGCACGCTGGAGCTGATGGTCGCCGAGGGCGAGGGCCGCAAGGACGACACCACCCACCGTCTGTCCGGCCGCGCCCCCGACAACCGCCTGGTCCACTTCACCAAGCCGGACCAGGAGGTCCGCCCCGGCGACGTGGTCACCGTCGAGATCACCTACGCCGCGCCGCACCACCTCCTCGCCGAGGGCCCTGTCCTCGACGTGCGCCGCACGCGCGCGGGCGACGCCTGGGAGAAGCGCAACGAGGAGAAGTCCTCCAAGCCGTCCCAGCCGGCCGGTGTCCTGCTCGGCCTGCCCAGGGTCGGCGTCCCCGAGCCGCTGCCGGTGGCGGCCGGCGGGTGCGGCTGCGACTGAGCCGGGCGGCTGCCGCCGCGTGCGGCGGTGGCACTCCCTGAGGGTTACCCTGCCGATCATGCTCGTCGCCGCCGCTGTCTGTCCCTGCCCGCCGCTGCTCGTTCCCGAGGTCGCCGCGGGAGCCGCTCCGGAGCTGGACGCCGCGCGCGCCGCCTGTTCGGACGCGCTGAGTGTGCTCGCCGCCGCCCGGCCCGGCCGCCTCGTGGTCGTCGGGCCGGTGGACGGCTCCGGGTGCGAGGCGTACCCGGAGGGCGGCCGGGGCTCGTTCAAGGGCTTCGGCGTGGACCTCGGCGTACGGCTGGGACCGGCCGCGGCGCCGGACACCGCCCGGCCGCTGCCCTACTCGCTGGCCGTGGCCGCCTGGCTGCTGGAGCGCGTCGGGTGGTCGGACGCGCCCGTCGAAGCACTGGGCGTGGGGGAGCAGCTCCCGCCCGAGCAGTGCGTACGGACCGGACGGGACGTCGCCGCACGGGACGAGCGGGTCGCCCTGCTGGTGATGGGCGACGCCAGCGCGTGCCGGACGCTCAAGGCCCCGGGCTACCTCGACGAACGGGCGGCGCCCTTCGACGCGGAGGCGGCGCGCGCCCTCGGCGCGGTGGACCTGCCGGCGCTCACCGCGCTGGACGCCGCTCTCGCCGGTGAGCTGAAGGTCTCCGGCCGGGCACCGTGGCAGGTCCTCGCGGGCGCGGCGGAGGGCACGGACCTCGACGGCTCGCTGCTGTACGAGGACGCTCCGTACGGAGTGGGGTACCTCGTGGCGACCTGGTCGTAGCCGGCCAAGGCGGGACACCCGGCGGCCGGCGCGGGAAACGGCGGACGGCCGGGAGCCCTCGGGCTCCTCGGCCGTCCGCCGTCGTGCCTTCCGTGCGGCGATGTCGCGGCGATGCGCGGGTCAGGACGCCGGAGGGGGCACGTCGTCCGGCGGCGTCGGCCCGCCCGGATCGCGCGGCGGCGCCGTGCGACCCGCATCGGGCGGCGGGGTCGCCGTGCCCGGCGGGGGAGCCGTGCCGCCCGCGGCCGGTCCGCTGTCGCCCTTGTGCGCGAATCGGTCCATGGCGTCCTTGGCCCGGCCCGTGCCGGACTGGATCTTGCCGCTGTACTTGCCCTTGGTGCCCTTGTCGACGGCGTGGGCCGCCTTGTCGAGGCCGTGCTGGATCTTGCCCTCGTGCCGCTGTGCGAGGTCGGAGACCTTGCTCTTGGCCGGGCCCAGTTTGGCCTTCATGTTGTCCAGCAGACCCATGGTTCACCTTCCCTCGCGCGAAGCGGTCACGTACGTGCGCCGTCACCGGCCTCGTTGTCGGCCGCCTTGTCGGTGGACTGCTGCTTGGGGATGTCGACCCCTTCGGTCTCGGTGTCCTTCGCCGCGGGTTCGGCGGCTTCCGCCGTCCCCTCGGCCGCCTTCACCTCGGCGGCGGCCGCCGCCTCCTCGGTCCCGGCACCCGCGTCCGCCGACTCGGCACCGGCACCCGCCTCCGCCGACTCGGCACCGGCACCCGCCTCCGCCGACTCGGCACCGGCCCCGGCCTTCGCCGACCCGGCGCCGGTCTCGGCGGCAGGCGCCTCCGTGGCCTTGGACCGCCGGAGAAGTCGTGCAAATACGCCCATATCCACTCCATACGTTACTCGTGCGGGCGAAATCCCGCGTAACCCGGTGCGTCCGTTTGCGCGGCCCGGGCCACCGCCTCGGTGATCCGGCGGCAGGAACCTCGCAACGGGCAACGACCCCGAAGCCGCGGCGTCACGTAACTCGTTCGAGACGGAGCTCCGAGGTTTGCGAGACTGTTCCGGTGAGCAGCGCACCCCCCGCCCCCCGCGTCATCGCCGTCGTCGGACCGACCGCGGCCGGAAAGTCCGATCTGGGCGTCTTCCTGGCCCAGCGTCTCGGCGGCGAGGTCGTCAACGCCGACTCCATGCAGCTCTACCGAGGGATGGACATCGGCACCGCCAAGCTGACGCCCGAGGAGCGCGGCGGCGTCCCGCACCACCTCCTCGACATCTGGGACGTCACCGTCACGGCGTCCGTCGCCGAGTACCAGCGCCTGGCCCGGGAGCGGATCGACGCGCTGCTCGCCGAGGGCCGCTGGCCGATCCTGGTCGGGGGCTCGGGGCTGTACGTGCGCGGGGCCGTCGACAACCTGGAGTTCCCCGGCACCGACCCCGAGGTCCGGGCCCGCCTGGAGGAGGAACTCACGCTGCGCGGCTCGGGCGCCCTGCACGCCCGCCTGGCTGCCGCCGACCCCGAGGCCGCCCGGGCGATCCTGCCGAGCAACGGCCGCCGGGTGGTCCGCGCCCTGGAGGTGATCGAGATCACCGGCCGGCCCTTCACCGCCAACCTCCCCGGCCACGACTCGGTCTACGACACCCTGCAGATCGGTGTCGACGTGGCCCGCCCCGAACTCGACGAGCGCATCGCCCGCCGGGTCGACCGCATGTGGGACGCCGGTCTCGTGGACGAGGTGCGCGCACTGGAGGCGCAGGGGTTGCGTGAGGGGCGTACGGCCTCGCGTGCGCTCGGCTACCAGCAGGTGCTCGCGGCGCTCGCCGGGGAGTGCACCCTGGAGGAAGCGCGGACCGAGACCGTCCGTGCGACCAAGCGCTTCGCGCGCCGCCAGGATTCGTGGTTCAGGCGCGATCCCCGGGTGCACTGGTTGAGTGGGGCCGCGGCCGATGTCGCGGAACTTCCGCGGCTCGCGCTGTCCTTGGTCGAACGACCGGTTACAGCCTGATCACGTCATGGCATCGGGACGCCCAGGCCGTCATCGGGGCCTGCGGCGGCGTGCCATCATCGAGCTTCGATCGACCGAGTTGAGTCCTAGTTGGGAGGGCGCGTGGCGATGGAGGCCGGCCCTCGCGACACCGCACGAAGCACCGATCACATCACCGCCGAGCGGGACGTGACGGGACACGACGACGGACCGGAGCAGGACACGGACCGCCTCAGCTCCGACGGGCCCGACGAGACGCCGGGTGTGACCGACGACGGCCCCGAGCCCGAGGAGATGTTCGCGGACGAGGTCGAGGTCGAGCTGCGCCCGCAGCGCCGGCTGCGCATCTGGCAGCTCGCGCCGATCGTGGCGCTCGCGGCGGTCGGCTCCCTGATGTTCGCCTTCCCGCTCGCCTTCGACTTCGGCGACAGCGGCGCCGTCATCGCCATGCTCGGGCTGCTGATCTGCTCGACCGCCGCGGGCTGGGGCATGATGGCCGCCCGCCGGGTCGGCCACACCTGGCCGGGGCTGCCGGCCAAGGGCTCGGGCCGCAGACCGGACTGGCGGGTCGTCCTCGGGTACGCCCTGGTCGTGACCGTCGTGGTGGTCCTTGCCGTGTGGCGCGTGGCGCGGCTGCGCTGATCGTCCGCACGGGCGCGCTCCCTGTCGTACCCACCCCGTACGATCGAGGAATGAGCACGCGGATCGCCTTCCTCAAGGGGCACGGCACCGAGAACGACTTCGTGATCGTCCCGGACCCCGAGAACGCCATCGACCTGCCCCCGGCCGCCGTCGCCGCCCTGTGCGACCGCCGCGCCGGCATCGGCGGCGACGGGCTGCTGCACGTGGTGCGGTCCGCCGCGCACCCGGAGGCGAAGGACATGGCGGCCGAGGCGGAGTGGTTCATGGACTACCGCAACGGCGACGGCTCCATCGCCGAGATGTGCGGCAACGGCGTGCGCGTCTTCGCGCGCTACCTCCAGCGCGCCGGGCACGTGACGGAAGGGGACCTGGCCGTCGCCACCCGGGGCGGCGTCAAGGCCGTCCACATCGCCAAGGGCGGTGAGGTCACCGTCGGCATGGGCAAAGCGCGGCTCCCCGAAGGAGACGTCACGGTGAGCGTCGGCGAGCGCAGCTGGCCCGCGCGGAACGTGAACATGGGCAACCCGCACGCGGTCGCCTTCGTCGACGACCTGGCGCAGGCCGGCGACCTGCTCACCCCGCCGCCCTTCAGCCCGGCCTCCGCCTACCCGGACGGCGTGAACGTCGAGTTCGTGGCCGACCGCGGCCCCCGGCACGTCGCGCTCCGTGTGCACGAGCGCGGCTCCGGCGAGACCCGCTCCTGCGGCACGGGCGCGTGCGCGGTCGCCGTGGCCGCCGCCCGCCGCGACGGCGCCGACCCGGCGGCCACCGGCACCCCGGTGACGTACACCGTGGACGTCCCCGGCGGCACGCTCGTGATCACCGAGCACCCCGACGGCGAGATCGAGATGACCGGCCCCGCCGTGATCGTGGCCGAGGGCGAGATCGACGCGGACTGGCTGGAGAGCGCCACGGCGGTGTGAGCCGGGCAGCCGCCCGGACGACCCGAAAACACCGGTGACAACCGGCCACTTGGCGGGAACACGACTGCTGAGGCCATGCTGCAAGGGGGTGCAAACCTCACATTCATCCCTCGAATGGGTGATCAGTTTCACGCTCGGCGAGAGGCGGTCAGCCAGGCGTGGTGGGCTCGATAGCATCAAGCACCGGCCCGGACGGGGGACCGAAGCCGCCCCCTGAGCCGTGTCCGCCCTGGGGCACCCCGTCCGCCGGTTGACGCAGCCGGAGGTGCCCATGAGTGCGGAGGCCACGAATCCCGTGACCCCAGGCCCGATGCCGGGCGCGGTGTCGGGACCGGTGACGCCGACAGCGCCGCGCAGAAAGGCCCGCCCCCGGATCGACCTGCGCCGCCTGGGCAGAGCCGCGCTGCTCGGCCCCGCCGCCCGCGACCGGCTGCCCGACGCCATCAGCCACGTCGTCGAGGCGCACCGCGCCCACCACCCCGACGCCGACCTCGAACCCCTGCGCCGTGCCTACGTCCTGGCCGAGTCCTCGCACCGCGGCCAGATGCGCAAGAGCGGCGAGCCGTACATCACCCACCCCCTCGCCGTGACCCTGATCCTCGCCGAACTCGGCGCCGAGACCACGACGTTGACCGCCTCCCTGCTGCACGACACCGTCGAGGACACGGACGTGACGCTGGACCAGGTGCGCGACCAGTTCGGCGAGGAGGTCCGCTACCTCGTCGACGGCGTCACCAAGCTGGAGAAGGTCGACTACGGCGCCGCAGCCGAGCCTGAGACCTTCCGCAAGATGCTCGTCGCCACCGGCAACGACGTCCGCGTCATGTCGATCAAACTCGCCGACCGGCTGCACAACATGCGCACCCTGGGCGTGATGCGCCGGGAGAAACAGGAGCGCATCGCGAAGGTGACACGTGACGTGCTCATCCCGCTCGCCGAACGCCTCGGCGTGCAGGCCCTCAAGACCGAACTGGAAGACCTGGTCTTCGCGATCCTGCACCCCGAGGAGCACGAGCGCACCAGGGAGTTGATCGCGCGCAACGCCGCCCGCCCCGACGACCCGCTCGCCGAGGTCGCCGACGAGATGCGCACGGTGCTGCGCGAGGCGGACATCCCGGCCGAAGTCCTCATCCGGCCCCGCCACTTCGTCTCCGTGCACCGCGTCTCCCGCAAACGCGGCCGGCTCCGCGGCTCCGACTTCGGCCGCCTGCTGGTCCTGGTGAACGAGGACGCCGACTGCTACGGCGTCCTGGGCGAACTGCACACCTGCATGAAGCCGGTGGTCTCGGAGTTCAAGGACTTCATCGCCGTACCGAAGTTCAACCTGTACCAGTCGCTGCACACGGCCGTGGCCCGTGAGGACGGCCAGGTCGTCGAGGTCCTCATCCGCACGCACCAGATGCACAAGGTCGCCGAGGCCGGAGTCGTCGCCCTCGGCAACCCGTACGCACCCGCCCCCGAGGACCCGGCCGACGGCGAGCGCGTCGACCCGACCCGCCCCGGCTGGCTCTCCCGGCTGCTGGACTGGCAGGAGGCGGCGCCCGACCCGGACCACTTCTGGTCGGTCCTGCGCGAGGACCTCGCCCAGGACCGCGAGATCACCGTCTTCCGTCCCGACGGCGGCACGCTCGGCCTGCCCGAGGGGGCGACCTGCGTCGACGCCGCCTACGCGCAGTACGGCGAGGACGCGCACGCCTGCATCGGGGCGCGCGTCAACGGCCGGCTGGCGACGCTGAGCACCGTCCTCAGGGACGGCGACACCGTGCAGCTCCTGATGGGCCAGGACCCGGCGTCCGAGCCCTCCCGCGAGTGGCTGGAGCACGCCCAGACGCCCGCCGCCCGCATCGCCATCCAGCGCTGGCTGGCCGCCCATCCGGCGCAGGCCGAGGCGCAGGGCAGCGAGACGCGGGACGCGACGGACCGGGCCGTTCCCCGGCCGGCCGTCGAGCCGTCCGCGTCCGACGGAGTCCCCGAGCAGCCCGCCGCCCGCACCGAGAGCGCCGACGTCCTCACCGACCTGCCGGGCGCGGCGGTCCGGCTGGCCCGCTGCTGCACGCCCGTACCGCCCGACGAGATCACCGGCTTCGCCGTACGCGGGGGCGCGGTCACCGTGCACCGCGTCGAGTGCGCCGCGGTGGCCCGGATGCAGGCCGGGGGGCGTGCGGAGATCGGCGTGCGCTGGGGGGACACCGCCGAGTGCCGGGTCACGCTGGTCGCCGAATCGTTCGTCCGTCCCCATCTGCTCGCCGACCTCACCGAGGCCATGGCCGTGGAAGGCGCGGAGATCGTCTCCGCGACCGTCGAGCCACCGACCCAGCAGCAGGTGCGGCACACGTACACCGTGCAGCTCCCGGACGCCGCCCACCTGCCCGCCCTCATGCGCGCCATGCGCAACGTGGCCGGGGTGTACGACGTGAGCCGCGCGCAGCCGCAGACGCAGGGCGGCTGAGCCGGCCGGCGGATCTCAGGCGGCACCCGGCGCAGACCCCGGTCCCCGGTTCGGGTGGGGCGGACGCGCGCCGTCCGCGCCCGGCAGGCGCGCGCTGATAGCCGTGAGGCATGCCCCACACGCCCCGCGTCCGCGCCCCCCGCGCCCGCTTCCGGCGGACCTCCGCCGCCCTGCTCGCCTCCGCCGTCTCCGTCTGCCTCGTCGCCGCGAGCGCCCCCGCCGTCCCGCTCGGCGTCGGCGACCGCCTCTTCCCGTACCTGGGCAACCCCGGCTACGACGTCGCCTCGTACGACCTCTCCTTCGTCTACTCCGGCGACAACAGCGAGCCCCTGCGGGCCGTCACCACCATCGACGCCTGGACCACCGAGGACCTGGACCGGATCAACCTGGACTTCGCCCACGGCACGGTCGAGTCGGTCGAGGTCGACGGCGACCCCGCCGCGTTCCGCACCGCCGGCGAGGACCTCGTGATCACGCCTGAGGACTCCGTGTCCGACGACAACTGGATGCGGATCACTGTCCGCCACACCAGCGACCCCGTGCCCGCCGAAGGCCGCGAGGGCGGCTGGGTGCGCACCGCGGACGGCCTCGCCATGGCCAACCAGGCCGACGCCGCCCACCTGGTCTTCCCGTGCAACGACCACCCCTCCGACAAGGCCGCGTTCACCGTCCGGGTCACGGCGCCCGACGGGCTGACCGCCGTCGCCAACGGCCTGCCCGCCGGTGTGGACCGGCACGGCGGCACGACCACCTGGACCTACCGCACCCGGCACCCCATGGCCACCGAACTCGCCCAGGTCTCCATCGGCCGCTCCACGGTGCTGCACCGCACCGGCCCGCACGGCCTGCCCGTACGCGACGTCGTCCCGACACGCCACCGCAAGGCCCTCGAACCCTGGCTGGAGAAGACCCCCGCCCAGATCGCGTGGATGGAGCGCAAGGTCGGCCGCTACCCCTTCGAGACGTACGGATTGCTCGTGGCCGACGCCACCACCGGCTTCGAACTGGAGACCCAGACGCTCTCCCTCTTCGAGCGGGAGCTGTTCACCGAGCCGGTCTACCCCGCGTGGTACGTCGAGTCGATCATGGTCCACGAGCTGGCCCACCAGTGGTTCGGCGACAGCGTCGGCCCCCGCACCTGGTCCGACCTGTGGCTCAACGAGGGCCACGCCACCTGGTACGAGGCGCTCTACGCCGAGGAGCACGCCGGCAAGCCGCTGCGCGACCGGATGAAGGCCGCCTACGCCGCCTCCGACCGCTGGCGCGCCGCGGGCGGGCCGCCCGCCGCGCCCAAGCCCCCCGAGCCCGGCCGCAAGACCGGCATCTTCCGGCCCAACGTCTACGACGGCGCCGCACTCGCCCTGTACGCCCTGCGCCAGGAGATCGGCCGCCCGGCCTTCGAGCGCCTGCAGCGGGCCTGGGTCGGCCGCTACCGGGACGCCACCGCCACGACCGGCGACTTCGTCCGCCTCGCCACCGAGATCTCCGGGCGCGACCTGGACGGCTTCTTCCAGGGCTGGCTCTACGGCGAGAAGACCCCGCCCATGCCGGGTCACCCGGACTGGAAGCCCCAGCCCCCCGCGAAACCGGCGGGCCCGGGGAAGGCCACAGGGCACGCGAAACCCGCGGGAGCCGCCGGGAGGGCCGCGCGATAACACAGTGACGAGACGCCCCGTGCCGTGCGACCATCTTCGGGTCGGCGCGGCACGCAGCGCCGGGGGAATCTCCCGGACGGCCCGTGCGTTGTGGACAGTGACGGAACAGCTCGCAGCGCTCCGCCGACCCACCGGTTTCCAGCTACGTTAAGGATCCAATGACCTCCTCTTCTTCCTTTTCCCAGGACACCCCGCGCTTCGCGCACAGCCACCCCGAGGGTCTTCGGGCCGATGCCCTGATGGAAGAGGACGTCGCCTGGAGCCACGAGATCGACGGAGAGCGGGACGGCGACCAGCTCGACCGCTCCGAGCGCGCGGCCCTGCGCCGTGTGGTGGGCCTCTCCACCGAGCTCGAGGACGTCACCGAGGTCGAGTACCGCCAGCTCCGTCTGGAGCGGGTCGTCCTCGTCGGCGTCTGGACCTCGGGAACCGTGCAGGACGCCGAGAACTCCCTCGCGGAGCTCGCCGCCCTCGCGGAGACGGCCGGCGCGCTGGTGCTCGACGGTGTCGTCCAGCGCCGCGACAAGCCCGACGCGGCCACCTACATCGGTTCCGGCAAGGCCGAGGAACTCCGGGACATCGTCCTGGACACGGGCGCGGACACCGTCATCTGCGACGGTGAGCTCAGCCCCGGCCAGCTCATCCACCTCGAGGACGTCGTCAAGGTCAAGGTCATCGACCGGACGGCCCTGATCCTGGACATCTTCGCCCAGCACGCCAAGTCCCGGGAGGGCAAGGCGCAGGTCGCGCTCGCGCAGATGCAGTACATGCTGCCGCGGCTGCGCGGCTGGGGTCAGTCGCTGTCCCGGCAGATGGGCGGCGGCAAGGGCGGCGGCCTCGCCACCCGCGGTCCCGGTGAGACCAAGATCGAGACGGACCGGCGGCGGATCCGCGAGAAGATGGCGAAGATGCGCCGGGAGATCGCGGACATGAAGACCGGCCGCGAGATCAAGCGCCAGGAGCGCAAGCGCCACAAGGTGCCGTCCGTGGCCATCGCGGGCTACACCAACGCCGGCAAGTCCTCGCTGCTCAACCGCCTCACGGGCGCGGGTGTGCTGGTGGAGAACGCCCTGTTCGCGACCCTCGACCCGACCGTGCGCCGGGCCGAGACCCCGAGCGGACGGCTGTACACGCTGGCCGACACCGTCGGCTTTGTACGTCATCTGCCGCATCACCTGGTCGAGGCGTTCCGTTCCACGATGGAGGAGGTCGGCGAGTCCGACCTGATCCTGCACGTGGTCGACGGTTCGCACCCGACCCCGGAGGAGCAGCTGGCCGCCGTGCGCGAGGTGATCAGGGACGTCGGCGCCACCGGCGTACCCGAGATCGTCGTGATCAACAAGGCCGACGCGGCCGACCCGCTGACCCTGCAGCGGCTGCTGCGCGTCGAGAAGCGGTCCATCGCCGTCTCGGCCCGCACCGGCCAGGGCATCGAGGAACTGCTCGCGCTCATCGACAGCGAGCTGCCGCGCCCGTCGGTCGAGATCGAGGCGCTCGTGCCGTACACGCACGGCAAGCTGGTCGCCCGTGCCCACGACGAGGGCGAGGTGATCTCCGAGGAGCACACCGCGGAGGGCACCCTGCTCAAGCTGCGGGTGCACGAGGAACTGGCGGCGGAACTCGCGCCGTACGTCCCGGCTCCGGCGCTCTGAGCCCCGGCCCGCAGCCGAACCCGGAACACAAACGGAAGGCCCGCTCCCTGTCCGCAGGGAGCGGGCCTTCCGCTTGTGTTTCCGGTCAGCGTCCGCCGTACGTCTCGCTCATGTTCCGGTAGAGCGCCTCGGCGTCCGGGCCCAGCTGCGGACCCGCCAGCCAGGTGTTGTCGGTCGGGCCGATCGAGGTGTTGGAGACCAGCACCGACTTGCCGTTCAGCACCCGGAACCAGCCGCCTCCGGACGACCCGCCGGTCATGTCGCAGCCGATGCGGTACATCGTCGGCAGGGACGGGCTGAGCGAGAACCGGCCGGGGACGTCCACGCACTTGAACATCTTCAGGCCGTTGTAGGGCGGCGCAGCCGGATAGCCCCAGGCGCCCATCTTCGCGGCCTCCGCGGCGGACGGGGCGGAGAAGTCCACGTCGAGCGCGGCCCCGACCGTCTCCTCCAGCGACTTCGCGCCCCGCTCCGGCTTCACGTGCAGCACCGAGTAGTCGTACGCGGCACCGTCACCGCCGCTCTCCGAACCGCCCTGGATCCACTGGTTCGAGGTCGAAGCCCAGTCCGCCCACCAGTTGCCGTACGGGGCGACCTCCGCCGGGTCCGCGTCGCCCAGCTCCGCCTCGGACCTGCCGAGGTCGTTGTAGGCCGGGACGAACACGATGTTGCGGTACCAGCCGCCGTCGCCGCCGGCGTGCACACAGTGGCCCGCCGTCCACACCAGGTTGGACTTGCCCGGGTGGTTGACATCCTTGATCACCGTGCCCGAGCAGACCGCCGGGCCGTCGGGGGAGTCGAAGAAGACCTTGCCGACCGGCGCCGCGTTCTCGTGGTACGGCGTCTTCTCGGCCTGTGCCCGCACGGGCGCCGGTTCCGGGTCGCTGACGCCCTGGCCGGCCGAGGCGTCCTTCGTCGTGACCGTCTTGTTCGCCTCCTCGGCGGACCGCATCCGCTCCGGCTTCCAGAGCCCGTCGATCACCGGGTTGACGAAGTCCTTGGCGTCACTGAGCCACTTGTCCTTGTCCCAGTCCTTCCAGCCGCCGTTCCTCCACGTGTCGACGTCGATGCCGTGCTCTTTGAGCTTGCCGGCGATGTCGGCCGGGATCCGGACCTTGCCGCCGTCCGCGCCTCCCGATCCGGCGGCCCGGGAGGCGGTGGCGTCGGGCTTGTCGCTCGCCGAGTCCGCCGAGCCGCCGCAGGCGGTCGCGGTCAGCGCCAGGACGGCGACGACACCGGTGGCGGCGAGAACGGTGCGCCGCCCGCGCCTCGGTGCGGGCGTGCGATGTGGTGCGGGCTTGCGACTTGGTGTGGGCGTACCTGTGGAACGCATGCTGCGATGACCCCCGTGGTGCGTACGAGTTGGTGCGTGGGAGGGACCGGAAGGACTGCGACTACGACTGCGACGGTCGCGCAGGGGTGCCGTGCCGGTGGCTCGGAGTCCGGCCGCCCTTGCGCGACACCCCACTATGCCTTCGGAGTTGAGGGCGTACCGGGGTGGGGCGGTGAAGCTTCGCGTGAGTCCTGGGACCAGCGCCGAAGCACTCCACCCCACCCCCGGCGGGACTTACCGCCCCGAGACTTAGCGCACTTACTGCCCCGGGACTTACCGCCCCGCGAACTTCTTGCTGACCGAGTCGTAGACGCCCTTGGCCTCGTCGCCCAGGCGCGGTCCGGCCAGCCAGCCCGACGTCACCGGGCCGATCGAGGTGTTGGAGACCAGCGCGGGCTTGCCGTCCGAGCCCGTCCCGACCCAGCCGCCGCCCGACGAACCGCCGGTCATGGTGCAACCGATGCGGTACATCGTCGGGTCCGACGCGGTGACCGACAGCCGTCCCGGCCGGTCCTGGCACTTGTACAGCTTCTGCCCGTCGTACGGGGGCGCGGCCGGGTAGCCGATCGCCGTGAGGCTCTCGACCTTCGGCACGGCGGGAGCCTTGAAGTCGACCGGCAGCGCCGAACCGACCGTCTCCTCCAGCGACTTGCCCTCGTTGCCCTTCTCCGGCGTCACATGGATGACCGCGAAGTCGTACGGCGCGCCGTCTCCGCCCGTCGAACCGCCCTGCTCGATCCACTGGTCCGAGGTCTGCGCCCAGTCGCCCCACCAGACGCCGTACGGGGCGACATCCTCGCGGGTGGCGTTCTGCAGCGCCTCGACCGGCTTGCCGTCGTCGTTGTACGACGGCACGAAGGCGATGTTGCGGTACCAGCCGCCCTTCTTGCCCGCGTGCACGCAGTGGCCCGCCGTCCACACCAGGTTCGACTTGCCCGGGTTGGCCGGGTCCTTCACCACCGTCGCCGAGCAGACGGCCGAGCCCTTGGGGGAGTCGAAGAACACCTTCCCGGCCGTGGGCGCATTCGCGTGGTACGACGGCGGAACGGCCTGCGCCCGGACCGGCACGGGCGTCGGATCGGTCACGCCCTGGTCACCGTCGAGGTCGCTGTCGTCCACGCCCTGGTCGGGTTCCTCGGCCTCCCGCATGCGGTCCGGGTTCCAGAGCCCTTCGATGATCGGGTTGACGTACTCGTGGGCCTCGCGCAGCCAGTCGTCCCGGTCCCAGTTCTTCCAGGCGCCGTTCTTCCATTTGTCGATGTCGATCCCGTGCTCGCGGAGCCGGTCCCGGATGTCGTCCGGGATCCTCAGCTTGCCGTCGTCGGAGGCGGACGCCGAGGCTGCGGCGGACGCGGAGGCCTCGCCGTTCGCCTCGGCGCCGCCCGACTCGCAGGCGGTGGTGGTCAGCGCGAGCGCCGAGGTGAGGGCGACGGCGGCCAGCACGGGGGAGTTCCTGCGGCCCGCCCTCCTCCCCCGGCGAGTGGTGGACAACGGCCGTATGGATCGCATGATCTGACTCCCCCTGATGGTGACGTACATGGACGAACCGGTGCTCCCCGGTCGCGGCCCCTGTTGCTGCGCGTGGAGCCGGCCGGCACCTCACGGCGTCCGGGAACGGCACCACACACTATGCGGTGCCTGTGGGCGGGGTCCGACGGAACAGCAACAGTTCCGTCACGGAAAGGATCTTGAGGCAACCCGTAACCCCGTGAGCGATCGGGGGTTGGTAGCGGTGGGGGTCCTGCTGTCCGTGTGCGGTCCTCCGTGCCCGTGCCCAGGAGGAGGACAGGAAGAGCGTGGCGGAATCCACCCTCGGGGGTCGTGCGTCAGAGGAGGCCGCTGTGGGGCGTGCGTCGGTGAACCTTCCTCGTTCGCGTACCGCTGGTGCCGTCGGTGCCGTCGGTGCCGTCGGTGATGCTGGTCGCGCTGGGGTGCCGGGGGCGGGCGGCACTGGGCCGGGAGTCGTGGACGGTCCATCGGGAGTCCGCGAGTCGGGGGGCCTGGGCCGTGAGTCGAGGAGCCTGGGCCGTGAGGCAGGGAGCCTGGGCCGTGAGTCGGGGGCGCGCGGCCCCTGTGAGGAGGTTCTGCGTCGGCAGTCCTCGCGTGAACCCGCCGCCCGGACCTACGCCCGATCCCTGCCGATCGTGCCGGTGCGGGCGAGAGGGCTGACCATCGAGGGAGCGGACGGCCGCCGCTACCTGGACTGCCTCTCGGGCGCCGGTGCCCTCGCCCTCGGGCACAACCACCCCGTCGTCCTGGAAGCCGTCCGCAAGGTCCTCGACTCCGGCGCGCCCCTGAACGCCCTCGACCTGGCGACACCCGTCAAGGACGCCTTCCTCACCGAGCTGTTCCGGACCCTGCCACCAGGGCTCGCCGGCCGGGCCCGGGTGCGGTTCTGCGGACCGACGGGCAGCGACGCGGTGGAGACCGCGTACGGCCTCGTCCGCGCGGCGACCGGTCGGACCGGCATCATCACGTTCGCCGGCGCCGGTCACGGCAGGATCACCCGGTCCCCGGACACGTCCTCGCACGTCTGCGACGCGGAGGCCGCCTTCGACGCGAAGGCCACCTGTCCGCCCCGCTCACCCGATTTCCGCTGTCCTTTCGGTGTCAGCGGTGAGCAGGGGACTGAACCCGCCACCCGCTGGACCGAGTCCGTCCTCGACGCCGCCACGTCCGGGGTGCCGCTCCCGGCCGGGTTGATCGTCGAGCCCGTGCAGGGCGAAGGCGGGGTGATCCCCGCACCGGACGGCTGGCTCCGGCGCATGCGGCACCTCACGGCCGCCCGCTCCGTCCCACTGATCGCCGACGAGATCCAGACGGGCGTCGGACGCACCGGCACCTTCTGGGCCGTGGAGCACAGCGACGTCACTCCCGACGTGATGGTCCTCTCCGAGGCCATCGGCGGCAGCCTGCCCCTGGCCCTCGTCGTCTACCGCGACGACCTCCACACCGGGGGACCGAGCCCTCAGACCGGCCCCTTCCGCGGCAACCAGCTCGCCATGGCCGCCGGTACGGCGACTCTCGCCCACGTCCGCGAGAACCGCCTCGCCGAACGCGCGGCAGCCCTCGGCGCACGCATGCTGGGTCAGCTCAAGCGCCTGGCGGCGGAGTTCCCGTGCGTGGGCGAGGCGCGAGGGCGGGGGCTGATGATCGGGGTCGAACTGGTGGACCCGGACGGCGATGAGCCGGCCGCGGAGCCGGAGACGGAGCCGTGCCCAACGGGGACCGGGCTGACACCAGGATCCGCGTGGGACGGCGAAGCGGCGCCGCCGGTGGTGCCGGACAGCGTGCGGGGGCGGGGGAGCGCGGGTCGCCTTCGCCCCGGCGCCCGTGCCCTGGCCTCCGCAGTCCAACGCGAGTGCCTGCGACGGGGACTCATCGTGGGGCTCGGCGGCCGCCACGGAAGTGTCGTACGGCTGCTGCCGCCGCTGACGATCACCGACGAGCAGGCGACCGCCGTGCTGGACCGCCTGGCCGACGCGGTCCGAGCAGTGGCCGCTGGGTGCCCTGGGGGCACGGCAGTGGTGCGGTCCGCGCGATGACGTGTGACGCAGTGATGGTCTCGGGTGACGGGGTGACGGGGTGATGGCGGGGTGATGGTCTCGGGCGTGCGGCTTTGCAGCGTGGGTTGCCCCGCGACGAGTGCGCAGACCTCGGCAGCGGACGCTTCCTTAACCGCGCCGAGGACGCTTCCTCGGCTCACCCACCCCGCTCGCACCCCCCTGAACCACCGCACGAGGTACCTGTCTTGCACGCCATCCCCCCACCCGACAGCCACGCGACGACAGGGAAAGGAGGCCTCGTCGACGACCGCGCGTATGGGGAGCCGGGGACGAGATCGGCAGTACCCCGGCAAGATCGCGAAGCGACGGCGCAGTCGGCCCTGGGGCAGGGCACCGATCCCGCCCCCGATCTCCTGACTCACCCCGACGCGCACGTCGCAGCCCAGGCCGCGGCCGTGGAGACCCTGCTGCGCTGCTGGGTGCGAGAGACCGACCAGCCCGCCCCGACCGACGGCACCCTCCGCATCCCCCTTCCCGCCAGCGGCACGGCCCTCCTCGCCCCGGTCCGCTACTGGTCCCCGACAGGCATGCACCGCTTCGACCTCCCACGCCTGGCCGACGCACCAGAGCACGCTCCACCCGCCGACGCCGTCACTGTCGCCGCCCTCCTGTCCAGGGAAGACCCGGCAGTGGGTCGCAGCTCCGCCTCCGGACGCTGTTCCGGTACCGGTACCGGAACAGCGTCCGGAGGCGGAACCGGGGCAGGTCCCCGCCTCGTCGCAGACGTGGCCGACTCCTTGCACCGCATCACCACGTTCATCAGCCACCGGCGGGAACACCCCACCGCCTCACCCGACCTCTTTCTCGCCGCCGAACAGGCACTGGTCCTCGGGCACCCCCTCCACCCGACCCCGAAGAGCCGCGAGGGCCTGACCGAGGCCGAAGCGCGTCTGTACTCACCCGAGACACTCGGTTCCTTCCCGCTGCACTGGATGGCTGTCGCACCCTCCCTTCTCGCCACCGACTCCTCATGGACCGAACGAGGCCGCCCGGTACCCGCACCCCGCCTGGCCGCCCGCCTGGCCGGCCCGGGCCTGCCGCTGCCCGACAGCTACGCCCTGCTGCCGCTCCACCCCTGGCAGGCACGCGAGGTCCGGCACCGCCCCGACACCGCTGCCCTGCTGGCTGGCGGACTGCTCCGTGAACTCGGCCCTCACGGCACTCCTTGGCACCCCACCTCCTCCGTACGCACCGTCCACCGGTCAGGCGCCCCGGCGATGCTCAAACTGTCGCTGGGCCTGCGCATCACCAACTCCCGTCGCGAGAACCTCCGTAAGGAACTCCATCGCGGCGTCGAGGTCCACCGCCTCCTCCGCACTGGTCTCGCGCGGCAGTGGCAGGCCGCGCACCCGGATTTCGACATCGTCCGTGACCCGGCCTGGCTCGCCGTCGACGGACCCGACGGGGAGCCGGTGCCAGGGCTGGACGTCGTGATCCGCCACAATCCGTTCAGCCCCACCGACGATGTCTCCTGCGTCGCGGGCCTCGTCTCGCTGTGTCCGGGCCTGGGCCCGAGTCCGGGGTCAGACAGAGGCAGAGGCAGGACGAGAGGCAGAGGCACAGGCCCGGGCACACCGGCCCTGCTGGAAATGGTCCCGGACCGCTCCTGGACGCACGGTCCCGTTCCGCGCTCCCGACTTGCCCAAGTCGTCACCCGCCTCGCCCAGCGGACCGGCCGGCCGCGTGCAGCCGTTGCCGCCGAGTGGTTCCTGCGCTACCTCGAACACGTCGTACGTCCCGTGTTGTGGCTGGACGGCGAGGCAGGCGTGGCCCTGGAGGCGCACCAGCAGAACACCCTGCTCCTGCTGGACACCGACGGCTGGCCCAGGGGCGGCCGCTACCGCGACAACCAGGGCTACTACTTCCGCGAGTCCCGGCGTGCGGACCTCGACGCCCGGCTGCCCGGTATCGGAGAGCGCAGCGACACGTTCGTCTGCGACGACGTCACCGACGAGCGCCTCCTCTACTACCTGGCGGTCAACAACGTGTTCGGTCTGATCGGGGCGTTCGGCTCCCAAGAGCTCGCGGACGAACGGCTGCTGCTCGCCGCCTTCCGCCGCTTTCTGGGAACTCTCGCCTCCGGCCCGTCCCGGATGCGCACCTCCCTGCCTGCCCAGCTGCTCGACTCACCCGTCCTGCGCTGCAAGGCCAACCTGCTGACTCGACTGCACGGCCTCGACGAACTGGTCGGCCCGGTCGAGACGCAGTCCGTCTACGTCACCATCGCCAACCCCCTGCACGCCTGACCACCTGACCGTCCTCGCTCCCAACCGACCTCCTTCATCCCTGAGGACATGCCCCATCCCCCTTCCTGAGAGGAGCGTTTGGTGTCTCCCGCCGATCCGACCGCCGACACCGGCACCGCAGTCACCACCACGGCCGACGTCGGCTTCCACGCCGAGCCCGGTCTCGGCTCCGGTCCTCATGCCGATGCCCGCCCCGACATCGAGATGGACTCCGATGCCGACGTCGGCCCGGCCTCCGACACCGGGAGCCTTGCCGAGCACGAGGCGGAAGCGGAGCCCACGTCGGACGGGCATGGCGGCGAAGACACCATGGACCTGCATCTCCCGGACGAACTCCTCGCCTTCTTCGCGGAAGGGACGACCGAGCCCGCTCACCACGAGGCGGAGTGCTGCGCCCAGGAACTGGCGTCACTCCCCGCTGCCGACTTCGACTCCGCGTCCGCCTCCGACTCGTCCTCCCTCTCCGTCACCACGTCCCGCACCACCTCCGGCCTCCCGTACGACCGCTTCCCGCACGAGGACCTTCCGTATGACGACCTCCTCGACGGCGTCGGAGACTGGGGGCCGACCGACACACCCGCCGGCGTGTTCCACCTCGTCCCCGTCCGCGTCGAGCGTGACCTTCCGCTCATCAGCCGCTGGATGAACGACCCCGCCGCCGCGGCGTTCTGGGAGCTCTCAGGGCCTCGGGACGTGACCGAGCACCACCTGCGGGACCAGCTCGGCGGCGACGGACGCAGCGTCCCCTGCATCGGCGTGCTGGACGGGAAACCGATGAGTTACTGGGAGATCTACCGGGCGGACCTGGACCCGCTGGCTCGCCACTATCCCGCCCGACCGCACGACACGGGAGTCCATCTCCTCGTCGGTGCCGTAGCCGACCGGGGACGCGGTCTCGGCGGTCTGCTGCTCAGAGCCGTGGCCGATCTCGTTCTCGCGCGGCGTCCCTCATGCGGACGCGTCATCGCGGAACCCGACATGCGCAACACCCCCTCCATCGCCGCTTTCCTCACCGCCGGCTTCCGGTTCTCGGCCGAGGTCGACCTGCCCGCCAAGCGGGCCGCCCTCATGGTCCGAGACCGATCACTTCGGCGACTGATGTAGCGCTGTGTCATCGCGCCATCACTCATTGAACGGAGCCCGCACGGCCGTGGTTCCCGCGCACGGCACATTTTTCTCCGGCCGCCGTTCACCGGCTTCGCACGGCCCTGCCCACTCCGGCCGCTCCCCCCGCCGCCTCCGTCCGCATCCCCTCCCACCCCATTCCCACCCCACTCCCACCCCCTTCTCCGTCCCGTCCCCGTCCCCGCCCGTCCAGGAGCACAGGCCGTGAACCCACCGCACTCCTTCACCTCGACCTCACCTGATGTCTTGGTCGCACGCCCTGTCCTCACCGTGCTTCCGCCCCTCGTCGCCGCCTCGATCGCACCACCCGACTCCGCCGTGATCACCCGTTTGTCAGTGCTGGGTCGTAGGGTGGTCGCGCTATGACGAAGCCCTCACTCCCCGAACTCCTGCACGCTGCCGTCGCTGCCGTCGGCGGTACGGAGCGCCCCGGTCAGGTGGCCATGGCCGAAGCCGTCGCGGAAGCGATCGACGACGGCTCCCACCTGCTGGTCCAGGCCGGCACAGGCACCGGTAAGTCGCTGGGGTACCTGGTGCCCGCGCTCGCGCACGGGGAGCGAGTGGTCGTGGCGACCGCCACCCTGGCCCTGCAGCGCCAGCTGGTGGAACGCGATCTTCCGAGAACGGTGGAATCGCTGCACCCGCTGCTGCGCCGCCGCCCGGAGTTCGCGATGCTCAAGGGCCGGTCGAACTACCTGTGCCTGCACCGCCTCCACGAGGGTGTCCCGCAGGACGAGGAGGAGGGCCTCTTCGATCAGTTCGAGGCGGCCGCGCCCACCAGCAAGCTCGGCCAGGATCTGCTGCGCGTGCGCGACTGGGCCGACGAGACCGAGACCGGCGACCGTGACGACCTCACGCCCGGCATCTCGGACCGGGCCTGGGCCCAGGTGTCGGTGTCGTCGAGGGAGTGCCTGGGCGCCTCGAAGTGCGCCTACGGCGCGGAGTGCTTCGCCGAGATGGCCCGGGAGCGGGCCAAGCTCGCCGAGGTCGTGGTCACGAACCACGCCCTGCTCGCCATCGACGCCATCGAAGGCGCCCCGGTCCTGCCGCAGCACGAGGTGCTGATCGTCGACGAGGCGCACGAACTGGTCTCGCGCGTCACGGGAGTCGCCACCGGCGAACTGACCCCCGGCCAGGTGAACCGCGCGGTGCGCCGTGCCGCGAAGCTGGCCAACGAGAAGGCCGCCGACCAGCTCCAGACCGCCGCCGAGGGCTTCGAACGGCTGATGGAGCTGGCGCTCCCGGGCCGCCTGGAAGAGATTCCCGAGGACCTCGGGTACGCCCTGATGGCGCTGCGCGACGCGTGCCGCACCGTCATCTCCGCCATCGGCAGCACCCGCGACAAGTCCGTCCAGGACGAGGACGCGGTCCGGAAGCAGGCTCTGGCCTCCGTGGAGAACGTCCACGATGTGGCGGAGCGGATCACCAACGGCTCCGAGTGGGACGTCGTCTGGTACGAGCGCCACGACCGCTTCGGCGCCTCCCTGCGCGTCGCCCCGATGTCGGTCTCCGGCCTGCTGCGGGAGAAGCTCTTCGCGGACCGTTCCGTGGTCCTCACGTCCGCGACGCTGAAGCTGGGCGGTGACTTCAACGGTGTCGGTGCCTCCCTCGGCCTCGCGCCCGAGGGCACCGAGGGGGACGACCTGCCCCAGTGGAAGGGCATCGACGTCGGCTCGCCCTTCGACTACCGCAAACAGGGCATCCTGTACGTCGCCAAGCACCTGGCGCGCCCCGCGCGCGACGGGGACCGCGCGGACATGCTCGACGAGCTCACCGAGCTGATCCAGTCGGCCGGCGGTCGCACCCTGGGCCTGTTCTCCTCGATGAGGGGTGCGCAACTGGCCGCAGAGGAACTGCGTTCCCGGATCCCGGAGTTCCCGATCCTCCTCCAGGGGGAGGAGACGCTCGGCGAACTCATCAAGAACTTCGCGGCCGACCCGAAGACCTGCCTCTTCGGCACGCTGTCGCTGTGGCAGGGCGTGGACGTCCCCGGGCCCAGCTGCCAGTTGGTCGTCATGGACAAGATCCCGTTCCCGCGTCCGGACGACCCCCTGATGAGTGCCCGCCAGAAGGCGGTGGAGGAGGCGGGCGGCAACGGCTTCATGGCGGTCGCCGCCACGCACGCCGCGCTCCTCATGGCGCAGGGCGCCGGCCGCCTCGTACGGGCGTCGGGCGACCGGGGGGTCGTCGCCGTACTGGACCAGCGGCTGGCCACGGCCCGGTACGGCGGGTATCTGAAGGCGTCCATGCCCGACTTCTGGTACACGACGGACCGTAACCAGGTGCGGAAGTCGCTGGCAGCCATCGACGCGGTGGCCAAGCAGACGGAAGCCGAGTAAAGGCTCGGGAGGGGGCCCCGATCCGCCGTGCCGACGCCGGGCAAGGAGGGCGCCAGCCGCTCCACGCTCGGTGTCGCCGACCGCCGATCCGCCGATCCGCCGGGGGACGGCCCTCACCGTTCAGCCCGTCCGGGGCGGGCCCGCGCCGGCTTCCCTCGGCGCCCTCACCGCCCCCGGACAGCGCAGGACCCCGGAACCGGCGCAGGGGTTCCGGGGCCCGGTACAGAGGGCGGGCCGACTGGGCCCGCCCGACGCGGTGCGCGGCTCATACGCGGCGCAGTACGGCCACCACCTTGCCGAGGATGGTCGCGTCGTCGCCGGGGATCGGCTCGTAGGCCGCGTTGTGCGGGAGCAGCCACACATGGCCGTCCTCGCGCTTGAAGCGCTTGACGGTGGCCTCTCCGTCGAGCATCGCCGCGACGATGTCGCCGTTCTCGGCGACCGGCTGGCGGCGGACCGTCACCCAGTCGCCGTCGCAGATCGCGGCCTCGATCATCGAGTCGCCGACGACCTTCAGCACGAACAGCTCACCGTCTCCGACGAGCTGGCGGGGGAGGGGGAAGACGTCCTCGACGGATTCCTCAGCGAGGATCGGGCCACCTGCGGCGATGCGGCCGACCAGCGGGACGTACGACGCGGCCGGCTTGCCCGCGGTGTCCGTGGGCTGCACCGAGGCGGCCTGGTCGGAGCCACGCACCTCGTACGCGCGCGGGCGGTGCGGGTCGCGGCGCAGGAAGCCCTTGCGCTCCAGGGCCATCAGCTGGTGCGCCACGGAGGAGGTGCTGGAGAGGCCGACGGCCTGGCCGATCTCGCGCATCGACGGCGGGTAGCCGCGTCGCTGCACCGAGTCCCTGATGACCTCGATGACGCGGCGCTGGCGGTCGGTGAGGCCCGAGCTGTCCGCCCGGATGCCGGGAGGTCGGCCCGGCAGGGAGCGCTTGTGCCCCTCAGGGTTCGTGGCTTCGTTCATCGCATGCACCGGCTCCAGTCGGCCCTGGGAGCGGTCCTGGGCAGTGATGATGGCACTGTCTGCGGTGGTGGTCACGTCGGCCCCTCTCGATGGTCTCCCTGCTGCACAACGGTAGTTGCTTTCGAAAGGTTGCGCCAAACACACGTTCGAGTGAAAAATCGCGAATCATCGGACGCGATCACGTGTCCGGGTGTATTGGCAGCCGCACCGCCTGGCAGGCAAAAGGGTCCATTGCTGTACTCTTCACCGCCGGGATGATCGCCCCGTGGACAGGTGCCCCAGTCTGCCATCCGGCATTCCCCTGCTCTGGGAGCAGCCCTCATTTCTGCGGGAGTCCCACGTCCCCTCCCCGTGGCGCCCACGGTATCTCCGCATGCACCGCAGCGATACGGCTGTGCGGGAAGGGATGCGATCGCGGCGGCCGCGGCGGTGGACGGGAGGCGTTCCCGGGGGCTTGTGGGGCCGGATGAGGGGGACCTGTCGTGTGTCGCCAGGGCCTGTGCGCGCGACACGCGCATACAGCCAGCATGTATGAGCCAATCCCCACATCTAGTGGTTGGATTGCTACAGCAGCCCAGAAGTTGTGGTCCCCCCGGTCTCCGGGCCCATGGTCATCGCCTATGCTGGGGGCTGCTTCGTGGGGCGCAAGAGGCCCGGCGAGGTCATTGAGTCTGCTGTGAGGAGGGTTGGAGTTCATGCACTGCCCCTTCTGCAGGCACCCCGACAGTCGTGTCGTGGACAGCCGTACGACCGACGACGGCACGTCGATCCGCAGGCGCCGCCAGTGCCCTGACTGCTCCCGTCGTTTCACGACCGTGGAGACGTGCTCGCTCATGGTGGTCAAGCGATCGGGCGTCACCGAACCCTTCAGTCGTACGAAGATCATCAACGGCGTGCGCAAGGCGTGCCAGGGCCGGCCCGTCACCGAGGACGCGCTCGCCCAGCTCGGCCAGCGGGTCGAGGAGGCGGTGCGGGCGACCGGCAGTGCCGAGCTGACCACCCACGACGTGGGGCTGGCCATACTCGGCCCGTTGCAGGAGCTCGATCTCGTCGCCTATCTCCGCTTCGCCTCCGTCTACCGGGCCTTCGACTCGCTCGAGGACTTCGAGGCGGCCATCGCGCAGCTCAGAGAAGAGACGGCACGCCCCGGCGCGGACGACGGCGACCGCGAGGACGCGGGTGCGGGGAGCCATGAGGACGACCGCGGGCCCGGAGGGACGACACAGGTCCCCGAGCCCGCAGGCGCCGCCGACTGACAGGCGGGCCGGACCCGGAAGGCAGCTCCGGGACCGGCCGGTCGGCGGCGATGTGAAGACCTGTTGCGGGTCATGTGAGTGGTGCCCGCAGCATCAGACAGAACACCGTGCCACGGGAACAAACGGGGCACTTCAGGGCGTTTTCGCCCGTACAGGGAGGCGGCATGACAGAGACGGCGAGCGGTCCGGCACGGAGTTCCCGCGCCAAGAGCCCCAAGGCGAGCAAGGGCCTGCGTATCGAGCGCATCCACACCACCCCCGGGGTCCACCCCTATGACGAGGTGGCCTGGGAGAGCCGTGACGTCGTCATGACCAACTGGCGCGACGGCTCGGTCAACTTCGAGCAGCGCGGCGTCGAGTTCCCCGACTTCTGGTCGGTGAACGCGGTCAACATCGTCACCAGCAAGTACTTCCGCGGTGCCGTCGGCACCCCGCAGCGCGAGACCAGCCTCAAGCAGCTGATCGACCGCATCGTGAAGACGTACCGGAAGGCCGGTGAGGACCACAAGTACTTCGCCTCGCCCGCCGACGCCGAGATCTTCGAGCACGAGCTGGCCTACGCCCTCCTGCACCAGATCTTCAGCTTCAACAGCCCCGTCTGGTTCAACGTCGGCACCAAGCAGCCCCAGCAGGTCTCCGCCTGCTTCATCCTGTCCGTCGACGACTCCATGGAGTCGATCCTCGACTGGTACAAGGAAGAGGGCATGATCTTCAAGGGCGGCTCCGGCGCCGGCCTGAACCTCTCCCGGATCCGCTCCTCCAAGGAGCTGCTCTCCTCCGGTGGCAACGCCTCCGGCCCCGTCTCCTTCATGCGCGGTGCCGACGCCTCCGCAGGAACGATCAAGTCCGGTGGCGCCACCCGCCGCGCCGCCAAGATGGTCGTCCTCGACGTGGACCACCCCGACATCGAGGACTTCATCGAGACGAAGGTCAAGGAAGAGGAGAAGATCCGCGTCCTGCGCGACGCCGGCTACGACATGGACCTGGGCGGCGACGACATCACGTCCGTCCAGTACCAGAACGCCAACAACTCCGTCCGCGTGAACGACGAGTTCATGACCGCGGTCGAGCAGGGCGGCCGGTTCGGGCTGCGCGGCCGGATGACCGGCGAGGTCATCGAGGAGGTCGACGCCAAGGCGCTCTTCCGCAAGATCGCCGAGGCCGCCTGGGCCTGCGCCGACCCCGGTATCCAGTACGACGACACCATCAACAACTGGCACACCTGCCCCGAGTCCGGCCGCATCACCGCGTCGAACCCGTGCAGCGAGTACATGCACCTGGACAACACGTCCTGCAACCTGGCCTCGCTGAACCTGATGAAGTTCCTCAAGGACGACGGCAAGGGCAACCAGTCCTTCGAGGCCGAGCGCTTCCAGAAGGTCGTCGAGCTGGTCATCACCGCGATGGACATCTCGATCTGCTTCGCGGACTTCCCGACCCAGAAGATCGGCGAGAACACGCGCGCGTTCCGCCAGCTCGGCATCGGCTACGCCAACCTCGGCGCCCTGCTGATGGCCACCGGCCACGCCTACGACTCCGACGGCGGCCGCGCCCTCGCCGGCGCCATCACCTCCCTGATGACGGGCACGGCGTACCGCCGCTCCGCCGAACTCGCCGCCGTCGTCGGCCCGTACGACGGCTACGCCCGCAACGCCGACGCCCACAAGCGCGTCATGAGTCAGCACTCCGACGCCAACGACAAGGCCGTCCGCATGGACGACCTGGACACCCCGGTGTGGGCCGCCGCCAGCGAGGCCTGGGGAGACGTGCTGCGCATCGGTGAGAAGAACGGCTTCCGCAACGCCCAGGCGTCCGTGCTGGCCCCGACCGGCACCATCGGTCTCGCGATGTCCTGCGACACCACCGGTGTCGAGCCCGACCTCGCGCTGGTCAAGTTCAAGAAGCTGGTCGGCGGCGGCTCGATGCAGATCGTCAACGGCACGGTGCCGCAGGCCCTGCGCCGCCTCGGCTACCTGGAAGAGCAGATCGAGGCGATCGTCGCCCACATCGCCGAGCACGGCAACGTGATCGACGCCCCGGGCCTCAAGCCCGAGCACTACGAGGTGTTCGACTGCGCCATGGGCGAGCGGGCCATCTCCCCGATGGGCCACGTCCGCATGATGGCCGCGATCCAGCCGTGGATCTCCGGCGCCATCTCCAAGACGGTCAACATGCCGGAGACGGCGACCGTCGAGGAGGTCGAGGAGATCTACTTCGAGGCCTGGAAGCTCGGCGTCAAGGCGCTCGCGATCTACCGCGACAACTGCAAGGTCGGCCAGCCGCTCTCCGCCAAGAAGAAGGAGGAGAAGAAGGCCGAGGAGCCCGCCGCCGTCGAGGCCAAGGTCGAGAAGGTCGTCGAGTACCGCCCGGTCCGCAAGCGCCTGCCGAAGGGACGTCCCGGCATCACCACGTCCTTCACCGTCGGCGGTGCCGAGGGCTACATGACCGCCAACTCCTACCCGGACGACGGTCTCGGTGAGGTCTTCCTGAAGATGTCCAAGCAGGGCTCGACCCTCGCGGGCATGATGGACGCCTTCTCCATCGCCGTCTCCGTCGGCCTCCAGTACGGCGTGCCGCTGGAGACCTACGTCTCGAAGTTCACGAACATGCGCTTCGAGCCGGCGGGCATGACGGACGACCCGGACGTGCGGATGGCGCAGTCGATCGTCGACTACATCTTCCGCCGCCTGGCGCTGGACTTCCTGCCCTTCGAGACGCGTTCCGCCCTCGGCATCCACTCCGCAGAGGAGCGCCAGCGGCACCTGGAGACCGGCTCGTACGAGCAGACCCTCGGCGAGGAGGAGGTCGACGTCGAGGGCCTGGCCCAGTCGGCGCCGCGCGCCCAGGAGCTGAAGGCCGTCTCCGCGCCGAAGCCCGACGAGGCGGCCAAGCCCGCCCCGCAGCAGGCCCACACCAGTGCCGAACTGGTCGAGATGCAGCTGGGCATCCAGGCCGACGCCCCGCTGTGCTTCTCCTGCGGCACGAAGATGCAGCGCGCCGGTTCCTGCTACATCTGCGAGGGCTGCGGCTCGACCAGCGGCTGCAGCTGACGCCGAGCGCCTGACCGCATGACAGAGGGGCACCGCCTTCGGGCGGTGCCCCTCTCGTCGTCGCAGGCTCCGGACGGCGTCCCGCCCCGCAGGGCTCACGACCGGTGTGCCGCCCCCATCGTCCTGGTGAAGTCCACCGGGTCGCCCTCGAATCCCCGCAGGCCGGGACGGAAGGACCACGGGCCCGAACCGTCCCGGACGAACTCGGCGACCGTCGTCGCGGTCGCCCCCAGGACGCCGCCGAAGTCGTCCTCGGCCAGGACGTCGTACCCTTCGCGGATCCTCAGCCCGGGGTTGACCACGCTGACGAACGTGCGCTCGGCGGGACGCTGCTGGATGACGACACCGACCACCACGCGCGCGTAGCGGGCGTCCAGCCGGTGGAGCTCCAGGGTCATCACCTCGTCGAAGCCGAAGCCCTGGCCGTCCTTGCTGTCCCGGTTGAGATAGATCGTGCCGTCGGGCGAGCGGCTGTCGAAGTGCACCACGTACGCGGGATCGCCGTGCGGGTCGTCCGCAGGATAGGTCGCCGCGACGAGATCCAGATCGGTGGACGGCTGCCCCGCCGGACTGGGATCCCACCGCACCGCGATCTCGACCTTGCGAAGCCCCTTGTTGAGCCCGTCCACCGAAGTCCCCTTCCCCGTACCGACCCGTCCGTTCGCCCCAACTGCCGGGCACTCACGGCTGTTTGTCCATCCTGCCACGCGGGCGGGTGCGCGCGGGGCGGAGCGGTCCAGCCGAGAGTGACCGGCGCCACGCTCGCTGGCCTTACCATGGCGCGGTGCTGGTCAAGTGGATTCGCTGCACCGTGGTGGACCGCCGTGGGTTCGAGCGGGGGCAGCGGAAGTGGGCGGGGCTTCTGGGGGAGCCGGGGTTTCGCGGGCAGGGGGGTGGCTGGAGCCGGAGGCGACCGGACGTGGCGCACATCTTCGCGTTCTGGGAGAGCCGCGCCTTCTACGACTCCTTCATGGCGAGGTCCCACGACCGGCTCGCGTCGGCCCAGTCGGGCACGTTCAAGGACGCCCAGGTCAGGCTCTTCGATTACCGCTTCGACGTGAAGACCGGTTTCGAGCCGCGCTTCGCGGACGCCGACCTGCTCAGGGTCGCGCTCTGCCGCGTCCACGAGGAACGGGCCGAGCACTTCGTGCTGATGCAGGAGAAGGTCTGGAACCCGGCGATGGCCGGTTCACCCGGCATGGTGCGCGGGCTGTTCGGTGAGGCGCCCGGGAACGAGTACCTGGTGCTTTCGATGTGGCGGTCGGCCGCCGAGCACGGCAAATACCGCACCGAGCGGGTGGAACGGCTCGCCCTGAGGGCCCAGACGGAGGCCGACGTGGCGGCGCTCACCGGGGATGTCGTGGACATGGAGACGACCTGGACCGTGTGATCGCCCTTCGCGCGCGGGTGCGACCGGAGGCCGCGGAAATGTGATCCGCGGTGCGGGATCTGTGTGACCTACGCTGTATGGGTACGGTCCGGGTGCTCGACGGGCCCTCACCCGATCTAGGGTTTTGGCATGGCACGACCACGGCGCATCGTCCTTGTCCGGCACGGCGAATCAACGGGCAATGTTGATGACTCCGTTTACGAGCGTGAACCCGACCACGCCCTGGCGCTCACCGAGCGCGGAAAGCGGCAGGCAGCGGCGACGGGGGAGCAGCTGCGCGAGCTGTTCGGGCATGAGCGCGTCAGCGTCTACGTCTCCCCGTACCGCCGCACGCACGAGACGCTGCGCCAGTTCCACCTCGACCCCGGGCTCATACGGGTGCGTGAGGAGCCCCGGCTGCGGGAGCAGGACTGGGGCAACTGGCAGGACCGCGACGACGTCCGCCTGCAGAAGGCCTACCGGGACGCCTACGGCCACTTCTTCTACCGCTTCGCGCAGGGCGAGTCCGGAGCCGACGTCTACGACCGGGTCGGCGGCTTCCTGGAGAGCCTCTTCCGCAGTTTCGAGGACCCCGACCACCCTCCGAACGTCCTCATCGTGACCCACGGCCTGGCCATGCGGCTGTTCTGCATGCGGTGGTTCCACTGGACGGTGGCGGAGTTCGAGTCGCTGTCGAACCCCGGGAACGGCGAAGTGCGGATGCTCGTTCTGGGAGACGACGGCAAGTACACGCTTGACCGGCCGTTCGACCGCTGGCGAGATCCCGAACCGTACGGGATCACCGGATAGAGTGGCAGGGCGATGACCGCTGACTCCTCCCCCGACGTGCGCCTGGACCGCGCACTCGCCGCCCTGCGCGGACTGTCCGTGGGGGACGCCCTGGGCTCCCAGTACTTCGTGCCGGTGAACTACCCGCTGCTGAAGAGCCGCGAGGTCCCGGACGGGCCGTGGCAGTGGACCGACGACACGGAGATGGCCTGTTCCGTCGTCGCCGTCCTGGCCGCCCACCAGCGCATCGACCAGGACGCCCTCGCCCGGTCCTTCGCCGAGCACCACGACTTCGACCGGGGCTACGGCCCCGCCGTCAACCGCCTGCTGCGGCTCGTCCGGGAGGGCGGTGACTGGCGTGCGCTCGCCGCCGGGCTGTTCAACGGACAGGGGTCCTGGGGCAACGGCGCCGCGATGCGGATCGCCCCGCTGGGCGCCTGGTACGCGGACGACCCGGAGCAGGCCACCCACCAGGCGGAGATCTCCGCATACACCACCCATCAGCACCGGGAAGCCGTCGTGGGCGCCATGGCCGTCGCTGCGGCCGCCGCTTTCGCCGGGGCGCCGGGCGGAGCGCCCGGTGCCGAAGCCCTCCTCGACGGGGTCATCGACCTGGTGCCCAAGAGCGCGGTCGGTGCGGGGCTGCGCCGGGCCCGGGACATGCTCGACTACGGCGACGCGGCCACGGTCGCCGCGGTCCTGGGATGTGGGCGGCGCACGACCGCCCACGACACGGTGCCATTCGCCCTCTGGTCGGCCGCGCGAAGCCTCGGCGACTACGGGAAGGCGTTCTGGACGACCGCCCAGGCCGGCGGCGACGTCGACACCACCTGCGCCATCGTCGGCGGGGTGATCGCCTCGGGGAAGGCGGGGACCCCGCCCGCCGAGTGGGTGGAGCGGACGGAACCGCTCCCGGAGTGGGTGCCGGCATCGGCCTAGCGTGGCCGCACCCGCCGCAGATCACGAGGTGACCGGAACTCTCTGTGTCCGGTGGGAACTCTCTGTGACCGCCCGTGCGTTCTCGTGGCGTCCGGTGTGCGAGCCGTCCAGCCGCACACGGACGGCGGCGTCAAGTTGGGAGTTCGAAGGGGGGTGGCCATGGGAGTCCTGAAGCGTCGCCGCCGGCGCCCGGGCCGGAAAGGCGGCCGTCCACCGGCGATGGCCCTTGGAGGAGGACCTGGTCGCCGATGCCCTGCGTGCCGGGCTGCCGCACTTGTACGCGGTGCCGGGCGAGGGGAGGGTGCGCGAGGACCTCTTGTTGCTGTGTCTGCGGGCCGCGACGCGAGGTTCTCCCGCCCGGTCCCGCTCTTCGCTCGGTGGTTCACGAATGTGACACGAGGCAGGCGGAGCGCTTCCATGCCGTGGTCTTCGAGTGTGTCGTGGAGTCCACCATCAGGATGCTGCGGACAGTCATCGATCGTGGGATCGCGCGGGGTGAGGTGCGAGCGGGCGCCGCCGACGGATACGTCATCGATGCCATTCCGGCCATGATGATGTACCGCTCCAAGGTGTGCGGCTGCGAATGGGGAGACCGGGAAATCGAGGACATGATCGACCAGTTGACGGTTCCGCTGCTACGGCCGGAGGGCGGCTGACGCGTGTGGTCCGGGGCCGTGGCGTCGGGGAGGCGGCCCGGGGTGTCGCGGGTGGTTCGGGGCGGCGTAATCTAAGGGCGCCATGCCGTACGAACCGCCTACTCACACCGTCGAGCGCTCCCTTCGAGCCACGACCGGAGCGAAGATCGTTGCAGGTGTCGACGAGGTGGGGCGCGGCGCGTGGGCCGGTCCCGTCACCGTCTGCGCTGCGATCACCGGGCTGCGTCGGCCGCCCGAGGGCCTCACGGACTCGAAGCTGCTCACCATCAAGCGACGCACCGAACTCGCCGAGGAACTGCGGAAGTGGGTGACGTCGTACGCCCTGGGGCATGCCTCCCCCGAGGAGATAGACGACCTGGGGATGACGGCCGCGCTGCGGCTGGCGGCTGGGCGGGCCCTGGAAGCCCTGCCGGTCCGTCCCGACGCCGTCATCCTCGACGGCAAGCACGACTATCTCGGGGCGCCCTGGCAGGTCCGTACGGTCATCAAGGGCGACCAGTCGTGCGTGGCGGTCGCCGCGGCCTCGGTGATCGCCAAGGTTCAGCGCGACAAAATGATGGCCGAACTGGGTATCGACCATGCAGACTTCGGTTTTGCGGACAACGCCGGGTATCCCTCACCCGTGCACAAGGCCGCACTGGCGGAGCGGGGCCCCACCCCCTACCACCGCTTGTCGTGGGCGTATCTTGATGCGCTGCCCCGGTGGCGGCACCTCAAGAAGGTCCGCAGCTGGGCGGGCGGAGGCGTTCCGGAGGTCGAAGGTCAGCTGGGCTTCGATTTCTGACGGTTTCGTTCGCACACATGCGCCACCCGCTGACGCGGGCCGTACCAACGTTTGATAAATATCAGCCCATGCCTCTCATTCCCGAGGAGCCTCAGATTCACGAGAGTGCCCAGGGTCCCCGCGCCACGCCGGCCAGCGGCCGCACCGCGCCGACCCCTCGCCCCGTACCCGGCCCCCGTCCCGCGGCTCCGTCGCGTCCCGGTCGTCCCGGCCCTCTGCGGCCCGCGCCGCCGGTGCAGCGCACGCCGCGCGAGGTGGCCGCCAAGCCCGGTCCTTCGGGCCCCGCCGCCGCTCCGGCCACCCCGCAGATCCAGCTGATCCCGGCTTCCGCCGAAGGCGCGCTCGACGCCGCCGAGGAGGCCGTGGACCTGCTGCTGGACTCCGGTCGTGCCCCCGGCGACGTCCTGGTGATCACGACCGGCGAACAGCACCCGTGGGCCACCCACGAGCTGTCCTTCGGTGAAGCCTCCTACTGGGCCCAGCACGACGCCCGTGACGACGTCTTCTACACGGACGCCTCCGTCGCGGCCCGCGCCGCGTCGCGCCCGGTGGTCGTGGTCGCCGTCAACGGCGGTCCCGAGGACGCGGCCGCGAACGCCCTGCCCCTGGCCCACTCCCGGGCTGGCGCCCTGCTGATCGTCTGTGGCGACCCGCAGCGCATCAACTCGGTGCTGGGTGCGGGCGTCTGAGTCGCTGCCGTAGCACCCGCCCGGGCGCCGCGGGATGACTTCAGGTGCCGCGTCGGCGGCCCCCGTGCAGCGGGCGGTCCGGCCTGCCCGTACGGCGGGACGGTGTGGGCTCGGCCGGGCTGGAACCGGCGCCGATCAGCGGTGCCGGAGCGCTGTCCCGCTGTCCGCACCGGGTGCCCGGCGTAGGCGTCATGGTGTGCTGCGTGCTGCGTGCTGCGTGCTGTGTGCCGTGCGCTGGGCGCGGCCCCGGTTCCTCGCGGAACGGTCTGCGTCTTCTTGCGGACGGTCTGCCCCGGCCTCAGCGTGCCGCGGCTGCGCGGCGCAGTATGTCGGAGGTGGCGCCACCGGTGCGCGGGGGCGGTGGCGGTGCCTCCGAGGTGGCGAACGGCTCCGGTGCCGAGGCCGAGTGAGGGCGGCGTCCGCCGCGGCCCTCGCCCAGGACCTGCCAGCCGTCACGGGTCAGGGTGATGTACGCCCCGCACCGCAGCCCGTGCAGGGTGCAGGCATCCCGCAGTCCCCACATCCACGCGCCGTCCTCCTCCGTCCAACGGGCGTCGCCCTCACGGCAGTAGAGCAGCACCGCCGTGCGCACCGGCGTACGGCGCCGCAGGTCGTGCGGGATGACCCGGCGCAGCTGCGCCAGCAGCACGTTGCGGAACATCCAGCCGTCGGCGGGTGCCGGGCGGCGGACGAAGGAGGCGCTCGCCCGCAACCGCTCGTCCGGGTCGAGCACGGCGATGACAGCGGTCGCCGGCTGCGGATGGTGCCGGGCGTGCAGTCCGCTGACCACCTCGCGGGGGTTGCGCAGCAGTGGGATCCCGGCGGCGGCCCATTCCGCGGGTTCGAGCAAGCGGTTGGCGGAAGCGGCGGACGTCGACGCCGCTGCCGAGGCCGGAGCGAATCCGAAGGTCACGGTCCTCCCTTCGGCTACGCGCCCACACTGCGGGCGGGGTCGGATTCCTGGGAGCGCGCACCGCAGCGAAGCCCAGCCGGAGCGG
The DNA here is from genome assembly GCF_040611555.1 of Streptomyces sp. NPDC006624. Taxonomy (NCBI): domain Bacteria; kingdom Bacillati; phylum Actinomycetota; class Actinomycetes; order Kitasatosporales; family Streptomycetaceae; genus Streptomyces; species Streptomyces sp. NPDC006624. The sequence goes on along the minus strand of NZ_JBEXOM010000012.1, from coordinate 144,539 downwards.
CGGACGAGCCGTGCGGGAGCGGACCTCAATTCTTCCTGTCGAACTTGGATGCGGCAACGAGCAATTGAGGCAGCCGACCGTTATCAGATGGTGCGCGGCTAATATCCCCGCCCGGTGTGCCGCCGGAACGCCCATGGGGCGTTCGAGCACGACACGTTCGTACGTCACGGGAAGGCGCGGCGTCCAGAGGCGTGCGCGAGAGACCGGCGCCGCGTGCCCGGTAACAGACGGCGGGATGTCACCCCTGCACCGCCAGCACCAGGGGCAACACCCCCTGAGCACCGCATCGTCGGAGCAGGCGGGCCGCGACCGCGAGGGTCCAGCCGGTCTCCGTGTAGTCGTCCACCAGGAGCACCGGGCCCGGGGCCTCGGCCAGGGCGGACGACAGGGCCGGCGGCACGGTCAGCGCCCCGTCGAGCGCCTTCAGCCGCTGGGCGCTGTTGCTGCGGGGACCGGTGTGCGCGTCACCGGTGTACTCGACGCTGCCCAGCAGTGGCAGCCGGCCGATCTCCGCGATGCGCGCGCCCAGCGAGTGGATCAGCCGGGGCCGGGTGCGGGAAGCCACGGTGACGACGCCGACCGGGCGCGGCGGTGCGTCCGGAGCGCCCGACGCCCAGCCGCCGGGGCCCTTGGCCCAGTCCGCGAGCACGTCCACCACAGCCTTGGCGACATCATCGGGAACCGGTTCGTCGGGGGCCTGGGGCGCAAGCATGGGACGCAGCCGGTTGCCCCAGCCGATGTCCGTCAGGCGGCCCAGAGCGCGTCCGGGCGCGGCCTGTTCGCCGACCGGGATACGGCCCTTGAGATCCACTCCGATCGCCGGGAGTCCGGTCGGCCACATCCGGCGGGGCTCCACCTCGACACCCGCCCGGCCCAGATCCACCCGCGCGGCGACGAGCGCGTCCTCGGAGGTGTCGGCGGTGAAGCGGGGCCCCGCGCAGTTGTCGCAGCGGCCGCACGGCTTGGCCGCCTCGTCGTCCAGGCGGCGCTGCAGGAACTCCATGCGGCAGTCCGCCGTCGACGCGTACTCGCGCATGGCCTGCTGCTCGGCCTCGCGCTGCCGAGCCACCCACGCGTACCGCTCGGCGTCGTACGTCCACGGCTGCCCGGTCGCGATCCAGCCGCCCTTGACCCGCTGGACGGCTCCGTCCACGTCGAGGACCTTCAGCATCGTCTCCAGACGCGAGCGTCGCAGCTCCACCAGGGGCTCCAGAGCGGGCAGCGAGAGGGGCTTCTCCGCGTGTCCCAGGACGTCGAGCGTGCGGCGCACCAGGTCCTCCGGGGGGAAGGCCAGCGAGGCGAAGTACTTCCAGATCGCCTCGTCCTCCTTGCCAGGGAGCAGCAGCACCTCGGCGTGCTCCACACCGCGTCCTGCGCGGCCCACCTGCTGGTAGTACGCGATGGGGGAGGAGGGCGAGCCGAGGTGCACCACGAAGCCCAGGTCGGGCTTGTCGAAGCCCATGCCGAGAGCGGAGGTGGCGACCAGCGCCTTCACCTTGTTGGCGAGCAGGTCCTCTTCGGCCTGCTGGCGGTCGGCGTTCTCGGTCTTGCCCGTGTACGAGGCGACGATGTGCCCGCGCTGACGGAGGAACGCGGTGACCTCCTCGGCCGCCGCCACGGTGAGCGTGTAGATGATTCCCGAGCCCGGCAACTCGTCGAGGTGCTCAGCGAGCCAGGCCATCCGGTGAGCGGCGTCCGGCAACCGCAGCACGCTCAGGCTCAGGCTGTCCCGGTCCAGCGGCCCGCGCAGGACGAGTGCGTCGGAGCCGCCGCCGGTGCCGAGCTGTTCCGCGACGTCGGCCGTGACGCGCGCGTTGGCCGTGGCGGTCGTCGCGAGCACCGGCACGCCCGGTGGCAGGTCCGCGAGCATCGTGCGCAGCCGACGGTAGTCGGGCCGGAAGTCGTGGCCCCAGTCGGAGATGCAGTGGGCCTCGTCCACCACGAGGAGCCCGGTGGCGGCCGCCAGCCGGGGCAGCACCTGGTCCCGGAAGTCGGGGTTGTTCAGCCGCTCCGGGCTGACCAGCAGGACGTCGACCTCGCCCGCGGCGATCTCGTCCTGGACGGCCTCCCACTCCTCGGTGTTGGACGAGTTGATGGTCCGGGCGTGGATGCCGGCCCGGGCTGCCGCCTCGACCTGGTTGCGCATGAGCGCGAGCAGCGGGGAGACGATCACGGTCGGACCGCTGCCTCGCGCCCGCAGCAGCGAGGTCGCCACGAAGTACACCGCGGACTTGCCCCAGCCGGTGCGCTGGACGACGAGAGCACGGCGTCTGTCGGCGACCAGCGCCTCGATCGCCCGCCACTGGTCCTCGCGCAGGCGGGCGGCTCCCGAAGCGTCGCCGACGAGACGGGCGAGGACGTCATCCGCGGCGGCTCGGAGATCCGCGTTGCTCGTGTGTTCCATGCGTTCCATACAACAGGACGCGACTGACAGCGGGTGCGCTGCCTGTGGACAAGGCGGCTGCGCGTCGACTGCGTGTCGTGTTCCTGATCGAAGTTGTCCACAGGCAAAAGCGGAGCTTTGCATTCCGCGAGATCGTCTTCGCATGACGAATCACGGCGAAACGACTGGATCCTCTGAAAACGGCGACATCGCCGGGTCCGGGGGAGACAAGGCGCACAGGGCATACAAGGAGCACAAGACCCACGAGGTGCACGAGGGCGAGGCCTACAAGGTGCATGGGGGCGAGGGGCACGAGGTGCACACGGGCGAAGGACGCGGGAAGCGGGGGAGCGGCCCGACCGGGCTCCATGTCCCCACCCCGTCGCGCGACGGCCACGGCGGCGAGCACCAGGTCACCCTGCGCACCCCTGCCGAGCTGGCCGACGCCCTGCCGTATCTGCTCGGCTACCGACCAGAGGACAGCATCGTTTTGGTCGCCTTGCACGACAAGGACGGCCACGGCCGGTTCGGTGGCCGGGCTCGTCTCGGTATCCCCGCGAACGCGGACGACTGGCCGTCCGCTGCCCGCCAACTCGCCCAGGGACTGATCAAGGGCAGCGAGCGCCGAGGGGCGCGGCCCGAGTCGATGGTGGCCTTCCTGTGCCAGGAGCCGGAGAAGGGCCAGACCGGCCGGCAGGTCATGGAGCGGCTGAGGCCTCTGGCCCAGAACTTGCGTGTCGAATGCGGTTCTCAGGACGTGGTGGTGGTCGAGGCGCTGTGCATCTCGGAAGGGCGCTACTGGTCGTACTGCTGTGACAACCCGGTCTGCTGCTCACCAGAGGGAGCATCCATGGGTCTGCCGGGCACCTCCGTGCTCGCCGCGGCTGCCACCTACGCCGGAATCCAGGTCCGCGGCAGCCTGCGCGAGCTGAGGGCCAGGCTCCAGCCCTGGGAGAACGCCGCCGCACTCGAGCAGGAGACCGCCCTGGACGCCGCGAGCATGGCGCTGGTCCCCAGGATCCTCGACGAGGCGGGCCGCACGGAGGTGGCCGACGAGACGCTGGCACTGGCCGAACGGATCCTCAACCGCCTGGCCGGAGCCGAACCCGTCTCCGGCATGCTCCTTGCGGACATCCGCGACGACGAACTGATCGGCCACGACGAGGCCGCCCGCATCGTCCTCGGCCTCCAGGACCGCACGACCCGCGACCGCGCGGCCGAGTGGATGGAGGGAGACGAGGCCGGGCACGCCCTGCGCCTGTGGCGGTCACTGGCCCGCCGCTGCGTCGGACCCTACGGTGAACACGCCGCCGCCCCGCTGACCCTCGCGGGCTGGGTCGCCTGGTCCACGGGGGACGAACTGGAGGCCCGCGAAGCCCTGGCCATGGCTCTGGGCGCGGATCCCGACTATCTCTTCGCGCGGCTCCTGCACCAGGCCTGCAACGAGGGACTCGACCCGGAAACGATCCGCAGGTGCCTGCGGACGGAACGCGAGGGGCGGGGGAGCGGGACCGTGGGCAGCAGCCCGGACGCTGAAGCAGAGGCCGAGGAGCGGGCAGAGGCGGAGACAGACGGACCGGTGGCCGGTAGGCAGGGGGAAGACGCTGCTGACGGGCTGAAGCCGGCCGCGCCCGCGGCCCCACCGGCAGGGACGCCGTCACGCCGCCGACGTCGCCCCCGTTCCGCTGGTGGCTCCATCCCTGCTCTCGATGCCACCCGCGGTCGTGTCCGCGCCGCGAACCGTGACCCGGGCAGGCGCAGCACGTCCGCCCGCCGTACGCCGACCGGGGCCGCACGCCCCGCCGGTGCCGCGGAAGCAACCACCCGCCCTGGCCGGGGGACAACGGCCAGCACCGCCCGGCCGGGGATCGCACGCACAGACGGCCCGCGTGCGCGTGCCCCGCGTGAGGCCGCCCTGTCACCCCGGGACACCGGACAGGAAGGCTTGCGGCCCGGCCACGGCACCCCCGGCCACGGCACCCCCGGCCACGGCACCGAGGGACAGGAGTGAGGACCCGGCAGGTATCGGCGCGTAAGGGGCCGAGCCGCCGGCGTGACCCGGAGCGGGTCCCCACCGTTCACCTGAGTGGCGGAACGTCCGGACCGGCCGTGACGCCGCACTGCCCCTGTCCCGTCGGAGCCCTCCGATACCGGTACCGAACCCGACCCAGGCGCACAGAGCGCAGAGGAAGCCCTCCCATGCATCAGCCGACTCCGCCCTGCACAGTCGCCGACGACCGTCATGTCCCGGGCGGGACCCCGCCGTCCGCCGGAACGGGCCGGGGCCTGCCCGGAGCCGGTCCGCCGTGGCCCGGTGACTCGGGCATCCCGGTGAGGCCCGTGGCGCGGATCGACGGCTTCGGCCCCAGGTTCCCCGACGGCGCCTCACCCGCCCGGCCGTCCATGGGCCAAGAGCCGTGCCCGCCGTCGCCACCCGGCTCAAGCCGTCCTGCCGACCGATGGACCGGCCAGAGCCGCCGACCCGGGCCCACGCCGGGGGACGCATCGCCCACGCCGCCCTCGTTCCAGGAACGAGCCCCGTCACCTGCGGGGCACACGTCCCCGCCGCCTCCCCGAGGTGCCACGGTCCCGGGACTGCGCTGGTCCGCCGACCTGCCGCCTGCCCACAACGCGATGATCTGCGTCGCCCTGCCCGGCCTCGCCATCTCGACCGAGGGACAGATGACCGGCCGGGGGCTTGAGGGGTTCTACCGGGCGGGCCGGCGCGTGCTCTCCCGGTGCGTGGTCCGGGTCGCCGGGCGGGAACCCGTCGCCGTGCAGACCCGGATGGCCGCGGCCGACCGCGCCCGGTTCGTGGGCACGCTCCGCGCCTCCCCCGGGACCGGCCCGGACCCGGACGTGATCGTGGAACGCGACCGGTACGCGGACGGCACGGAGCGGATCACGCTGCACAGCGCTGCCGCCCGCCCGCTGCGGCTGCCGGTCGAGGTCGCCCTGGGCACGGACCTGGCCGACCTCGGAGCGATCGCCTCCGGCAAGGCGGGACCCGAACTTCCCGCAAGCGTCCACGACTCCGGCCTGCGCTGGTCCAGCGCCACCGGCAACGCCACGGTTACGGCCGCACCACCCCCGTCGGACGCCCTGGCCTCGGCCGGGCTGCTGCGGTGGGAGCTTGAATTGCCGCCCGGGGGCAGCGCAAGCGTGGAACTGCGGGTGCGCCCCGACCGGGCCGGACCTCTCCGTGCCGTGGGGCGCGCGGCGACCAGCCCTGTCGCGGTGGCCCGTGCGGAAGGCGACGATCCGAGAGTCCACGCGTTCCTGCGGACGAGCATCGAGGATCTTCAGGCGCTCCTGTTGCGTGACTCCGCCCGCCCGGCGGACACCCACCTCGCAGCCGGGGCCCCCTGGCGCTGCGGCCTGGCACCCGCCGACGCGCTCGTCGCCGCCCGGATGGCGCTGCCCCTCGGGACCGGCCTCGCCGCGGGCACGCTGCGGATCCTCGCCCGGACCCAGCTCGGCGGTCCAGGGCCGCAGGCCGGGATGATCCCCGGGCCGAGACGGGACGCCGGGCCCCACCTCCCGCCCCACTGCACCGGTACGGAGGCCACGCTGCTCTTCCCCGTCCTGCTCGCCGAGGCCCGCCGCTGGGGCCTGCCCGAACGGGAGACGGAAGAACTACTGCCCGCCGCCGAACGCTGCCTGACCTGGCTGCGCACCACCGCAGAAAGGGACGCGTACCTGCGCGACCCCCACCCCGAAGGTCCCGCCCGCTGCGAGACGCAAGCGCACGCCCACCGTGCCGCACTGCTCGGCGCCGACCTGCTCGACTCCTGCGGCCGCAGTGGAGGGGCCGCACTCCGGCAGTGGGCGGAGGAACTGCGGACCGCGTTCCGGAGGGACTTCTGGGTCGACGGCCCGGGAGGCGGCAGACCCGCTGTGGCCCGCACGCCCGACGGCAGACCCGTGCCTCCCCTGTGCTCGGCCGCCGTCCACCTCCTCGACACCGGTCTGCTGGGCGGAGGAGGGGTGGCGCCTGGCCTGCTCGACAAGGTGCAGACCGAGAGCCTTGCCCGGCTGCTCGGAAGCCCGGTCATGGACTCCGGCTGGGGGCTGCGAGGGCTCGGCGCCAAGGAACCCGGATTCAATCCCTTCGGCCATCGCGCCGGTGCCGTACGGGTCCAGGAGACGGCACTCGCCGTCGCGGGCCTGGCCGCCGCCGGCTACGAGAAGGAGGCGAGCGCGTTGCTCCTCGGCGTGCTCGCGGCGGCGGAGTCCTTCGGCCACCGCCTGCCCGAGATGTACGCGGGGCAGCAGCGCACGGAGGGCAGTGCCCCGCTGCCCCACCCGGCCGCCTGCCGCCCCGCCGCCATCCCGGCGGCCGCCGGAGTCCTGCTGCTGACCACGCTCGCCGGCATCCGCCCCGACGCCCCGGCCGGGACGGTCACCCTGCGGCCCGTGCGCGGCGCGCCCCTGGGCGAGATCGGCCTCACGGGACTCAGGGTGGCCGGCGCCCCCTTCTCCGTACGGGTGAGCCGGCTCGGTCTTGCCATGGTCGAAGAGGCGGCCGAGAGTCTGCAGCTGGGCGTATGACCTGCCACGACATGTCCTGTTCAGGTCTCTGGGAACAGACAGTGAACCCATACCCCATCGAAGTGGATCAGCAGGCGAGCGGACCGGCGAAGGGAGTGTTTATCGTCAGGCAGACGACTATGATCGCGGCATGCCCTACGACCCGTCAGCGTTTCCGCCCTTCGCCGTCACCGTGGACCTGGTCGTGCTGACCGTGCGCCGCCACGCCCTGTGTGCGCTCGCGGTCCGCAGGGGTGAACCGCCGTTCCAGGGACGTTGGGCGCTCCCCGGGGGCTTCGTACGGGCCGACGAGGACCTGGCGCAGGCCGCGGCACGCGAGCTCGCCGAGGAGACCGGGCTGCGGGTCCACGACCCGGCCGTCCCCGCTCAGGACAACGGCGCTCATCTCGAACAGCTCGCGACCTACGGTGATCCGAAGCGGGACCCCAGGATGCGGGTCGTCAGCGTCGCCCACCTCGCCCTCGCTCCCGACCTGCCCGCGCCCCGGGCGGGTGGTGACGCCAGCAACGCCCGCTGGGCTCCGGTCGAGGAACTGTTGCAGCAGGGCGGTTACGGACGCGACGCCGAGCCGGTCGCACCGCTGGCCTTCGATCATGCGCAGATCCTGGCGGACGGTGTGGAGCGTGCTCGTTCCAAGATCGAGTACTCGTCGCTGGCCACGGCTTTCTGCCCGCCCGAATTCACCGTCGGGGAGCTGCGCCGTGTCTACGAGGCGGTGTGGGGCGTGGCGCTGGACCCGCGCAACTTCCACCGCAAGGTCACCGGCACACCGGGCTTCCTCGTGCCCACCGGCGGCACGACCACCCGGCAGGGCGGCCGCCCGGCGCAGCTCTTCCGTGCTGGCGGTGCGACGCTGCTCAACCCTCCGATGCTCCGCCCCGAGGTGTGATCAGCGGCGCGAACACGGACCGCGCCTGACGTCGGACGTGTCCGTCCGCAGTCCAGCCGCGGTCCAGGAATACGGGATCGTCGTACCCCAGTCCGGTCTCCAGGTGCCCGAAAAACCGGACATAGCGCGCTATCTTGCTGCGGGTGATCGAGGCCTTCGGACTGACCAGCAACGCTCGCAAAGAGCTTCCGCCCGCAGCTGACGACGTCTCGTTCGAGGCGCCGGCGGGTCGCGTCACCGCGCTGCTCGGAGCACCGGGCGCCGGCAAGACGACGGTCCTCAGACTCATGCTCGAACTCCAACAGGGCCGCGGCATCACCTACTTCCGAGGCCGCCCCCTGCATCGCATCGCCCACCCCTCACGCGAGGTCGGCGTGCTGCTGGGTGATGTGCCGGGACATCCGGCCCGCACCGTGCGCGGTCATCTGCGCATGCTGTGTGCTGCGGCGGGCGTTCCGGTCCGGCGTGCCGACGAAGTCCTCGAGGCAGTGGGGCTGGTGAGCCTGCGCGAGGAACGCCTCGGCACCCTCTCGCGCGGCATGGACCGCCGCCTCGGCCTGGCCTGCGTCCTCCTCGCCGACCCGCACACGCTCGTCCTCGACGCCCCCACCGAAGGGCTCTCCGTCCGCGAGGGGAACTGGCTGCACGGCATGCTCCGCGCACACGCCGCCCAGGGCGGCACGGTCCTGTTCACCACGGCGGACCCGAAGGAGGCCGCACGGACCGCGGACCGTGTCGTCACACTGGAGCAGGGCAGGCTCGTGGCCGACCAGGAGGCAGCCGAGTTCGCACGCACCCGCCTGCGTCCCCGCGTCGCCGTGCGCAGTCCGCATGCGGCCCGTCTGGCGGCTCTCCTGGCCAAGCAGGCCCGCACGGCGCAGCGCTCCGTCGAAGTCGTCAGGGAGGGTGGCAACCGCCTCTCCGTGTACGGCAGTACGTGTGCGGACGTTGGTGAGACCGCGTTCCGCCACGGCATCCTCGTCCATCAACTCGCCGACGAGATCGGGGACATGGGTCCGGGAGCGGGAGCGGCTCCGGAAGTGCGGGAACCCACCGCCGGGGAACCTGCCGCCGTCGCCACGGAGGCGTGTCCCATCCTCGATGCGCCACCCCACGCCGACCCCCAGGGACCGGTCGCCGATGAGCCGTCGCCGACCGATGAACCGTCGACCATCGATCAGCCGTGGGTCTCCGATCAGCCGTGGGCCCTCGATGAGCCGTCGCCCTCCTCCCAGCCGCTCGTCACCCCCGAGGACGAAGAGCCCACCGCCGCTCCCGACGACAACTCGGGCGCCCCGGGAGCACCCGATCAGGGATGCGGCGCCGACCCGTCCCAGGAAGACACGGCACCGCTTCCCCCTGTGGTCACGGACTCCGAGCCCTGGGCACCCAAACCCTCAGCACCCGAGCCCCCGGCACCCGAGCCCCCTGCCGTCACCTCTGATCACCAATCCGCGTCTGATCACCAATCCGCGCACCCCGCCAGCGCCCACCCCACCCGTGCGGCCCGCACCCTCGACACCCTGCCCCCGCTGCCGCCGCCGATCTCCGTCCGTCCCGCCCCCAGCCCGCTGCGCCCCCTTCGCTACGAGATCCGGCGTGCCACCGGGATCGGCACCGGGTTCCTCACCGGGGCCGTCGTGCTCGTCGTGTCCGCCGTGACCGCCGTCGTGCTCGCCCGCATCGGGCACACCCCGCAGCCGCGCCTGCTCGCCGCGTGGCCGCAGGAGCTGCCCCTGCCGCCCGCCGCCCTCGGTGCGGGACTGCTCGGCGCGCTGGCCTTCGGTGACGAGTTCCGCCACCCCGCTCTGGCGGCCGACCGCGGCACCGTGCCCCGCCGGCTGGGGCTGCTGGTCGCCAAGCTCCTCGTCTCCTCGGCCACCGCGCTGGCGCTGGCCGTCCTCACCGTCGGCTGCGACGCCGAAGTGCTGTATCTCGTCTACGGACGGGAACTCGCCCAGGTTCCCGCCGACTGGTGGTCCCTGAGTGCGAGTTGGATCGGGCTCGTGGTCGGCTGCGCCTGGGCGGGCGTGCTGGCCGCAGGGGTGTTCCGGTCCACCTCGGCGGGGCTGGCCGCGGTGGCCGCCGTGCCCCTCCTCGTGGTGCCCGTCGTGCACCAGCTCCTGAACGGGCCGTCCGTGCGGACCGCGGCGGGCCTGCCCATGCGACTGCGTGAGGCCGTCATGCCGCGGTGGCCCTTCGGGGGAGAGCGCTACCTGGAGGCCGTGCTGCGGGTGATCTCCCAACCCGTCGGAGGCGCGCTGACGTTGTCGCTGGCCACGCTGCTCGGCGCGTACCTGGTCACCGGCCTGCGGAGCAGGTTCCGGTGACGACTGTCCGTGACCCTTGGTTCGGCCATGCGCACAACTCCCCGCAGAACGCCCATTTCTTTCCGATAAGGCGTCAATTGCGACGGGGTGAGCGATCACCCTTTCGTGTGCTTTTCACCAAAGACCTCAAGGGAGTTGGAGACGGCGCCGACAAAGGATGCGTGAGTACCCTTGCGCACACCATGATGACCGCCGCCCGCTCCGCTGACTCCGGCCTCGCGAGCCCGGGCGAACTCGACCGCTACCCCTACGCCGAGGCGCCCGCCGTCGACCGCGTCGGAGCCTCTGCCTGGGACGGCGGGGATCCCGAGCTGGGCCGGGTGGGCCGGCGCGCCGCGGGCAGCCGCGGGCGCGGCCTGCACGGCCAACTCGTCCAGCAATTGGGGCAGATGATCGTCTCCGGTGACCTGGGCGCCGACCGCCCGCTGGTGCCGGAGGAGATCGGCCAGCGCTTCGAGGTCTCGCGCACCGTCGTCCGTGAGTCGCTCCGCGTCCTGGAGGCCAAGGGCCTGGTGAGCGCCCGGCCGAACGTAGGGACGCGGGTGCGCCCGGTCAGCGACTGGAACCTCCTCGACCCGGACATCATCGAGTGGCGGGCCTTCGGCCCGCAGCGCGACGACCAGCGCCGTGAGCTGCTCGAGCTGCGCTGGACGATCGAGCCGCTCGCCGCGCGCCTGGCCGCCGGGCACGGGCGCGAGGACGTCCAGCAGCGCCTGGCGGACATGGTCGAGATCATGGGGCACGCCATGGCCCAGGGTGATGCGCTCACCTTCGCCCGCGCCGACGCCGAGTTCCACTCCCTGCTCATCCAGATCGCGGGCAACCGCATGCTGGAGCACCTCTCCGGGATCGTGTCCGCGGCCCTCCAGGTCTCGGGCAATCCGGTCACGGGCTGTGACCGGCCGACCGAGGCGTCGCTGGCGCACCACGGTCGCATCTGCGACGCCCTCGCGACCGGCGACGGAGCGGCGGCCGAGACGGCGACGCGGCAACTGCTCATGGTCCACCCCGAGGTGGAACGGGTGGTGCCCGCTCCGCGCGAGCACTGACCGCCGTTCCGCGGGCGGCGCGGCCGGGCGTGCCACCCCCCTCCTGTGGCAGTGCCCGATCGAACCGCCTCCGTCGGACCCCGTGGGATCCTCGGAGATCCTGCGGGGTCCGACGGTGCGAAGGCGGCGCTGGTGCGGCGCGATGGCGGCGCGAAGAGGGTCTGGCCCCTGGGTGCGGCAGGTTCATCGTCGTAGACGACCACTTCCGTCCGCTTATGACCGCTTTTGTTCGCTTACGGGGTGTGACTCGGGCCACGCGGATTGGGCGTAACGCTCGCGGGAAGAAAGCGATGACCTAAGAGGTGACAGCCGCGGAGGGAATACGGACGCCGTTCACGGCGCTGTGCATCTTCCCGGCCCCCGCCCGCGCCGTCGGCCCATCCCCAAGCCGGCGGTCGGCCCCTGTCCCCTGTGGACGGGGCCGGAAGCCGTTTTCCAACGTTCCGAGAGGTTGTTCGTGTCGGCCAGCACATCCCGTACGCTCCCGCCGGAGATCGCCGAGTCCGTCTCTGTCATGGCGCTCATTGAGCGGGGAAAGGCTGAGGGGCAGATCGCCGGCGATGACGTGCGTCGGGCCTTCGAAGCTGACCAGATTCCGGCCACTCAGTGGAAGAACGTACTGCGCAGCCTCAACCAGATCCTCGAGGAAGAGGGTGTGACGCTGATGGTCAGTGCCGCAGAGCCCAAGCGCACCCGAAAGAGCGTCGCAGCGAAGAGTCCCGCCAAGCGCACCGCCACCAAGACGGTCGCGGCCAAGGCGGTGACCACCCGGAAGGCCACTGCTTCCACCACGCCGGCGGCGCCCGCGGCCGAGCCCGCAGCCGAGGAAGAGGCGCCCGCCGCGAAGAAGGCGGCCGCCAAGAAGACCACCGCCAAGAAGGCGGCCGCGAAGAAGACGACCGCCAAGAAGACGGCGGCCAAGAAGACCGGCGCCAAGAAGGACGACGCCGAGCTCCTCGAAGAGGAGGTGCTCGAGGAGGCGGCCCCCGGCAAGGCCGGCGAGGAGCCCGAGGGCACTGAGAACGCGGGCTTCGTGCTCTCCGACGAGGACGAGGACGACGCGCCGGCGCAGCAGGTCGCCGCCGCCGGTGCCACCGCCGACCCGGTCAAGGACTACCTCAAGCAGATCGGCAAGGTCCCCCTGCTCAACGCCGAGCAGGAGGTCGAGCTCGCCAAGCGCATCGAGGCGGGCCTGTTCGCCGAGGACAAGCTGGCCAACGCCGACAAGCTGGCGCCGAAGCTCAAGCGCGAGCTGGAGATCATCGCCGAGGACGGCCGCCGCGCCAAGAACCACCTGCTGGAGGCCAACCTCCGCCTGGTGGTCTCCCTGGCCAAGCGCTACACCGGCCGCGGCATGCTCTTCCTGGACCTCATCCAGGAGGGCAACCTCGGTCTGATCCGCGCGGTCGAGAAGTTCGACTACACCAAGGGCTACAAGTTCTCCACGTACGCCACCTGGTGGATCCGTCAGGCGATCACCCGCGCCATGGCCGACCAGGCCCGCACCATCCGTATCCCGGTGCACATGGTCGAGGTCATCAACAAGCTCGCGCGCGTGCAGCGCCAGATGCTCCAGGACCTGGGCCGCGAGCCCACCCCGGAGGAGCTGGCCAAGGAGCTCGACATGACCCCGGAGAAGGTCATCGAGGTCCAGAAGTACGGCCGCGAGCCCATCTCACTGCACACCCCGCTCGGCGAGGACGGCGACAGCGAGTTCGGTGACCTCATCGAGGACTCCGAGGCCGTCGTCCCGGCCGACGCGGTGAGCTTCACGCTCCTGCAGGAGCAGCTGCACTCCGTCCTGGACACCCTCTCCGAGCGCGAGGCGGGCGTCGTCTCCATGCGCTTCGGTCTCACCGACGGTCAGCCGAAGACCCTCGACGAGATCGGCAAGGTCTACGGCGTCACGCGTGAGCGGATCCGTCAGATCGAGTCCAAGACCATGTCGAAGCTGCGCCACCCGTCCCGTTCCCAGGTGCTGCGCGACTACCTCGACTGATCCCGGTCGCACGACACGGAAGGCCCGGTTCCCTCAAGGGACCGGGCCTTCGCCGTGCCAGGCCGCTGCCGCGGGTGCGGGGGAGTGCGGGGTGGATCACCCTGGGTGTCTCACCGACACCACGGAGTGAGGAGTGTGTATGCGTCGCCGCCTTGTCCGAACCCTGGTCGGGCCGCTGGCCCTGGCAGCCGCGGTATCCGCCGTATCGGTGGCCTCCAGCGACTCTGTGGCCGTCGACCGCGGCGTCATAGGCGGGTTCCCAGTGGAGGCGTCGGAGAGCCCCTGGACGGTGGCCCTGTCCAGTCGTGACCGGTTCGGGCGTACGCGGGCGGGGCACTTCTGCGGGGGCGTGGCCGTCGGGCGCTCCACGGTGCTCACCGCGGCCCACTGCATGGACGAGGCGGTCCTGGGCGGGCCTGCGCAGCGGGTCTCCGACCTCAGGGTGATAACGGGACGCACGGACCTGTCGGACGGCGGGGGCCGGGAGATCGCCGTGCGGTCCACCTGGGTGAATCCCGGGTACGACGGGGCCAGCAACTCCGGGGACTTCGCGGTGCTGACCCTGGCCGAGCCGCTGCCCGCCGATGCCGTCATCGGCATGGCGGCCGAAGGCGACCCCGCGTACGCGGCGGGCGGGACCGCGACCGTCTACGGGTGGGGCGACACCTCCGGCGCGGGGGAGTACCCCAGCGGTCTGCGCGCGGCGCGTGTGCGGGTGCTGCCCGACGCGCTCTGCGAAGAGGCGTATCCGGGCGGCGGCGACGGCACCTACGACGCCAGGAGCATGCTGTGCGCCGGGGAGGCGGAAGGGGGCCGGGACGCCTGTCAGGGCGACAGCGGAGGGCCGCTGGTGGCTCAGGGGCGGTTGATCGGGCTCGTGTCGTGGGGCATCGGCTGCGGCAGGGCCGGCAGCCCCGGGGTGTACATGCGGGTGTCCGACATCATGCGGACACTCGGCTGGACACGGGTCTGAGGAGCGCGGCAAGCGCCCGGCAGGCCCTGTGAGGGCCTGCGGTGACGAGGACGGGCGGCTGCCTCTGGGTAAGGAGGCAGCCGCCCGTTCACCGGCCTGTGCCGGGCTGGCTCGTCGTCGGACGCGAGGTGTCAGCGCTCTTCTTCGGAAGCGGCAGCGGGAACGGCCGTGAGCCGCTCCGTCTCGTCCTGTATCTCAGCGGCGATCTTCTTGAGTTCCGGCTCGAACTTGCGCCCGTGGTGGGCGCAGAAGAGCAGCTCTCCGCCGCTGAGCAGGACGACGCGCACGTACGCCTGGGCGCCGCAGCGGTCGCAGCGATCAGCGGCCGTCAACTGGCTCGCAGGGGTCAGAACAGTAGTCACGTCGCCTCTTCTCTAGCTCGACGAGCTGTCGTACCAGGGTCAACATCCAACCAGCCCGAAAACGTTCCCGCTCGTGGCTTTTCCTCGAAAAAATCTTGCGAGGCGGCTGTCTGCTGCCGGTTGGCGGCGAATGTGCCGTATTGCGTGTCTATGTGTCTTACGGGGCTTCGCGTGTATCGGTGGTCGGTCCTCCCGGCTGGGTTGCCGGTTGTTCATGAGGACGTGCCCGGAGCCTAAATGGTTCATGCCTGGAAGGGAACGTGATGTGTGCTTCACCTCCATCGAGGGATCGAACAAGCATGCGACTCTGGACTAGGGTGAGTTTCCGACGAGGGTGGCGTTACAACGGCTCTACCAGGCCTCGGTACCCTCTCACCGGTGACTGAAGCCGCGCCCTTACCCATGAGGGCCCCATCTGAAATTCAGCGAGGAGCGAACCGCGTGACCGCCGACACGTCCGTGCCGTCCACAGCTCTGCTGGCAGGAGCAGACCGGGACGGATCCAACTACACCGCGCGGCACCTGCTCGTCCTCGAGGGGCTCGAGGCCGTACGCAAGCGCCCCGGCATGTACATCGGGTCGACCGACAGCCGTGGCCTGATGCACTGCCTCTGGGAGATCATCGACAACTCCGTCGACGAGGCCCTCGGCGGCTACTGCGACCACATCGAGGTCGTCCTCCACGACGACGGCTCGGTCGAGGTCCGGGACAACGGCCGGGGCATCCCGGTCGACGTCGAGCCCAAGACCGGCCTGTCGGGCGTCGAGGTCGTCATGACCAAGCTGCACGCCGGCGGCAAGTTCGGCGGCGGCTCCTACGCCGCCTCCGGCGGTCTGCACGGCGTCGGTGCCTCCGTGGTGAACGCCCTGTCCGCCCGCCTGGACGTCGAGGTGGACCGCGGTGGGCACACCCACGCGATCAGTTTCCGCCGCGGTGTACCCGGCGCCTTCTCCGGGAACGGCCAGGACGCGAAGTTCGAGGCCGGCAGCGGTCTGCGCAAGGCCAGGAAGATCCCCAAGAGCCGTACCGGCACGCGCGTGCGCTACTGGGCCGACCGCCAGATCTTCCTCAAGGACGCCAAGCTCTCGCTGGAGAACCTGCACCAGCGCGCCCGGCAGACGGCGTTCCTCGTACCGGGACTGACCATCGTCGTCCGCGACGAGTACGGCCTCGGCGAGGGCGGCAGCAAGGGCGAGGAGTCCTTCCGCTTCGACGGCGGGATCAGCGAGTTCTGCGAGTACCTGGCGAGCGACAAGCCGATCTGCGACGTCCTCCGCTTCTCCGGCCAGGGCACTTTCAGGGAGACCGTGCCGGTCCTGGACGAGCACGGCCAGATGACCCCCACCCAGGTCACCCGCGAGCTCGACGTCGACGTGGCGATGCGCTGGGGCACCGGGTACGACACGACCCTGAAGTCGTTCGTGAACATCATCGCCACCCCCAAGGGCGGCACCCATGTCGCCGGCTTCGAGCAGGCCGTCGCCACCACGATGAACGAGGTGCTGCGCGCCAAGAAGCTGCTCCGCGTCGCCGAGGACGACATCGTCAAGGACGACGCCCTGGAGGGCCTCACCGCGGTCGTGACGGTACGGCTCGCGGAGCCCCAGTTCGAGGGCCAGACCAAGGAGGTCCTGGGGACCTCGGCGGCCCGCCGCATCGTGAACAACGTGATCAGCAAGGAACTCAAGGCCTTCCTGACGTCCACGAAGCGTGACGCCGCCCAGCAGGCCCGGGTCGTGATGGAGAAGGCCGTCGCCGCGGCCCGTACCCGCATCGCGGCCCGGCAGCACAAGGACGCACAGCGCCGCAAGACGGCCCTGGAGTCCTCCTCCCTGCCGGCCAAGCTCGCCGACTGCCGCAGCGACGACGTGGACCGCAGCGAGCTGTTCATCGTCGAGGGGGACTCCGCGCTCGGCACGGCGAAGCTCGCCCGGAACTCCGAGTTCCAGGCGCTGCTGCCGATCCGCGGCAAGATCCTCAACGTCCAGAAGTCGTCCGTGACGGACATGCTGAAGAACGCCGAGTGCGGCGCGATCATCCAGGTCATAGGGGCCGGCTCGGGCCGGACCTTCGACATCGACACCGCTCGCTACGGCAAGATCATCATGATGACCGACGCCGACGTCGACGGCTCGCACATCCGCACCCTGCTCCTGACCCTGTTCCACCGCTACATGCGGCCCATGGTGGAGGCCGGGCGCGTCTTCGCCGCGGTGCCGCCGCTGCACCGGATCGAGATCGTCCAGCCCAAGAAGGGCCAGGACAAGTACGTCTACACGTACTCGGACCGGGAGCTGCGCGACAAGCTCATGGAGTTCCAGACCAAGGGCATCCGCTACAAGGACTCGATCCAGCGCTACAAGGGTCTCGGCGAGATGGACGCCGACCAGCTGGCCGAGACGACCATGGACCCGCGCCACCGCACCCTGCGCCGGATCAACCTCTCCGACCTGGAAGCCGCGGAGCAGGTCTTCGACCTGCTGATGGGCAACGACGTCGCACCCCGCAAGGAGTTCATCTCCAACTCGGCGGCGACGCTGGACCGGTCGCGGATCGACGCGTAGGCACCGCACCGACCCTCCGGCCCGGTCCGCGCGGGCCGGACATGTGAGAGACCCGGGCACGGCTTCGGCCGTGCCCGGACCGCGATACGCCCACCCGCGGGACTCGGCGCGGCCACCAGCGGATCGGTCACCTGATGGGGTGAAGACAGCGGGGAAGAAGAGTCGGGGATCTTCCCGTTCTGTCCATCCTTGGGCATGCAGTCAAGCAAGGGCCGTCTCCACGACGCAGGGGCCGGTCGGGAGAGTTCGGTCGGGTATCACGACGGTCAGGACCCGGGCGCGGCCGAGGAGGCCGGGCAGCTGGAGTATGACGACCCCTGGTACGACGCCCTCGCGGCGGGCTGGGGCGAGTCGGCCGGTGGCGGAGGACCCGCCCCGGCGGCTGTGCCGTCGGCTCGCCGGGAGGGCGAGAGGGGGGCCGCCCCGGCCGATGTGTACCTCGAGGTGCAGCGCAGCGCGGCCTTCCAGGAGGTGCGGCGCCGCTACCGCCGGTTCGTGGTGCCGGCCTGCGCGGCCTTCTTCGCCTGGTACGTGGGTTACGTCGTGGCGGCCACCACCGCACCGGAGGTGATGGCCCGGCCCGTCGCGGGAGCGGTGAACGTCGGCCTGGTCGCGGGGCTCGGACAGTTCCTGACCACGTTCCTGCTCACCTGGGCGTACGCGCGCCACGCGCGGCTGCGCCGGGACCGGGCGGCGCTCGAACTGCGCTGGGACACACAGGAACTGACGCGCGGCGTGAACGGCGGTGCCCCGTGACGAGTGAGCATCAGACGCTGGCGCTGCTGCTGTTCAGCGCGTTCATCGCGGTCACGCTGGGGATCACGACCTGGGTGAGCCGCAACCGGCGTGGTTCGGCGGAGGAGTTCTACGCGGGCGGGCGGCTCTTCTCACCGATGGAGAATGGTTTTGCCATCGCGGGCGACTACATGTCGGCCGCGTCCTTCCTGGGCGTCACCGGGCTCATCGCGCTCTTCGGGTACGACGGGCTGCTGTACGTGGTCGGATTCCTGGTGGCCTGGCTGGTGGTGCTGTTCCTCGTCGCGGAACTGGTCCGCAACTGCGGCCGGTTCACGCTCGCCGACGTCGTGGCGGCCCGGATGAGGGAACGGCCGGTGCGGATCGCGGCGGGCACCTCGTCCGTCACCGTCTCGGTCCTGTACCTGGTGGCGCAGATGGTTGGCGCGGGCAGCCTGGTGGCGCTGCTGCTCGGCGGTACGAGCGACGCGGCGCGGTCCTGGACGGTCATCGGCGTCGGGGCGCTCATGGTGATCTACGTGTCGCTGGGAGGAATGCGGGCGACCACATGGATCCAGATCGTCAAGGCCGTCCTCCTCCTCGGGGGCACCGTCGTGCTGACCGTCCTGGTCCTGGTGCGCTTCCACGGCGACCTGGACCGGCTCCTGCTCACGGCGGCCGAGCGCAGCGGGCACGGACAGGCCTTCCTGGCGCCCGGGCTCAAGTACGGCGAGGACTGGACGGCCCGTTTCGACTTCATCAGCCTGGGGCTGGCCCTGGTGCTGGGTACGGCGGGCCTGCCGCACATCCTGTCGCGCTTCTACACCGTGCCCACCGCGCGTGCCGCACGCCGGTCGGTCGTCTGGGCCGTGGGGCTCATCGGCGGCTTCTACCTGATGACGATCGTGCTCGGGTTCGGCGCGGCCGCGATCGTGGGCCCGGACGCCGTGCGCGGCTCGAACGCGGCCGGGAACACCGCGGTCCCGCTGCTGGCGCTCGACCTGGGCGGCGGTGCCGGATCCACGGGGGGCACGGTGCTGTTCGCCGTCGTCGCCGCGGTCGCGTTCGCGACGATCCTCGCGGTGGTCGCCGGAATCACGCTCGCCTCCTCGGCGTCGGTGGCGCACGACCTGTACGCGTCCCTGCGCCGGAAGGGCGGCAAGCAGCGCAGCGAGGTCGCCGTGGCCAGGATCGCGGCCGTCGGAGTCGGAGTCGTGGCGATCGCCCTCGGACTGCTGGCGCGGGACCTGAACGTGGCGTTCCTGGTCGGCCTGGCCTTCGCCGTCGCCGCGTCGGCGAACCTCCCCGTGCTGCTCTACTCCCTGTTCTGGCCCGGCTTCACCACCCGAGGAGCGGTGTGGGCCGTCTACGGCGGTCTGGTCCCGGCCGTCGTGCTGGTGGTGCTGTCCCCAGTGGTCTCGGGCAGCCCCGACTCGCTGTTCCCGGGGATCGACCTGCAGTTCTTCCCGCTGCAGAACCCGGGCCTGGTCTCGATCCCGCTGGGCTTCCTCGCGGGCTGGCTGGGCACGGTCACCTCGCCGGAGGTCCCCGACGAGGCGAGGCACGCGGAGACCGAAGTGCGGTCACTGACCGGGGCGGGGGCGGCCTAGCATCGCCGGGCGGTTCGCCCCGCGTCCGGTGCCGACCGGGTCGCCGGCCCCGCTCACGATCGGCACCGCTAGCCGCGGGTCGCCCACACGTAACGGTGTTCCGGGCGGCCCGCGTCGCCGTACTTGAGGGTGAGCTTCGCCCGGCCCGTGCGCTCCAGCAGCTTCAGGTACCGCTGGGCGGTCTGGCGGCTCACTCCGGTGCGCTCCGCGATCTCCTGGGCCGACAGGGGCCCGTCGGCGCTCATCAGCGACTGCCGGACCAGTTCGGCGGTGGTGGGGGAGTGCCCCTTGGGCAGATTCGGCTCCGATGACGCCGACAGCGCCCCGAAGATGCGGTCCACCTCGGACTGTTCGGCCTCGCCGCCGCCGTCCAGGGTGCGGCGCAGGTCCGCGTACGCCTCCAGCTTGGCGCGCAGGCCGGCGAAGGCGAACGGCTTGACCAGGTACTGCAGCGCGCCGTGCCGCATCGCCGCCTGCACGGTCGAGACGTCCCGGGCCGCCGTCACCATGATCACGTCGGTCTGGTGGCCGCGCCGCCGCATCTCCTGGACGACCGCCAGGCCCGTCTCGTCGGGCAGGTAGTGGTCCATGAGGACCAGATCGAGCCGGGGCAGCGTCTCCAGCTGGCGCAGGGCGTCGGCGGCGCTGTGGGCCTCACCGGCGACATGGAAGCCCGGCACCTTCTCGACATAGGCGGCGTTGACCCGCGCGACCCGGGTGTCGTCGTCCACGACCAGCACCTCGATCATCACGACTCCTCCTCGGCGGTCCGCGGGGCGGTCAGGGCCGGCTCGGGGCCCGGTCCGGCCAGCGCGTCGGGCAGCACGACCGTGAACTCCGCGCCTCCGCCGTGCGCCTCGCCGACGGTCGCGCTGCCGCCCTGCCGCTCGGCGAGCCGGCGCACCAGGGACAGTCCGATGCCGCGCTCGCGATGCGCCGGCGGCTGCTTCGTGGACCATCCCTCGGTGAAGATCAACTCCCGGTGTTCCGGCGGGATTCCCGGGCCCGTGTCGCGCACCCGGAGGATCGCCGTGTGCCCCTCGGCGCGCAACTCGACCTCCACGCGCGCGTGCGGCGTGCCCGCGACGGCGTCCAGGGCGTTGTCCACGAGGTTCCCGACGACGGTGACCAGCCCCTGCGGGTCGACCAGCCGGTCGGGCAGCCGGGTCCGGTCCGACACCCACAGGGCGACACCCCGTTCGGCCGCGACGGTCGCCTTGCCGACCAGCAGGGCGGCCAGCAGCGGGTCCTCGATCCGCTCGGTGACCTGTTCCGCGGTCGCCCGGTGGTCACCGACGACCTCGCCGACGAACTCGACGGCGTCGTCGTACATCTCCAGTTCGAGCAGCCCCAGCAGGGTGTGCATCCGGTTGGCGTGCTCGTGGTCCTGCGCGCGCAGGGCGTCGATCAGGCCGCGCGTGGAGTCGAGTTCGCGGCCCAGCTGCTCCAGTTCGGTGCGGTCGCGCAGGGTGGCCACGGCGCCGCCGTCGTCGGTGGGCATGCGGTTGGCGACCAGTACCCGCTGACCGCGTACGGCCAGCAGGTCCGTGCCGGTCACCCGCCCTGCCAGCACATCGGCCGTACGGCCGGTGCCGAGGGCCTCGTCGGGGGTGCGGCCCACCACGGCCTCCCCGATGCCCAGCAGGCGCTGCGCCTCGTCGTTGACCAGCCGGATCCGTCCGGTGCGATCCAGGGCTACGACGCCCTCCCGGATGCCGTGCAGCATCGCTTCCCGCTCCGACAGCAGCGCCGCGATGTCCGAGAACGCCAGGTCCCTGGTCTGCCGTTGCACGCGCCGGGAGATGAGCCACGCCGCCAGCGCGCCGACGGCCAGGGCACCCCCGGCGTACGCCAGCAGCCCCGGGATGGCGTGGATGAGCCGGGCCCGGACGCTGTCGTAGGCGATGCCGACCGAGACGGCGCCGACGACCGTGCCGTCGCCGTCGCGCAGCGGCACCTTGCCCCGGGCGGAGCGGCCGAGGGTGCCGCTGTCGATCTCCATGACCTCCTTGCCGGCCAGCGCCTGGCCGGGGTCGGTCGAGACGATGCCGCCGATCTGCTCCGGGTCGGTGTGGGACCAGCGCACGCCCCGCCAGTCCATCACCACGACGTACTCCGCATTGGTGGCCTTGCGGATGTGCTCCGCCTGCTGCTGCACCGGGCCGCTCGGTGAGGGCGGCGTGTCCCTCAGGTCCTGTGCGAGCCCCGGCCGCTGCGCCGTCGTCTGCGCGATCGCGAGGGCGCGGCGCATGGCCTGGTCGTCCAGCTGGTCGCCGAGGGGCGCGAGGAACAGCCCGGTCGCGAGGACCGCGACCCCCGCGGCGATCGCCACCTGCATCAGCAGGACCTGGGAGAACACCCGCCGCGGCAGGCCGAGGCGCAGGCGGCGTGCGGGGGGAGTGGGGCTCATACCCAAGACGGTACGTGCGCCCGCCTACCCGCCGTAACGGGTGTGGCATGGATCTCTTGATCAATGGGTCTCTTGATCAATGTGTTCAGCTCGCGAGAGCCGCCGTGAGGCTCAGCTCCCGCACCGCCACCACGCTCATCCGCGCGGGCGATCCGAGGACCGACGCCCCGCAGCTCTCCGGCCGGGGCGGCAGACCCGCCTCCTGGGCCACCTCCACCTGCCAGCGGCGTCCGTCGGCATGGGCGACGGTCACCTCCCAGCGCGGAGCCGCACCGGCCGTCCGTACGACGCTCAGCGCCTCCGCGGCGTACTCGCCGATGCCGGCCCGCACGGCCAGCTCGGCGGCCTGGCCGGGCCGTTCCCAGGCCGAGCCGCCCCGGCAGCCCTCCAGGACGATCCGCCCTTCCCTGGCGCCCTCCATGGCCTCTTTCAGGGTGTGCGCCCCGGCCCGCCCGTAGGCGTATCCGTACGGCAGCACCAGGACGGTGGGGGCGAAGCGGTGACCACCCAGATGAGTGACCTCCCAGACGCCTTCGACCCCGGAGGCGGCCAGCTCGGCGGCGAGAGGACGGCCGAGGAGGGCGCAGCAGCGGTCGCGCTTGCCGTTGGTGCACACGAGCGCCAGCGGGCCGCCGTCGTGCGGCCGTCCCCCGAGCAACTCGTCGAAGCCGCGGTGGTCGCCCCGGCCCAGGGCGGCGAAGTCGAGGTCGAGCAGCCGGGCGGGGTCCGAGGTCGTGGCGGTGTGCAGCCACACCTTCCCGGGGACGGTGTGGGCCACGTACACGCGGCGCGTGGACGGCGTCCGGCGGTCCGCGTGACGCCCGGGGCGGCGGATGAGCACGATCCGTACGCCGGTGTCCTTGGCGGCCGCCTCCAGGGCGCGCCCCAGGGCGGGGTCCAGGTGGCTCGAGGTGAGCGCCTTGGCACCCCAGGGGCCGGGCTGTTCCAGCAGCAGCCAGGTCGTCGCGGTGGCCGCGGTTCCCGAAACGGGCTCGCCGATGTCCCGGGAGACGCTTGAGCACGTACTCACAGAGGTGAGCCTAACCTGACTTGGCCCGCTGTTCCTGCCGGGGCCGCCCCGTCCTACTCCGGCAAGGGCTGAGGCGGCTTCGGACCTGCGTAGAGACCACTCGGGCGCATGCGCAGCGGGCGCTCGCCGTACTCCTCCAGGGCGTGCGCGATCCAGCCCGCCGTACGGGACACGGCGAAGATCGTCTCCCCCGCGGTCGGGGGCATCCCGCAGGACGCCGTGAGGACGGCGAGCGCGAGGTCGACGTTGGCGTGCAGCGGGGCGTGGCGGGCGGCGGTGTCGACGATGTCGCGGGCCGCCAGGAGCGCGGGTTCCGCGCGCGGCATCCGCTCCAGGAACGTGAACAGGGCACGCGCGCGTGGGTCCTCGCCCGGGTAGAGCCGGTGGCCGAGCCCCGGGATGCGGCGGCCCGCGCGCAGTTCGTCCGCGATCACGGGGGCCGCGTCGCCCTGGTCGAGCACGTCCTGGAGCAGCCGGTGGGCGAAGCCGCTGGCGGCGCCGTGCAGCGGGCCCTCGATCACGCCCAGACCGGCGGAGACCGCCGCGTAGGGGTGCGCGCGGGCCGAGGCGGCGACTCGCACGGCGAGCGTGGAGGCGGCCAGGTCGTGGTCGGCGAGGAGGGCGAGGGCGGCGTCCAGGGCGCGCAGGGACGCCTCGTCGGGATCCCGCGCGGACAGCCGGTTCCACAGGCGGCGCGCCAGGGAGCCCTGGTCGCGGCGCTCACGTCCCGCCGCCGGCAGCGCGGCGACGAGAGTCGGGATGAGGGTGCGTGCCGTGCCGAGCACGGCGTCCGCGGACAGGTCGAAGCGCAGGGGGTCCGCGGTCGCGGCGGCGATCGTCGCGACGCGCAGGAGGTCGGTGGGCGCGGCGTGTTCGGGCAGGGCGTCGACGGCGCGGCGGGCGACGGCCACGGAGGCGGCGGGCGCGGTGAACGTCCGGCCCGGGCTCGTCCGGCCCGTCCACAGCCACTCGGCGACCTCCTCGTAGGTGTGCCGGGTGGCCAGGTCGACCGCGTCGACGCCGCGGAAGTAGTAGCGGTCGGCCTCGATGAGGGTGATGCCGGTGCGCACGGACAGTTCGCCGCCGGAGCCGGAACTCGCCGCGCCGTCCCGCCGGTTGCGCCGGGCGAGCGCCTCGACCTCGCGGGCGTCGAAGGTGCTGCCCCGGCCGCCGGCCGCACGCCGGCTGCTGAGCTGGCCGCGGCTCACGTACGCGTACACGGTCTCCGGCTTCACGCCGAGCAGCTCGGCGGCCTCCCTGGTGGTCAGCCGCCGTTCCGTGTCGAGGGGGGCGGGTTCGTGATCGCGCATGGGGGTCACCGTATCCGTCTACCGGACCATTGAATGCTGTGTTGATTCAATCAATATTGACACAACTCAAGTCAAGCATGGACAGTCGAATCAAGTCCAGGGAGGAAGACATGTCCGTCAACAGGTCCGCATCCGTTCTTGTCGAGGTGCCGCGGGGTCTCGCCGGTGTCGTCGTCGCCGACACCCGTATCGGCGACGTCCGCGGGCGTGAGGGCTTCTACCACTACCGGCAGTACTCGGCCGTCGATCTCGCGCGCACCCGCACGTTCGAGGACGTCTGGCACCTGCTCGTGCACGGCGACCTTCCGGACGCCGGACGGAGCGCGGCCTTCGCCCACCGGACGGCCGCGCTGCGAAGGCTCCCCGACGAGGTGCGCGTGGCGCTGCCGGCCATAGCGGCGGCCGGCGGGCGTTCGGGCCCGCTCGCCGGGATGCGTACGGCGTTGTCGCTGCTGGGAGCCGCGAAGGGCTTCCGTCCGGTGTACGACGTCGACGCCGGGCAGCGCAGGGAGGACACGCTGGTGGCGGCAGCGGCCGTGCCCACGCTGCTCACGGCCCTGCACCGGCTGGGGAAAGGGCTCGAACCGGTGGAGCCGCGCGAGGACCTCCCGTACGCGGCGAACTACCTCTACATGCTGACCGGTTCGGTACCGGACGATCAGCGCGCACGGGCGGTCGAGCAATACCTGATCTCCACCATTGATCACGGATTCAATGCATCAACCTTCACGGCCCGGGTCATCGCCTCGACCGGCGCGGACGTGGCGGCGTGCCTCGCCGGTGCGGTGGCGGCGCTGTCGGGACCGTTGCACGGAGGTGCGCCGAGCCGCGCACTGGACACGCTGGACGCGATCGGCACGCCGGACCGCATCGACGCGTGGGTGCGTGAGCGGGTGCTCGCCGGTGAGCGCATCATGGGCTTCGGGCACGCGATCTACCGCACGGAGGACCCGCGCTCCCGGATGCTGCGCGAAGTCGCCCAGCAGTTCGGCGGCCCGCGTGTGGACTTCGCGGTGGAGGTCGAACGACGGGTCGAGGCGATCCTGGCGGAGCTGAAGCCCGGCCGCGAACTGCACACCAACGTCGAGTACTACGCGGGCGTGGTGATGGAACGCTGTGGTCTGCCGCGCGAGATGTTCACGCCGACGTTCGCCGCCGCGCGGGTGGTGGGCTGGAGCGCCAACATCCTGGAACAGGCGGAGGACACGAAGATCATCCGTCCGGTGGCGCGGTATGTGGGGCCGGAGGCGCCGGTGGCGGTGCCGGAGTCCGCCTGAGGGCGCATCGACGAGCGAGTCATGACCCGCTCGAGTCATGACCCGCTCGAGTCATGACGCGCTCGTCATTACGCGCTCGTCACGTCGGGCCGGGGGTGCCGTGCTGCTGGGCCTCGTGGAGGGCCCGCTCGAAGATCCGGAAGAGCCGTCCCTCATGGCTGTCGGGTGAGAGGCACTCCTTGGCGCCACGAGAGGCTTCCAGTACCGCTGGAACAAAGGGCGTCTGAGGAGAGTGCGGGCGTATTCGAGCAGCTCTTCCTCCGGCACCTCTCCCCATTCGTAGAAGAGGAGGTAATGGCCGAAGGTGAGGTTGGCGAAGAGATTCCGGCGCACCATTTCACGCGGCTCGCGGGGACAGCCGTTCCACACCTCCGCGAGGGCGGGGTCCTCCATGGCCATCCGGGTCAGTTGCACGTGCAGCGCGGGGAGGTCGGCTCTCGCGCTGCGTCGCAGCCCGGAGCGGGAGGAGATCCCCTCACCTGGATGCCTGAGGGCCAGCGCTGCTGACAATCGTTCACTTCGGCGCGTTTTCCACGGCTCGTATCCTGGGGCGGCATCCCATCCTCGTACGTGTGCCGGAACGCGAGCCGGTGCACGCGTCGGCGTGAGAGAGGTCGCACGGTGAGTCAGCCGAGCCCGAAACCGCAGCAGATCCCGGTCGTCGTCCTGGCCGGATTCCTCGGCTCCGGGAAGACCACACTGCTCAATCACCTGCTCCACCGCAGCGGCGGCAGCCGCATCGGCGCCCTGGTCAACGACTTCGGGGCGATCGAGATCGACGCGATGGCCGTGGCGGGAGCGCTCGGGGACTCGACGGTCTCGCTGGGCAACGGCTGCCTCTGCTGTGCCGTCGACGGGAGCGAGCTGGACCAGTACCTGGAGCGGCTCGCGGCGCCCTCCCTCGGTATCGACGTCATCGTCATCGAGGCCAGCGGTCTCGCCGAGCCGCAGGAACTGGTGCGGATGCTGCTCGCCAGCGAGCACCCGGGGATCGTGTACGGCGGGCTCGTCGAGGTCGTCGACGCCGCCGAGTTCGACGACACCCGCACCCGGCATCCCGAGATCGACCGGCATCTCGCGTTGGCCGACCTCGTCGTGGTCAACAAGCTCGACCGCGCGGCCGACGGCGACCGAGTCCTGGGGCTCGTCAGGTCGCTCGTCGACCGCGCCGCCGTCGTCCCGGCCACCTACGGCCGGATCGATCCCGAGTTCCTCTTCGACTGCCGGCCCAGCGAGGAACGCATCGGGCAGCTGTCCTTCGACGACCTGCACGACCACGACCCCGGCGCCGACGAGGACGGGGACGAGGACCACGCCGGGCATCTGCACACCGCCTACGGCAGCCTCTCGTTCGTCTCCGCCGAGCCGCTCGACCCGCGCCGGCTGATGACGTTCCTCGACAGCCGGCCCGAAGGGCTGTACCGGATCAAGGGATACGTCGACTTCGGCCCGTACGACGTCCGCAACCGCTACGCCGTGCACGCCGTCGGGCGCTTCCTGCGCTTCTACCCCGAGCCCTGGCCGGCCGGGGACGAGCGCCGCACGCAGCTGGTTCTCATCGGCTCGGGCATCGACGCCTCCGCGCTCGGCAAGGAGCTGGACACCTGCAAGAACGGCGCCCCACACGCCGACGAGCACGGCATGTGGGGCGTCCTGCGGTACGTGCGCGACCCCGAAGAGGATCCGGAAAGGGATCTCGGAGGGGCTCTCGAAGAGGACGCCGACGGGGATCTCGGCGCACGCGAGCACGAAGGGCCCTGGGGCGAGCTGGGCGACCCCCTGGAGGGAGCCGCCCGGCCGGCCTAGACCGGTCCCGCCACCACCGCCACCGTTTTCGCCAGGGACACGCCCGAGCCGTCGCGGCGCGGGTCGACCTCGGGGAGGTCGGCCGGGGAGCCGTTTTTCTGCGCGGCAAGGGCGGGCGCCGGGCCGGCCCAGGCAAGCGACAGGCAGTCCTCGCCCTTCAGGAACCGCTGGCAGCGGACACCGCCGGTGGCGCGGCCCTTGCGCGGGTACTGGTCGAAGGGGGTCAGCTTGGCGGTCGTCTGGACCGAGTCGTCCAGCGTGCCCCGCGAGCCCGCGACCGTGAAGACGATCGCGTCCGCGGCCGGGTCCACCGCCGTGAAGGAGATGACCTTCGCTCCCTGCGTGAGCTTGATGCCGGCCACACCGCCGGCCGGGCGGCCCTGCGGGCGGACCTGCGAGGCCTGGAAGCGCAGCAGCTGGGCGTCGTCGGTGATGAAGACCAGGTCCTCGTCGCCGGAGCGCAGCTCGACCGCGCCGACGATCCGGTCACCCTCCTTGAGGGTGATCACCTCCAGCTCCTCCTTGTTGGACGGGTAGTCCGGCACGACGCGCTTGACGACACCCTGTTCCGTGCCGAGCGCCAGGCCCGGCGAGGACTCGTCGAGCGTCGTCAGGCAGACGATCGTCTCGTCGTCCTCCAGGGAGACGAACTCCGCCACCGGCGCGCCTCCCGCCAGGTTCGGCGTCGGCATCGTCTCCGGCAGCTGCGGCAGGTCGACCACGTTCAGCCGCAGCAGCCGGCCCGCCGAGGTGACGGCCCCCACCTCGCCGCGGGCGGTGGCCGGCACCGCCGAGACGATCACGTCGTGCTTGACGCGCTTGGCACCGGCGGCCTCCGTGAACGGCTCGGCGTTCGCCGTACGGGCCAGCAGACCCGTCGACGACAGCAGCACCCGGCACGGGTCGTCGGCCACCTGCAGCGGCACGGCCGCGACCGGGGCACCGCCCGACTCCAGCAGGACCGTACGCCGGTCGGTGCCGAACTTCTTCGCGACCGAGGCCAGTTCGGAGGAGACCAGCTTGCGCAGCTCCGCGTCCGAGTCGAGGATCCGGGTCAGCTCCTCGATCTCCGTGTTGAGCCGGTCCTTCTCGCTCTCCAGCTCGATGCGGTCGTACTTGGTCAGACGGCGCAGCGGCGTGTCGAGGATGTACTGCGTCTGCACCTCGCTCAGCGAGAACTGCTCCATCAGGCGCTGCTTGGCCTGCGCGGAGTTCTCGCTGGAGCGGATCAGGCGGATGACCTCGTCGATGTCCAGCAGGGCCGTCAGCAGGCCCTCCACCAGGTGCAGCCGGTCGCGCTTCTTGCCGCGGCGGAACTCCGAACGCCGCCGGACGACGTTGAAGCGGTGGTCGAGGTAGACCTCCAGCAGCTCCTTCAGACCCAGCGTGAGCGGCTGGCCGTCGACCAGGGCCACGTTGTTGATGCCGAAGGACTCCTCCATGGGCGTCAGCTTGTACAGCTGCTCCAGGACCGCCTCCGGCACGAAGCCGTTCTTGATCTCGATGACCAGGCGCAGACCGTGCTCGCGGTCGGTGAGGTCCTTGACGTCGGCGATGCCCTGGAGCTTCTTCGAACCGACCAGGTCCTTGATCTTGGCGATGACCTTCTCGGGGCCGACCGCGAAAGGCAGCTCGGTGACGATGAGGCCCTTGCGGCGGGCCGTCACCTGCTCCACGGACACGGTCGCCCGGATCTTGAACGTGCCGCGGCCCGACTCGTAGGCGTCCCGGATGCCGGAGAGGCCGACGATGCGGCCGCCCGTGGGCAGGTCCGGGCCCGGGACGTGCTTCATCAGGGCGTCGAGGTCCGCGTTCGGGTGCCTGATCAGGTGGCGGGCGGCGGCGATGACCTCGCGCAGATTGTGCGGCGGCATGTTCGTGGCCATGCCGACGGCGATGCCCGAGGCGCCGTTGACCAGCAGGTTCGGGAAGGCGGCGGGCAGGGCGGCCGGCTCCCGCTCCTGGCCGTCGTAGTTGGGGTTGAAGTCGACCGTGTCCTCGTCGATCGACTCCGTCATCAGGCTCGTCGCCTCGGCCATCCGGCACTCGGTGTACCGCATGGCGGCCGGCGGGTCGTCGTTGCCCAGCGAGCCGAAGTTGCCGTGCCCGTCGACCAGGGGGACCCGCATGGAGAAGGGCTGGGCCATGCGCACGAGGGCGTCGTAGATCGACGCGTCGCCGTGCGGGTGCAGCTTGCCCATCACCTCGCCGACGACACGGGCGCACTTGACGTACCCGCGCTCCGGGCGCAGGCCCATCTCGTTCATCTGGTAGACGATGCGTCGGTGCACCGGCTTGAGGCCGTCGCGGGCGTCCGGAAGGGCGCGGGAGTAGATGACCGAGTACGCGTACTCGAGGAAGGAGCCCTGCATCTCGTCGACGACGTCGATGTCGAGGATCCGCTCCTCGTACGAGTCGTCGGGCGGCGGGGTCTTCGTGCTGCGGCGGGCCATCGCTGCCGGCTCCTTGCTGCTGCGTTCCAGATCTGACGCGGACCATTGTGGACCGCCGCACTGACAAGCGGGACCAGGACCCGGGTCAAGCGCCGCCCCCGCCCGCGGCCCGAGCCCGGCGCCGGGAACTTCACCAGGGCTTCGCGCGCTTGCATACAGTGGCAGGACCGGCAGGAAATCCGCGGTTTGATCGACCGCCCAGCGATCGAAGGGACGTACATGCCCATGGGTCACACGGCCACAGCCCAGGCAGGCTCCGGAGGCCTGACAGCGACCGAGCACCGCCTGGCCAACGGCCTTCGCGTGGTGCTCTCCGAGGACCACCTGACCCCGGTCGCGGCGGTGTGCCTCTGGTACGACGTCGGCTCGCGCCACGAAGTCAAGGGGCGCACCGGCCTGGCTCACCTTTTTGAGCACTTGATGTTCCAGGGATCCGCGCAGGTGAAGGGCAACGGCCACTTCGAGCTCGTCCAGGGCGCGGGCGGCTCGCTGAACGGCACCACCAGCTTCGAGCGGACCAACTACTTCGAGACCATGCCCGCCCACCAGCTGGAGCTCGCCCTCTGGCTGGAGGCCGACCGCATGGGCTCGCTGCTCGCCGCCCTCGACGACGAGTCGATGGAGAACCAGCGCGACGTGGTCAAGAACGAACGCCGCCAGCGCTACGACAACGTGCCCTACGGCACCGCCTTCGAGAAGCTGACCGCCCTCGCCTACCCCGAGGGCCACCCCTACCACCACACCCCCATCGGTTCCATGGCCGACCTGGACGCGGCGACCCTGGAGGACGCCCGCGCCTTCTTCCGCACCTACTACGCGCCGAACAACGCGGTGCTCTCCGTGGTCGGCGACATCGACCCCGAGCAGACGCTGGCCTGGATCGAGAAGTACTTCGGTTCCATCCCCGGCCACGACGGCAAGCCCGCCCCGCGTGACGGCTCGCTGCCGGAGACCCTCGGCGAGCAGCTGCGCGAGGTCGTCGAGGAGGACGTCCCGGCGCGCGCCCTGATGGCCGCCTACCGGCTGCCGCACGACGGCACGCGCGCGTGCGACGCGGCCGACCTGGCCCTCACCGTCCTCGGCGGCGGCGAGTCCTCCCGCCTCTACAACCGCCTGGTGCGCCGCGACCGCACGGCCGTGGCGGCGGGCTTCGGCCTGCTGCGGCTCGCCGGGGCGCCCTCCCTGGGCTGGCTGGACGTGAAGACGTCCGGTGACGTGGAGGTGCCGGTCATCGAGGCCGCGATCGACGAGGAGCTCGCCCGGTTCGCCGAGGAGGGCCCCACGGCCGAGGAGATGGAGCGCGCCCAGGCCCAGTTGGAGCGCGAGTGGCTGGACCGGCTGGGCACGGTCGCCGGCCGCGCCGACGAACTGTGCCGGTACGCCGTGCTGTTCGGTGACCCGCAGCTCGCCCTGACCGCCGTCCAGCGCGTCCTGGAGGTCACGGCGGAGGAGGTCCAGGAGGTCGCCAAGGCCCGCCTGCGGCCCGACAACCGCGCGGTGCTGGTCTACGAGCCCGTCGCCGACGAGGACGCCACCGACGAGGACACCGCTGCCGCGGCCGGAGACGAGAACGAGGAGGCGGCCAAGTGACCGAGCTCGCCGCGATGGACTTCCACCCCCAGCCCCAGGCGGGCGACGCCAGGCCCTGGGCCTTTCCCGCCCCCGAGCGCGGCACGCTCGGCAACGGCCTGACCGTCCTGCGCTGCCACCGCCCCGGCCAGCAGGTCGTCGCCGTCGAGGTGCTGCTCGACGCGCCCCTGGACGCCGAGCCGGCCGGCCTGGACGGCGTGGCCACGATCATGGCCCGGGCCTTCTCCGAGGGCACCGACAAGCACTCCGCCGAGGAGTTCGCCGCCGAGCTGGAGCGCGCCGGCGCCACGCTCGAC
The DNA here is from genome assembly GCF_040611555.1 of Streptomyces sp. NPDC006624. Classification (NCBI taxonomy): domain Bacteria; kingdom Bacillati; phylum Actinomycetota; class Actinomycetes; order Kitasatosporales; family Streptomycetaceae; genus Streptomyces; species Streptomyces sp. NPDC006624. Next base: position 112,921 of record NZ_JBEXOM010000012.1, on the reverse strand, counting down.
GCACACGCCGACCACCCCGGTGTCCGGCTCAGCCTGGAGGTGCCGGCGTCCCGGCTGGCCAAGGGGCTCGGGCTGATCGCCGACGCCCTCAGGGCGCCCGCGTTCGCGGACAGCGAGGTCGAGCGGCTGGTCCGCAACCGCCTCGACGAGATCCCCCACGAGCTGGCCAACCCCTCGCGCCGCGCCGCCAAGGAGCTCTCCAAGGAGCTGTTCCCGGCGGACTCGCGCATGTCGAGGCCCCGGCAGGGCACCGAGGAGACGGTCGCCGCGATCGACTCCGCGGCCGTACGCGGCTTCTACGAGAAGCACGTCCGCCCCGCCACCGCCACGGCCGTGGTCGTCGGCGACCTCACCGGCATCGACCTCGACGCCCTGCTCGGCGACACGCTGGGCGCCTGGACCGGCTCGCAGGCCGAACCGCGGCCGGTGCCGCCGGTGACCGCCGACGACACCGGCCGGGTCGTCATCGTGGACCGCCCGGGCGCCGTGCAGACGCAGCTGCTCATCGGCCGCATCGGCCCGGACCGGCACGACCGCGTCTGGCCCGCGCAGGTGCTCGGCACGTACTGTCTCGGCGGCACCCTCACCTCCCGTCTGGACCGCGTCCTGCGCGAGGAGAAGGGCTACACCTACGGCGTGCGCGCGTTCGCCCAGGTCCTGAGGTCCGCCCCGGACGGCACCGGTGCCTCCATGCTGGCCATCAGCGGTTCGGTGGACACGCCCAACACCGGTCCCGCGCTGCAGGACCTGTGGACGGTGCTGCGCACGCTCGCCGCGCAGGGCCTGACCGACGCGGAGCGGGACGTCGCCGTGCAGAACCTGGTCGGCGTGGCGCCGCTGAAGTACGAGACGGCGGCGGCCGTCGCCTCGACGCTGGCCGACCAGGTCGAGCAGCACCTGCCCGACGACTACCAGGCCACGCTGTACCGGCAGCTCGCCGCGACCGGCACCGTGGAGGCCACCGCGGCGGCCGTCAGCGCGTTCCCGGTGGACCGGCTGGTGACCGTCCTCGTCGGTGACGCGGCGCAGATCAAGGGCCCGGTGGAGGCTCTCGGCATCGGCGAAGTCTCGGTGGTCGCCGCCGAGTAGCGGCACACGCGCGCGGGAGCCCTGGTTGTCTTCTAAGGCGCCAGGGCTCCTTTATGCCCGAATTGGTACGGAGGTTGCCTGTCTGCCCTGTGGGATGCGCTACAAAAGCCGGGATCCGTTTGGGAATTGAAAGTGCCCCCGCTTAGCGTCGTCCGGGCTGTTCGTCAGGCAGTGCGCCGCACCCGCGGCACCGGACAGTCATCGCCGAGTCCCCGTACGGCGCGAGCCAGGGGAGCCGGGGACCCACCAGTAGTCCCTGGGGTGAATCGGACGCCCGCGCGAGTCGCGAGGGGGTCCGTAGGAGACCTTCCTGCTCCGAACCCGTCAGCTAACCCGGTAGGCGAGAGGGAAGGAAAGGACCAGCCACTACATGGCGTTCACCCGCGCCACCGGGAAGCACCGTCGGCCCAGCCGGATGCAGCGTGGCACCGCCCGCGCCGCGGGCGTCGCGGCCCTCGCGACCACCGGCGTCATCGGCACCGTGGCCGCTCCGGCCGCCTTCGCCGCCGACCCCGCTCCCGAGCAGACCGGTCTCACCCCCGTGGTCACCATGGGCGACACCGTCGCCCAGCAGATCGACGCCCAGGCCGTCGCCCAGAAGCAGGCGGCCGAGGAGGCCGCCGCCAAGAAGAGGGCCGAGGAGGCCGCCCGCAAGCAGGCCGCCGAGATGGCCCGCAAGGCCAAGGAGGCCGCGGAGGAGGCCCGCGAGGCCAAGGAACGCGCCGCCCGCGAGGCCGAGCGCAAGCGCCTCAACACCTTCGTCTCCCCGATCGCCGGCTCGTACGTCTCCACCGGCTACCGGACCAGCAGCGGCCTGTGGTCCTCCGGCAGCCACACCGGCGTCGACTTCCACGCCGCCACCGGCACCTCCGTCCAGTCCGTCGGCATGGGCACCGTCGTCGAGGCGGGCTGGGGCGGTTCCTACGGCAACCAGGTCGTGATCAAGATGAACGACGGCACGTACACCCAGTACGGCCACCTGTCGTCCATCGGCGTCTCCGTGGGGCAGAAGGTCACCCCCGGCCAGCAGATCGGGCTGTCCGGCGCCACCGGCAACGTGACCGGCCCGCACCTGCACTTCGAGGCCCGCACGAGCCCCGAGTACGGCTCGGACATGGACCCCGTCGCCTACCTCCGCTCGCACGGCGTGAAGATCTGACCCACCCCGCCCCGCGTCCGAAGGCCCCGGCTCGTCGAGCCGGGGCCTTTCGGTGTTTCCGGTGACCACCGCCCGAACCGGCGCCCCGGATGAACGGGGTGTTCCCGGTCCGGACCGCCGGCGGTTGTCCAAAAAATATCCATGATTTCCGGCCCGCCGTCGGAAATTCCGGCTCATTGCAATAGAGTCACGGAACACGCGTCACGCGTCGGCGTTTCACGGGGATTAAGCGGAGGTCGGTCATGCGCATTCCCGCGCACTCGGTGTGCACGGCCATCCGGGACGACATCGTCGCGGGTGTCCACGAACGCGGCAGCCGGCTCACCGAGGAACTCCTCGCGCGCCGCTACGGCGTCTCACGGGTCCCCGTCCGGGAGGCGCTGCGCACCCTGGAGGCGGAGGGCTTCGTGGTGACCCGGCGGCACGCGGGCGCGTGCGTCGCCGAACCCACCGAGCAGGAGGCGGCCGACCTGCTGGAGATGCGCATGCTGCTGGAGCCGCTCGGCGCCGCCCGGGCCGCCCAGCGCCGCACCGAGGCCCACCTGAAGGTCCTGCGCGGCCTGGTCCGGCTGGGGCAGGAGCGCGCCCGCCGGGGCGGCAGCGAGGACCTGCGCTCCCTGGGCGGCTGGTTCCACGAGACGCTCGCGCAGGCCTGCGGCAGCCCGGCGCTCACCTCGACGCTCACCCAGATCCGCCACAAGATCGCCTGGATGTACGCCGTCGACGCGCCGGCCAGCCCGGTGGAGGCCTGGACCGAGCACGGCGCGATCGTCGACGCGGTGGCGCGCGGGGACAGCGAACGCGCGCGGGCGGTCACGGCGCTGCACACCGAGCGCGAGACGGCCGCGCACCGTCTGCGGTTCGGCTCCGCCGGGGAGCGCGCCGAGCGTGTGAGGAACTCGCAACATCCCGTAAACACGACGGGCCTGCGGCATTAACACACGAGCCGTATACAAAGAGCGGGGAATTCGCGGGGGCTATTTCTGCTGCCCGCGGGAAATATCCGCAGGCGTCTTCGCGGCCTCGTTCGCGGCCATGTCCGCGAACCGGAAATGCGCGAAACGCGAAGGGCTCGCCCGGCGAATGCGGACGAGCCCTTCAGGATGCGCCGGGTGTGGCGCGGGGAATTGCTCAGACGGTCTCGGGAAGCTCTTCGAGACCCTCGGAGACCAGCTTGGCCAGCCGGTCCAGAGCGGCGTCGGCGCCCTCGGCGTCGGAGGCGAGGACGATCTCCTCACCGCCCTGGGCGCCCAGGCCCAGGACGGCCAGCATGGAGGCCGCGTTGACGGGCTTGCCGTCAGCCTTGGCGATCGTCACCGGGACGCCTGCGGCCGTGGCGGCTCGGACGAAGATGGAGGCGGGGCGGGCATGGAGGCCCTCGGCCCAGCCGACGTTGACGCGGCGCTCAGCCATGTGTTGCTGCCCTTCGGTGTTCAGGGTTGTCTAGACCAGTTTCCCATATCGTGAAGCTGCGCCGGGAGCGGTCCCCGAAGGACCGCCCCGGGGTGCCGCCGGGTCGCGGCCTCGACCCGGCTGACGCCCTCCACAGACTGCCTCGCGCCGTTGTCAGGCGCTAGCCGTACTCTGGGGCCCATGCAGACCTCGCCGGACCGGCACGAGTATCCCGCCCACTGGGAAGCCGACGTGGTGCTGCGCGACGGAGGCACCGCGCGCATCCGGCCCATCACCGTTGATGACGCCGAGCGTCTCGTCAGCTTCTACGAGCAGGTCTCCGACGAGTCGAAGTACTACCGCTTCTTCGCGCCGTACCCTCGCCTGTCCGCCAAGGACGTCCACCGCTTCACGCACCACGACTTTGTGGACCGGGTGGGACTCGCGGCCACGGTCGGCGGCGAGTTCATCGCCACCGTACGCTACGACCGGATCGGCGCCGACGGAACGCCCGCGTCCGCACCCGCCGACGAGGCCGAGGTCGCCTTCCTGGTGCAGGACGCCCACCAGGGCCGAGGCGTCGCCTCCGCCCTGCTGGAGCACATCGCCGCCGTCGCCCGCGAGCGCGGCATCCGCCGCTTCGCCGCCGAGGTGCTGCCCGCCAACACCAAGATGATCAAGGTCTTCACGGACGCCGGCTACACCCAGAAGCGCAGCTTCGAGGACGGCGTCGTCCGCCTGGAGTTCGACCTCGAACCCACCGACCGCTCCCTCGCCGTGCAGTACGCGCGCGAACACCGTGCCGAGGCGCGCTCCGTGCAGCGGCTGCTCGCGCCCGGCTCGGTCGCCGTCATCGGCGCCGGGCGCACCCCGGGCGGCGTGGGCCGCAGCGTCCTGGGCAACATCCGGGACGCCGGCTTCACCGGCCGCCTGTACGCCGTGAACAGGGCCCTGCCCGAGGGGCAGAAGGAGCTCGACGGGGTGCCCGCCCACCGTTCGGTGCGGGACATCGACGGCCCCGTCGACCTCGCCGTCGTCGCCGTGCCGGCCGAACAGGTCCTCGACGTCGTCACCGAGTGCGGCGAACACGGCGTGCAGGGCCTCGTCGTGGTCTCCGCCGGGTACGCCGAGACCGGCGGCATCGAAGGCCGGGACCGCCAGCGCGCCCTGGTGCGGCACGCGCGCACGTACGGCATGCGCATCATCGGCCCGAACGCCTTCGGCATCATCAACACCTCCCCGCGGGTCCGCCTCAACGCCTCCCTCGCCCCGGAGACCCCCCGGCCGGGCCGGATCGGCCTGTTCGCCCAGTCCGGCGCCATCGGCATCGCCCTGCTGTCCCGGCTGCACCGGCGCGGCGGCGGCGTCACGGGCGTGACCGGCGTCTCGACGTTCGTCTCCTCGGGCAACCGGGCCGACGTCTCCGGCAACGACGTCCTGCAGTACTGGTACGAGGACCCCGACACCGATGTCGTGCTCATGTACCTGGAGTCCATCGGCAACCCCCGCAAGTTCACCCGCCTCGCCCGCCGCACCGCCGCCGCGAAGCCCCTGGTCGTCGTCCAGGGCGCCCGGCACGGAGCGGCCCCGCAGGGGCACGCCGTCCGGGCGACCCGGCTGCCGCACGCGACCGTCTCGGCCCTGCTGCGCCAGGCCGGCGTCATCCGGGTCGACACCATCACCGACCTGGTGGACGCGGGCCTGCTCCTCGCGCGCCAGCCCCTCCCCGCCGGGCCGCGGGTGGCGATCCTCGGCAACTCCGAGTCGCTCGGCCTGCTCACGTACGACGCGTGCCTCGCCGAGGGCCTGCGCCCGCACCCCCCGCAGGACCTGACCACGGCCGCCTCCGCCGCCGACTTCCACGCGGCCCTGTCCCGCGCGCTGGCCGACGACCGGTGCGACGCGGTGGTCGTCACCGCCATCCCGGCGGTGGGGGAGGGCTCGGTCGGGGACGCGGCCCTCGCCGAGGCCCTGCGCTCGGCCGCGGCCGCCGCCCCGGCCAAACCGGTCCTGGTCGTGCACGTGGAGCTGGGCGGCCTCGCCGAGGCCCTGTCCGCGGCGGCGAGCACGGCACCCCAGGCCGCGGCGGACGACCCGCCGCCGCCCGCCCCCCGGCAGGCACCGCCCGAGGAGCGGCCTCTCACCGCGCAGCGGCCTCCCGCGGACGCCACCGAACAGGACCCGACCGCCGAGGCCCCCGAAGGCACCCGCCTCATCCCCGCCTACCCCGCCGCCGAGCGCGCCGTCCGCGCCCTCGCCCAGGCCGTCACCTACGCGCAGTGGCGGCGCGACGCGGCCGACCCCGGCAGGGTGCCCGAGTACGACGACATCGACCAGAAGGGCGCCGCCGCCCTCATCGACGGGCTGCTCGCGCGCGGGCAGGGCCTCACGCTCGGCACGGAGGAGACCTGCGACCTGCTGGGGCACTACGGCATCGACGTCCACCGCGCCCTGCCCGCCCCGACCCCCGACGCCGCCGTGGAGGCCGCCCGCACCCTCGGCCACCCCGTCGCCCTCAAGGCCACCGCCCCGCACCTGCGCCACCGCGCCGACCTGGGTGGCGTACGCCTGGACCTCGCCGACGAGGAGCAACTGCGCCGGGCGTACGCCGAGTTGACCGAGCTGTTCGGTGACCCGGACGAGCTGCGTCCCGTGGTGCAGCGGATGGCGCCGCGCGGCGTGGACGTCGTCGTCCGGGCCGTCATCGACCCGGCGGCCGGCGCGGTGCTCTCCTTCGGGCTGGCCGGGGCCGCCTCGCAGCTGCTCGGGGACACGGCGCACCGGCTGATCCCGGTCACCGACCGGGAGGCGAACTCGCTGGTGCGTTCGATCCGTACCGCCCCCCTGCTGTTCGGCTGGCGCGGCACCGCACCGGCCGACACCCGTGCCCTGGAGGAGCTGCTGCTGCGGGTGTCCCGGCTGGTGGACGACCATCCCGAGGTTGTCGCGGTGACCCTGGAGCCGGTCGTCGTCGCCTCGCACGGACTGAGCGTCCTGGGCGCCTCCGTCCGTCTCGCCCCACCGCCCGCCCGCGACGACCTGGGCCCCAGGACGCTGCCCGCGTACTGACCGGGGGCGAGCGGTGCCTCGCAGTCAGTGGTCCCCCGTAGGATGGGCGTCATGGCCAAGACCAGTACGACGACCCAGGGGCTGCGTGCGGCGATCGAGCGCAGCGGCTACTACCCGGCCCTCGTGGCCGAGGCGGTGGAGGCCGCCGTGGGCGGCGACCCCATCCGGTCGTACCTGGTCCACCAGGAGACCACGTTCGACCAGAACGAGGTGCGCCGGCACGTGACGGTGCTCGTCCTCACGGACCACCGCTTCATCGTCAGCCACACCGATGAGCAGGCCGCCGACAGCACCTCCCCGACGCCGTACGCCACGACGTCGACGGAGTCCGTGAAGATCGGCCGTATCTCGTCGATCGTGGTCAGCCGCGTCGTCGCCAACCCGGAGTCCTACAAGCCGGGCACCCTGCCCCGCGAGGTGGTGCTCACCATCGGCTGGGGCGCCGTCTCCCGCATCGACCTGGAGCCGGCCGCCTGCGGCGACCCCAACTGCGAAGCGGACCACGGCTACACCGGCAACTCGACGGCGGACGACCTCAGCCTGCGCGTCAGCGAGGCCGGGGACGGACCGGAGACCGTGCGCGAGGCGCTCGCCTTCGCGCAGGCCCTCTCCGAGGCGACCGCGGACAGCGCCCGCTGATGGCACAGCCCGACACGGCCTGGGGCCCTCATCCCGAACCGCTCGCCGTCGCCTCCGCACCGGTCCCGGAGTACGGCAGCGGCTCCCTCGCCGACCTGCTGCCCACCCTGGCCGCCGGTCTGGGCGTCCCCGGCATGAGCGCCGCGATCACCGAGCTGACCCCCGCCGACCGCAACTGCGTGTTCCTGATCGACGGCCTCGGCTGGGAGCAGCTCAAGGCGCACCCCGAGGACGCCCCGTTCATGGCGTCCCTGCTCGCCAGCTCGCGCGGCGGCACCGGACGCCCGCTCACCGCCGGCTACCCGGCGACCACGGCGACCTCCCTGGCCTCCGTCGGCACCGGCCTGCCGCCCGGCGCGCACGGCCTGCCCGGCTACACGGTGCGCAACCCCGACACCGGCGAGCTGATGAACCAGCTGCGCTGGCAGCCGTGGACCGCGCCCGGCCCCTGGCAGCCGTACCCCACGGTCTTCCAGCTGGCCCACCAGGCGGGTGTGCACGCCGCGCAGGTGTCGTCCCCGACCTTCGAGCACACCCCGCTCACCAAGGTCGCGCTCAGTGGCGGAACGTTCCTGGGCAGGCTCTCCGGCGAGGACCGCGTCGACCTGGCCGCCGAGCAACTGGCCGCCGGCGACCGCTCCCTGGTCTACACGTACTTCGCCGAGGTCGACGGCGCCGGCCACCGCTTCGGCGTCGACTCCGACGCCTGGCGCGGCCAGCTCATGTACGCCGACCGCCTCGTCCAGCGCCTCGCCGAGCAACTGCCCCCGCGCAGCGCCCTCTTCGTCACCGCCGACCACGGCATGATCGACGTGCCCTTCGACGAGGAACACCGCATCGACTTCGACGAGGACTGGGAGCTCAGCGCCGGAGTCGCCCTGCTCGGCGGCGAGGGCCGCGCCCGGCACGTCTACGCGGTGCCCGGCGCCGCGAACGACGTCCTCACCTGCTGGCGCGAGGTGCTCGGCGAGCAGTTCTGGGTGGCCTCACGCGAGGAGGCCATCGCGGCGGGCTGGTTCGGCCCGCGGATCGACGACCGGGTCCACGGCCGCATCGGCGACGTGGTCGCCGCCGCCCGCGACGACGTCCTGCTCATCGCCTCCCAGCGGGAGCCGAAGGAGTCGGCGATGGTCGGCAACCACGGTTCGATGACCCCCGCCGAGCAGTTCGTCCCCCTGCTCGAAGTACGCTCCTGAATCCGCACGCCGCCCGACCCTCCGCCGAAAGGTGTTCCCCTCGCATGCCCGAGCTGGTGTTCTTCTGCGGAACGATGGACTGCGGGAAGTCGACGCTGGCTCTCCAGATCGAGCACAACCGCTCGGCGCGCGGGCTGGTCGGCATGATCTTCACCCGCAACGACCGGGCCGGGCAGGGCAAGCTGTCCTCCCGCCTCGGCCTGGTCACGGACGCGGTGGAGGTCGGCGACGGCGCGGACCTGTACGCCCACCTCGTCGACCACCTCTCGCAGGGCGGCCGCGCGGACTACGTGATCGCCGACGAGGCCCAGTTCCTCGCCCCCGAACAGATCGACCAACTCGCGCGCGTGGTCGACGACCTGAGCCTGGACGTCTACGCCTTCGGCATCACCACCGACTTCCGTTCCAAGCTGTTCCCGGGCTCCCAGCGGCTGGTGGAGCTGGCCGACCGGGTCGAGGTGCTCCAGGTCGAGGCGCTGTGCTGGTGCGGCGCCCGCGCGACGCACAACGCCCGCACGGTGGGCGGCGTCATGGTCGTCGAGGGCGCCCAGGTGGTCGTCGGCGACGTCACCCACTCCGCGGACGAGGTCGGCTACGAGGTCCTGTGCCGCCGCCACCACCGCCGCCGGATGACCGCGGCGTCGGCGCGGGCGGCGGCGCTGTCGCCGGACGTGCTGCCGGTCACCCGGTGACGGACGGCCCCGGCGCCCCCGTCTCCCGGGGCTGAGCCTAGGTCGACGCCGCCTAGGTCGACGCCAGGGCTTTCGTCGGGGACAGCCGGGAGGCGCGGACGGCCGGGTAGACACCGGCCACCACGCCGACCACCGCCGCACCGAGGCAGCCGCCGGCCACCGACAGCGGCGAGATCACCGCTGGCCAGCCCTGGTAGGTCGCGTAGCCGACGGTGACGAGGACACCCAGCACGGTTCCCGCGGTGCCGCCCAGCACCGCCAGCGCCACGGACTCGGTGAGGAACTGGGCCCGTATCTGGCCCCGGGTCGCGCCCAGGGCCCGGCGCAGCCCGATCTCCCTGCGGCGCTCCAGCACCGAGATCACCATGGTGTTGGCGACCCCGATCCCGCCGACCAGCAGGGCGATTCCGGCGAGCCCCAGGAAGAGCGACGAGAAGGTGTTCTGGGTGGCGCGCTTGGCGGCCAGGGCGTCCGAGGGACGACTGACCTGGACCTGACCGGGCTGGTCGGGGAACACGGTGGCGGGCAGCACGTCCCGCACCTCCTCGAGGGCCTCCTCCCGTGCCTTGATGTAGATCACCGTGGGTTTGCCGTCGAACCGCAGGGTCTCCCGGGCGGCGTGCCATCCGGTCAGCACGGCATGGTCGAGGTCGTCGGCCAGGCGGACGGCGCGCAGCACGCCGATCACGGTGAACCACGACCTGCCGATCCGGATCTGCGGGGGCGGGTCGCCGGCGTGGATCTCGCCGATGCCGAGCCGGGTCGCGGCCCGAACACCCAGGACGGCGGTGGGAAACCGTTCGTCGGCACGGCTGAAGTACCGGCCCGACGACACCGATCCGCCCACCACGTCCAGCAGATCGCGCCGGGCCGCGAGAACGGACAGGCCCGCGCCGGAGAAGTCGTTCTCGTCGACCAGGTCGGAACGCCGGACCTGGGCATGGGTGTTGGCCACCGCGCTCACCCCGGTGACCGGGCCGATACGCCGCACCATGTCGACCGACTCCTCCGGCAGGGGTACGGGCCTGCTCTGCACGGACACGGACTGCGCCCGCAGCATGTTGGAGCCGAGCGCGGACATCTCGTCCATCAGCGCCCGATGGCTGGAGGCGGGGATGCCCGTCACCACGACCATCGTGGCGATGCCGATCGAGATCCCGAGCGCCGACAGGGCGGCCCGGAGCCTGCGGGTGCGCAGCCCGAGGAGCCCGAGCCCGAGGAGGTCCGACGGAGCCAGCCGCACCGGCTTGGTCGTGCGGCCGCCGCCGGAGCGGGAGGACCCGGGAGCCGGTGGCCTCCGCAGAGCGTCGTGTGCCCTTCGCTGCGTCCGGCGGGGCGGGGCGTCAGGAGTGGTCATGGCGAACTCTCGATCAGTGCGGTGTCTTCGACGAGGCGGCCGTCGCGCATCCGGATCCGCCGGGGCAACTGGGCGGCGATGTCGCGGTCATGGGTGATGACCGCGATCGTGGTGCCTTCCTCGTGGAGTGTTCTCAGCAGCGCCAGCGCGGCGGCGCCGTTGGCCGTGTCGAGTGCTCCGGTCGGTTCGTCGGCCAGGACCAGGGCGGGTTCGTTGACCAGCGCGCGGGCGATCGCGACGCGCTGGCGCTCCCCTCCGGACAACTGCTGGGGCAGGTGGCCGGCGCGGTGCGCCAGCCCCACCCGGGCCAGGGCCTCCTCGGCCAGCCGGCGCCGATGGCGTCTGCGCACTCCGGCGTGGAGCAGGCCGGTGGCGACGTTCTCCGCCGCGGTGAGACCGTCCGTCAGGTGGAACTGCTGGAAGACGAAGCCGAGTCGCCGGCCGCGCAGGGCGGAGAGCTCCCGGTCGGGAAGATCCGCCACGTTCTGTCCTTCGACGATCACCTCGCCGCTGGTGGGCCGGTCCAGGGTGCCCATGACGTTGAGGAGCGTGGACTTGCCGGAGCCGGAAGGGCCGACGATGGCCAGCAGTTCGCCGGGCCCGACCGACAGCGAGACCCGGTCGAGAGCCCGGACGCCGCCGGAGTAGGTCATGGTCGCCTCGCGCACGGTGATGACGTCGGTCATGCCGTGGCCTCCACCTTCATGCCCTCCGTGACACCCTCGCCGCTGATCTCGACCAGCCCTTCGGCGAACATGCCCGTCTCGACGGGGACGAGGTCGCCTCCGGTGAGGCGGAGGGCGTAACCGCCTTCGCGCAGGGCGAGCAGGGCGCCGACGGGCACCGCGAGCACGTCCTTCCTGGACTCCGCCTCGAAGCGCGCCTCGACCGGTGCGGAGTCGAGGTCCTTCACGGCCTCCGGGTCGTCGAGCGAGACCGTGACGTTGATCTTGGAGCGTCCCGGCTGGTCCGCACCGTCCTGTCCGCTGCGGATGACGCTGCTGATCGCGGAGACCCGGCCCTTGGCCTCGGACCGGTCGGGGAGCACCACGGTGACCCGCTGCCTCCTCTTGACGGACCCGATGTCGAGGGCCTCCACCGGCACGGTCACGGACTTGGTCGTGGAGGTGACCGTCATCAAATCCGCCGCCGCCTCGTCCCCGGGCTGGACGAGGACCTCACCGACCCGCACGGCGTCCTGCGTCACCACCACGTCGGAGACGTCGAGGAAGCCGGTCGGCTGCATGCCCACGGTCGGCTGCCAGCGCCGGACGGCGGCCATCAGCGAGGAGGTGAGCACGCCGTCGCCCTCCTTGACCGTCACCGGCGGGGGAGCCGCCTCCGGTTCCCCGGCCGGTGCCCCGGCGGGCGAGGAGTCCGAGGGAGGGGTGCCGCTCTCCTCGGCGGGCGGGGGCTGCGAGGCCGGCTCCTCCTCCCGCTCTCCCTCCGGACTGTCCGCCCCGGACGGGCCGGGGACCGCGGGGCGTGACGGCTGGATCCGCGTGCCGGGCGGCGGCTGGCTTCCTATGTCGTAGCCGAGCGCCTTGAGGTTGTCGGCGACGACCCGGACGTCCCGCCCGGTGAGGCCGACGGCGTCGAGTCTGCGGTACATGGGGGTGCTGCCGTAGAAGACCACGGCGGGACGCTCGTCGACCCGGTACAGCGGTCGGCCGCGCCCGACCGTCGTCCCCTGTTTCGCCGACCAGGTGACGCGTCCCTGCCCGGGGCCGCGGAGGGTGCGCGGGGAGGTGTAGTCGAGGGTGCCCTCGATCTCCCTGGTGCCCGACAGGTCGGTCCTGGTCACGGCGACCGTCCTGATCTCGGGACCGCTGTCGGCGGCCGGCGCGCCGGTGTCGTCGCGGGCCCACAGCAGCCCGGCGCCGACCCCGAGCGTGAGGAGCACGGCGGTCGCGGCGACGACGCCGCGGCGCGTGAACCTGCTGGAGCGCCGCGCGGCGGGCCCCCGGGGGTCCGGCTCCGGCTCTGGCTCCGGCTCCGGCTCGGGTCCGGGTGCGTCGGCGACCGTACGCAGCATCACGGTGTCCGCGGGGTCGCGTTCACTGCTCACTGAAGGCCTCGATCCGGCACTCGCTGTCGATCCGATCGGCGTTGTCCGGTATGTTCCCGCCCTCCCTGTAATTCCAGCCGCTGCCGTCGGGGAGCGGGTCGACCGCCAAACCCCTGCGGTTATTGCATTCGATCCACTCGCGGTAGTCCGCCATGTAGTTCGGGTTCTTCTTCGGGTCGGTTTCCGAGGGCGGCAGCGGCCTCTTGGAGAGACATTTCCTTTCCGCGGCGGGGTGCTCCTCGGCCACGTTCACGCCCGGGAACCACAAGGAATTCGGATCGATGTCCTCACCGCCTTTGCCGCCTGAGCGCGGGATGTCCACGCCCTGGTCCTTGAGGCAGCGGAGGTAGCCCTGGTACATCCGGACCTCCTCCTCGATCGTGGTGTCCAGCCGGAGTTGGGGACGCCCGGCCTCGGCCTCGGCGGCGGCCGAGGACCTGCTCCCGCCCCGCTCGCCGGAGTCCACGGAGGCCACCTCGGATTCCTGGGCGCCGCTGCCGTCGGAACAGCCGGAAACCAGGGCGGACACGGCCCCGGCGACGGCGAGCACCAAGGCGCCGCGAAGGGAGCGCCGTGCGCCGAAACCGGAACGGCAGCGGGTCGATGCGTTTCTCATGCGGTGACTGTGGCAGAGGATTGTCAGGAAGGTATGAGACGGCGCCGACAGGGCGGGATCCGGCCGCCGTTCCCCGGCAATAGCATGGAATTGTCAGGAAGTTGTGAGGAACGAAAAGGGGGCGGGGTCGGCCTCTCGGCGCGCATTTCCGGTCTAGCATCGGAACCATGGGTGCGAACGTTCTGGTGGCCGAGGACGACGAGAAGCAGGCCGAACTGATCCGGCGTTACCTCGTTCACGAAGGTCATGCCGTCACCGTGGTGCACGACGGCCGGTCGGTCCTGGACGAGGTCGCCCGGCGGCCGCCGGACCTGATCGTGCTCGACTGGATGCTGCCGCGTCTGGACGGACTGGAGGTGTGCCGCCGGATACGGGCCGGGGGAAACCTGCCCGTGCTGATGCTCACGGCCCGGTCCACCGAGGACGATGTGCTCCTCGGCCTGAATCTGGGCGCGGACGACTACATGACCAAGCCCTACCGGCCGCGTGAGCTGGTGGCGAGGGTCCGCACCCTGCTCCGGCGCACCCGGCTCGCGGATCAGCCGGTTCCGGAGACCCGGCAGGTCCTGGAGGTCGGGCCGCTCACTCTGGATCCGGTCGGCCACGACGTCTTCTGCCACGGCCGCCCGATCCGTTGCACCCCGGGGGAGTTCCGCATCCTGAGCACCATGGCGGCCTCGCCCGGCCGGGTCTTCACCAGGGCTCAGCTGCTGGAGTGCACCACGGGCCACGACCGGGTCATCACGGAGCGCGCCGTCGACGTGCACATCATGAACCTGCGGAAGAAGATCGAGGTCTCTCCGCGCGACCCCGCGCTCCTGCTGACCGTCCACGGGATCGGGTACAAGCTGACGAGCGGCCGCCGTGGCGGCTGAAGTCCCCCTGCGCAACAGCCTGCTGCTGCGGCTGCTGCTGACGTCCCTCGTGATCTCCCTGCTGTCCATCGGGGCGACCGCGTGGCTCACGGTGCGCGGCACGAGCCTGGCCATCGAGCAGGAGCGCGGTCAGGTGCTCGCGGACGACGCCGCCATCCAGGACACGCTCACGGCTTTCGCGGCGTCGCACCGCAGCTGGGAGGGCGTGGAACGCGTCGTGCGGGAGCTGGCCGACCGGACCGGCCGGGGCATCGTCCTGACCACGCGGACCCGCCGGCCGATCACCGCGTCCGACAGGGAACGCGCCGGTGACCTGCCCGTCAACGCCTCGGCGGTCATCGACCCGTTGCACGTCACGGCACACCCGGGACAGGGCATCGACCCGGAGCAGCAGATCTCCCGCATCGACCCCCGCGCCGTCGGCCCCTACCGCCTCCCCGCCGACGAGAGAGCGGAGCTGCGGCGGCTCGCCCGTGCCGAGGTCGAGTGCCTGGCCGGCAGCCTGGGGCGTCCGGCGTACATCGCCGAGGGATTCAGCGGCCGGCCCGAGGTCCGGCTCTCCAGGACGGACACCGAGGCCGCTCCCCTGTGCCTCTCCAAGGAGCTGGCGGCACCCACCAGGACGGAGGCCGCCGCACTCGCGGAACTCGAACGGCTCGTCCGGCGCTGCGCGGAGCGCCATCACGTGCCCGCGCCCGGGTCCGTACGCATCGACGTGCGGCTGCGGCCGGAATACCAGGGTTCGGAGGCGGAGCAGACGATCGTGGACGAGTGCGTCGAGGAGGGGCGGCGCGAACAGCTCACCGGGCATGTCGCCCCGGCGGCACTGCTGTTCGTCACCGACTCCTCCCGAGAGGCCGTCCGCGTGTTCGACCTGTCCCCGTCCGGGACCCTCCGGATCGTCGGCACCACCGCCCTGGTGCTCGCCGTGACCCTCGCGTTGACCACGGTCATCGCCGTCCGCCTGGTACGCCCGCTGCGGGCGCTGGCCGACGCCGCCCGCGCCCCCGACGGGCGGCACCTCCGCATTCCGGTCACCACCAAGGACGAGACCGGCTCTCTGGCCGCCGCCCTCAACGACCTCTCGGAGCGCCGCGAACGCACCGAGGAGCAGCGCAGAGCCATGGTCAGCGACATCGCCCACGAGCTGCGGACCCCGCTCACCAACATCCGCGGCTGGCTGGACGCGGCACAGGACGGGATCGCCGAACCCGACTCCGTCCTCTTCGCCTCGCTGCAGGAGGAGGCCCACCTGCTCCAGCACATCATCGACGACCTCCAGGTGCTCGCCGCCGCCGACGCCGGGACGCTGCACCTCAGCCCGCGCGAGGTACGCCTGGACGACCTGATCGGGCAGTCCGCCGCCGCGCACCGGGCGGGAGCGAAGGCCAAGAACGTGGAGCTGATCGTGCACGCCGCCGGTGATCTGTCGGTCCACGCCGATCCGGTGCGGTTGCGCCAGGTGATGGGCAACCTCCTGTCCAACGCGATACGCCACACCCCTCCCGGCGGCCGGGTCGTCCTCGACGCCCACCGTGTGCCGGGTGGTGTCGAGCTCCGGGTGACCGACACCGGCTCCGGAATCCCCCCGGAGGATCTGCCCCGTGTGTTCGACCGCTTCTGGCGGGGGGACACGTCCCGCAGCAGGAAGACCGGAGGCAGCGGCCTGGGACTGTCCATCGTCAGGCAGCTCGTGCGGGCGCACGGCGGAGAGGTCCTCGTGACGAGCCACCCGGGCGTCGAGACGGCCTTCACCGTCCGCCTGCCCCACGAGACCTCTCCCACGGGTCGGCCGTAGCGCCGTGGCGCGAGCGGCGGGGACGGCCGGGCCGCATGACGGTCACGAGCGGTGGCTTCGGTCAATGGGCGGCGGCGCCGTCGGCCCGGACCCGCCGCCGGTCCGGACCCGCCGGTCACGCGCTCGGCGTCACCGTGAGCTCGCCGGGGCGGCTGAAGTCCGCGCCCTGATGCGGGGTGAGGACGGCGTCCTCGGGCGCCGGACGCCGGCGGACGGCGGTGCCGCGGCTGTTCCGGCTCGAAGAACGGACGGAGCTCGCGGTTCGCTCGGCTGCCATGGCGTTGACGTGGTGCCGGTGACCTCCGGCTGACGTCCGGGCCCGGTCACCGCGCTCGCTCCACCAGCGCGAACCGCGCCCCCTCCGGGTCCGTCACCATCGCCACGCGCCCTTGCGTCGTGTCGTGGGCCGGCTTGAGGATCTGCCCGCCCAGGTGGGACAGGTGGTCCAGCGCGTCGTCGAGGTCGGAGACCAGGAAGTACGTCACCCAGTGCGCGCCCCGGTCGCGGGGGAGGGACCGGCCCAGGCCGTGGATGCCGGCGACGGGCCGGCCGTCGAGCCGCAGCGTCACGTAGTCGAAGCCGGCCGAGACCACCGGCTCCTCCTCATAGCCGAACACCGTCCGGTAGAACTTGGCGACGCTCGCCGACTCGTACGTCAGCAGCTCGTTCCAGGCGGGGGTGCCGGGGGCGTCTGCGACGGACGTGCCGAGGTGGGCGGCGGCCTGCCAGATGCCGAAGACCGCGCCCGAGGGGTCGGAGCCGATCGCCAGCCGGCCGGCGTCGGCGGCGTCCAGCGGGCCCACGCCGATCGTGCCGCCGCAGCCGCGCACCGACTCGGCCGTCAGGTCGGCGTTGCCGGTGGCGAAGTACGGGGTCCACGCGAGGGGCAGATGGCGGTCCGGAGGCAACTGGCCGATGCCCGCGACGTCACGCCCGTCGAGCAGCGCGCGCACATAGGGGCCGAGTTGCCGGGGGCCCGGTCTGAACTCCCAGCCGAACAGCGCCCCGTAGAACTCCTCGGTCACGGTCAGACCGTGCACCATCAGGCTCACCCAGCAGGGTGTGCCGGGCGCGTGCCGAGCGGGTGCGGCCCCGTTCGGGCCTGCGGGCTCCCGTGCTTCGGTCATCGTCACTTCCTTCTCGGCCTCGTGGTGGCCGTGCTCTCCGCAGCCCTCGTGGGGCACGCCCTGGGGGCGGTTCTCGTCCGGGAGGATGCCCGATGTGCGGGGCGGTGTCCCTGGCGGCGCGCTTGTCGGAAGGTGTCGTTCAGCTGTACAGCACGTGCTTGTACCCGCACGCCCTGTGATCGACCCGGTCCGGCGGAGCAGAGTAGCCGGACAACGGCGGCTCGGCCACCCGGTGCGCGAGGATGGGGACCATGAACGCCATCATCTCCGCACCCGGCCTCGCGACCGAACTGTCGGGCCCCAACCCGCCGGTCCTGCTCGACGTCCGCTGGCAGCTCACCGCCGCCAAGGCGGCCGGTGAACCGCCATTCGACGGCCGGGCCGCGTACGCGTCGGGGCACCTGCCGGGAGCCGTTTTCGTGGACCTGGACCGGGAGTTGGCCTCCGCGCCGGGTGCGGGCGGCCGGCATCCGCTGCCCGACCTCGCGGTCTTCGGCGCCGCGATGCGCCGCGCGGGCGTGTCCGCCGGGACACCGGTGGTCGTCTACGACGGCGGCCAGGGCTGGGCGGCCGCCCGGGCGTGGTGGCTGCTGCGCTGGACGGGTCACCCGGACGTGCGGGTCCTCGACGGCGGGTTGCCGTCCTGGGAGGGGCCGTTGGAGACGGCCGTGCCGACGCCAAAGGAGGGTGACTTCACGCCCGAGCCGGGGGCGACGGGGCTGCTCGACGCGGACGCCGCCGCCGAACTGGCTTGCTCCGGGGTGCTGCTGGACGCACGGGCGGGGGAGCGGTACCGGGGCGAGGTGGAGCCGATCGACCCGGTGGCCGGGCACATCCCGGGCGCGGTGTCGGCGCCCACCACGGAGAACGTGGGGCCGGACGGCCGTCTCCTGCCCGCCGAGGAACTCCGTCAGCGCTTCAAGAGGCTCGGCGCTTCGGGAAGTTCACGCGTCGGGGTGTACTGCGGCTCGGGTGTCTCCGCGGCCCACCAGGTCCTGGCGCTCGCGGTGGCGGGCATCCCCGCGGAGCTGTACGTGGGCTCTTGGTCGGAGTGGTCCTCGGATCCGGAGCGGCCGGTCGCGGTGGGGCCGGACCCCCGGTAGCTGCAGAGGCCGGTCGTGGTGGGGCCGGACCCCCGGTAGCCGAAGCGGCCGGTCGTGGTGGGGGCCGGACCCCCGGTAGCCGGAGCGGCCGGTCGTGGTGGGGCCGGACCCCCTCGGTAGCCGCAGAGGCCCGGCCGGACCTGCCCGCTCCGGCAAGTGCGCGCACGCGGAGGGCCGCGCCGTGCGGGGCGCGGCCCTCGGTCTGCCGGTGGTCCGGCTATTCCTGCTTCTTGCGCCGTGTGCCGAACACGATCTCGTCCCAGCTCGGCACGGCCGCTCTCCGGCCGGGGCGGACCCCGTCGGCCTCGGCCTGGCGGTCGGTGGCCCCGATGAGCCGGTCGCGGTGGCTGCCCACGGAGCGCGGCATGAGGACGTCCGCGTAGGCGGAACCGGCCGAGGCCGCGGGAGCCGGCGGCTCCTCCGCCTCGGGCTCGGCGACGATGGTCTCCTCCTCCGGCTCCGCGGCCGGGAGCTCCGGCACGACCAGGTCGCCGCGGAAGCTCGGCACCGCCTCCAGCAGGCTGGTGAGGGAGTCCCGCTCGCCGGTGCTCTCCTCGAGCGGTTCGGACGCCTGCGCGGGCAGGCTGGGACGCTCGCGGTCGGCGGAACGGTCCAGCGGTCTGTCGCGCGGCAGCCGGGCGATGCGCGGCACGAACGGGAAGCTGGGCTCGGGCGCGGCCAGGTCGTCGGACTCGCCGATCAGGGAGCGCGCCTCGTCGTCGACGGCCTGGACGAGCCGCCGGGGCGGGTCGTACGTCCAGCTCGCCGAGTGCGGTTCGCCCGCGACGCGGTAGACGAGCATGACTTCCCACGTGCCGTCGTCACGACGCCACGAGTCCCACTGCACGGTGTCCTTCTCGGCGCCGCGCAGCAGCAGCCGCTCCTGCACCGCTTCGCCCAGCGGCGGGCCGGAGTTCTCACCGGGGCGGCGGACGGGGGTCTTGCGGGCGCGCTCGGCCATGAAGGCGCGCTCGGCGAGCACCGGGCCCTCGAAGCGGCGGACGCGGTCCACGGGGATGCCGGCCATCTGCGCGACCTCTTCCGCGGTCGCGCCTGCACGTATACGGGCCTGGATGTCGCGGGGGCGGAGGTGGCTCTCCACCTCGATCTCGATCTGGCCGAGGCGGGGACGGTCGCCGCGCACGGCGGCGCGGAGCCGTTCGTCGATCGGAAGCGTGTACTCCGTGCTGTCCGCAGCCTTCAGCACCAGCCGTGTGCCGTCATTCGAGACGGCCACGACACGCAGTTCGGGCATGGGGACCTCCCGGGTGGTGCCTGCCGACGTCACGTGCGTCGCTGCTTCCGCTAGTCGAGTGTGGCCTGCCCGGGTGCAGCCTGCCACAACCTTGCCGAGTTGCCCGGCGTGTCGGGCGGGGGCCCTGGATCGCCGTTATGGCACGGTTACCTGTTCGCAACGCTCAGTGACGAATCCTGTCACCCTGCGCAACTAGCCCCCTCCCGGCGGTCCTTAACGGCCCCGGGCACCCTGACGGGAGACCGGACCCAGGGCTCGCCACAGTACTCCATTTGGGCCACGTGCGTGGATTGGCACGCCGCCCAACTTCTGGCAAGAGGGGGGACTTGGCCGTCCTCTGCCCCGATTCCCCGATCTTGAACGTGGGGAACTTCACCTCATCGCCTGAACCGGAATCACGGGTTTCGGTCGCACGTCCCCTTCCCGCGCAGGTGAACGACCCTGCGCGGACCAGGCGGGCGAGGTTCAAAGGCGCGGCAGGTCGCCGGGTCGGTGGCCGCGGCGGCGGCGCAAGGGCCTCCGTCATGCGGAGGGTTCACCGGGGGCGACGCCTGCCGCGCCCGGCCCCGGGCGGCGGGGGACCGGTGCCCGCAGCGGTCGTGGCCTTCGGCGTCAGCATGGCCGAAAACCGCCCATGGGTGGTCGTCGTGCCACGACCTCCGCGGCGGCCCCGGCGCGACAGCCGGCCGGCCTACGCCCCCAGAACCCTCCGCAAGTAGTCGTTCTGGAACCGCCGGTCGGGATCGAGGCGATCCCGCAGCGCCGTGAACTCGCCGAAGCGCGGATACACCCGGGAGAAGTACTCGGCGTCGCGGGTGTGCATCTTGCCCCAGTGCGGTCGGCCCTCATGAGCGACGAAGATGCGTTCGGCGGAGGTGAAGTACCGCTGATACGGAGTGCCCTGGAACATGTGGACGGCGATGTAGGCGCTGTCCCTGCCGGAGGCGGTGGACAGGGTGATGTCGTCGGCCGGGGCGGTGCGCACCTCGACGGGGAAGCTGACCCTGAGGCCGGAGCGGTCGACCATCGCCTTCAGCTCGCGCAGCGCGTCGGCGACCGCCGCGCGCGGAACGGCGAACTCCATCTCCACGAACCGCACCCGGCGCGGGGACGTGAACACCTTGTAGGGGATGTCCGTGTAGGTCCGCGCGGACAGGGCCTTGCTGGAGATCTGCGCGATCGCGGGGATCGTGGCGGGCACCGCGCGGCCGACCCAGTTGGCCACCTGGAAGACCCCGTTGGACAGGAACTCGTCCTCGAACCAGCTCTTGAGCTGCGGCACGGGCCTCTCCGGGCCGGCGCTGCGGTTGTTGCGCTTGGTGTTGGTGCTGCCGGTGTGCGGGAACCAGTAGAACTCGAAGTGCTCGTTCTCGGCCCACAGTTCCTCGAACTCGGAGAGGACCCGCTCGAACGGCATCGGCTCCTCGCGGGCCGTGAGCAGGAAGACCGGCTCGATCGCGAAGGTGATCGCCGTGACGATGCCCAGGGCGCCCAGGCCGATGCGGGCGGCCGCGAAGACCTCCGGGTTCTCCTTCTCGGAACAGGTCAGGACCGAGCCGTCGGCGGTGACCAGTTCCAGGCCCTTGATCTGGGCGGCGATCGAAGCGGAGTCGCGACCGGTGCCGTGGGTGCCGGTACTCGTGGCCCCGGAGACCGTCTGCTCCATGATGTCGCCCATGTTCGTGAGCGACAGGCCCTCACGGGCGAGGGCTATGTTGAGCCTCTTGAGCGGGGTGCCGGCCTCCACCGTGACCGTCATGTTCTCCCGGTCGATGTCACGTATGCCGGTCAGCAGTTGAGGGCGGATCAACACGCCGTCGGTCGCGGCTATGGACGTGAAGGAGTGCCCCGTTCCCACGGCCTTCACCTTCAGCCCGTCCTCGGCGGCCCGCCGCACCGCGGCGGCCAGCTCGTCGACGGACGCCGGGGTGACCTCCCGCGCGGGGCGCGCGGAGACGTTGCCGCCCCAGTTACGCCACGTGCCGTTCTTTCCGTTCGCTGTGCTGCTCAACGGAGCCTCCCCGACCCGGCGCCGGTCGCTTGAGCCGGCGGTACCCGAGGAAACCCACCGCGACCGCGACGGCCCCGGACACCACCGGGACCCCGTAGCCCGCGCGCGCCCCGGCCGCGTCGATCACCCAGCCGGCCGCGGAGGAGCCGAGCGCGACCCCGACCGCGAGCCCGGTGCTCACCCAGGTCATGCCCTCGGTGAGCTGCGCACGTGGTACGTGCTCCTCGATGAGGGACATCGTCGTGATCATCGTCGGAGCGATGGACAGTCCCGCAACGAACAGCGCCACGGCCAGAGACGGCAAGTTTCCGACCAGTAGGAGGGGGATCATACTCACGGCCATGGCGCACACGCCCAGCAGCCAGCGACGCTCCGGCGCCCCCGCGAAGTGCAGCAGCCCGAACACCATGCCCGCCGCACAGGAGCCGGCCGCGTACAGCGCGAGGACGACGCTCGCGGCGGCCTTGTGCCCCTCCTCCTCGGCGAACGCCACGGTCACCACGTCGACCGCCCCGAAGATCGCCCCGGTGGCGACGAACGTGGCCACCAGGACCTGCAGCCCCGCCGCCCGCAGCGCGCTGCCGCCGCCCTTGCGCTCGCGCGGGTGCGGCGGCGGTTCGGTGGCGCGTTGCGCGGTCAGCCAGAAGACGCCGACGGCCAGGAAGCAGGCGGCGAGCAGCGGGCCGGCCTCCGGGAACCAGGCCGTGGACAGGCCGATGGAGATGATCGGCCCGAAGATGAAGCACACCTCGTCCACCACGGACTCGAAGGAGTACGCGGTGTGCAGCTTCGGCGTGCCCCGGTACAGCACCGCCCAGCGCGCCCTGATCATCGCGCCGACGCTCGGCACGCAGCCGATGCCGACGCACGCCGCGTACAGCACCCAGTCCGGCCACCCGTAGTGCGCCGCCACCAGCAGGGCCGCCGCGGCCACCAGCGCGACCAGCGTCGCCGGGCGCAGCACGCGCCGCTGCCCGTACTGGTCGACCAGCCGGGAGACCTGAGGCCCGGCCACGGCGGCGGACAGCGCGATGGTCGCCGACAGCGCACCGGCCAGTCCGTACCGCCCGGTGAGCTGGGAGACCATCGTGACCACGCCGATGCCCATCATCGACAGCGGCATCCGGCCGAGGAAGCCCGCGGCGGAGAAACCCTTGGTGCCGGGGGCGGCGAACAGGGCGCGGTAGGGGCTGGGCAACGAAGGCTCCGGAAAAGGCTCAGTAAGCTGCGAGCGCAGTCGACACAGCTTACGTCCCGGGCCGTCCCCGTGCACCCGTCCGGGGTACTCCCGACCGGCCGCCCGCGCCCGTGTCCCCCCGTGGTTTTCCCGCTGTCAGTGCAGGGTGGCAGGATCGGAGTCATGCCAGACGCGCGTGATGTGAGCCCCTACGACGCCCTGCTCCTGCTCTCCTTCGGTGGCCCGGAGGGCCCGGACGACGTGGTCCCGTTCCTGGAGAACGTGACGCGCGGGCGCGGCATCCCCAAGGAGCGCCTCAAGGAGGTGGGGCAGCACTACTTCCTGTTCGGCGGGGTCAGCCCGATCAACGACCAGAACCGGGCCCTGCTGGAGGCGCTGCGCGAGGACTTCGCCGAGCACGGCCTGGATCTGCCGGTGTACTGGGGCAACCGCAACTGGGCGCCGTATCTGACGGACACCCTGCGCGAGATGGTCCGAGACGGGCACCGGCGGGTGCTGGTCCTGGCCACCAGCGCCTATGCGTCGTACTCGGGCTGCCGTCAGTACCGCGAGAACCTGGCCGACGCGCTGGCGGCGCTGCAGAGCGAGGGTCTGGAGCCGCCGGTGATCGACAAGCTGCGGCACTACTTCAACCACCCGGGCTTCGTGGAGCCCATGATCGACGGGGTGGTGCGGTCCCTGGCCGAGCTGCCCGAGGACGTCCGCGACGGCGCGCACATCGCCTTCTCCACGCACTCGATCCCGACGGCCTCCGCCGACACCTCCGGCCCCGTGGAGGGCCACGGCGACGGCGGCGCCTATGTGCGGCAGCACCTGGACGTGGCGAAGCTGATCGCCGACGCCGTCCGCGAGCGCACCGGTGTCGATCATCCCTGGCAGCTGGTCTACCAGTCCCGCTCCGGCGCCCCGCACATTCCGTGGCTGGAGCCGGACATCTGCGACCACCTGGAGGAACGGCACGCGGCCGGCGTCCCGGCGGTGGTGATCGCCCCCATCGGCTTCGTCTCCGACCACATGGAGGTCCTCTACGACCTGGACACCGAGGCCAGGGCCAAGGCGGAGGAACTGGGCCTTGCGATGCGCCGCTCGGCCACCGTCGGCGACGACCCGCGCTTCGCCGCCGCCATCCGCGACCTCGTCCTGGAACGCGCCGCGGTCGAGCGCGGACAGCAGGTCACCCCCTGCGCCCTGGGCTCCCTCGGGGCGAGTCACCAGCTGTGCCCGGTCGGCTGCTGCCCGGCCCGCGCGCCCCGGCCCGCCGCCGCGGGCGCCGACAGCCCCTACGCGTGAGGAACCCCGTGACCGACCCCCTGCACACGGACCTGCTCGAACTCGCCCAGGAGGCCGCCCGCCGCGCCGGCGCGCTGCTCCGGGACGGCCGTCCCGCCGACCTCGCGGTCGCCGCCACCAAGTCCAGCCCCATCGACGTGGTCACGGAGATGGACATCGCGGCGGAGAAGCTGATCACCGGCCTGATCGCCGAACGCCGCCCGGACGACGGCTTCCTCGGCGAGGAGGGCGGCTCCACCGAGGGCACGAGCGGCGTCCGCTGGGTGATCGACCCGCTCGACGGCACGGTCAACTACCTGTACGGCCTGCCCACCTGGGCCGTCTCCATCGCCGCCGAACAGGACGGCGAGACTGTCGTCGGCGTGGTCGCGGCCCCGATGCGCGGCGAGACGTTCCACGCCGTGCGCGGCGCCGGAGCCCGGGCCACGGGCGCCTGGGAGGGGGAGCGCGAGCTGGCCTGCCGTCCCGCGCCGCCCCTGGACCAGGCGCTGGTCTCCACGGGCTTCAACTACGTCCACGAGGTTCGCGCCCACCAGGCCGAGGTGGCCCGGCGGCTGATCCCGCTGGTGCGCGACATCCGGCGCTCGGGCTCGGCCGCGGTCGACCTGTGCGACCTGGCCGCCGGACGCCTCGACGGCTACTACGAGCGCGGTCTGCACGCCTGGGACCTCGCGGCGGGCGACCTGATCGCCCGGGAGGCGGGCGTGCTGACCGGTGGACGCCCCGGAGAGCGCCCGTCGGGCGATCTGACGGTCGCCGGTACGCCGGGTGTCTTCGAGCCCCTCCAGCGCCTCCTGGAGGACTTCGGCGCCTGGCACGACTGAGAGCCGTTCCGCCCGCGGACCCGCGGGCGGACGGTGGCCGGCGGCACGCTGAACACCGCGTGAACACGGCCGCGAACGACGGAGCGGGCCCCGGCGCTGGATTCGCCGGGGCCCGCTTCCTGCCGCCTGATCAGACGCTCGTCGCGCCGACCTCCACACCGTGCTCGGCGGCGAGACGGCGCAGGTCGTCGAGCTCACCCTGCTCCACCTCGACGAGGAACTCGTCGCCCTCGTCGCGAGCCCGGGACAGATCGGACTCGGTCGCCCTTATGCGCTGCAGAAGTCCTGCGGTGAATGCGTCCATGCTGCGCCCCCTCGTCCTGGGTCGTGGGTCGATGGCACCGGGGTGTGCCTGCCGGAAGGGACGATCACGTCTCGTGTGGATGCCCGGCGCCGCTCGGCCGGGCGGCGACGATGCCGGACACCCACGCCCGCCCTGCGGAAAAGCGGAGTGCGTGCACCGCATGGATGTGCGGTACCGGCAGAGCGTGATCGTGGGATGTAAAGCCGTCCTCCCCAAGCTCCCATTCCCGGAAACCTCACCCGGGGAGAAAATCTCCGCTTCCCGCCCCGGGCCCGGTTTGCTCGCGCCGCCCGGCTCCGCCCCACCCGCCTTACCTCCGACTTATGACCGAAAAGGGCAGGATGGAGGGCAACACACCGAGACACCGTCGAAGACCCCTGCCCGCGTCCGCCCCCACGAGCGCTGCGCGGGCGGACATGAGGAAGGACCAAGGACGTGCGCGTACTCGTCGTCGAGGACGAGCAACTGCTCGCCGATGCGGTGGCCACCGGACTGCGCCGGGAGGCCATGGCCGTCGACGTCGTGTACGACGGTGCGGCCGCCTTGGAGCGCATCGGCGTCAACGACTACGACGTGGTCGTCCTCGACCGCGACCTCCCGCTCGTGCACGGCGACGACGTCTGCCGCAAGATCGTCGAGCTCGGCATGCCCACGCGCGTGCTGATGCTCACGGCCTCCGGCGACGTCAGCGACCGGGTCGAGGGCCTGGAGATCGGCGCCGACGACTACCTGCCCAAGCCGTTCGCGTTCAGCGAGCTCATCGCCCGCGTGCGGGCCCTGGGCCGGCGCACCAGCGTGCCCCTGCCGCCCGTGCTGGAGCGCGCCGGGATCAAGCTCGACCCCAACCGCCGCGAAGTGTTCCGCGACGGCAAGGAGGTCCAGCTCGCACCCAAGGAGTTCGCCGTGCTGGAGGTGCTGATGCGCAGCGAGGGCGCCGTCGTCTCGGCGGAGCAGCTCCTGGAGAAGGCCTGGGACGAGAACACCGACCCGTTCACGAACGTCGTGCGCGTGACGGTCATGACCCTGCGCCGCAAGCTGGGCGAGCCGCCCGTCATCGTCACCGTCCCCGGCTCCGGCTACCGGATCTGATACCCGTGGCCGCGACCCCCGCGCCTCCGCAGGCGCCCCCGAAGCCCACCTGGGACCCCAGAAGACCCGTCCCGCCGTTCCCGTGGCTGCGCCCGACCATCCGCATACGGCTCACGCTGCTCTACGGCGGCATGTTCCTCATCGCCGGCATCCTGCTGCTGTCGATCATCTACCTGCTCGCCGCGCAGGCATTGAACGTGGGCAGCGACCTGCCCTTCAAGATCGTCGAGGGCAAGGTCACCAGCAACAGCTGCAACCTGCCCGACCAGGCCTCGCCCAGCGAGTTCAACGACGCCATGAACAGCTGCGTCAACGAGCAGCGCAGGCACGCCCTGGACAGCCTGCTCAGCCGCTCGCTGCTGGCGCTGCTGGGCCTGGCGGTCATCGCCTTCGCCTTCGGCTACGCCATGGCCGGGCGCGTGCTGTCGCCGCTGGGCCGGATCACCCGCACCGCCCGCGCGGTGGCGGGCTCGGACCTGTCCCGCCGGATCGAGCTGGACGGCCCCGACGACGAGCTGAAGGAGCTGGCGGACACCTTCGACGACATGCTGGAGCGGCTGCAGCGCGCCTTCACCGCCCAGCAGCGCTTCGTCGGCAACGCCTCGCACGAGCTGAGAACGCCGCTGGCGATCAACCGCACCCTCCTGGAGGTGCACCTGTCCGACCCGGGGGCGCCGGTGGAGCTCCAGCAGCTCGGCAAGACCCTGCTGGCCACCAACGAACGCAGCGAGCAGCTCGTGGAGGGCCTGCTGCTGCTCGCCCGCAGCGACAACCAGATCGTCGAGCGGGGCCCGGTGGATCTCGCCGAGGTCGCCGGGCAGGCCATCGACCAGGTGCACGCCGAGGCCGAGAGCAAGGGCGTGACCATCCGCGGCGAGCAGAAACCCGCCGTCGTCCAGGGCAACGGCGTCCTGCTGGAGCGCATCGCGCTGAACCTGGTGCAGAACGCCGTGCGCTACAACGTCCCCGAGGACGGCTGGGTCGAGGTCACCACCGACGTCCAGCACGGCCAGGCGGTCCTGGTCGTCTCCAACACGGGCCCGGTCGTGCCGGCGTACGAGATCGACAATCTCTTCGAGCCGTTCAGGCGGTTGCGCACGGAACGGACGGGCAGTGACAAGGGGGTCGGACTCGGTCTGTCCATCGTCCGGTCCGTGGCCCGGGCGCACGGCGGGCACATCTACGCCCAGCCGCGCGAGGGAGGAGGACTCGTCATGCGAGTCACACTGCCGATCTGAGATCATGTCGCCGATCAACTCGGCGGCACACGGGGATGTTCGCTTTGCGCTGAATTTCGCAGAGTCCGCCGCGCGGGTCCCGTGTGTGATCGATCACAGAGGCGCCTTTCCGGACATCCACTCTCCGTGATCATGCACCCTGTCGGAAAGCCGGGAAAATCCCGGTTTTCGGGGGTCTTGATCACGGGAAGTACACGGTGAGACGCCTTTGTAGTGCGGCATTCGGACCGTGTACGGTCCCCATCGCCATCCAAGCCGATCACTCGTGAGGAGTCCGGTTGGGTGTCGATTGAGTAACAGACCTTGATGTGAGGCAAAATCTCCGCCTCAGGTCGGGCACAAGTCCGGCCTCTCACGCGTTACGTGCGCTGGAGACACCGCAGACACCCAGAGGGGGAGAGCGACATGGCAACCGATTACGACACTCCACGCAAGACCGACGACGACGTCGACTCGGACAGCCTCGAAGAACTCAAGGCACGGCGAAACGACAAGTCGGCCTCGGCCGTGGATGTCGATGAGTTCGAGGCCGCAGAGGGACTCGAGCTGCCCGGAGCCGACCTGTCCAATGAGGAGCTGGCCGTCCGGGTGCTCCCGAAGCAGCAGGACGAGTTCACGTGCATGAGCTGCTTCCTGGTGCACCACCGCAGCCAGCTGGCCCGGGAGAAGAACGGTCAGCCGATCTGCCGCGACTGCGACTGAGGACGGGTCGGCCGTGACTGGCTCGACCCCTCCCTGGAAGCGCCGCTTTTCCCGGCGGAAAGCGGACGAAGGGCCGATCGACGGCCCGCAGTACGGCGTACGTGACAACGAGCGGGGCTCAACCGGCACGGGGGCGGCCTCGCTCGAACCGGCAACGGACCGGGGTGACCTCCCGGCGTCCGTGGACGTCCCCGCACCCGTCGCCCGACGGCGGGCGGGGGCGATCCGTGAGCGGGCCAGGGAAGGCGCCCGCAGAGGCGGTGACCGGGCGCGGGCGGGACTCGCGTACCTCGCCGACCGGATCATCGAGCTGGCCCCGCGGGTCCCCGTACGGGACCTGGCGACCCTGCGCAGGCAGTTCCCCGGCCTGGGGCCCGAGGAGCTCGCCGACAAGCTCGTCGCGGGGGCGGCGAAGGCGACGGCGACGGTGGGAGCCGGCGTCGGTGCGGCGGCCATGCTGCCCGTGCCCCCCGCGATGCCGACGGAACTGGCCGCCGAGATCACCGGCGTCGCCGCGATCGAGCTGAAGCTGATCGCCGAGCTCCACGAGGTGTACGGCGTGCGGCCGGCCGGCAACCTCAAGCAGCGCAGCACCGCGTACCTCGACTCGTGGTCGGGGGAGCGCGGCGTCGACGCGACCAAGCCTTCGACGTTCAGCGTGGCGCTGAACAGCCGCATGAAGCACGAACTGCGCCAGCGGATCATGAAGCGGATGGTCCGCAACATGCCCAACCTCCTGCCGTTCCTGGTGGGCGCGGCGGTGGGCGCGGCCATGAACCGCAGCGAGACCAGAAAGCTCGCCGGCCGGATCCGCAGCGACCTGCGCAAGATCCAGGTGCCCTGGGAGGCCCTGGAGGCCCTCCCCGCCCTGGAACGCCCGGCGGACGCCCTGGAGATCGGCGAGATCACCCACGACCCGCTGGGCCGCCACCCCGGCGGTGAACCCGACGGCACTCTCCGTGGACCGGGCGCCGGCTGACGGGGCGGAGAGCGGAACGGCTCACGCCGTGACGTGCGGAGGCGGCGAGCGTCTAAGGCCGGTACGGGGTGCTGGTCCGCGGACGGCCGGTGCGAACGTCCGCGCACGGTGAATCGGGCGGGGCGGATGGGGTGAGGGAGGGGCGGCCGGGTGGGCTGACGTAACAGGCCGTGCGGGGGCGAAGCACGAAGCACGCCGCGCGCCGACGGGTGTGCCGGGATCGGCTGTCCGTCGCCCGGTCACCGGCGTCTTCCGGGCGGCCGTGCCGTGGATGGGGCGCCGGACGGGCCGCCGTCTGTCGGGTGCGCCGCTCCGCCGGGTCGTGCAGCGCCTCGGCCAGCACCCGCGCACCGCATCGATAGCTGGCGGCGGCCCGCGCTCGTACCCCGGATATCCGCGTCCCGTCTGCTGCCGTGGCCTTCGCGTCCGTCTGCTGCCGTGGCCCGCGCGTCCGCCTCGGAGCGGCCCGCGTCGGCCGCTCTGCGAACCGGCCTCCGCACCCGCCTTCCGCGCATCGGGGCCTGGTGTGCGCCGACGCCTCGTGTCGCTCCCGCCGGGAGTGGCAGCCGGTCCGTCCCCCGGCAGCGAGCATCCGCCCCCGAGTGACCCCCCGCGCAGCTGTGCTAAGCGGTCTTCGCCGCCTCAAGGGCCTCTGCCAGGCGCTCCGGGTCGCGTGTGGACAGGTACAGGTACGGGGTCGGGTCCTCGGGGTCCGTGACCTCCACGCGCAGGGCCGTCGGGATGTAGGCGCGCAGCAGGAGGAAGGCGCGCGGGTCGGCCTTGTGGGTGCGCCAGGCGCGGGCCTCCTCGGCGTCCAGCACCCGCGCCTCGCCCAGGGCCGCCACCGGGATCTTCGCCTCGCCCGCGATCAGGGAACCGCCCACGACGCGGATGCGCACCGAGCCGTACGAACTCGCGGCGACGGCCGCGACCGCGGTGCCGCCGGCCAGGCCGCCGAGCATCGGCAGCGTGCCGAACGGGAGCAGGACCAGGGCCATGGAGACCCCGACGAGGAACGAGATGAGCCACCAGGTCCGCGGGGCGGTGAGGCGTTCTTCGTAGGGGGCGGCGGAGAGCTGCATGGAGCCAAGCTTGACACGGTGTCCGGAACGGGCCGACGCGCGGGTAAGGTCTGCGCCTGTGAGTGGTACTTCCGCAGTCCTTCAGCCCCCGGCCGACGCCGTGCGACCGGTGCGGCACCCGGACGCGCCCGCGCCCGGCGAGCTCCTCGGCGCGCACTACGCCCAGTGCTTCGGCTGCGGCGGCGATCAGCCGCACGGACTGCACCTGGAGGCACGGGCCGGCGAGGGCGTGTCGCTCACCGCCGAGTTCGTCGTGCAGCCCGCCCACCAGGGCGCTCCGGGCCTCGCGCACGGCGGCGTGCTCGCCACGGCCCTGGACGAGACCCTCGGCTCGCTGAACTGGCTGCTGCGCACGATCGCCGTCACCGGGCGGCTGGAGACCGACTTCGTGCGGCCCGTGCCCGTCGGCACCACGCTGTACCTGGAGGCGGAGGTCACCGCGGTGGCCGGGCGGAAGATCTACTCGACCGCGACCGGACGTGTCGGCGGCCCCGACGGACCGGTCGCCCTGCGTGCCGACGCGCTGTTCATCGAGGTGAAGGTCGACCACTTCGTCGACCACGGCCGCGAGGAGGAGATCCAGGCGGCCATGAACGACCCGGACCAGGTCCGCCGCGCCCGTGCGTTCGAGGTGAACCCGTGAGCCTGGCCGGCTCCACGAGTCCGGCGGGCCGCACGGCCCCCGGCGGCTGCACCACCCCCACCGACCCGGAGAGCCACATCACCCCCATGCCCCCCACGAGCCCTGTGAGCCGTCCGCCGGTCGACGTGCTGATCCGGCGCGTCGATCCGGACGTACCGCTTCCGTCCTATGCGCACCCGGGTGACGCCGGAGCAGATCTGCGCACCACCGAGGCGTGCGAACTGGGGCCGGGGGAACGGGCCGTGCTGCCCACGGGAGTGTCTGTGGCGCTGCCGGAGGGGTACGCGGCCTTCGTGCACCCGCGGTCCGGTCTCGCCGCCCGCTGCGGCGTCGCCCTGGTGAATGCCCCGGGGACGGTTGATGCCGGGTACCGTGGGGAGATCAAGGTGATCGTGGTGAATCTCGACCCGCGCGAGGCCGTGCGGTTCGAGCGCTTCGACCGGATTGCCCAACTGGTCGTCCAGCAGGTCGAGAGGGTCCGCTTCCAGGAGGTGGCGGAGCTTCCCGATTCCGTGCGGGCCGAGGGGGGCTTCGGGTCCACCGGAGGGCACGCCGCGGTGGACGGGACGAGCGGCACAAGCGGTCAGGCCGCCCTGGGCGGTCGGACGGGTGGGAATCGATACGCTTCGGTCGTATCCGACCGGGAAGGACAGTGACGTGTTCGGACGTCGCAAGAAGAGGGATGCCGCCGAGGACGCGGCCGGCGAGGCCGAGCAGGTCGTCGACGGTGTCGACACTGAGGCGGACGAAGAGGGCGGGCGCCTGAGGCTCGAGCCGGCGCCGCGCCCCGACGGGCCCTGGGACAGCTCCGAGGTCCGCGACCCGGGCGAGGGCCGCGTCGACCTGGGCGGCCTGTTCGTGCCGGGTGTGGACGGCATGGAGCTCAGGGTCGAGGTCGCGGGCGACGCGATCGTCGCGGCGACGGTCGTGCTGCGCGACAGCGCCATCCAGCTCCAGGCCTTCGCCGCGCCCAAGCGCGAGGGCATCTGGGGCGAGGTGCGCGAGGAGATCGGCACCGGCATCACCCAGCAGGGCGGCATCGTCGACGAGGTCGAGGGTCCGCTGGGCTGGGAGCTGCGCGCGCAGGTGCCGGTGCAGCTGCCAGACGGCACCGGAGGCTTCCAGGTCGTGCGGTTCGTCGGCGTGGACGGCCCCCGCTGGTTCCTGCGCGGGGTCATCTCCGGCCAGGGCGCGGTGCAGCCGCAGGCCGCCGGGCTGCTCGAGCAGATCTTCCGGGACACCGTCGTGGTCCGAGGCGAGGGCCCGATGGCGCCCCGCGACCCGATCGTCCTGAAGCTGCCGAACGACGCCCAGATGGTCCCCGAGGGCGTCCAGCAGGAAGAGGGCTCCCGTTTCGCCGGCGGAATGGGGCAGCTCCAGCGCGGACCGGAGATCACCGAGGTCCGCTGAACCACGGAGACACCAGGGCCGCACCCCGCTGAGGGTGTGGCCCTTTCTCGTGCGCGGAACCTTGACGGCGCATTGGTCTGTACCTACGGTCTCCGACCAACGCGTCTGTTCATAAAGGCGCTTCACGTTCACATGCGAGAACGGAAGGCCCCCCACGTATGCGCAGAACCGCTCTCCTCGCCGCCTCGGCCGCCCTCGTCGCCGGTGTCCTCACCCGGCCCGCCGACGCCGCGCCCGGCGCCCCCGCCGCCTTCGTCCACCCCGGAGTCACCGTCTCCCAGGGGCAGTTGGACTTCGCCCGGTCCAAGGTCACCGCCGGTGCCCAGCCCTGGAAGGGCGCCTTCGACCAGATGAGGGCGAGCAAGTACGCCGACCTGAACCGCGTCCCCCGGCCCCGGGCGGTGGTGGAGTGCGGCTCCTACTCCAAGCCCGACAACGGCTGCACCGACGAACGCGAGGACGCGATCGCCGCGTACACCCAGGCCCTCGCCTGGTACATCACGCGCGACGAACGGCACGCCCGCAAGGCGATCGAGCTGATGGACGCCTGGTCGGCCGTGATCCGGGACCACACCAACTCCAACGCGCCCCTGCAGACCGGCTGGGCCGGCTCCTCCTGGCCCAGGGCCGCCGAGATCATCAAGCACACCTACCCCGGGACCTGGACGAACTCCGGCCGCTTCGCCACCATGCTCCGCGACGTCTACCTGCCCGAGATCATCAACGGCTCGAACTCCAACGGGAACTGGGAGCTGTCGATGATGGAGGCCGCCGTCGGCATCTCCGTCTTCCTGGAGGACAAGGCGTCCTACGACCGGGCCATGGCGAAGTTCCGCACCCGCACGGCCGCCTACGTCTACCTGGAGTCCGACGGCGCCCTGCCGAAGACCGTCCCGAGCCAGAACCTCGACACCCGGGACAAGATCGTCTCGTACTGGCAGGGCCAGTCGACCTTCGTCAACGGGCTCAGCCAGGAGACCTGCCGGGACTTCACGCACACCGGCTACGGACTCTCGGCCATCTCCCACGTGGCCGAGACCAGCCGGATCCAGGGCCAGGACCTCTACGGCACGGACGTCGGCGAGCGGCTGCGGCACGGCCTCGGACTCCACGCCAGGTACCAGCTCGGCACCGCCGCCCCGAGCTGGCTGTGCGGCGGCTCCCTGAAGCTCGGGCTCGGCCCGGTCACCGAGGTCGGCCACAACGCCCTCGCCCACCGCCTCGGGCACGCCATGACCAACACCGGGACGCTGACCCTGCGCGGCCGCCCCGCCGGCAGCAACAACCTGTTCGTCGCCTGGGAGACCCTGACCCACGGCGACAACCCGGCCTGACCCCCCGACCGGGCCGGGCGCGTCAGGGTTCCGTCAAGGACGGTCCCCGTGCCGTGCCCGGCGCCGGTGAGCCGCCCCCGCGCGCCGTAAGGTCGACGCTGCGCAGGCAGCAGACCGGAAGACAATGAGGCCATGGCACGCGGCAACCTTCGGATCTACCTCGGAGCGGCACCGGGCGTCGGCAAGACGTACGCGATGCTCTCCGAGGCGCACCGCCGCGTCGGGCGGGGCACGGACTGCGTGGTGGCCTTCGTCGAGCACCACGACCGGCCCCGCACCGAGGTGATGCTGCAGGGGCTGGAGCAGGTGCCGCGCAAGGAGCTGGAGTACCGCGGCGGCGTCTTCCCCGAGATGGATCTCGACGCCGTCCTCGCCCGCCGTCCGCGCGTCGCCCTGGTCGACGAGCTCGCCCACACCAACGTCCCCGGCTCCCGCAACGCCAAGCGCTGGCAGGACGTCGAGGAACTGCTCGCGGCGGGCATCGACGTCGTCTCGACCGTCAACATCCAGCACCTGGAGTCCCTCGGCGACGTCGTCGAGTCGATCACCGGGGTCCGGCAGCAGGAGACCGTGCCGGACGAGGTGGTGCGGCGGGCCGACCAGGTCGAGCTGGTCGACATGTCCCCCGAGGCGCTGCGCCGGCGGATGGCGCACGGCAACGTCTACCAGCCGGACAAGGTGGACGCCGCCCTGTCGAACTACTTCCGCCCCGGCAATCTGACCGCCCTGCGCGAGCTGGCGCTGCTGTGGGTGGCCGACCGGGTCGACGCCCACCTCACCCGGTACCGCAGCGAGCACCGGGTGTCGAGGATCTGGGGCTCGCGCGAGCGGATCGTGGTCGGGCTGACCGGCGGCCCCGAGGGCAGGACGCTGATCCGCCGGGCCGCCCGGCTGGCCGAGAAGGGCGCGGGCGGCGAGGTCCTCGCCGTCTACATAGCGCGCAGCGACGGGCTGACCTCCGCCTCGCCCAAGGAACTCGCGCAGCAGCGGACCCTGGCCGAGGACCTCGGCGGAACGTTCCACCACGTGGTCGGCGACGACATACCGGCCGCGCTGCTCGCCTTCGCCCGCGGCGTGAACGCCACCCAGATCGTGCTCGGCTCCTCGCGCCGCAAGGCCTGGCAGTACGTCTTCGGACCCGGCGTCGGCGCCACCGTCGCCCGGGAGTCCGGACCCGACCTCGACGTGCACATCGTCACCCACGACGAGGTCGCCAAGGGCCGCGGACTGCCGGTGGCCCGGGGCGCCCGTCTGGCGCGGTCGCGCCGGGTGTGGGGCTGGATCGCCGGTGTCGCGGGTCCGCCGGTCCTGGCGGCGCTGCTGAGCGCGGTCGACCTCGGGCTCGCCAACGACATGCTGCTGTTCCTGGCGCTGACGGTGGCGGCGGCCCTGCTCGGCGGGCTGCTGCCGGCGCTGGCCTCGGCGGCGGTGGGCTCCCTGCTGCTGAACTACTTCTACACACCGCCCCTGCACCGGTGGACCATCGCCGACCCGAAGAACATCGTCGCCATCGTGATCTTCGTGGCGGTCGGTGCGGCGGTCGCCTCCGTGGTCGATCTCGCCGCCCGCCGCACCCACCAGGCGGCCCGGCTGCGGGCCGAGTCGGAGATCCTGTCCTTCCTCGCGGGCAACGTGCTGCGCGGCGAGACCGGCCTGGAGGACCTGCTGGAGCGGGTCCGCGAGACCTTCGGCATGGAGTCGGCGGCCCTGCTGGAGAGGGCGGGCGACGTCGAGCCGTGGACCTGTGCCGGCCGGGTGGGCCGGGGGCGTCCCGTGGAGCGGCCCGAGCAGGCGGACGTGGACATGCCGGTCGGGGACCACATGGCCCTCGCGCTGACCGGCCGTGTCCTGCCCGCGGAGGACCGCCGGGTGCTGGCCGCCTTCGCCGCCCAGGCGGCCGTCGTCCTGGACCGCCGCCGGCTCCGGGAGGAGGCCGAGCGGGCGCGCACCCTCGCCGAGGGCAACCGCATCCGCACGGCGCTGCTCGCCGCCGTCAGTCACGACCTGCGCACTCCGCTCGCCGCGATCAAGGCGGCGGTGTCCTCGCTGCGTTCCGAGGACGTCGAGTGGTCCGAGGAGGACAGCGCGGAGCTGCTGGAGGGCATCGAGGAGGGCGCCGACCGGCTCGACCACCTCGTCGGGAACCTGCTCGACATGTCCCGCCTGCAGACCGGCACGGTCACCCCGCTGATCCGCGAGATCGACCTCGACGAGGTGGCGCCGATGGCGCTCGGCGGTGTGCCCGAGGACAGCGTCGAGCTGGACGTCCCGGAGACCCTGCCCATGGTCGAGGTCGACCCCGGGCTGCTGGAGCGGGCCATGGCCAACCTCGTCGAGAACGCCGTCAAGTACGCCCCGCCCGGGGTGCCCGTGCTGGTCGCCGCCAGCGCGCTCGCCGACCGGGTCGAGGTCCGGGTCGTCGACCGGGGGCCCGGGGTCCCCGACCCGGCCAAGGACCGCATCTTCGAACCCTTCCAGCGCTACGGCGACGCCCCGCGCGGTGCCGGTGTGGGGCTGGGACTCGCCGTGGCGCGCGGCTTCGCCGAGGCCATGGGAGGCACCCTGAACGCCGAGGACACCCCCGGCGGCGGACTGACCATGGTGCTCACCCTCCGCGCGGCGGGCACGCGCCCGGACGTCCTCCCCCTCGCACGACCGGAAAGGCAGGCCTCATGACCCGCGTCCTGGTGGTCGACGACGAGCCGCAGATCGTGCGCGCCCTCGTGATCAACCTCAAGGCACGCTCGTACGAGGTCGACGCGGCCCACGACGGCGCCACCGCCCTGCGGCTCGCCGCCGCCCGCCACCCCGACGTGGTCGTCCTCGACCTCGGCCTGCCCGACATGGACGGCGTCGAGGTCATCCGGGGCCTGCGCGGCTGGACCCGGGTACCGATCCTGGTGCTGTCCGCGCGGCACTCCTCCGACGAGAAGGTCGAGGCGCTGGACGCGGGTGCCGACGACTACGTCACCAAGCCGTTCGGCATGGACGAGCTGCTCGCGCGGCTGCGGGCCGCCGTGCGCCGGGCCGAACCGGCCGGGGCGGGGGAGGGCGACGTGGTCGTGGAGACCGACGAGTTCACCGTCGACCTGGCCGCCAAGAAGGTCAACCGGTCCGGGAAGGACGTACGGCTGACCCCCACCGAGTGGCACCTGCTGGAGGTCCTGGTGCGTCACAGCGGCCGCCTGGTCGGGCAGAAGCAGCTGCTGCGGGAGGTGTGGGGGCCGTCGTACGGGACGGAGACGAACTACCTGCGCGTGTACATGGCACAGCTGCGGCGGAAACTGGAGGCGGATCCGTCGCACCCGAAGCACTTCATCACCGAGCCCGGAATGGGGTACCGGTTCGAGAAGTAGGGCCCTCACCACAGGGGTACGGAGATGTCAGCACACCCCGGTACGCTTCAGATATGAGTGGTGTTCCTCGTTCGCAGAAGCCGACGGGCCGGTTCCGGCGCATGCTCGACCGGCTCTCCTCGTCGCAGGAGGACCTGGAGTCCGAGGAACTGCGGGAGGACGCCGAGACCGCCGGTTGCACGCGCATCGGAGACTGCCAGGACCGCCAGATAGTGACGGTTACTGGTACCTTGCGCACGGTCACCCTCCGGCCGCGCGCCGGAGTCCCGGCGCTGGAGGCCGAGCTGTTCGACGGCTCCGCCGCGCTGGACGTGGTGTGGCTCGGCAGGCGCTCCATCGTGGGGATAGAGCCGGGGCGCAAGCTGATCGCATCGGGCCGGATCTCCATGAGCCGGGGCCGCCGGGTGCTGTTCAATCCCAAGTACGAACTGAGACCCCTCGGACGGGAGTAGCCGGTGACGTCGCTCGACAAGCCGACCGAAGAGAACGCCGCGGACGACGCCCGGGCGGTGACCGAGGCCGCCCTGTTCGAGGCGTTCGGCGGTGTCCGGGGCATGGTCGAGACGGTGCTGCCCGGCCTGCTCTTCGTCACCATCTACACGATCAACAAGGATCTGCACCTGTCGGCGATCGCGGCGCTGGCCGTGTCGCTGGTGCTGGTCGCGGTCCGGCTGGTGATGAAGGACACCGTCAAGCACGCCTTCAGCGGTGTCTTCGGCGTGGCCTTCGGTGTCGTCTTCGCGATGATGACCGGCAACGCCAAGGACTTCTACCTGCCCGGCATGCTCTACACGCTGGGCCTGGGCCTGGCCTACATCATCACCACGCTGTGCGGGGTGCCGCTGATCGGGCTGATCCTCGGCCCGGTCTTCAAGGAGAACCTGTCCTGGCGGACGCGGAACCCGGGCCGCAAGAAGGCCTACGCGAAAGCCAGTTACGCCTGGGGCACGATCCTGCTCGCCAAGTGCGCGATCCTCTTCCCGCTGTACTGGTGGGCGGACACCACGCAGCTGGGCTGGGTCCTGGTCGCCCTGAAGATCCCGCCGTTCCTGCTCGCCGTGTGGCTGACGTGGGTCTTCCTGGCGAAGGCGCCCGCGCCGATCGACGTGTTCGCGGAGATGGAGGCGGAGGAGAAGGCGGCCGAGGAGAGGGAGCGGCAGCAGGCCGCGGCCCGCTCCGCCGGCCAGAGCCCGAAGCACTGACGCGGAGCCGTCGGCGAGAGCCGGTAGCAGGAGCCGTCGGCAGGAGCCGGTAGCAAGAGCCGGCAGAAGAGGCGTCCCGATCCGTCGGGACGCCTCTTCTGATCTCCCCTCGAAGGGTTCCGCTCAGCTCGCGGCGCTGTTCCGGCGTACCGACAGCAGGTCCTCCAGCTGCTCCTCGCGGGCCTGCGCGGCCACGAAGAGGAGTTCGTCGCCCGCCTCCAGGGAGTCCTCCCGGGAGGGGGTCAGGACGCGGGTGCCGCGGATGATGGTGACCAAGGACGTGTCCTCGGGCCACTCCACGTCGCCCACCCGCGTGCCGGCCAGCGCCGACTCCTCCGGCAGGGTCAGCTCGACCAGGTTGGCGTCGCCGTGGCTGAAGCGCAGCAGACGCACCAGGTCGCCGACGCTCACCGCCTCCTCGACCAGGGCCGACATCAGACGCGGCGTGGAGACGGCGACGTCCACGCCCCAGGACTCGTTGAACAGCCACTCGTTCTTCGGGTTGTTCACCCGGGCGACGACGCGCGGGACGCCGTACTCCGTCTTCGCCAGCAGGGAGACGACCAGGTTGACCTTGTCGTCGCCCGTCGCGGCGATGACGACGTTGCAGCGCTGCAGCGCCGCCTCGTCCAGGGACGTGATCTCGCAGGCGTCGGCGAGCAGCCACTCGGCCTGCGGGACGCGCTCGACCGAGATGGCGGTCGGCGTCTTGTCGATCAGCAGGACCTCGTGGCCGTTCTCCAGCAGTTCGCCCGCGATCGAGCGGCCGACCGCGCCGGCTCCGGCAATGGCGACCCTCATCAGTGACCGCCCTCCTCTTCGGGACCCTTGGCGAACGCCGCCTCGACCGTGTCGACCTCGTCGGTGCGCATCATCACGTGCACCAGGTCGCCCTCCTGCAGCACCGTCTGGGAGGTCGGCAGGACCGCCTCGCCGAGCCGGGTCAGGAACGCCACGCGCACGCCTGTCTCCTCCTGGATCCGGCTGATCTTGTAGCCGACCCAGGCGGTGGAGGTGTGCACCTCGGCGAGCTGGACGCCGCCGGTGGGGTCGCGCCACAGCGGCTCGGCGCCGGAGGGCAGCAGACGGCGCAGCATCTGGTCGGCCGTCCAGCGGACCGTCGCGACGGTGGGGATGCCCAGGCGCTGGTAGACCTCGGCGCGGCGGGGGTCGTAGATACGGGCGGCGACGTTCTCGATGCCGAACATCTCGCGGGCCACGCGGGCGGCGATGATGTTGGAGTTGTCCCCGCTGGAGACGGCGGCGAAGGCGCCCGCCTCCTCGATGCCCGCCTCGCGCAGGGTGTC
Source organism: Streptomyces sp. NPDC006624 (assembly GCF_040611555.1). Lineage (NCBI taxonomy): Bacteria > Bacillati > Actinomycetota > Actinomycetes > Kitasatosporales > Streptomycetaceae > Streptomyces > Streptomyces sp. NPDC006624. The sequence goes on along the minus strand of NZ_JBEXOM010000012.1, from coordinate 73,517 downwards.
CTGGTCGAAGCCGACCCCGGTGACCCGGCGGCCGCCGAAGGAGGAGCCCAGGCGGCGGAAGGCGGTGGGGTCCTGGTCGACCACGGCGACGGTGTGGCCCTGCTGCTCCAGGTTCTGGGCCAGGGCGGAGCCGACCCTGCCGCATCCCATGATCACAATATGCATCGCGTCACACCGCGCTTCCTGCAGGCCCTCTGGCCTTCATGAATGTCGTGCTCATGTCTCTCTTTCGGCTCGCCAGGCAACACGTCGCGGCCTGAGTGCGGGCCGCCAGGCAACATCATGCCGGTGGAATCACGCCATGACGCCCTCCGGGGCCGGTACCGCGATCGGCTGCCCGAGTCCAACGTATCGGCAAAGCCGCGGGGGTTGCCGGGGTCTGCCGGGCCCTCGGCGGGCCCCGGCGGCACGCCGCGCCGCGATCGAACCGGAAACGGCTGGGCCCGACGGGACCGCGCATGAGACCTTGGGCGGGACTCGTACGGGGGAGGACGCACGGATGAGCCATGAGATCGACGTCCTGGTGCTGGGCGGCGCCGGTGTGGACACGATCGTGCACGTGCCCGAACTGCCGGTGGCGTTCGCGGACAGCCACATGATCCGGCCGGGGATCGTGACGCGCGCCGGACAGAGCGGGGACTTCGTCGCGCTGGCCGCGAGCGCCCTGGGCCTGCGCACCCACCACCTCGACATGCTCGGCGACGACCCCGAGGGCGACCTCGTGCGCGCCCTGCACCGCGACCGCGGCATCCCTCTCACCGCCGTCCCGCAGCCGCTCGGCACCAAGCGGGCCGTCAACCTCGTCGGCCCGGACGGCAGACGGATGTCCCTCTACGACGCGACGCGCTTCGCGGAGGCGGACCGGCTGCCCGAGGCCACCGTGCGCGACCTGGCGTCGGTCAGCCGGCACGCCCATGTCGTCATCACCCAGCCCTGCGGCCACGCGCTGCCGGCCTTGCGCGCGGCGGGCGTGACGATCTCGACCGACCTGCACGACTGGGACGGCGTCAACCCGTACCACGCCTCCTTCGCCCACGAGGCCGACCTGGTCTTCCTGTCGGCCGCGGCCTTGACCGACCCGGAGCGGACCATGCGGCACATCGCCGAGCGGGGCCGGGCCCGGGTGGTCGTCGCCACGGCCGGGGCGGACGGGGCGTACCTGCTGGCCGACGGCGAGCTGACCCGTGTCCCCGCCGCCCCGCCCCCCGCCCCGGTCGTCGACTCCAACGGCGCGGGCGACGCCTTCGCGGCCGCGTTCCTGCACGCCTGGCTGAACGGCCAACCACCCCGGCGCTGCGCCCTGCACGGCACGGTGGCCGGCGCGTACGCCTGCACGGTGCCGTCGACCCGGACGGACAGCATCGGACGGGAGGAACTGCTGGCCGGGGTGGCGGGGCTGGTCAACGGCGGCTGATGCTCCGCACGCTGGCCAGTGTGAGGATTCCGAGGACGACGAGTGTGACTGCGGCGCCGATCAGTTCTGCGGGGGCGTGCACGGGGCCTCCTGGGGCGGCGTCGGCGGGGGGCGGAGCGGGTTTAGTCATATAGGCATGGGATCGGCGTGACCAGGGGAATCCTCAGCCGCACGCGCCTCTGAATTCACTCGGAGAGCAGAGGGATCGCCGATGAGGGGTGGCGGGTGGGCGCCCCCGCAATCGAACGCTTACGATCCTCTGTTGTGTCCAAACTGACCGACGTGCCCAAACGGCTCCTCATCGGGCGCGCACTGCGCAGCGACCGGCTGGGGGAAACGCTCCTGCCGAAGCGCATCGCACTCCCCGTCTTCGCCTCCGACCCGCTGTCCTCCGTGGCGTACGCCCCCGGTGAGGTGCTGCTGGTCCTGTCGATCGCGGGCGTGACGGCGTACCACTTCAGCCCCTGGATCGCCGTCGCGGTCGTCGTGCTGATGTTCACCGTGGTCGCCTCCTACCGGCAGAACGTGCACGCCTACCCCAGCGGCGGCGGCGACTACGAGGTGGCGAACACCAACCTCGGACCCAAGGCGGGGCTGACCGTCGCCAGCGCGCTGCTGGTGGACTACGTCCTCACCGTCGCGGTGTCGATCTCCTCCGGGGTGGAGAACCTCGGCTCGGCGATCCCGTTCGTCGTCGAGAACAAGGTGGCCTGCGCGATCGGCGTGATCGTGCTGCTGACGCTGATGAACCTGCGCGGGGTGAAGGAGTCGGGGTCGCTGTTCGCGATCCCGACGTACATCTTCGTCGCCGGTGTCTTCACCATGATCGCCTGGGGCGCCTTCCGCGGACTGGTCCTGGGTGACACCATGCGGGCACCGACGGCGGACTACGTCATCAAGCCCGAGCACCAGGGCCTGGCCGGCTTCGCCCTGGTCTTCCTGCTGCTGCGCGCCTTCTCCTCCGGCTGTGCCGCGCTCACCGGCGTCGAGGCGATCTCCAACGGCGTCCCGGCCTTCCGCAAGCCCAAGTCGAAGAACGCCGCGACCACCCTGGCGATGATGGGCCTGCTGGCCGTCACCATGTTCTGCGGCATCATCGGCCTCGCCATGGCGAGCGGCGTCCGCATGGCCGAGAACCCCGCCAAGGACCTGGTCGACAACGGCGTCCCGCTCGGCCCCGACTACGTCCAGCACCCGGTGATCTCGCAGGTCGCCGAGGCCGTCTTCGGCGAGGGCAGCTTCCTGTTCATCCTGCTGGCCGCCGCCACCGCGCTGGTGCTGTTCCTCGCCGCGAACACCGCCTACAACGGCTTCCCGCTGCTCGGCTCGATCCTCGCCCAGGACCGCTACCTGCCGCGCCAGCTCCACACCCGCGGCGACCGCCTGGCCTTCTCCAACGGCATCGTCCTCCTCGCCGGAGCCGCCGCCCTGCTGGTCGGGATCTACGGCGCCGACTCCACCCGCCTGATCCAGCTGTACATCGTCGGCGTGTTCGTGTCCTTCACGCTCAGCCAGACCGGCATGGTCCGGCACTGGAACCGCCACCTGGCCACCGAGAGGGACCAGGCCAAGCGCCGCCACATGATCCGCTCGCGCGCGATCAACGCCTTCGGCGCCTTCTTCACCGGCCTGGTCCTGGTGGTCGTGCTCATCACCAAGTTCACCCACGGCGCCTGGGTCGCCCTGCTCGGCATGGTGATCTTCTACGCGACGATGACCGCCATCCGGAAGCACTACGACCGGGTCGCCGCGGAGATCGCCGCCCCCGAGGGCCCGAGCGACGACAGCGTGCGACCCTCCCGGGTCCACTCCGTCGTCCTGATCTCCAAGATCCACCGCCCGACGCTGCGCGCCCTGGCCTACGCCAAGCTGATGCGCTCGGACACCCTGGAGGCGCTCAGCGTCAACGTCGACCCGGCCGAGACCAAGGCGCTGCAGGAGGAGTGGAACCGGCGCGGCATCGACGTCCCGCTGAAGGTCCTGGACTCGCCCTACCGCGAGATCACCCGGCCGATCATCGAGTACGTGAAGAACCTGCGCCGGGAGTCGCCGCGCGACGCGGTCTCCGTGATCATCCCCGAGTACGTCGTCGGGCACTGGTACGAGCACCTGCTGCACAACCAGAGCGCCCTGCGGCTGAAGGGCCGGCTGCTGTTCACGCCGGGGATCATGGTCACCTCGGTCCCCTACCAGTTGCAGTCCTCCGAGGCGGCCAAGCGGCGCGCCCGCAGGCAGCAGGACTGGAACGCGCCGGGCGCGGTGCGGCGGGGACCGGCGCAGGTCCGGCACAAGGAGTCCTCCGAGCGTAAGTCCTGAGCGACGGCTCGGGTCAACGGCCGGGCGGCAGCCACGTAGACTGGTGGGCTGTTGTCCGGCCGTACGTCGTACGGTGCCTTCCCTCTCGCGTTTTGGAGTCACCCCACCATGCAGGCAGAACCGAGGAAGTCGCTGGTGGGGGAGGAGTACGAGGTCGAGGTCGGCCCCGTCGCCCACGGCGGTCACTGCATCGCCCGCACCTCCGAGGGCCAGGTGCTGTTCGTCCGGCACGCACTGCCCGGCGAGCGCGTCGTGGCGCGCGTGACCGAGGGCGAGCAGGGCGCGCGGTTCCTGCGGGCCGACGCCGTGGAGGTGCTCGACGCCTCCAAGGACCGCATCGACGTCCCCTGCCCGTTCGCCGGGCCCGGCCGCTGCGGCGGCTGCGACTGGCAGCACGCCAAGCCCGGCGCGCAGCGCCGCCTCAAGGCCGACGTCATCGCCGAGCAGCTCCAGCGGCTCGCCGGGCTCACCCCGGAGGAGGCCGGCTGGGACGGCACGGTGCTGCCCGCCGAGGGCGACAAGGTACCGGCCGGCCAGGTCCCGGCATGGCGTACGCGCGTCCAGTACGCCGTCACCGCCGACGGCCGGGCGGGGCTTCGCCGGCACCGCTCGCACGAGGTCGAGCCGATCGACCACTGCATGATCGCCGCGGAGGGCGTCAGCGAACTCGGCATCGAGAAGCGCGACTGGACGGGCATGGACTCCGTCGAGGCGATCGCGGCGACGGGTTCGCAGGACCGCCAGGTCATCCTCACGCCGAAGCCGGGCGCGCGCCTGCCGCTGGTCGAGCTGGACCGCCCGGTGTCCGTGCTGCGCGTCGACGAGCGCACCGGCGGTGTGCACCGCGTCCACGGCCGCCCGTTCGTCCGCGAGCGCGCGGACGGCCGCACCCACCGGGTCGGCAACGGCGGCTTCTGGCAGGTCCACCCGAAGGCGGCCGACACCCTGGTGACCGCGGTCATGCAGGGCCTGCTGCCGCGCAAGGGCGACATGGCCCTCGATCTGTACTGCGGCGTCGGCCTCTTCGCCGGCGCCCTCGCCGACCGCGTCGGCGACCAGGGCGCGGTCCTCGGCATCGAGTCCGGCAAGCGCGCGGTGGAGGACGCCCGGCACAACCTCGAGGAGTTCGACCGGGTGCGCATCGAGCAGGGCAAGGTCGAGAGCGTGCTGCCGCGCACGGGCATCACGGAGGTCGACCTCATCGTCCTCGACCCGCCGCGCGCGGGGGCGGGCCGCAAGACGGTGGAGCACCTGGCGTCGCTGCGGGCACGGCGCATCGCGTACGTCGCGTGCGATCCGGCTGCGCTGGCCCGGGACTTGGCGTACTTCCGGGACGGGGGGTACCGGGTGCGGACGTTGCGGGCGTTCGATCTGTTTCCGATGACGCATCATGTGGAGTGCGTGGCGATTCTTGAGCCTGCGGCAAAGGGCGCCTGACCTGCGGTTTTGTGGTTTGGATGGGTCGCTCGACCTGTTTTCCTCCGTGCAGCGGTTCGAGCGGACGGATCGATTTTGCAAGCTCCCTGACCTGGAATTCGTGGGCGAGGTGCTTGCATCGTCGACGCCTTCAGAGGGCCGTTCGGAGATTCTTGACGCTCGGATGACGCTCGAAGCGGAAGTCTCTGCCGCACCTCCGCAGCGGCGGTGCGAGCGGAGAACGCGGCCCGACCGCGCCACATTGATACCGCTCAGGTCCGTGACGCCGGGCCGAGCTGAAGGTCGATGACGTCTTGGCCGAGCTCATGGACAGCGATGCGGAGATCCTGGACTACCTGAAGTGACCGACGTGCGCCATCTCCAGATCGACGAGGTCCTGGCCATCGCCCGCACGGTCAGCGGTACCGAGCACAGCGTGCGCGACATGGGCCTTCTGGTGTCGGCGATCGAGCGCCCGCGGACGAACGTGTTCGGAGCCGAGTTGTATCCCACCCTGCACGAGAAGGCCGCGGCGCTTTCCTCCTGACGGGCATCCGGGGTGAGGATGCGCTCGGTTTGTGCGAGGGGCGTGAGGCCGCGGTGCTCCCAGGTGAGCGCTACCGGACGAGGCAGGTCGCTGGAAACGGTGGTCTGTTCGCAGAGGGTCAGGCCGTCCCAGGTGAAGCGGATCTCCTCTGCAACGGTCTTGCCGTCCGCCGCCAGGCGCTGCTTGGAAGTGCCCGTCACGCGGCCGCCCGGGTGCGGGAGGCGAGCTGGAGGAAGGCGTCTTCCTGCACGGCGTGCACGGTACGGCCGACGCGTGTGCGCATACCCGCCACAGCTTGAGGAGTGAGCGGGAGCCAGCTCGTGCAGGTGAGCTGGTCGTGGCGACCTCTTCCGCCCAAAGGGGAGGGATGGACTGTCGGTCATGACGCTCATTTGACGCTCTGGGCGCCCGCAGACGCGGCAGAGAGTCGATGATCCGCTCTGACCTGGGCGTTTTCGTGACTCGCCCAGGTCGACATCTTTCCGATGACGCATCACGTGGAGTGCGTGGCGATCCTTGAACCCGCCGCAAAGGGCTCCTGACCTGCGGTTTTTTAGGTGGGCATTATGTGCGGTGTGGGCGATACGGGCGATATCTTGACGCTGAAGTGACGTTCGTGGCGCGTGGCCCTGGTGGCCGCGCGGGTCCGAGTCGCCGGACCATCAGGAGCATACGGACGGCCGACCCTGAACTGACGTGCACGAGAGCCGAGTTGGCAGCGCAGTGGTCGAGTTCCAAGCCGGCGTCTTCTCAGGTTGTGCGGCCTCGGGTGGTGCGGTGATCGGTGTAGTGGCGGGCCGCGCGGACGCGGTTGCCGCAGCGGTCGGAGCACCAGCGGCGGGCGCCGTGGGTGCGGACGAAGAGGCGGGTGCAGCCGGGAGCTCCGCAGGTGGAGAGGCGGCCGCTCGGGGGGCCGGTCAGGAGTTCCACGGCGTTCTCGGACAGCACCGTGAGGGCCGCGCCGACGGGGTCGTCGGCCGGGCGGCGGACGACCGCGACCGGGCCGGTGTGCTCCCAGTGGATCTCGTGGACGGCGGGGGCCGCCGCGAGGGTGGTGTTGACCGTGGACAGGGCTGTCGGGGCGGGTGCCGCGCCGCTCAGGTGGGCGTCGAGCAATTCCCGCAGTGAACGCCGGAGTTCGAGCAGCCGTTCCAGCTCCCGGGTGGCGACCGGGGTCCCGGAGGGGAGCAGTCCCCGGCTGTTCAGCCAGGCGGCGGCGCTCTCGGTGTCGCGCAGTCCGTCATAGGGGCCGTTCGGCCGGCTGAACTCGGTGTTCACCAGTGCCAGAGCGCCGTGGCGGTCCTCGCCGGGAGCCTGCGGCGGGGCCGTCGCGGTGGAGGATTCGGCAGCGTCCATGACCTAACGCTAGCACTTGAGACTTTCCGTGAGGCTGGGATAAGGTCGCGATGTCTAACGGAGAATTTTCGACTTGCCCGTTAGTTGTGCCTCTTCAGCCACCCCTGGCTTCCGTCGTCAACGATGGGGATTCCCGTGGAAAAACCAGACAAAGGCCTTACTTGGCGGTTCGTCACGCTGGCCATCGGCATGTTCGCCATCGGCACGGACAGCTTCGTGGTCGCCGGCATCCTGCCCAGCGTGGCCAAGGACCTCGACGTCGACGTGCCCACCAGCGCCGAGCTGATCACGGCCTATGCGCTGTCCTACGCCGTCCTCTCGCCCGTCGTGGCGGCGGTGGCCGCCCGGGTGCCGCGCAGGCTGCTGCTGATCGGCGGCCTGCTGGTGTTCATCGCGGGCAACATCGGCACCGGGCTCGCGTCCGGGTTCGAGGTGGCGCTGGGCTTCCGGGTGATGGCCGCGCTCGGCGGTGCCATGTTCACACCGACTGCGGCCGGCGTCGTCGTCGCGCTCGCCGGGCCGGAGCGGCGGGGTACCGCCCTGTCCATCCTGTTCGGCGGACTGAGCGCGGCCACCGCCCTCGGTTCCCCCATCGGTACCGCGATCAGCGGCTTCACCGACTGGCGCGGCACCATGATCTTCGTCGCGGCGGTCGGTCTGGTCGCCGCGATCGCCGTCTCGGTGGCCCTGCCCTCCGTGCCCAGCCCGCCGGCGGTGACGCTGAAACAGCGTCTGTCGCCCGTCACCGATCTCCGGATCGCCCTGACGCTGCTGCTGGTCCTGGTCGGCTACAGCGGCCTGTTCGTCCTGTACACCTACGTCAGCCAGATCTTCGCCCCGGCCACGGACGGCAACGGCCGGACTCTGGCCTGGCTGCTGTTCGCCTGGGGCATCGCGGCCGTCGTCGGCAACATGACCGCCGGACGCCTGACCGACAAGTTCGGCAACCGTGTCGTGATCAACACGGCCGGTGTCATCGCGGTCGCCGTCTTCGCCACCACCCCGTGGAGCAGCCGGCACCTGGCGACCGCGTTCGTCGCCGCGATGCTGTGGGGCGCTTGCGGATGGGCGATGCTCGTCCCGATCCAGCACCGGCTCGCCGGGGTGAACCCCGCGGTCGCGCAGATGTCCATCTCCCTCAGTTCCTCGGCGAACTACGTCGGTGTCTCGCTCGCTCCGGTGGTCGGGGGCTTCCTCCTCGACCACGACGTGGAGATGCGCTACCTGGGTGTGCCCTCCGCCGCGATCGTCGTCGCAGGCCTGCTGATCGGTGAGGCGGGGCACCTGCTGATCAGGCGCAAGCAGCGGCAGGTGGAGGCGGAGGCGGACGGCGGTGACACTCCGGCCGAGGGGCGGGCCATCGCGGCGCGCTGACCCGGCCGAAGGCGCGCGGGGGCTCCGCATGGACCGGGCGACGGTGCCCTGCGAAGCCCCCGCGGGGAGCCGCGGGTCAGGCGATCCGGCCGCGCGGCTGCGGTTCCAGCACTCCCATGAGCTGGCTCACCTCGGCCGTCGCGGACCTGACGGCCAGGACGCAGCGGTCACGGGTGGCTGCCGACTGGTGGGCCGGCTTCAGCAGGACGAGCGAGCCCAGCACGGTGCCGTCCCACAGCACGGGAGAGGCGAAGGAGTCCCAGCCGCGCGCGCACTCCTGGAATCCGAGCGCGTAACCCTTGACCCGGATCTCCGCGAGGGAGGCGAGCAGTTGACCGCGGTCCCGGTACACGCCCGGTCCCACGGCCGCGGGCAACTGCTCCGCGAGCACACGGTGCTGGAGGTTCTCGGAGAGGTGGGCGAGGATCGCCCGGCCCGAGGCGCCGATCCGCAGCGAGCGGTTGACCCGCATGATCTCCCGCGGCGACATCCCCAGTTCGGTCAGGTCGTGGGCGCCCACCGCCATGTTGAGGCAGTGCCGCTGAGGGTGGCCCAGGTTGGTCAGGCCGTACAGGAACACCATCCCGCCGTCGGTGCTGAGGCGCAGTTGTTCCAGGCAGTCGCTGAGCGCGTCGTGGTCCAGCCGGGGCGTCAGTGCCTGGGTGCCGAGCCGCGCGGCGGCCGGGCCGAGCCGGTACCGGCCCCGGGCGACCTGCACGAACGCGCCCTGCTCGATACCGGAACGCAGGATCCGGTAGACGGTGGAGTCGTCCAGACAGGAGGCCCGGGCCAGTTCCGCGAGTCCGTGCACCTCGCCGCCCAGCTGGGTGAAGGCGTGCTGCACGCGGAAGACGCGCTCGGCGTGGCTCGACCCGGCGGTGTGCGACGTATTCTTGGGCTGGTTTTTGAATTTATTTTGCTGAGGGGCGGGAAATGGGGTCCGTGTGACACCGGACTGATGGGCGGCACCGTGGCGCACGGTATGACCTCTCGACATAGAAAATGGGGGGAATGCGGTCGGCGGGCGTCGGAGTCACCGCGTGACTTCAGTGACGGATGGATGAGTTCCTTCGCGCGAAAAGCCGACATGTGCGAAATGCGTCCGGCCCTGGTGTCGTCAAATGGGTTGTCAATGGCGAGAAATGCATGCACAGCCCCCGTTGGTTCTTTGTGCAACTACTTGCGGTGCTGGCGGGATGGTTTCCCGTACCTGCCGCAGGCGAGTTACGTGCGTTTTGCTGGACGGTACAGCGACCTGGCGGGCGGGAGTGTGACGGGCCTCACTCTCTAACGGATTCGGCTGAATTTTGCCGTGCTCTGTGCTCCGTCTCGGCGCGGATCGTCGACCGTTGCCCCGTGAAGAAGCAGCGGAATGAAGGATCCGACTGGCGTGCGAGGGGGTGGATCCAAGCCACCGAGCCGGTCGGTCCGGATGGCCCGGTCGGTCAGATCGGCCCGGTCGGCTTCGCGGCGGCCCGGTGTGCCGTGACGGGCTCGTCCGGCCCGGCGGCCGGCCGGGCCACCGCCGCCAGGAGCCCGGGGGTCGGCAGAAGGTCGCTGACCCGCCAGTCGCCCCCGCGCCGCCCCGTGCCGTGCGATACGCGCGCCGTCCGTTCGCGCGGCCGCACGTCCAGGTCGGTCAGGTCGCCCACGACCCCGGTGCCCACCGCCTTGAGAACGGCTTCCTTCCGCGTCCAGCAGCGCAGGTAGGCGAGCGAACGGCGTCGGCCCGCAGGCTCTTCGGCCACGTAGTCCCGCTCGTCCGCGCTCAGCGTCGTCGGCGCGAGCACGTCCAGGGGCATCGGCCGCAGCAGCTCGATGTCGAGGCCCACCGGGTGGCGTGGCGACAACAGCAGGGCCGAGTAGCCCTCGCTGTGCGAGAGGCTGAGGTGCACCGCGCCGTCCGCGAGCTCCGCCACTAAAGGCCCGTGTCCGGTGTCACCGCAGCAGGGACACGGCTCCCGGGTCAGCCGTACGTCCCGGGCGGGCACCCCGGCAGCGGTACCCGCGATCCGCTTGGTCAGGGCCCGCGCCCAGATGAACCGGGCGCGGTGGGCCGGGAAGCGGAAGGCGGCGGCCCGTGCGCGTTCCGGTGCGTCCAGCAGCTCGGTGAAGCCCTCGGGCACCGGTGTGGCGTGCCGCCACCACCACAGTTCCACGTGACCGGCCCCGGTCAGCCGGGCAGGCGCCGCAGACGGGCCGACAGGTGCTGCTGGAGCGGCTGCCCGACCGCCTGCACCTCCGTGACGACCGTCAGCTCGTCCCCGCGCAGCGTGAGGCGGCGCCGGGACGCGGTGACCTCCTTCGCGAGCGGGGTGACGACCGTGTCCCGCGACGCCATCTCGATCTCGCCGCCCGAGATCCGGCCGACGTACGTGGTGGCGATCCCGATGGGATGGGCGACCACCGCCTCGAGGTAGCCATCGGCGCCGACCCGCCACCAGCCGGTCTCGCGTCCCGACGGGCGGTCCGGCCGGCCCTCGCTGTCGGTCAGCCAGGCGCGCGCCTCGTACCGCAGGAAGGGTCGGCCGTCGTGGCTGAAGGTGATCTCCTGCTCGTAGGAGAAGCCGTCGGCCAGAGTGGCGTATCCACCGGTGCCGGACCCGCGCCACATGCCGAGCAGGGGGAGGGCGGGGGCGATCCACGGATGCGGTTCCGGGCCCACGCCCACGACCTGGCTGTCAGGGAAAAAGGCCTGCGTGTAACCCAATTTGCTCACTCCGCCGTGTTCGCCGGTACCGGCGGTACCGGAATCAGCTGTAGCCGGAATCAGTCCTACCCGGAGCAGCGTAGCGGAATGCGAGCCGAGTTTCCGCGACAGCCGCCCTTTTCTCGGCACATGAGAAACCGGGCGCCGGGTGGAGGTCGGCGATATTTCTCATCCGCCGAGAAACCGGTTCGAGTTTTCTCGCTGGCCGAGAATGTGCAGGTGGGAGGCCCGGCAATAAATGATTGACGAATACTCGGGGCGTCTTGTTACGCTGGCCGCGCCGGATTTCCATCCGGAGATCTTCATTCGTGGACGGGGGCTTTCGTGTACGACGCGATTGTTGTAGGCGCACGAATATCCGGCGCATCCACGGCTCTGCTGCTGGCGCGGCTCGGCCACCGGGTGCTGCTGGTCGACCGGGCGCGTTTTCCCAGCCCGACGTCGTCGTCCACGAACCTCATCCACCCGCCGGGCGTCCAGCGGCTCACCCGGTGGGGGGTGCTCGACCGGCTCGGCGACCCGACGATCCCGCGGATCAGTCGCTACCGCCTGGAGAGCGGCCCCGTCCGGCTGGAGGCCCGGCTGCCCGCCGTCGAGGACGTCGACTACGCGCTGTCGCCGCCCCGCGTCAAACTGGACGAGGCCTTGGTGCGCTGCGCGGCCGACGCCGGTGCCGAAGTACGCGAGGAGACCTCTGTCCAGGAACTGCTGCGCGACGCCGACGGCACCGTCGTAGGGATTGCGGGCACGGCCAAGGGCTTGGGCCGCTTCCAGGAGAAGGGCACCGTCGTCATCGGCGCCGACGGCAAGAACTCCAAGGTGGCCCGGCTGGCCGGGGTCGGCCAGTACCGCGCCGAACCGGTGCTGAGCAAGAGCCTGTGGACGTACTGGGAGGGGCCGGCGCAGCCCTCGCTCGTCCGCACCTACCGCAAGAACCGCCGCCACCCCTTCACCTGGCCCACCCACGACGGCCTGTCCATCGTGGGAGTGGCCTGGCCCACGGCGGACTTCCCCTCGCCGGGCGGTGACGAGGCGACCGACCGGACGGTCATCGCCGCGCTGGCCGACGTGGACCCGGAGTTCGCCGAAGAGGTCCGGGCGGGTCGGCGGGCCGGTCGCTGGCTCACCGGTTCCGTCCCCAACTTCCTGCGCACGCCGCACGGTCCGGGCTGGGCCCTCGTCGGCGACGCCTCCGCCACCCGCGACCCGATCACCGCATCCGGCATCACCCACGCCGTGCTCGGCGCCGAACTCCTCGCGGACGCCGTGCACCGGGGCCTGTCCGGCGGCCGCGGCCTGGACCTGGAGCTGGCGGCGTACGCCCGCGCCCGGGACGCGCTCGTCCGCGACCACTACGACTACACCCGGGACTACGCGCGCATCCTCGACCACACGCGGGAGGAGCGGGCGCTCATCGAGGCGATGAGCCGCAGCCCCTGGCACGCGCGCACCATGATCGGGCTGTTCGCCGCGGTCGTCCCGCCGGAAGAGTTCTACTCCCGCCGCAGCTTCCGCGAACTGTTCGACTATCTCGACGAAGAGGGCGGACTGCCGCACACCATCCGCATGCTGCGCTGGCTGCTGTACGCCGTCCCCGGCCGGTCCGAGGCCACGGCCCGGCTCGCCGACCGGCTGCTGGCGGCCCGGCTCGGTCTCATGGGCGAGCTTCTCCTGCGCACGGCTGCCTGAGCCACGCCCCGGTACGACCACCGGCCCTTCGCCATCCCCGATGACACGCCCGTGCACCGACGCCGTTGTGCGGCTGCTCGGAGCACCGCCCGTGACACCTTGTTCTGGAGGAATTCCCACCATGCCCGGTACGCGGCAGTACGCCGGCCCCGTTCTTCTCTTCCCCGGCCAAGGCGGCTTCGACGGTGTCGCGCTCACACGCGCGGCCGACGGCTACCCGCAGGTGCGGGCCGTCTTCGAACGGATCGACACCGTGACCCGGCAGATCCACGGCCGGGAGCTGTCCGCGACACTGTTCCGCGACACACCGGTGGAACTGACCGACCTGCTGAGGGACGAGCCCTGGGTGTCCCAGCTCGCCATCTACGGGTCGGGTCTCGCGGCCCACCGCGTGCTCACGGAGCACGGAGTACGGCCCTTCGCCCTCGTCGGCCACAGCCTCGGCGAGATCACGGCGCTGGTCGCCGCGGGCGGCTACTCCGTCGAGGACGGCGCCCGGATCGTACTGCGCCGCACCGCCGCCATCGCCGGGCTGGACGGGGGCAGCGGAGCGATGGTCGCGCTGGCCGCCGCACCCTCCCGCGCCCGGCATCTGATCGCGCTCGTGGAGAACGACCGTCTCGCCGTCGCCACCGAGAACCACGCCACCCAGACCGTGCTGAGCGGTCCCCGCGAGGCCATCGGCCAGGTCAAGGCCATCGCCGAGCAGCTCAGGATCGGCTGCGCCGAACTGGACGCCGCGTTCGCGTTCCACAACCCGTCGCTCGCCTCCGTGGCACCCGACTTCGCCGCCGCCGTACGGGACCTGCCGCGCGGCCCGCTGAGCGTGCCCGTGTACTCGCCGATCCTGCAGCGCTTCTACGACCCGGACGAGAGCCTCGGCGACCGGCTGGCCGACCACTTCACCCTGCCCGTGCGGTTCTCCTCGGCCGTCACCCTCCTCCACGAGCACGGCGCGCGCGTCTTCGTGGAGGCCGGCGGACGCGCCACCCTCACCTCGCTGGTGCCCAAGGCACTGGGCGGGCCGGACGACGTCACCTCGCTGTCCACGCTGTCCGTGGGCCGCGGCAACACCCTGCGGCTGGCCGACACCCTGGCCGAGCTGCGGCGGGCGGGCCTGTCGGCCGGCGACGGACTGGACTCCCTGCGCCAGTACCTGGCCCCCGAGCTGACCGCCGCCGAGTTCTCCACCTTCTGGACCACGACCGGCCACGAGATCACCGCCCTGGTGAGCAGGCGGCTGTCGGACTTCCGCACCGCGCCGCAGAACGTGCCGGCCGGTACGGCCGAGCCCGCAGGCACGGACGGCGCGGCCGAGCGGCCGGACACCGGTGCGCGGCCGGCTGCCGCCGTGGTGGAGGTGCTGGGGCGGGAGGAGGTGTTCGCGAGCGTGCGGGGGCTGTATGCGCGGGCGTTGGAGTATCCGGAGGAGGTGTTCACGCCGGGTGTGCTGCTGGAGGCGGAGCTGGGTGTGGACTCGGTGAAGCAGGTGGAGCTGCTGTCGCGGGCGTCGGAGTACTTCGGGCTGGAGCCGCGTGGTGAGGACTTCCGGCTGGCGGACTACGAGACGCTCGACGCGGTCGCCGACCTCATCCACCAGGAACTCGGCACCCGGCGCGGCGCCGTCGAGAGTGAGGCGCCGGACACCGGTGCGCGGCCGGCTGCCGCCGTGGTGGAGGGGCTGGGGCGGGAGGAGGTGTTCGCGACCGTGCGGGGGCTGTATGCGCGGGCGTTGGAGTATCCGGAGGAGGTGTTCACGCCGGGTGTGCTGCTGGAGGCGGAGCTGGGTGTGGACTCGGTGAAGCAGGTGGAGCTGCTGTCGCGGGCGTCGGAGTACTTCGGGCTGGAGCCGCGTGGTGCGGACTTCCGGCTGGCGGACTACGAGACGCTCGACAAGGTCGCCGACCTCATCCACCAGGAACTGAACGGCCGTCGGCTCCAGGGCGCCGCGGCGTGAGCAGGCGGACCGGAGGGACGACGTCCATGCAGGACCTGACCGGCAAGATCGCACTCGTCACGGGCGGCGCCCGCAACGTGGGCAAGGCCATCGCGGCCACCCTCGCCGACCGAGGCGCCCACGTCCTCGTCAACTACTTCCACTCGCACGAGCAGGCCAAGGAGACCCAGCGCGAACTGCGTGCCCGGGGCGCCCGCGTGGACCTGCTCCGCGCCTCCGTGGCCCGTCCCGAGCAGGTCGACCGGATGTTCGCCGAGATCGAGCAGCGGTTCGGCCGGCTCGACATCCTCGTCAACAACGCGGCCAACGGGGCACTCGTCCCCGGCTCCGAGGTCACCGACGCCCATCTCGACAAGGCCCTCGACACCAACCTCAAGGGCGGCCTGCGCTGCGCCCGGGCGGCTGCCCCGCTGATGCGGAGGGCCGGCGGCGGTTCCATCGTCAACATCTCCGCCCTCGGCGGCTCACAGCTCGTCATGGCCAACTACCTGGCCTGCGCCCCCGCGAAGGCCGCGGTCGAGGCCGCCGCACGCTACCTGGCCGTGGAGTTCGCACCCTTCAACATCCGGGTGAACACCGCCTCGGCCGCGATGCTGGTCAGCGAGGTCGCCGAGGCCTTCCCCGACGCCGGGGCGATGCAGGCCGCCATCGCGGCGAGCACCCCGCTCGGACGCCTGGGCACGCCCGAGGAGTTCGCCGAGGTCGTCGCCTTCCTCGCCTCCGACCGGGCCCGCTGGATCACCGGCCAGGTGGTCCTCGCCGACGGGGGACTGTCCCTCGGCGCACCGCTGCTCTCGCCGCCCGCGGGCACGGGTGCGGTGGAACCCGCGGTCGTGCAGGCCACGGCTGAGGCCGAGGCGGAGCCCGCGGCCGTTCCCGCCGCTCTCACCTCGGCGGAGGCCGACGGGGACACGCACGGGGACACGGATTTCCCCGAGGACGACGACATAGCCGTCGTCGGCATGGGGCTCGTCGTCAGCGGTGCCGACAGCCCCGAGAAGTTCTGGCAGCTGCGCACCACCGGTCGTGAGCTGTTCATCGAGGTGCCCGAGGACCGCTGGGACCGGGCCCGGTTCTCCTCGCCCGACCGGTCCGCCGAGGACAAGTCCTACCAGGACACCTGTGTGTTCATCACGGACTTCGAACCGGGCCGCGCCGTCCTGGACGGTCTGCCGGCGCTACCGGACGAGACCGAGCTGACCACTCTGTGGCTGCGCCACTCGCTGGTCCAGGCCCTGGACGGGGTGCGCGTCGGTGACACCGACCGCTTCTCCTTCCACGTGGGCTACACCGCCGACGGCAGCCAGCACCTGGAGGAGGCGGGCGTCCTGCACGCCGCCCGGCGTCTCACCGAGGACGTCGCCGCCGGACTGGACCTCACGCAGGAGGACCGCGCCCGTCTGGTGGGCCGCGTCGACAAGGTGCTGTCCGGCCGCTACCACCGAGGTGCCACCGACGCGCCACGGTTCCTGCCGCACCAGGTGGGCCTCGCCGCGATGGCGGGCGTCCTGCCGGACGCCACCCAGCTCCAGATGGTCGACACGGCCTGCTCCTCCTCGCTGTACGCGATCGACATCGGCATCAAGGGCCTGCTGATGGGCAAGCAGGACATCGCGGTGTGCGGCGGCGCGTTCGCGCTGGCCCCGCGCGGAACCGTGCTGTTCTCCAAGCTCAAGGGCCTGTCCCAGCGCGGCGCGGTGCACGCGCTGGACGCCGAGGCGGACGGTGTGATCTTCGCCGACGGCGCCGGCGTCGTCGTACTGAAGCGGCTCAGCCGGGCCAAGGCCGACGGCGACCGCGTGCTGGGCGTGCTCAAGGCGTTCGGCAGTTCCTCGGACGGCAAGGGCAAGGCGATCTACGCGCCCAGCTCCACCGGGCAGAACCTGGCGGTGGAGCGAGCGCTGGAGGCCGGCGGCCTGGACGGGGCGGAGGTCGACTGGATCAACGCGCACGCGACCGGTACCCCGGCCGGCGACCTCGCCGAGTTCACCACGCTCCGCGAGCACTACGGCAACGCCCGCGCCACCACCGTCACCTCCAACAAGTCGCTGATCGGGCACACCGGTTGGGCGGCGGGCGTGATCTCGCTCATCGAGTCCATCCTCGCGCTCCAGGGGGAGACCATCCCCGGCCAGTACCGGTTCTCCTCCGCCCCCGCGATGTTCCAACTCGACCGCACCCGGCTGGAGATCTCCGGCAGCCCACGGCCGTGGCCCGCCGTCCCCGGCCGGGCCCGCACGGCGGCGATCTCCGGCTTCGGGTTCGGCGGCACCAACGCCCACCTGATCCTCACGGAGGGCACCGACGGTACTGAGGGTGCGGGGGGTACGGAGGGGACTGACAGGGAGCGGGGCCGTACGGCCGCCGCGTCCCGGTCCGCGACCGACCGCATCGCGGTGGTCGGCTGGTCGGTCAAGCTGCCCGGCGTCGAGGACCGTGACCAGGTCCTGCAGTGGCTCTCCGGGGACCGGGACGTCGAGCAGAGCTTCGGCGAGCAGTACCCGGCACCGCCGTTCCAGCAGGTGCGGATGCCGCCGGCGACGGTACGGACCATCGACCGCTGCCAGCTGATGATCCTGGCCTGCGCGCACGACCTGCGCGACCAGTTGGGCGACTTCTGGCAGCGGCACACCGAGCGCACCGGTGTCGTGGTCGGCCACATGGGCCCCACCCGCGCCGCCATGCTCTACGCCAACCGCTGCTACCTCGACGACATCGAGCACGCGTTGCGCCAGGACCCCGAACTCGCCGCCACCGCGCAGCTCACGCCGCTGCTGGAGCGGATGCGCGAACGGGTCCGTTCGCTGGTCCCGCCGTCGAACGAGGACTCCTTCCCCGGGATGATGCCCAACATCATCTCGGCCCGGGTGGCGAACTACTTCGACCTCAAGGGCCCGAACATCACCGTGGACGCGGGACTCGCCTCGACCGTGGCGGCGTTCGCGACGGCCGTGCGCTATCTGCGCAGCGGTGAGCTGGACTTCGTGCTCGCGGGCGGCATCAACGGCAACAGCCTGCCCGAACTCGGCGGGCTGCTGGCCGACGTCTTCGAGGAGCCGGTGCGGCCGGCCGAGGGCGCCTTCCTGTTCGGGCTGACCACCGAGCGCGCCGCAAGAAAGGCCGGACTGCGCGTCCTCGGCATCATCGACGAGGCCGATGTGCGCGAGGCCGGCACCGGCGAGGGGGCACCGGACGTCCTCGACTGCGGCTCGCGCGGCGGCTACGGCCACTACCTCGGCGCGGCCGGTGGGGCGCAGATCCTACGCGCCCTCCAGCGGACCGGCACCACCACCCGGATCCACTGCCGGGAGAACGGCCACGACATGGCCACCCACCTCGTCGTCACGGTCGGAGAGCCGGCACAGGACGCGCGGGGCTCCGCCCCCGTGGAATCCGAGGCCTCCTCAACCGAGGCCGCACAGACCGCCATGCGGACCGGGGCCGCACCCACCGGTTCCGCCCCAGATCTGGTCGAGCGGTACGCCGTCACGCTCACCCCGGCGCCCGCCGCACCCCGTGGCCCGGTGCCCGCCGCGGTGCCCGACGGTGCGTTGATCCTCACCGACCGGCCCGGCCTCGCCGAGCGCCTCGCCCGGGGCGCCGCGGACTGCACCGTGTTCAGCACCACACCCGTCACCGGGGAGCAACCCGCCGTACGGCAGGTGACGAGCACCCCGGAGGGCGTGCGCGCGGCCTTGGACGCGCTGGGCCGCCCGGCACGCCACGTCGTCCTGGTCACCGACCTGACCGCGTCCGCGCCGCCGCGCACCGCGCTCACCGCGGACCACCCCGGCCTGACCGCGCTGCACGACCTGGCCTTCCTCGTCGTACAGCAGCGCTACGCCGACCTCGGCGAGGCACCCGCCTCCGCGGTGTTCGCCCTGCTCGGCGCCGAGCCCCAGGGCATCGCCCACCCGCTCGCCGGACTCTTCACCGGTCTGCTGAAATGCGTCCGCCTGGAACGCCCGGACGCCGACTGCTTCGCCCTGCTGACCGCCACGGGCGACCCGGAGGCGGCGGCGGAGCTGATCGCGGCCGAGCGGGCCTGCGAGCGTGCCTTCCCGGTCGTCCACCGCGACGGGGACCTGCGCCGGGTCCCCACCCTGACCGCACGGCCGGCCACCGCCTCCGCGGACCGCCCCGCCCCGCTGGAGCGGGAGTCCGTGGTGGTCGCCCTCGGCGGGGCTCGCGGCATCACCGCCGAACTGCTCACGGCGGTCGCCGAGCGCTACGGCAGCCGTATCTACGCACTCGGCAGCAATCCGGTCGACAGTTACCCGGTCGGCACCTTCGACGGCACGGACGAGGAGTTCGCGGCCACCCGCGCCCGGTACATCCGCGAGCAGCTCGCCGCCGGCGGCCGTACCGTCGCCGCGATCAACAAGAGCTTCGACCGCATGGCCGACGCGCGCGCCGCTCGGCGGAACCTGGACCGGATGGCCCGGCACAGCGGTGCGGGGCGGGTGACGTACCTGCACTGCGACGCACGGGACGAGGAGTCGGTGCGCCGCGCCCTCGACACGGTCCACGCCGCGCACGGCCGGATCGATCTGCTCGTCAACGCGCCCGGCCTGAACCGCTCCGCGCTGATCCAGGACAAGAACTTCGACGAGTTCCGGCGCATCCGCGACCTCAAGCTGGTCGCGCACCGTAACCTGCACCGCGCGCTCGCCGGTCGGCCACCGCGCCTGTGGTGCGACTTCGGTTCCCTGCTCGGCTACTTCGGGCAGCGCGGCGAGCCCGACTACGCCTCCGGCAACGACTACCTGGCCACGGCCGCCGCCTACGCCGCGAAGGCGACCGGCAGCGACGAGTTCGTCATCGGCTGGACCCTCTGGGACGAGGTCGGCATGGGCGCCGACGAGCTGACCCGCGAGTACTTCAAGCGGGCGGGCTCCTACAGCCACATGCCGGTCGCCGAAGGCGTCCGGCACTTCCTGGCCGAACTCGGCACCGGGGACCGCACCCCCTCGCTCGTGCACATGGGGGCGGCTGAACGCGCCACGGTGGAGACGTTCTACCCCGGCTACCTGACCGAGCGGCCGGCGGTCGCCGCCACCGCGCCGGCCCGGGAGCCGGGCGGGCCCGCCCGGGGCCGGTTCTATCTGCGCCGTACGCTGCCGACGGACACCTGCGACGCGGACACCGGCGACCGCGACGGCCCGGGCGCCGTGCGCTTCGAGTGCCCCTTCGGCCTGGACACCGACGGCTATCTCGCCGGGCACCTGGTGCGCGGCGTGCCGACGCTGCCCGGCACCTTCGTCACCGAGATCGCCGCCGAGGCCGCCCTCGCCCTCGTCCCGGACGGCTGTGTGGTCGCCTTCGAGGACCTGCGCTTCCTGCACTTCCTGCAGGTCCGGGAGGGCGTCGCCCAGACGCCCAAGCGGATCACGGCCCGGATCAGCGAGCGGGTCGGCGACCTGACCACGGTCGAGGTCTCCGTCACCCACGATGTGATCGCCCCGTCCGGAGTGCTGCTGGTGTCCGGCAAACCGCACTTCACCGTGCGGGTCCTGGTCGCCGGTGCGTTCCCGACGGCGCCCAAGTGGCAGCGCTGGGACGGTGAGGGGGAGCAGCCCGTCGTGGATCCCTACCACGTGCCGTCGGCCCCCGTGCTGCTCAGCGGACCGTTCCGGGCCACCACCGGCACCCGGCGCCACCGGCTGGGCGCCCGCTCGGTGTTCCGGCCCGAGCTGGACCCCGCCACCGGGCCCTGGCGGCAGTTCCTGATGCCGACCGTGCTGCTGGACGCGCTGGCGCGGACCGGGGTGCTGGACCCGGTGGACGGGCTCGTCCCGGTCGCCGCCCCGCTGTCCATCCGGCGGATCGACCTGTACCAGAGCGCCAACGACCTGGACCTGGCGCAGACCCACGGAGCGTTGGACCTGTACGTCACCCAGCCCGGGTTCACGGCCGCGCCGCGGTCCGGCAACCGGTTCGTCGCCGTCGCCCCCGGCGGGCACGTCGTGGCCCAGATGAAGGACGTCGACGCCACCGTGATCGGGTATCTCGACCCGGACACCGGCGAGGTGCGTCCGCCCGCGCAGGCTCCGGCCGGGGCGGGGGGCCGTACCGCATGACCGCGCTCACGGACCTTCCGCTCCTCAGCGATGACACCGCGGACGGAGCGGCGTCCGCCGGCACCGGCGGATCCGACGCCATGACCCGTCCGGTGCGCCGCATGCTGTGGCGGCTCACCCCCGCCCCGGCCCCCGGCAGCCCCCGAGACCTCACCGGCCGGCGGGTGCTCGTCCTCGGCGGCACCCCGGACGACGCGGAGCGGGTGCGCGGCGAACTGCGCGCCCGGGGCGCGTCGGTACTGCCCGGCCCTTCGCTCTCCGGCTCCTCGGCCGAAGCCGGACCGGTGCCCGACACCCTGGTCGACCTGACGCTCGCCGAACGGTTCTCGGCCGACGCCGACGCCGACTCCTGCGCCGGCCGATGGCGCACGGCACTGCTGCGCACCTTCGACACGCTGCGGCACTGCTACCCGGAGTGGAGCAGGGAGACCTCGGCCCAGCGGCTCACCTACCTCGCCGTCACGTACCACGGCGGCGGCATGGGATACCACCCCGACGACGACATCGCCCAGCCGCTCGGCGGGCTGTGGGCGGGCCTGGCCAAGACGCTGCACCGGGAGCTGCCCAACTGCCGGGCCCGGGTCCTCGACATCGCCCTCGGCGACCGCGCGGACCTGCCCCGGCTGGTGGGCGACGAGCTGGGCCGCCCGTACCTGAGCGAGATCGGGCACCGGGACGGCGCGCGCTGGACCCTGACGCCGGACGCCGTACGGCCCGGGCCGCCCACTGTGCGGCTCGGCCCCGAGGACACCGTGCTGATCAGCGGCGGCAGCCGGGGCATCGGCATGGCGCTGGCCCGGCGGCTGTGCGCCGAGTTGGGACTGCGGGTCGTGGTGACCGGGCGCGGGCGGCTGCCGGCCGAGGACACCTGGGACGATCACACCCCCGAGCGGCTCGCCGAGCGCCGCGCCGAGCTGTGGGCCGGGCACCGGCAGGGGCGCGGCGTGGCCGACATCCGCCGCGACATCGGGCGCGCCGAGAGCACCTGGGAACTCGTCGGGCATCTGCGCGCGGCCCGCGCCGAGGGGCTGCGGCTGGAGTACCGGCGCTGCGATTTCACCGACCCCGGCCAGGTGCGGACGCTCGTCGCGGGGCTGCCCGGCCTGACTGCCGTGGTGCACAACGCGGGCGTGGACCGGCCCACCCGGCTGCCCAACAAGTCCGACGACGACGTGGTCGCCGTGGTCGCGACCAAGGTCGACTCCTTCGTCCACCTGGTGCGGGCCCTGCGCGAGCGGCCGCTGAAGCTGCTGTGCACAGTCGGCTCGCTCACCGGGCGGCTGGGCGGCATGGTCGGCCAGTTCGACTACGCGGCCGCCAACGAGTGCCTGGCCCGCCTGGGCCTGTGGGCCGCGCGGCAGCTGCCGTACCCGGTGATGACACTGGCCTGGCCGACCTGGGCCCGGCTGGGGCTGATCTCCAACTACGAGGCCAGCCTGCGCTACATGGCGGCCCTGGATGTCTCCGAGGGCCTGGACCACTGGCAGGCGGAGCTGCTGGCCGGCAGCCGCGGCGAGATCACCTTTGTGGGTCCCCTGGGCCGCGCGCTGGACCCGGTGCAGGCCACCGGCTATCCCATGCCACCGTCGCTGCCGGGGTACGCCGAGACCTACCCGAAGGTCTTCCACCTGGGTGAAGCGGAGGTGTTCCAGCCGCACGAACGCCTGTGCTCCGTCGTCACGTTCGACCCGGCGACGAGCCCGGCGGTCGGTGACTTCACCGTCCACGGCACGCCCGCCGTACCCCTCGGCATGCTGGTGGAGAGCGCCGTGCGCGGCGCGGAGTGGGTGACCCCCGCCGACCTGCCCGACCACGCCCCGCACGCGGTGGAGGACCTGCGCGTCCCGTGGAACGTGCTGCGCTGCCCGGACGGCGGGCCGCTGCGGCTGCGCCGGGACATCCGGGCGCGGCGGAGCACGGACGGCCGCTGGCGGCTGGACGTCGCCTTCCGCCGGGTGGACCCCGCCGGGGCCATGACGACGGGCGCGGACGACGCGGACACCGCACGCCTGCGGCTGGTCTTCGGCGCACCCGGCGAGGCGGCCGCCGCCGCGCCCCCGGCACCGCGCCCGCCCGCCGGGCACCACGCCGGTGCCCTCGGCACCACCCTGCTCAGCGCCGCGCCCGTGCTCCGCTGGCACGGGGTGGTGGTGCCGTTGGCGCGCTGGCGCCCGGACGGCCGGCACCGGATGGTCGCCGAGGCCGGCCGCTGCACGGCGCCCGACCTGTGGGTGGTGCCGCAGCCGCCCGAGTGCCTCGTGCCGGTCGCCGCCGTCGAGAACATCGTCCGCGCGGTCACCGAACGCGCCCCCGGACTGTCCGTCACGCACGACCCGCTGACGATCCGTCACCTCTCCTTCCCGGCGGCCGGCACCCCCGCCGGCGGACCTGTCCGGCTCGAAGGGGACCCGGCACTCGGTGTCTGGAGTGCCCGGCACACGGACACCGGCCGGACCGTGATCCGCGTCCGCGGGCTCGCGGCCGACGGCATCTGACCCATCCGCCCCGTCCGACCCATCCGACCGCAACCGATCACAGCCGATCCGGCCCGCTACCGAGGAGTTCCCGGCATGAGCGACAACCAGCACGTCAGCGCCAACCGCAAGCTGCTGGAGCACTACTACGAGGAGTGCCTGAACAAGGGCAACCTCGACGCCGTCTACGACAAGGCCGTCCCGGACCACATCAGCCACGGCACCCGCGCCGACGGCTTCGAGGGCGTGGAGCACCTCAAGGAGTGGGTCCGCATCCAGCGCGCCTCGTTCCCCGATCTGCACGTCGTCGTCGACGAGTGGATCGAGGAGGGCGACAAGGTCGTCCAGCGGTTCACCGCCCGCGGCACCCACTCCGGCGAGGACTACTACGGCATCCCGGCCGCCGGCCGGAAGATCGAGATCTCCGGGATCGTCATCGACCACTTCGTCGACGGCAAGATCGTCGAGAGCTGGTTCTCGATGGACGGCATGGAACTCGCCCAGCAACTCGGCGCGCTGGGCTGACCCCGCGCGGAGCCGGTCCCCGGCTCCGCCCACCCGGCCCGGACGGCCGGGGGCGCCCCCGTCGATGCCCGCGCCCCCGGCCGTCCGGCACCCACCCGCTTCACCCACCCGGCACCACACCGTGCCGAACCCAGTGAGGCCCCCCAGCAACCCCCAACAGGCCCTGACAACGCAGAACCCCCAGGAAGGGGAAGGCACGATGACCCAGCGCTCGACCGCCCTCGTCACCGGGTGCTCGTCGGGGATCGGACGAGCCACCGCCCTGCGCCTGCACGCCGCCGGCCACCGCGTCTACGCCAGCGCCAGGAACCCCGCGACGCTCGACGAGCTCGCCGCGCGCGGCCTTGGCACCCTGGCCCTCGACGTCACCGACCCCGCATCCGCGAAGGCCGCCGTCGAGGCCGTCGAGGACGAGCACGGTGCGGTGGACGTCCTCGTCAACAACGCCGGATACGGGCTGTCCGGGACCTTCGAGGAGACCCCGCTGGACCAGGTCCGCGACCAGTTCGAGACCAACGTCTTCGGCCTGGTCCGGCTCACCCAGCTGGTGCTGCCCGGCATGCGCGCCCGCGGCGCCGGCACCGTCGTCAACGTCTCCTCGATCTTCGGCCGCTACGCGGCCCCGGGCGGGGGCTACTACCACGCGAGCAAGCACGCCGTCGAAGCCCTCAGCGACGCGCTCCGGCTGGAGACGGCGGCCTTCGGCATCCGGGTCGTCCTCGTCGAACCCGGACCTGTGCGCACCGGCTGGGGCCGGCGGTTCCTGGACCACATCCCGGACGGACGGACCCGCGCCGACTCCCCGTACCGCCGCTTCCACGAACAAAGCGCGGCCTACTACGACGCCATCTACAACGGCACCCGCAGAACGCTCGCCGGCACCTTCGCCATCGAGGCCGAGCAGGTCGCCGACACCATCGTCCGGGCCGTCAGGTCCCGCTCCCCGCGCTCGCGCTACCCGGTCGGCTTCCTCGCCGCCAGCACCATCGCGCTGCGCAGGCTGACCCCGGACCGGATCTTCGACAACGCGTTCATACGGCGCCAGTTCCCGGTCCCGTGAGCGGCGGATCCAACAGCTGACCAGGCGAACCAACGAGGTGACGAGAGACATGACCACCCTGGCACCGACCCCCGCGACCGCCCCGCGCGGCGCCGTCGCACCCGGCCCACGGGGAGTCCCCCTGCTGGGCAACCTGCCCCAGTGGAAGTCGGACACCGCCCAGTTCCTGCTGCGCGCCCAGCGAGACCACGGCGAGGTCGCCCGGCTGCGCCTCGGCCCCTACACGGTGCACCTGGTGACGGCTCCCGACGCCGTGGGACGGGTCCTGAAGGAGAACAGCGGCAACTACACGCGCGGGGTGCTCTACGAGCAGTTCCGGATCGTCATGGGCGACGGGCTGCTCACCACCGACGGCGACTACTGGAAGGCCCACCGGCGCGCGGTCCAGCCCGTGTTCCTGCGCAAGGCGGTCGCCGCCATCGGCCCCAACGTGGTGCGCGCCACCCGCGAGATGCTCGACGACTGGGAGGTCCGCGCCCGCCGCGGCGAGCCCGTCGACCTGGTCACCGAGACCCTGCGCCTGACCCTCGTCACGCTCAGCAGCTCACTGTTCGGCTATGACATCCGCCCTGCCGCGCCGGTCATGAAGGACATCGTCGACAACGTGATCGAAGTGATGTTCAAGCACGGGTCGGTCGGCGAGATGCTGCCCTCCTGGCTGCCGACCAGGCGCAACCGGCTCATCGCCCGCGACCGGCGGATCTTCACCCGGCTCGTCACCGAGATCCGCGACCGGCACGCGGCCACCGGGGAAGGGCCGCTGATGGAGCTCATGGAGGCGGCCACCGACCCGGTCACCGGCGCCCGCTGGACCGACGACGAGATCCGTGACGAGATGCTCACCATCTATCTCGCCGGACACGAGACCACCGCGGTCGCCCTGCTGTGGACGCTGGTCTCCCTCGCCCGCCACCCGTCAGTCGGCGAGGAGCTGGACGAGGAGCTGGCACGGGTGCTGGGCGGCGCCGAGCCCGCCCCCGAGGACGTGGAGCGGCTGCCGTACACCAGCCAGGTCGTCGACGAGAGCCTGCGGATGTACCCGCCGATCTGGATCTACCCCCGGGACGCCGTGGCCGACGACGAACTCGGCGGATTCCACATCCCCGGCGGCTCCTCCGTGCTGCTCTCGCCCCTGGTCTCCCAGCGCAACCCCCGGTACTGGGACAACCCCGAGGCCTTCGACCCGCACCGCTTCGACCCGGAGCGGGTCAGGGAACGGCCCCGGATGACCTACTTTCCGTTCGGCGCCGGCGCCCGCATGTGCATCGGCAACTTCATGGCCCTGCTGGAACTGCGGATGATCACGGCCATGATCCACCAGCGGTTCCGGCTCAAGCTGGTGCCCGGCGACTTCCTGCGCTACGGAGACACCTCCATCTCGCTGCGCCCGCTGACCAAGGTGCTCGCCCTGCCTGAGCCGCGCGAGGCGGGAGCCCGGGCATGACCACCGCCGCCGATCCGCCGCACGCCGCCCCCACGGCCACCTCCGGCACACCCGACGTCGCCGCCGCGGTGTCCGCCGCCCGCAGCGTGCAGCCCGCCTGGGACGCGCTCGGCTTCGCCGGGCGGCGCAAGGCCCTCCAGGCCTGGTGCGCGCTGATCCTGCGCCGCTCGGACGAACTGGTCGACCTCATCCGCGCCGAGACCGGCAAGACGGCCGACGACGCCCGGCTCGAGGTGATCCTCGCCGCCCACCACCTGCGCTGGACCGCAGCCCACGCCGCCCGGGTCCTCGGCCCGCGCCGGGTCTCGCCCGGGCTGCTGATGTTCCACCACGCGGTCACGGTGGCCCACCGCCCGCTCGGGGTCGTCGGCGTCATCGGCCCCTGGAACTACCCGGCGTTCATCCCCATCGGCCCCGTCTCGGCCGCCCTCGCCGGCGGCAACACCGTCGTGCTGAAGCCCAGCGAACTCACCCCGAGGACCGGCGAGTGGCTGGCGGCCACCCTCGCCGAGGTCACCGGCGGGATCCGGGTGCTGCACGTCGTCACGGGAGACGGGACGGCCGGCGAGGCGCTGTGCCGGGCCGCCGTCGACAAGATCTCCTTCACCGGCTCCAGCGCCACCGCACGCCGCGTCATGGCGGCGTGCGCCGACCGGCTGACCCCGGTGGTGATCGAGGGCGGCGGCAAGGACGCCATGATCGTCGCCGCCGACGCCGACCTCGACGCCGCCGCCGACGCCGCGGTCTGGGCGGCCATGACCAACGCCGGGCAGACCTGCGTCGGCCTGGAACGCGTCTACGCCGTCGATACCGTCGCCGACCGCTTCCTGGACCTGGTCACCGAGCGCGCGGCCGCCCTCCGCGTCGGCGACGGGCCCGACGCCGACCTCGGCCGGATCGTGCTGCCCCGGCAACTCGACGTCATCGCCGCCCAGGTGCGCGACGCGCTGTCCCGCGGCGCCCGCGCCGTCCTCGGCGGCCCGCAGTCCATCACCCCGCCGTACGTCGCGCCGATCGTCCTCGCCGACGTCCCCGAGGACGCGGCCGCCGTCACCGAGGAGACCTTCGGACCGGTGCTCGTCGTGAACCGGGTGACCTCCGTGGCGGAGGCCGTGGAGCGCGCCAACGCCAGTGACTACGGACTGGGCGCCTCCGTCTTCACCCGCGACCGCGGCAGCGGCCGCGGCGTCGCCGCCCGGCTGCGGGCCGGAATGGTGTCCGTCAACGCCGTGATCGCCTTCGCCGGAATGCCCGCCGTCCCCTTCGGCGGGGTCGGTGACTCCGGTTTCGGCCGGGTCCACGGCCCCGACGGGCTGCGCGAGTTCACCCGCACCCAGGCCATCACCAGCCAGCGGTTCCGGCCGCCGGTGCAGCCCACCTCCTTCCGCCGACGCCCCGGCACGATGCCGACCCTCGTGCGCCTGGTGCGCACCCTCTACGGCCGGTGACGGCGCTCCCGCCCACCTGGCGCCGACGCGTCGCGCACCCGCCCCCAAAGGAGCACGCAGAACGTGACCACCACCCTGACCACCGGGCTGGCCCGGCTCGCCGACCCCGCCTCCCGGGCCCACCCCTACCCGCTCCTGCGCGAACTGCGGGAGGCGTCACCCTTCACCGACCCCGCGAGCGGCATCGCCGTCGTCGGCCGCCGGGCCGACTGCGAGACCGTGCTGCGCAGCCCCCGGGTCGGGAGCAATCGGCTGGGCGCCGGGATCACCAAGGTGCCCCAGCAGCCCAACCTGATGAACCTGGACGCGCCGGACCACACCCGGCTGCGCCGGCTCGCCGGAAAGGCGTTCAAGCCGCGGGTCGTCGAACGCTGGCGGCCCCGGGTCCGGGCCATCGTGCGCGAGCTGCTCACGGACATCGCCGCGAGCGGCGCCGACGGCGTGGACATGGTCTCCGCCTTCGCCTACCCGCTGCCCGTCCGGGTCATCTGCGAGATGCTCGGCGTGCCCCGCGAGGACCACCCGGTCTTCGAGAAGTGGGCGCACTCCATCGCCTACACCGTCGACCCCCGACTGGTCCCCGGTGAACTGACCACCGAGGTTGAACGCAACGTCGAGGAGGCCCGCGCCGGCTTCGTCGGCTACTTCTCCCGGCTGATCGCGGAACGCAAGCGAGAACCACGCGCCGACGTCCTTTCCGAGCTGATCGCCGCCGAGGAGGGAGGTGACCAGCTCGACGAACGGGAACTGATCCTCACCTGCGTCCTGCTGCTGGTCGCCGGCCACGAGACCACCGCCAACCTGATCCTCAACGGCGTCCTCGGCCTGCTGCGCCACCCCGACCAGCTGCGGCTGCTGCGCGAGCGGCCCGAACTCGCCGAGGCGGCCGTCGAGGAGGTCCTGCGCTACGACGCCCCGGCCCAGATGGTCACCCGGATCGCCCGGGAGCCCTTCACCCTGGGCGACCACGAAGTGGCCGCCGGACAACCTCTGCTGCTGCTGCTGGCCGCCGCGAACCGGGACCCCCGCCAGCACCACGAGCCCGACCGCTTCGACATCACCCGGGGCGATCCGGGACACCTGGGCTTCGCCGCCGGACCGCACTTCTGCCTCGGCTCGGTGCTGGCCCGCATGGAAGGCGCCATCGCTCTCGACGCCTTCGCCCAGGCGTTCGTCGAGCCGAGGCTGGACGAGGCGTCGCTGCACTACCGGCCGCACGTCGCCGTACGCGGCCCCGACCATCTGCGGATCACCTTCCAGGGCGTCCGGCTCGACTCGCTGCCCGCCGCCGGCCCGGCCGAGGAGAGCGAGGCCGCACATGGCTGAGCGGCAGTGGGAGGTGACCGTCGATCAGGAGCGGTGCGCCGGCTCCGGCGTGTGCGTGGCCGTGGCGGCCGGCCACTTCGTGGTGCGCGACCGCAAGTCCCACGCGCTGCGTCCCGTCACCGCACCCGACGACGCGGTCCTGGACGCCGCAGAGACCTGCCCCATGGAGGCGATCACGGTCCGCGAGTCCGGCGCCGGCACCCTGCTCGCCCCGGTGGAATGACCGTGCCCGACGCGGTCAGGCCGGGTGACCTCGTCACGGTGACCCACCGGCCGCACCCGCTCGCCGGCCGGCGGCTGCCGGTGCGCGCGGTCCGCGGCCGCGGTGCCGAGAGCCTGCTGTGCGAACGCCCCGGCGGCGGGCTGGTGACCGTCCTGCGGTCCTGGACGGACCGGGCCTCGGACGCCCGGCCTGTCCAGGCCCGGGCCTCGGACGCCCGGCCTGTCCAGGACCGGGCCTCGGACGCCCGGCCTGTCCAGGACCGTGAACCACGCCGTGCGGCGGGACATGAGGTACGCCCCGCGGCACGTTCCGAGATCACCGGCGGCGGTGCCTTCCAGGTCTCCGACACCGCCCTGCACCGGCTGCGCGCCTCGCTGGCGCTGTCGGTGGAACGCCTCGTCGGCCTGGACGCCGCGAAATACTCCGCCACCGCCGGAATTCCGCGGCCGCCGCACCGGCTTTTCTCGGCAGCTGAGAAAGAGAGGCCGGTTTCTCATCCCGTGAGAAAGCGCGGCCGGAGTGTGGCGACGTCTGATTGACGAAGCCTCAGAACCTGTTGCTAAGCTGCCCGGACCGATTTTTCGGCCGGGGGCCCGGGGATATTCCGGCGGCGAGAAGAGAGTCACCCCGATTCATGGGAGTTGTCCGCATGACGAAAAGGCCTGCCGCCCTCCTGCGAGGCTGCGGGAAACTGCTCCTGGGCATGGAGTGGGACCCCGTACTGGGGCGTGCGGCAGTGGTGCACCTCATCAGCGGCGCCTCCTTCTCCACTTTCTGGAGTTATGCCGGCGTCTGGGCGATCGAGGCATTGGGCGCCACCACCGGTCAGGTGGGCGTCATGTTTCTCCTCAGCGCCGTCCTCAGCCCGCCCGCGGCCTGGCTGGGCGGTTTCGTGTCCGATGTGGTGGGCCGCCGCAGCGTGCTGGTGATGAGCACCGGCATCCAGTCCCTGCTGATCCTCGGTCTGTGCCTCGTCGGACACAGCGCGGCCTGGGGCATCGCCCTGGTCGTCGTGGCCGGGGTGGTGTGGGCACCGGGACGCTCCGCCGTAAACGCCATCGTCGCGGACGTCACCCCGCCCGAACGCCACGACCAGGCGTACGCGGCCCTGCGCACCGCCAACAACCTCGGCGTCGTCGTCGGCCCCCCGCTGGCCGCGCTGCTCCTGTTCCTCGGCGACTGGACCGCGTTTGTGCTCGGCATCGCCCTGCTCGGCGCTCTCACCTGCGGGCTCGCCGTGCGGCTCCTGCCCCGCGACCGGGTCCGCGGCCACCGCGGCGGCACCGCCGCGCAGACCGCGCGCGTGGTGCTGACGGACCGGTCCCTGCTGCTGCTGCTGGTGGCGACGCTCCTCGGATTCATGGTCTACATGTCCTTCGAGACGGTGCTGCCGGTCATCGCCGTCACATCGTTCGGGTTCGCGCCCGAGACCTGGGGCCTGCTGTACGCGGTGAATCCCGTGGTGGTGCTGCTCTTCCAGATGCCCCTGACCCGCTGGACGCGGAGCTGGCCGGCCTCGGTCACGCTGAGCCTCGGCGTGCTGCTGATGGGCCCTCCGTTCCTGCTCTTCCTGGTCTCCCATCACATGGCGGTCGTGGTGCTGGTGGTGCTCGTCTTCGCCTTCGGTGAGATGCTCTGGGTGCCCACCATGCAGGCCACCGTCGCCCGCCTGGCGCCGCCCCACCTGCACGGGGCCTACCTCGGCGGTTACACCAGCAGCCAGCTGCTGGCCTGGATGATCGCGCCGCTCACCGGACTGCGCCTGGAGGAGGCCCTCGGGGAGCGCGCCATCTGGGTCTTCTTCACCGCGCTGTCGGCCGTCAGCGTCGTCGCCGGACTCGCGGCGGTCCGCCGCCGGCGCCGCACCGCGACGGGCGACCGCAAGGGTCACCGCATCGACGACCGCGGCAGCCATCGCCTTGCCGACCGGGCCGATGCGCCGGCGTCCGTCCACCCCGACCCCTCCCCGGAGAAAGCCCCGTGAGCCACGAACCGCGCGCCGTCAGCTGGACGGGCACCGCCCTGTCCCTCATCGACCAGACGGCCCTGCCCCGAACCCTCCGGCGTCTGGACGTCCGCGACGTGGACACGCTGATCGACGCGATCGTCCGGCTCGCGGTGCGCGGAGCTCCCGCCATCGGGGCGGCCGGCGCCTACGGTGTCGCCCTGGCCGTGGCCCAGGCACGCCGGGAGAACTGGACCGACCGCGAACTGGCCGACGCCGTCGCCCGCCTGCGCGCCGCGCGCCCCACCGCGGTGAACCTCGCCGTGTGCGTGGACCGGGCCGCCGCGCGGATCCCGGAGGGGCTGGACGCCGTACTCGCCGAGGCCGACGCCATCATCCGCCAGGATCTGGCGGCCAACCGGGCCATGGCCGAGGCCGGCGCCGACTGGCTGCTCAAGCGGGTGGCCGCCGACCGGCCGCTGCGGATCCTCACCCACTGCAACACCGGCGCGCTCGCCACCGCGGGTATCGGCACCGCGCTCGGTGTCATCCGGGAACTGCACGGGCGTGGCCTGCTCGAAACGGTGTACGTCGACGAGACGCGTCCCCTGCTGCAAGGGGCGCGGCTGACGGCGTGGGAGCTGGCACAAGAGGGCATCCCGCACCAGGTGCAGGTGGACGCGGCGGCCGCGGCCACCGTCGTCGGCGGGCTGGTCGACGCCGCGATCGTCGGCGCGGACCGGATCACCCGCAACGGCGACACCGCCAACAAGACGGGCACCCTGGGCATCGCCCTCGCCTGTGCCCACGCGGGTCTGCCCTTCATGGTGGCCGCGCCCACCAGCACACTGGACCTCGCCACGGCCACGGGCGCTTCGATCCGCATCGAGCAACGCGGGGAGGAGGAAGTGCTGAACCTGACAGCCGGCGCCATCACCGCCCCGAACGGCACCCGGACCCGCGCCCACAACCCCGCTTTCGACGTCACCCCGGGCACCCTTGTCACCGCGCTGGTGACGGAACGAGGGGTCCTGGAGGTCGCTGCGGGCGTACTGCCGGGGGACCACTGGAACTGACGCCGAGCCCGGCCGACCGGTTCGCCCGGCAGGTGAGGGCCGGGGCGGTGGCCCTTCCCCGGCGGGCGGGGGGGGGCGGCTCCCTTGCCCCCTTTCCCCCCGACCCACTCGCCTCGCCGCCTACCGGCCCCGCTCCTGCGCGAGCTCCAGTTCGAGCAGCCACTCCACGACCTCCGTGTGACGGCGGGCCTCTGAGAGGTCCGCGCCCCACGTGTACAGGCCGTGGCCCGCCACCACGACCCCCGGGACCAGGGGGTTCAGGGCTGCCTCCAGGCGGTCGCCGAGGACGCGCATGTCCTGAGAGTTGCCGATCACCGGCAGCACGACCTCCTCGTCGTGGGCGGAGCGCCCGATGCCCTTGAGCATCTCCAGGTCGCGGAACACGATGCCGCCGGGCCGCCGGCGGCCCATCGCCACGGAGGCGACGGTGTGCACATGGACGACGGCGCCGGCGCCGGTCAGCCGGACCACCCGCGCGTGCAGGGCGGCCTCGGCGGACGGCTTCCCGGCGGCCCCGGTGCCCGGCACCGCCCTGCCCTCCCCGTCCACCGGCACCACGTCACGCGCACCCAGCTCGCCCTTGTCCAGCCCGCTCGCGGTGACCAGCAGGCGCAGCGGGTCCCGGCCGGTGACCACGGACAGGTTTCCCGATGTGCCGCGCATCCACCCGAGTGCCGCGAACCGTGCCGCCTCCGCGGCCAGCGCCCCGCCCCAGCCCGCCGTCCGAGGCGCGCCCGTGGTGATGGTGCCCGTCATGCCGTTCCCTCCGCGAGTTCCATGTCGAGGTCGATGTCGGTGAAGGAGCGCGCCACGGGGTGGACCGTACGGCCCGACGCGCTGTGCGGCTCCTCCGGACGGATCAGGGCGCCGGTCAGCCATCCGGCCTCCCGCGCCGCGTCCAGTTCGCTCGCCCGGTCGGAGAGGAACAGGGTGGCTGCGGGCGGCACTCCGGTGGCGGCCGTGATGGCGCGGTAGGACGACGACGACGTCTTGGGCCCGGCGGTGCGGGTGTCGAAGAAGCCGCTGACCAGCGGCCGCAGGTCGCCCTGCGGGGTGTGCCCGAACCAGGAGCGCTGCGCGGACACCGAGCCGGAGGAGTAGACGTACAGACGCGCTCCCCGCTCGTGCCAGCGCCGCAGGACGGGGACGACGTCGGGGTAGAAGTGCGCGGTGAGGTCGCCGCGCGCGAAGCCTTCCGCCCAGATGACG
Source organism: Streptomyces sp. NPDC006624 (assembly GCF_040611555.1). Lineage (NCBI taxonomy): Bacteria > Bacillati > Actinomycetota > Actinomycetes > Kitasatosporales > Streptomycetaceae > Streptomyces > Streptomyces sp. NPDC006624. The sequence goes on along the minus strand of NZ_JBEXOM010000012.1, from coordinate 39,928 downwards.
CCCTGGAGCGTCTTCAGCGGGGTGACCTTCCGGTCCTCGTCCAGCCACGCGCCGAGGGCACGCTCGACCCGGTCGGCGTCCGCCTCCGGCTCGCCGATCAGCTCCCGGACCTGCTCGACTGCGGCCCGGACCTCCGGCTCGTCCCGCCGTTCGGTCAGCAGCCGCGCGAAGCGCCGGCGCGAATAGGGATACAGGACGTCCGTGACATGGCGGGTCGCGCTGGTGGTGCCCTCGATGTCGAGCACCACGGCCGTCGCCCTGAAGCTCGGCGTCACACGCTCACCCCGGTGTACCCGGCCCGCAGTGTGTCGAAGTCGGGGAAGCGCGCGGCGATGTCGCTGCCGGTGAACGTGCCGATCCAGCCGTCCTCCTCGTGGAAGAAGCGGATCGCGCTGAACGAGGGCCGGGTGCCCATGTCGAACCAGTGCGTGGTCCCCTTCGGCACGCCCAGCAGGTCGCCCTTCTCGCAGTACACGGCGTGCACCGCGCCGTCGACGTGCAGGTAGAAGACACCGGCCCCGGAGACGAAGAAGCGGACCTCGTCGTCGTCCTCGTGGGTGTGCTCGGCGAGGAACTTCTCCCGGGCCGCGCGGGCCCGGTCCGCCCAGTCCGGGGAGCCGTCCGGATGCAGCGAGACGACGTCGACCGTGCGGAAGCCCTCCCGGGCGGTGAGCGCCCGCACCTCGCCGGCGTAGGCGGCGAGCACGGCCTGTGGGCCGGCGCCCGGCGGCAGGTCGTCCCGCACGGGCCACTGCTCGTAGGCGACGCCGAGCGGGGCCAGGGCCGCCCTGATCTCCTCCGGATCGGAGGTGCGGCGCAAAGCGGTCTCCGGGCCGGAATCGGGCCAGGTGGTCAGAAGCGTCATCAGCACTCCATCCGCGAAAGAAGGTCGGCGGGTCCTTCCCGGACCACCGGAGGATTTCACGTCGGTGGATCGTACGGCATTCCGAGGGCGCCCGGCAGAGCGAACTCTTTCCTTTCTCACCGGCCGAGAAGAACGGTGTATTTCTCGCCCTGTGAGAAACATTCCGCGGCTGCCGGAGAGGCCCTGCGCATGCCGGGAACAGGCGTCTTTCCAGCGCGAGTCGACGCCGTCGGGGCGCCCGAACGACATTGACAACAACAGGTCGCCCATATTTGGCTGTTCAACGCTTGCCGAGGAAACTTCGGAAGCGGTCGTCGTCCGGCGAAGAATGAGGGTTGAGGGTACGGAATGGCGGAACAGGCGAAGTCGGATCCTGGTTCACGGTCGGCCAGTCAGTGCCTGCACGACCAATTCGCCGGACAGGCGCGGCGGCGCCGGAACGCCGTCGCGGTCGTCCAGGGCGAACGGTCCCTGACCTACGCGGAACTGCATGAGCGGGCCCGGGCCCTGGCCGCCCGGCTGCGGGCCGAGGGCGTGGGACCCGACGTGGTGGTCGGTCTCTTCGCGGAGCGTTCGGTCGACATGCTCATCGGCATGATCGGCATCCTGGAGGCGGGCGGCGCCTATCTGCCGCTGCGGGTGGACGACCCGACGGACCGTGTGTCGTTCATCCTGCGCGACGCCGGAGTGCGGGTCGTCGTGACCACCCCCGTGACCGACGAGCGCGGTCTCGACTTCGACGGAGTGCGCGTACGGGCCGACGTCCCCGGCGCCGTCGCCCCGGCGGAGGAGACCCCCGCCCGCGCGAAGGAGGAGACCTCCGCCCGCGCGAACGAGGAGACCTCCGCCCGCGCGAACGAGGAGAACCTCGCCTACGTCATCTACACCTCCGGCACCACCGGCACCCCGAAGGGCGTGGCCGTCCCGCACCGCGCCGCCGCCCGGATCGTCCGCACCGGCGTCTACGGCGACTTCGACGAGCACCAGACGTTCCTGCAGGCGTGCCCGCTGTCCTTCGACGCCTCCGTGTTCGAGATCTGGGCGGCCCTCGCCAACGGCGCCAGGCTGGTCCTGCTGCCGCAGCAGCGCTCCTCGGCGGACGCCGTCATCGACACCGTCCGCCGCTACGGCGTCACCACCTGCTGGCTCACTCCCACCCTGTTCAACCAGCTGGTCGACGAGGACCGGCTGAAGGACAGCGGGCTGCGCCAGGTGGTGATCGGCGGAGAGGTGGTGTCCACCCCGCACCTGGCGCAGGCCATGCGGTCCACCGACATCCGCTTCGCCAACGGCTACGGGCCGACCGAGGCCGGCGTGTTCACCTGCTGTCACCTCTTCCAGGAGTCCGACCTTGCCTATGCGCCCCCGCCGGTCGGCACCCCGCTGCCCGGCACCCGGGTCTGGATCCTCGACGAGCGGATGCGGCCGGTGCCCGACGGGGAACTGGGCGAGCTGTACATCGGCGGACCCGCGCTGGCCCGCGAGTACCATCGGCGCCCCGACCTCACCGAACGGGCCTTCCTGCCCGACCCGTTCGGCCAGACCGCCGACGGCCGGATCTACCGGTCCGGCGACCTCGCCCGGATGCTCCCCGGCCAACTGGTCCAAGTGGTCGGACGCACCGACAGCCAGGTCAAGATCCGCGGTAACCGGGTGGAGCTGACCGAGGTCGAGGCCGCCCTGCTCGACGAGCCGGCCGTCGCCCAGGCCGCCGTCGTCGACCGCGGCGAGGGAGCCGAGCGGGTGCTCGCCGCCTATGTCATCCCGGCGTACGGCGCCACGCCCACCGTCACCGAGCTGCGCGCCCGGCTCGCCGCCCGGCTGCCGGACTACATGATCCCCACCGAGTTCCACCGCCTGGAGCGGCTGCCGCTCACCCGGCACGGCAAGACGGACCGGGCCGCGCTGCGCGCCGAGACCGGAGCGCCCCGGCTAGAGCTGGGCACCGCCTACCGGCCCGCGGCCGGCGAACTGGAGTCGCTGATCGCCGGAATATGGGCCGAGGTCCTCGGCGTGCCGGCGGTCGGCATGGACGACAACTACTTCGACCTGGGCGGCACCTCGCTCTCCATCAAGCAGGCGCAGCTCCGCCTGGAGGAGCGGACCGGTGTCCGTCTCCCGTCCACGGCCCTCTACGAATACCCCACGGTTCGCGCGCTCGCCGAAGCCATGGCCAAGCACGAGGTATGACACCTGTGAACCCTCAGTCCACTGACCCCCACTGTCGCGACATCGCCGTCATCGGAATGGCCGCCGAACTGCCGGGCGCCGACGATCTCGACGCCTTCTGGGAGAACATCCGCGCGGGCGAGGAGTCCATCACGCACGGCTCCCCGCGCGTCGTCGAGGACCCCGCCACCGGCCGCCGCTGGGTGCACGCCCGCGGCGTCCTGAAGGACGTCCGCCGCTTCGACGCCGAGTTCTTCGGCATCCCGCGCCGGGAGGCCGAGGTCCTCGACCCGCAGCACCGACGGCTGCTGGAGCTGTCCTGGAACGCCATGGAGGACGCCGGCTACGACCCGTACCGGGTGCGGGAGACCGTCGCCGTCTACACCTCGGTCGGCCCCAACACCTACTACGGCACCAGGGACTTCGGAGCCCGCTCCGCCGCCGAGCGCATGCTCATCCAGCTGTCCAACGGGCCCGACACCCTGCCCACCCGTATCTCCTACAAGCTGGGCCTGACCGGCGAGAGCGTCAACGTCCAGTCCGCGTGCTCCTCGGCCGCCGTCGCCGTCCATCTGGCCTGCGAGGCGCTGCGCGAGGGCCGCGCTGACATGGCACTGGTCGGCGCGGCCAGCATCAGCGCGCTGGAGACACTCGCGTACGAGCACCAGGACGGGTTCATCCTGTCCGCGGACGGCAGCACCCGCGCCTACGACAAGGGCGCCAGCGGCTACGTGGAGGGCGACGGCGCCGGTGTGCTCGTCCTGCGCCGCCTCGACGACGCCCTGGAGCGCCGGGACAACGTCCACGCCGTGATCAAGAGCAGCGCGGTGAACAACGACGGCCGCGCCAAGGCCGGTTACTCGGCGCCCAGCGTGGAGGGGCAGTCCCGGGTCATCCGGGCGGCGCTGGAGGCCTCCGGGGTCCCCGCCGACACCATCGCCCTGGTCGAGGGCCACGGCACCGGCACCCAGGTCGGCGACCCGATCGAGGTACGCGGTCTGTCCCGCGCCTACCGGGCCTTCACCGACCGCACCGACTACTGCGCCCTCGGCTCGGTCAAGGCGAACATCGGCCATCTGTGCTTCGCCTCCGGCATCGCCGGGCTGCTCAAGGCCGTCCTGTGCCTGATCCACGGCGAACTGCCGCCCGTGGCCGTCCTGGAGGAGCCCAACCCGGACCTCGACTTCACCGGCACGCCGTTCTACCTCAACCGGACGCTCAAGCCGTGGCCGCAGCCCGGTCCCCGCCGGGCCGCCGTGAGCTGCTTCGGGATGGGCGGCACCAACGCCCACTTCGTCCTCGAGCAGGCACCCGAAGCGGTGACCCGTGACCGGGAATCCGGCCCCCGGCGGACCCTCCCCGTGGTCCTGTCGGCCCGCAGCGCCGAGGCCCTGACGGAGGTCAGGCGCCGCCTGGCCGCTCACCTGCGCGCCCACCCGGACACCGACCTCGGCGCGCTCGCCCACACGCTCGCCACCGGCCGCCGTCCGCTCGCCCACCGCTGGGCCGCGGCGGTCGATTCCGGCGAGGCACTGCTGCGCGCGCTCGACGGCGCCCCGCCCGCCCCCGACGGCTCTCCGGCCGCCGAACTGGCCCGGACATGGGCCGAGGGCGGCGACGTGAACTGGGACGAGGTGTTCGACACCGCCGACCGGCGCCGGATCCCGCTGCCCGGCTACCCGTGGCAGGGCGAGCGCCTGTGGATCGAGGCCGCCCCGGCCGGCACCGAGGGCGGCGTCGAACTGGAGTCGGCGGAGCAGGCCCCGGTAGCCGAATGGCTCCACCGGCCCGCCTGGGAACGGACCGCGCTGCCCCGGCCGTACCTCACCGGCGACCTGCCGCCCGTCGACGGCGTCACACTGCTGTTCGGCGACGGCGACGGCGACGGCGACGGCGGCCCGGCCGGCCCGCTGGCGGCCGAGCTGAGCGCGGCGGGACGCACCGTGCTGCACGTCGCGCCCGGCGACCGGTTCGAGGTCACCGACGACCACCACGCCGTCGTCCGGCCCGAGGTGGCCGAGGACTTCCACCAGTTGGTGGACTGGGCCGTGACACGCGGTGGCCAGGTGGCCGAGGTCGTCCACCTCTGGTCCTACGGCGCCCCGTCCGACCAGGACACCGGCATCGCCCGGGGCGCCCTCGCGGTACTGCACCTGGTGCAGGCCCTCGCCACGGCACGACAGCGCGCCGACCTCTGGATCGGCACCGAGAACGCGCAGACCGCCGCCGCCCCACGCCCCGGGGCCACGGCGTCCGAGGACGCCCGCCGGACCCTGCGCCTGGAGGCGTCCGCGGTTCTGGGACTGTGCCGGGTCATCCCGCAGGAACACCCGGAACTGCGCTGCCACGCCGTCGACTTCGCCCTGGACACCCCACACGGGCAGGCCGCCGCCGGGCTGCTCGCGGAAATGGCGTCCCCGGGCGCCGACCCCGAGGTGGTGTACCGGGGCGGCGACCGGCTGCTGCCCACGGTGGAACCGCTGCCCGCCCCCGACGGCGGCCCCGTGCCGGTGCCCGTACGCCCCGGTGGCGTGTACCTCGTCACCGGCGGCCTGGGCCGGATCGGACTGGTGATCGCCGAGGTGTTCGCGCGCACCGCCCCGGTCCGCCTGGCGCTCGTCTCCCGCACCCCCGACCCGGACGCGCCGGGCGTGCGCCGACTGCGCGAACTGGGGGCCGACGTGCTCGTACTGGGTGCCGACGTGGCCGACGAGACGGCGATGCGCGAGGTCGTCGACAAGGTCCACGCCCGGTGGGGAACCATCGACGGAGTGGTGCACTCGGCGGGCATCGAGGAGAGCCGCAACTTCTCCTTCATCGCCGAGACCGGCACCGACCAGGCCGTGGCCGCCCTGCGGCCCAAGGTGCCCGGCATCGCCGTCCTGGACAGGGTGACCCGCGACGAGCCACTGGAGTTCTGCCTGGTCTGCTCCAGCCTCGACACCCTGCTCGGCGGCATCGCCTTCGGCATCTACTCGGTGGCCAACCGCTACCTCGACGGCTACGCGCACTGGCGGCGCGCCCACGGCGCCCCCTGGATCAGCGTGGACTGGGACTCGTGGCAGTTCGACGGACCCGGTTCCGGACGCATCGGAGCCGCCGCCGCCCGCACCGCGATCCGCCCCGGCCAGGCGGGCGACGTCCTGGGCGCCGTGCTGACCAGCGGTGAAGCCCAGTGCGTCGTCTCCACCGTGCCCCTGGCGAGCCGTATCGAGCGCATCCGCCGCGCCTTCGAACGCCGCCGACAGGACGCCGCCGCACACGAGGGCGCACCGCACGCCCGTACCCGCGAGGAGATCGGCGGCCTCGTCCGCGACGTCGTCGGGGAGATCACCGACACGCCCACGCCGCGGGACGAGGACGAACTGCTCGCCGTCGGCTGCGACTCGCTCGCCATGCTGGAGGTCGTGGTCCGGCTGGAGGGCGCGCTGGGGCTCAAGCTGCCCATGGCCGACCTGTGGGGCTGCTCCACCCTGTCCGACCTCGCCCAGGTGTGCTGGGCGAGCGCCGGAGCACACGGGGCGGACGACGGCGACGGCGCCGAGGAGGCGCTGCGCTATCTCGCCGGCTGAGGCGGCACGGCGCTCCGCGCACTCCGCGGAGCGCTCCCGGGACCTCCACCACAGGCGTCTCGCGCAGACGCCGGCCGAAGACAGGTGACCCAACCGATGCAATTCGACCTTGCCAGGGCCCGCGCCGACACACCGGGTGTCGCGCATGTCGTGCACCTGAACAACGCGGGCGCCAGCCTGGCCCCACGCGCCGTGACCGACGCGATGACCCGGCATCTCGCGCTGGAGAGCACCGTGGGCGCGTACGAGGCGGCCGAGCGCGCCCACGAGGCGGTCGCCCGTGCCCATGACGCGCTCGCCGCGCTGCTGAACGCGCACCCCGACGAGATCGCGATCCTGGAGAGCGCGACCCGAGCCTGGGGCATGGCGCTGTCCAGCATCCCGCTGCGGCGGGGGGACCGGGTGCTGCTGTCACCCGTGGAGTACGGCAGCAACCACATCTCGCTGCTCCATCTCGCCGAACGCACCGGCGTGTCCCTCGAGTTCCTGCCGGTCGACGGCGACGGCCTCGTCGACACGGCCGCGCTGGAGCAGTGCCTGGACGAGCGGGTCAAGCTCGTGGCCATGGCGCATGTGCCCATGCACGACGGCCTGGTGAACCCGGTCGCCGAGGTGGGCAAGGTGGTGCGCCGGACCGACGCCCTGTTCCTCGTGGACGCCTGCCAGTCGGTGGGCCAGCTGCCGGTGGACGTCCAGGACTTCGGCTGCGACCTGCTGGTGGGCTGCGGCCGCAAGTACCTGCGCGGCCCGCGCGGCACCGGTTTCCTCTACGTGGCCCGCGACGTCGCCCCCCGCCTCACTCCGCCGGTGCTCGGCCTGGACGGCGTCGAGTGGCATGCGGGGAAGTACCGGCTCGCCCCAGGCGCGCGCCGCTTCGAGACCTGGGAGGTCAACGCCGCCGCCCGGATAGGGCTCGGGGTGGCCGTCGACTACGCCCGCGGTTGGGGAGTGGAGCGCACCTGGCAGCGGATCCGCTCGCTGGCCGCCGGACTGCGCGCCGACCTGGCCGGAGTGCCGGGCGTCACGGTGCAGGACCGGGGCGTGGAACGGTGCGGCAACATCGCCGTCACCTTCGCCGGCCTCGACCCCTTCCAGGTGCGCGCCGAGTTGCTGCGCGCCGGCATCAACAGCTGGGTGTGCCTCGACAACGCCGCCTGCCACGACATGCAACAGCGCGGCCTCAGCCGCCTCTTGCGGATCTCCGTCCACTACTACAACAGCGAGGACGAGCTGGAGCGGCTGTGCTCGGTGCTCGCGGGTCTGACCTCAGGAACGAAAGCGAGGGCCTTCGCATGACGGCATCGGCATGGATCAAGCGGCCGCGGCCGCGGCCCGAGACCCGCGCGAGGGTGTTCTGCGTCCCGCACGCCGGTGCGGGACCGTCGTCCTACGCGCACTGGGTTTCCGAACTGCCCGAGGACGTCGAGCTGTGCCTGGTGCATCTGCCGGGACGGGAGGCACGGCTGGCCGAGCTGCCGCTCGACGACATCACGGCCATCGCCCAGCACGTCGCCCGCGCCTGCGCGGACCTGCTCGACCTGCCCTTCGTCATGTTCGGCCACAGCATGGGCGCACTCGTCGCCTACGAGACGGCCCGGCGGCTCACCGTCCAGCCCCGCCGGCTGTTCGTCTCCGCCTGCCCGCCCGCGCACCGGCTGGTGGAGGAGCCGCCCGTCGCCCACCTGCCCGACGACGAGTTCCTCGCCGAGGTCCGCCGCGCCTACCAGGGCATACCGGACGAGGTGTGGAACGACCGGGCTCTGATGCGGATGATGCTGCCCGCCCTGCGCGCCGACTTCGCCGCGTACGAAACCTACGAGTGGGTCCGGCGCGCCCCGCTGAGCTGTCCCGTCACCGTGCTGGGCGGCTCCGCGGACGCCCTGGTGCCCACCGGTTCGCTCGCGGGCTGGGCCGAACTGACCGAGGGGGAGTGCGCGGTCGAGGTGTTCGACGGCGGGCACTTCTACCTCACGCGGGCCCGCCGCGAGGTCCAGGGCATGGTCACCGCGGCGCTCCTGACCGACGGGGCCCCGGCCGCCGCCGGCACCGGCCCGGACCGAGGAGCCGGGGCATGACCGTATGGACGACCGAGAATCTGGCCGAGGCGCGCGAGAAGGGCTGGGACACCGTCGTCCCGCCCGACGACCTCTTCCGCTCCCCGGGCTGGCTGGCGCTGGAGAGCGAACAGACCAACCTCCCGCCCCGCTACTACCTGGCGGGCGAGCCCGGCCGGGCCGAGGCGGGCCTGTCCTGCTACCCACTGGACGCCTCCTCGGAGCCCTGGCCGTTCATGCGCGTGGACCGGACCGTGCGCATGCTCGCCGGAGCCCGCGGCGTCGAACCGGACGAGGACACCGCCCGAGCCGTCGACGCGCTGCTGCCCACCCGGCTGTTCGGCGGGCGCAGGGTGCCGAATACCGCGCTTGTCACGGCGCCCGACCTCCCGGACAACCGGCGCCGGCACCGGATCGCCGAACTGGTCGCCGCCGGCGAGGACGATGCCCGGGCCGCCGGCGCGGCCAGCTCCGCCTTCCTCTTCGTCGCCGCGTCCGACACCGCGCTGCGGGAGGTGCTGCGCGAACGCGGCTACGCCGAGGTCCCCACCGCCCACTACTCCACCCTCCGGCTGTCCGAGCCGGGCTTCGAGGGCTATCTGCGCCTGCTGCCCAGCGACCGCCGGCGCAAGGTGCGCTACGAGCGCCGCCGTCTGGATGCGGCCGGTGTCGGCTTCCGGATCGAGCCCCTCACACACGACCTGACCGGGGAACTGGTGCCGCTGCTGCTGAGACACGGCAACAAGTACGGACACGCCTACGCCCCCGAGGCGATGGCCCGCACCTTGCAACTGCACGCCACGCACTGCGGCGCGGACGCCGAGGTCATCACCGCCCGCTCCCAGGACGGCGCGGTGCGCGGCTTCTCCCTGGTCGTCCGCCGGGGCACACGCCTGTACATCCGCCTGACCGGCTACGACTACGACTGGCAGGGCAAGCTGCCGCTGTACTTCGCCCTCTGCTTCTACGAACCCGTGGAGCACGCGAGCCGGATCGGCGCGACGACCCTCGACTACGCCGTCGCCTCCGAGAGCACCAAGCTCTCCCGTGGCTGCACCCAGGAACGGCGCTTCGGCTATGTCAAGGCGTTCGACCCGACGACCCACACCACCGTCGCCCGGCTGCTCGCCCGCCTCGGCGACGACCCCGCAGACCGTTGACCCTCCGCCCCACCCCTGGGAGACCCATGCCCGGCCGCCTGTTCACCTCGGAGTCCGTCACCGAGGGCCACCCCGACAAGATCGCCGACCGGATCAGCGACGCGATCCTCGACGTGCTGCTCAGCGAGGACCCGGCCGCCCGGGTCGCCGTCGAGACCCTGGTCACCACCGGCCAGGTCCATGTGGCCGGCGAGGTCACCACCTCCGCGTTCGCCGACATCCCCGCCCTGATCCGGGCCGCCGTCCTCGACATCGGCTACGACTCCTCGCAGAAGGGCTTCGACGGCGCCTCCTGCGGCGTGACCGTCTCCATCGGCGCCCAGTCCCCGGACATCGCGCGGGGCGTGGACACCGGCGGCGCCGGCGACCAGGGCCTGATGTTCGGCTACGCCACCGACGAGACGCCCACCCTGATGCCGCTGCCGATCTTCCTCGCGCACCGGCTGTCCAAGCGCCTGTCCGAGGTCCGCAGGAACGGCACCATCCCCTACCTGCGCCCCGACGGCAAGACGCAGGTCACCATCGAGTACGACGGCGAGCGCGCGGTCCGCCTGGACACGGTGGTCGTCTCCTCGCAGCACGCGAGCGACATCGACCTGGAGTCGCTGCTGGCCCCCGACATCCGCGAGTTCGTCGTCGAACCGGAGCTGAAGGCGCTGCTCGACGAGGGCATCAAGCTGGACACTGAGGGCTACCGGCTGCTGGTGAACCCGACCGGGCGGTTCGAGATCGGCGGTCCGATGGGTGACGCGGGTCTGACCGGCCGGAAGATCATCATCGACACCTACGGCGGTATGGCGCGGCACGGCGGTGGCGCGTTCTCCGGCAAGGACCCGTCCAAGGTGGACCGTTCGGCTGCGTACGCGATGCGCTGGGTCGCCAAGAACGTGGTCGCGGCGGGGCTGGCCTCGCGCTGCGAGGTTCAGGTGGCGTACGCGATCGGCAAGGCCGAGCCGGTCGGCCTGTTCGTCGAGACCTTCGGCACCCACAAGGTCGAGCCCGAGAGGATCGAGAAGGCCATCGACGAGGTCTTCGACCTCCGCCCGGCCGCCATCATCCGCGACCTCGACCTGCTGCGCCCGATCTACGCCCAGACCGCGGCGTACGGCCACTTCGGCCGCGAGCTCCCCGACTTCACCTGGGAACGCACCGACCGCGTCGACGCCCTGCGCGCCGCCGCCGGAGCCTGACCCCGCCACCCGCCCCGGCAACCGTGCCGCACTCCCCGAAGGAACACCCCATGACCGCGACGACGCAGGCCGCGCCGACCCTTGGCGTCATCGGCGGCAGCGGCTTCTACCAACTGCTCGAAGAGGCCGAGGAGATCAGCGTCGACACACCCTACGGTGCGCCGTCCGACACCATCGCGGTCGGCGCGGTGGCCGGGCGCCGGGTGGCGTTCCTGCCTCGCCACGGCCGCACCCACGCCCACCCGCCGCACCGCATCAACTACCGGGCCAACCTGTGGGCCCTGCGCTCGCTCGGAGTGCGTCAGGTGCTCGCCCCCTGCGCGGTGGGGTCGCTGCGCCGCGAGCACGGCCCCGGTGCGGTCGTCGTCCCCGATCAGCTGGTCGACCGCACGAGCGGGCGGAGCCAGACCTTCTTCGACCAGGGAGCGCTGCACGTGCCCTTCGCGGACCCGTACTGCCCCGACGGGCGCGGCGCCGTCCTCAAGGGCGCGGCGGCCGTCGGCGCCGACGCGCACGACGGGGGCACCATGGTGGTCGTCGAAGGACCCCGGTTCTCCACCCGCGCAGAGTCCCGGTGGTTCGCGGCGGCCGGCTGGTCGCTGGTCAACATGACCGGGCATCCGGAGGCCGTCCTGGCCCGCGAACTCGCCCTCTGCTACACGTCGATCGCCCTGGTCACCGACTACGACGCGGGCCTGGACGCCGGTGAGAGCGTCCAGCAGGACGACGTCTTCGCGGTGTTCGCCCGCAACTCCGCCCGTATGCGGGAGATCGTCCTGGAGACGGTACGGCGGCTGCCGGAGCGGCGGATGTGCCCCTGCCCCGGAGCCCTCGCCGGAATGGACCTCCCCTTCGAACTGCCGTGAGCCGGCCGGCCCGGACCGGCCGTCAGCCGAAGTACTTCTGTGCCTCCCGTACGCCCCGGGCCAGCGTCTCCACCTCTTCGGGGGTGTTGTAGACGTAGAAGCTCGCGCGGGTCGTCGCCGCAACGCCGAAGCGCTGGTGGAGGGGGCGGGCGCAGTGGTGGCCGACGCGGACGGCCACCCCGAGTTCGTCCAGTACCTGACCGACGTCATGGGCGTGGATCCCGTCCACGGTGAAGGCGACGGTGGCGCCGCGGTCCTCGGTGGTCAGGGGCCCGATGACGGACACGCCCGGGGTGTCGGACAGCAACGCGAGTGCCTGCTCGGTGAGTTCGTCCTCGTGCCGCTTGACCTGCTCCATCCCGAGCGCTGTGAGGTAGTCCACGGCCGCGGCCAGACCGACTGCCTGTGCCGTCATCGGCACCCCTGCCTCGAAACGCTGCGGCGGCGGCAGATACGTCGACCGCTCCATGGTGACGACCTCGATCATGGAGCCACCGGTCAGGAAAGGCGGCAGCTCCGCAAGGAGGCGACGGCGGCCCCACAGGACGCCGATGCCGCCCGGGGCGAGCATCTTGTGCCCGGAGAAGACCAGGAAGTCGGCGCCGAGTGCCGCCACGTCGACGGGGCGGTGCGGCACGGACTGGGCCGCGTCCAGGAGGACGAGCGCGCCGACCCGCCTGGCCCGCTCGGCGATCAGCTCGACCGGGTTGACCGTCCCCAGGACGTTGGACTGGTGCGTCAGGGCGACGACGGCGGTGTCCTCGGTGATCAGGTCGTCGATCGACGTCAGGTCCAGCCGGCCCTCGTCGGTCAACGGGAACCAGTCGAGGGTCGCCCCGGTCCGTCGGGCGAGTTCCTGCCACGGCACCAGGTTGGCATGGTGCTCCATCTCGCTGACCACGATCCTCTTGCCGGCCGTGACGGTGCCGGCGATGCCCAGCGCGTAGGCCACGAGGTTGATGCCCTCCGTGGCGTTCTTGACGAAGACCACCTCGTCGGGCTCGGCCCCGATGAACCCGGCCACCGTGGCCCGCGCCGCCTCGTAGATCTCGGTGGCCTCCTCGGCGAGCTGGTGGGCGCCCCGGTGTACGGCGGCGTTGTGCCGGAGGTTGACATCGCGCTCGGCGTCCAGCACTTGGACGGGCTTCTGGGAAGTGGCCGCGGAGTCCAGGTAGACCAGCGGGGCGCCGCCACGCATCACTCTGCCCAGAATGGGAAAGTCGCCCCTGATGTCCCGCACGTCGAGTCCGAGGCCCACTGACATATACGCGCCCTCTCGTTCTTCCTCGCTCACCTAATGGAATCTACTCTATTTCTCTGTTAGAAGGCGTCGAGGGGATGCCATGACCCGTTCAGCGGAACGGGAGGGGTTCGAGGCACGAACGGTGCTGCTGGGCTACGGGGTGGGCAATGACCGGGCGAAACAGCAGGGCAACAGCCCGGAGACGGGTCGAGGTCGGCGGCCGAGGACACGTAAGGATACGGATAGTGATCAGTCGTAGGCCGGTACGCGTTGGACTCCTTGCCGCGGCTGTGACCGGCTTGTTGGGTCTCGCGGCCACCGGTTGTGGCGGGGACGGAGACGAGGAGCCGGCCGACAAGGCCTTGGCGGGAACGCGAGTGTGCGGTGGTGACGCCGTGTCCGCCCAGGCGTCCAAGGCACTGAAGGTGATCATGGGGACATCGCGGTTCGGGACGACGGCGGAGAAGTCCACCGTCGCGCGGGCCGCGACGAACCCAGTCGCGGCGTTTCCGGCCGCCACCAAAGGGCGCGATGACGTCTGTCGCATCTTCACGGCCGGCGGTGAGGCGGATGTCGCGATCCGAGTCACCTGGGGGCTGTATGGCGACTCCCCGCCTCCGGTTGGCGGCCCAGGGATGCCCACAGCCGGATCAAGGTGTGGGCCGTCGCGGTGTCTGCTGTGATCACCGCGTCGCGGCGCGAGGGCGCAGATCCGGTGCACAAGGGTCGACCGTGGAGCCTGCCGCTGGAGGACCGGGTCCTCATGATCGCCGCGTACTGGCGGACCAACCTCACGCTGCGGCAGCTTGCCCCGTTGTTCGGCGTCTCGTGCATCTCCGTCACGCGGCTGCCCGGTTACGGGAGGCGAGCTGACTGGGAAGGCGTCCTCCCACACGGCGCGCACGGTGCGACCGACGAGGGTGCGCAGCACCGGCCGCAACTGGAGGAGGCAGGTCCTGGTTGAGGTAGCGGGGCAGATCGTCATGCAGGCGCTCGTGTAGGACGGTGCGGTACAGACCCGTGTGCTGGCGAGGCTTGCTCATGTCATACGAGGTCATCCCGGCCAGGCCATGTGCAGCGTCAGCTCCACGCCCCCCGAGTGGGGGCCCTGCAGTACGTACGACGACTCCGGCAGGAGCCGCCGGAACTTCTCCCGGTGCAGCACGAGGTCCTCGGCGCCGGCTCCCGAGAGATCCCTCGGCGCGGGTGCGGAGTGCTGTGGGCTGGAGGGCATGACCCCATCATGGCGGCCGGAGAAGTGGTGCGGGTCATGATGTGCGAGCCGGTGTCCGGAGTGAGCGCGGGCGGGCAGCGGAGAGTCCGTCACCTGGGCGCTCAGGGCTTCAGGAGCAGGTTCACGTGCGCGTGCCCCACCGGGTCCGGACGACGTCGCGCCCCCGGTCCTTGGTCTTCCTCGTTCACCAGTTCCCGTGGTCCTCCACGCAGGTGGCGATCAGCTCGAGCAGGGCGTCGGCCCGGTGCCGGTCCTCGCGCTGCTCGCGCAGGGCCTTGTCGGCGGCCCGGAGGCGGGCCAGGGTGGCCGGTTCACCGTCGACCAGGTCGTCGACCACCGGCGTGGTGACCAGGTCCAGGCATTCGGTGAGCAGGGGCCGGGTGGCCGGGACGGGGGGAGCAGGGCCGGTCGGGCGAGAGGTTGTGAGTCTCGGGAGCCTCTGCTGCACCAACGGAGTAGTGGCAGATGCTCCCGGCGGCCGGAGGGGCGACGTCGTCTTCCCCTCACACGGGCATGGATCCGGCGTCGGCTGTCCCGAGGGGGAGCGGCGTGGCGGCGAAGACGGAGTCCGGGTCGACCGCGGCCTTCACGGCGAGCAGGCGTTCGGTGTTGGGCCCGTAGGCTTCGGCAACCTGGTCGGGAGTCTCCGGCCCCAGGAAGTTCACGTAGCCGCCCGGCAAGGAGAACGGCTCGAGCGCCGCGTGCAGCTCCTCCAGCCAGCGCAGGTGCGGGGATCTGCCGCCGCCACCGCCTGCGGTGTCCTCGCCTTCGCCGCCCTCCCACATGGAGATCAGTTCGACCATCAGGTGCGGTTCGCGTCGGCCGAAAGCCGTCGAGCCGAGAGGCGGACGGGTGGCAGCACCGTGGAACCGGTGCCACACGATCGCGGAGAACGGCGAGGTGAACTCCTGGGCAGATCGGTCCAGGACGGCCGCGAGGGGGCTGGAGACGCTCTGGACGGTCCGTGTGCGAATCGCGCCCATCCGCCCGGGCGGGAACATGGCGTCCGTCGCGGCCAGCGTCGCGGAACGGGCGACCGGTCCGACCTCGGCGAGGAGGGGCGTACCGAGCCGGGCCAGCGCACGCACCGGCCCGTTCCCGGCGTTCCCCACCGCCAGATCCCCCGACCAGGTCGGCGCGACGTACACCGTCGGCTTGCCGTCCGGGCCGGGAAGGAACCCCACGTCCGCCGTCAGCTCGTCCGGACCGTCCTGGAGGATCCCGGCGAGGTCGGCCAGCACGCCGGCGCTCTGGGCGACCGGGTACAGGATGGTTCCCGACACCACTGTCGGGACCGGGTGCAGGCGGATCCGCGCCGAGGTCACGACACCGAAGTTGCCGCCGCCGCCGCGCAACGCCCAGAAGAGGTCCGGATGATGTTCGGCGTCGGTGTCCACCCGTGAACCGTCGGCCAGGACGATCTCGGCGCCGAGCAGGTTGTCGGCGGCGAGCCCGCACCGCCCGATCAGGGGACCGTATCCGCCGCCGAGGGTGAGGCCGACCATTCCGACGGCTCCCGCTGTTCCGGTGACGGCGGTCAGGCCCACCCGCTCGGCGGCCGCTACGACGTCGGACGAGAGCGCCCCGCCACCCACCGTCGCGCACCGGTGGTTGACGTCGATCCGCACTTCCCGCATGCCGGTCAGATCGAGAACCAGCCCCCCGGGACGGAACGCCCGGCCCCAGAAGTCGTGACCCCCGCCACGCACGGAGAGCGGCACTCCGTGGCTACGCGACGCACGTACCGCGGCCTGCACGTCAGCGGTGGTCGCGCACCGCACGACGACGGCTGGACGGACCTCCACCGCTGCGTTGAACAGCGCCACGGCCCGTGCGTACTCCGGCCCGTCGGTGAGCACCCGGCCCGCTGGAATGCGGGACCGCAGCTCATCCAGCAGGGCAGTGCTGACTGCGTCGCGGGCATCGGCATCGCCAGGGGTCTGCATGGTCACTCCCGTGTGTCGCTGTCGGAGACGGAGTTCGGCGGCCTGAACGGATCAGGAGGACGGCGGGGCGGGCTCGGCGCACTGCTGCGCGAGCACGGTGGCCATGTCGGGCAGCAGAACGGCCACGGGGTCGTGGGTCAGTTCCGTCATGCGCAGGCGCCCTCCGACCGTGGCGACGCCGAGGACGTGCTCACCGCGCAGCTGGGTGGTCTGCGCCGGTCCCCACAGAGCGGTGAGGCAGGTGCGGCCGTGTGCCGGGGTCTCCACCACCCCGAGATTCGTGATCTGGATGTCCGCGGCGGTGGCGACGGCCATCATCGCCTCGGCCTCCTCGGGGGTGGCCGGCGGCTGCTGGGCCAGCGCCTCCGAGCCGGTCTTGAGTACCTGCGGTGCGCGCCGGCGTTCCAGATCCATGTGATGGTGCCGGGCCAGTTCCCAGAAGTCCCCGGCCTGGGACGCCTCGCTCGCCGTCCGCGCTCCCGCGAACCGGTTCGCCACTGCGTCGGGCAGACCTGCGGCACGACGCAGGTCGATCGGGCTCAGCACCCTCACCCGGGTGCGGCCCGCGCGGTGGAAGACCGTGCAGGCGGCAGCGCACAGTGCCGCGTGCACGGACACCCCTTCCGCGTGGCAGCGGTCCACGAGCCGTGCGGTCAGGCCGTGTTGCAGGGCCAGGGCGGAGACGTGCGGTGCCCGTCCCGAGAACCGCGTCAGTGAGCCGGGCTCGTTCATCAGCTCGTCCTGGGGTGCGTCCGCGGTGGGCGTCGCAGTGTCGAGAGCTCGCAGGAGGGTCTCCTGGGAGGGCGGCACATCCTCTCCCAGGGCCGCCACATCCCCTTCCGGGGGCGGCACATCCCCTTCCGAGGCCGGTTCGCCGCCCTCCTCTTCCTCGTCGTCGAGAGCGGCGACGAGGTCCGCCACCACCCGCATGCCGCCGGTCCCGTCGGTGATCTGGTGGGCGAAGGTCAGCACGATGACGCTGCCGAACTCCGCGGGAATGAGCACGGTCCGCATCAGCGGGCCGGGCTCCGGCGCGATGGGGCGCGTCTGCTCCGCAGCGACGACCGCCTGCCAGGGAGTTCCCTCGGCCGCCGTTTCGACCCTGACCGGACCCTCTGCCCAGCGGTATCGGGCCCGGGGAGTTCGGCGGTCGACCGAGACGCGAAGCAACGGGTGCCGTGCCTGCACACCCCGCAGTGCCCGCGCGAGAGTCTGCTCGGAGATCTTCCGGTCCATCTCGGCGACCAGTGAGAACTGGACGGGATTTCGGTGCATGTAGAGGTCGATGGTCTGCTCGAATGCTCCGAGTTCCCTCACCGTCTCCGCGTGCGTATCGCTGATCGACATTCAGGGGCCCTTTCTTCGCTGAGGTGAGGTGAGGTGAGGTGACGGTGTCGCTACCTGGACGGGCTCCGCCGAGGCGGCAGGTCGGCCTGCTGCCGAGCGGTCGTCTCGGCCGGTCGGCCGGGCACCAGGCGCTTGGACGTCTTGCGGAAGGCCCAGGCGACGACCAGCGCGGCCACCGCGGTCAGGGGGGTGCCCATGGCGATCTTCGCGACGGCGAGCCAGCCGGTGGCGTCGTGCACGTAGAGCCACTGCTTCACCACGAACCGGGCTCCGAGGACGAGTGCCGCGGCGAGGGTGGCGAGGTCGTGTGCCCGCAGAACCTGCCGGTCCTCGCGCCAGGCGTACGTGCCCCCGTGCAGGAGGTTCCACGCCATGCCGGTCAGGGGGCGGCGGAAGAGGACCGACCCGAATGTGGCGAGGAAACCCGCGAACGCCACCCAGATGCCCAGCAGGAAGAAGTCCTTGGCGGAACCGGTGACGGCGACGATGCCCGCCGCGACCAGAACGCCGGTCAGACTGCCGGAGGCCGCGAGGAGACGTTCGCCGCGCACCAGCCGGATCACGGTGAGCACCGCACCGGTGGCGACGGCCGCGAGCACGGCCGCCTTCGTGGACAGCGAGGCGAGAGCGATCACGAACACCGCGACCGGCACGGTCGAGTAGACGAATCCCGCCGTGCCGCCCAGGGATTCGAGCACGGGCGGCCGCGGGGCGGGGGGCGGCGTATCACGGGGTTTCCTGCTGTCGGCCGGGGAGGGGCCGTGCGCGCCTTCCGGATGGGACATCGATCACTCCTGGTCATGTGCTGCGGCTGCAGAGTTCCTTGGGCGTTTCTCGTCGTGGGAAGAGGCATTACGCGCAGCAGGAAGACTTGCAGGAAGACTTTCCCCGCACCCCGTCTTCCGCGGTTTTCTGCGAATCGCCTTCACGGAAAGAGGAAACGCAGAAGGCCAGGCATTCGCCACTGTCTTGTATGCCGGTGAGCGAATTCCTTGCTGCGCTTTTGCCTTCCTGTGTGACTACTACCTTCGGTTCGAGGCGTGAAACTGGTGACGTTACGGCACACTTCTGCGCACCTCGGAGAAGGGACATTCCTGTGCGTATGCGTATGCGTATGCGTACGCGTGCGCGGGTGAGGGCCGGCTGCGGCTCAACGTTTCGCGAGGACGAGGGGGCGGGTGGTGGCGGGCTTGTCCGTCTTGCATACGGTGCCGTCGGCGGGGTGGGTGCCGTGCACGAGGGCGGCGTCAACTGCGCTGTCGATACACGAGTTGGTGCCGTAGGAGCCGTGTCCGACTCCTTCACGCGTGAGCAGGACCGCGGAGTCCAGGGTTCGGGTCATGTTCTCGGCCCAGTGGTGGGGGGTGACGGGGTCCAGCCGGCCTGCCACCACCAGTGCCGGCGGCGTACCGGCGCCGGTGAGCGGCTCGGTGACGCGGTCCTTGTTCGGGGCGGGCCACCGCGCGCAGTTCAGGGCGGAGTAGGCGGCCCGGGTCCCGATCCGCCCGGCCTCAGTGAGGGCCTTGGTGGCTGCGGCCTTGTGCGCGGCGATGCCGGCCGGGGTCTGCCAGTCGGCGCAGCGAACCGCCGTGTGGGATTCGTACATCGCGGTAGGGACGGGGAAGGGGGAGACCGTGACGCTGCTCCACAGGGTGTACAGGGGTGCGCCGTTGCCGTCCTGTGCGGCCAGCAGCGCCGAGGTCAGCAACGGCCAGGTGTTCTGGTCGCCGGCCAGGGCCCGGGTGGCCTCCAGGGCCATGGCGCCGTCGAGTTCGCCGCCCGGGGTGGTGCCCTCGACGGGTGCGACCTTCAGCGGCTTCGCTTCCAGCGTGTCGATCAGCGTGTCGAACGCCGTCTGCGGGTCTCCCGCTCCGAACGGGCACACGGCTCTCCCTTCGGAGCGGCAGGTCTCGAACCAGGCGTTGAGCGTCCGTTCGCTCGCCACGGCGACGTCGTTGAGGAAGGGGAGGGAGTTGCCGAACCACATGCCGGTGTCGACGGGCGCGTCGAGCACCATCTGGCGGACGCGGTGAGGGAACAGGGTGGCGTACATCGGGCCGACCACGGTGCCGTAGGACAGGCCGTAGTACGTGATCTTGTCCTCGCCGAGCGCGGAGCGAACCTGGTCGATGTCGCGGGCCACGTTGTCGGTGGACATGCTGGCCAGGAACTCTTTGCTCTGGTGTTTGACACAGCCGCCGGTGAACGCGGCGGCATCGGTCAGCAGCCGCGGCAGGGGTTTGCCCCCGGGGACGGCCGGGTCGAAGGCGGTGCCGGCGGCGTCGGCTCGCTGCTCGTCGGTCAGGCAGCGAACGGCCTGCGATCCGCCGACGCCGCGCGGGTCCACCGCGATGACGTCGAACCGGGCGAGCACTGCGGCCGAGAAGGCGCCAGGGGTGCCGGCTGTCCTGGGCAGGTTGCGCAGTGTCTCGGTGGCGGGAACCCCGGGCCCGCCCGGGTTGAAGATCAGGCTGCCGATGCGGCGGTCGGGGTCAGTGGCCCGATGCCGCATGACCGCGAGCGGGATCCGCGCGCCATCAGGCTCGGTGTATTCCTGCGGCACCTTGATCGTGGCGCATTCGAGGTTCTTCCCGCACGTGCTCCAGGACAGCGGGTCCGGGGACGGGACGGCGGCCGACGTGGCCCCCGCGGACGTGCTGCGTGGCCCCGAGGCGCCGGACGAACACCCGGTCAGGACCAAGAGGGCCGCGGCGAGCGCCGCCCCGTACCGGGCGGCGGGCCTGGGCCTCGACTGGATCATGCTGAACTTCCTTTCGCCGTACGCGTGTCATGCCATGCGGCCGGGCCATGCCGGTCGCGCGGGACGCCGGCCCGAGAGGGCTGACGTGGTCGTGCCTTCCTCGCTTCGCGGGGTCAGCGGCCGGCCGCGTCGAGCAGCGGGGAGTACCGCAGGCGGAGCGCGCGCTCCGTGCTCGCCAGGACGGCCCCGACCGCCAGGGCGAGGTTCAGCCAGATCGGCAGGTGCAGCGGCGATTCGAACGTTCCGACCCGCTGCGTGACGGGAGGGATGTGAGAGACGGGTTCGGCGAGTTGCAACAGGTTCAGGCCCACGCCGGTGACGAGCAGCAGCACCGATCCGATGCCGATCGTCCGGCTCAGCCCCGGATGGCGGGCACCGAAACGCGCCCGCCGTCCCTCCGCCGAGGCCGGGTCGGGCGTGAGCTGACGCGGCTGTCCGCCCGAGGGGCGATAGTGGCAGCGCCTGATGCCGTAATTGCTCATCGCCACCTCGATGACACCCCCGTCGACGGGGAAGAGCGCGGGCAACTTCGACTCGGCCACGTGCCTGCCGTCCAGGAACAGATGCGCCCGGATCCCGCTGCCGTCCCACCCCGCCCAGCGCCGTACGTCGACGGCGTGCACGCGGGCGTGCCCGTCGGCGCCGGGAAGCCGTAGCCAGAACAGGGAGCGCAGGGGGAGCTGCCACCAGCGGAACCGCTGCAGTTCCCGGCCGTCTCCCGGCTTGAGGCGCCTCGATGCCGCCCACTGCTTCCAGGTCATGCTCGCCCCTCCTGTGCACATCAAACGCACACCTCACTAGTACAGCGTGTTAGAGAAACGCTAGCACGCCGTACTAGTACGGCGTGCTAGTAGAGTGAGAGGGCTGGGGAGAAGCGAAGGAGAGCGGAGCATGGAAACACGCGAGAAGATCCTCCAGGCCGCCGCGGAGATGATCGCCGAGGACTTGGCGGCGAAGCTGAGCGTGCGAGCGGTCGCCGCGCGTGCGGGGGTGAGCACCGGCTCGCTGAGGTTCCACTTCCCCACCCAGCGCGCCCTGCAGGACAGCCTGCTCGCGCGGATCTACGAAGGCCTGCTGCCCGGCGACCCGATCCGGGACCGGACGCTGCCGCCCCGCGAACGGCTGCTGAACTGCCTGCGGCAGGTCCTCGCACCGCTCGGCACCAGTGAGGACGCGCGAACCGCATGGGGAACGATCTATCGGACCTTCATCGAACCCGAGCCGACCGAACAGGTGCGCGCCGCCTACCTCGGCCATGAGCGGGAGGCGGAGCGCCGGGTCGAACACTGGCTGACCGTGCTCGCCGAGGAAGGCGCACTGCCCCCGGGAGACCACACCCGCAACGTCAGGTTCCTTCTCACCGTCCTCAACGGACTCTCGGTCGAACGCGCCCTGCCCACCCGCGAATCCGTCCTCGTCGCCGAGACCGAGACCCTCAGCGCCGCCGTCGACCACGTCCTGTCCACCGGCTCCGCACCACCCGCCGGGCCGACTCGGCCGTGAACCGAACCGGCCAACCACCTCTCGGCACCGGTTCCTTCCCGACGGGCAGGGGCGCGAGCGCCGGTTCCTTCCCGACGGGCAGGGGTGCAAGTACCGGTTCCTCCCCGACGGGCAAGGACGCGAGCCCCGGCCTGCCGTTGCGGCATGGCTTTCAATGGGCCAACGGCGCGACCGCGCCGACGGCAGCGGACGGTGAGGGAGACATCGATCATGGCGTGGAGCACCCGGGAGATGGCGGAGCTGGCCGGCACCAGCCTCAGGGCCGTACGGCACTACCACGAGATCGGCCTGCTCGACGAGCCGGAGCGCCGCTCCAACGGGTACAAGCAGTACGGCGTCAGCCATCTCGTCCGACTCCTCCGGATCAAGCGCCTCGCCGCCCTGGGCTTCTCCCTCTCCCAGATCGCGGACATGCCCGACGGCCCCGACTCCGACCCGGACCCGCGTGATCTGCGGGCTCTCGACGAGGAGTTGGCCGCCACCATCGAGCGCCTGCAGCACGCACGCGCCGAGGTCGGCGCCCTCATGCGCAGAACGGCCGCGACCGATCTTCCCCTCCGCCTCGCCTCCGTGGACGAGACAGCGGAACTCCCCGACCCCGACCGCTCCTTCGTCACCGTCCTCGGTACGGTCCTCGGCCCCGGTGGGATGGACGCCTACGCCGACCTGCTCCAGGAGAAGCCGCAGCCGGTGGCACGCGAACTCGACGAGCTTCCCGCCGATGCGGACGAGCCGACGCGCCGGAGTCTCGCCGAGCGCCTCGTGCCGTACGTCCGAGGCCTCCGGGCCAGGCATCCCGGGCTGAGCGACCTCGCCTCGGACGCCCCGCGCGGCCGGCGGCACACCGCTCGCACCATCGGCACAGCCGTCACCGACCTCTACAACCCGGCCCAGGTCGACGTGATGCGGCGTCTCCACACCCTTCTGTCCGATACGGGCGACCCGCGGTGACGGGCCTGCGGGGAGGGTCAGTCCGCGCGGCAGAAGATGTCCTTCGCGGGCATCTCGCCCTCGACGAGGTAGCGCGTGGCGGTGTTCACCGCGCAGGAGTTGTCGCCCAGGACGTACACGCCGTGCCCGCTGTCGTCGACGCTGACCAGCCGGGCCCGGTCGCCGAACTTCTCGCGCAGCATCTTCCCGCCGCGGTGCGGGGTCGACGCGTCCCGCCGGTTCTGCAGGAGCAGCACGTTGCGCGGGCCCTCGGCGTCGATCTCCACCGGCGCTTCGGCCGGGGTGTGCGGCCAGAAGGCGCACGGCGTGATGTTGGCGGTGGCGGCGCCGAACAGCGGGTAGCGTGCGCGGTCCTCCGCGACGCCCCTCCGGTAGGTGGTGACGTCCTCGGGCCACTCGACGTCGTTGCAGGTGACGGAGAGGAACACGGTCAGGGCGTTGTCGGTGGGCGACAGCGCCCCGTCCTCCGTCTCCTCGGGGGCGGCCGACAGGCCGCGGACCGTCGCCTCGTCGCCTTCGCGCATCGCCTGCCAGGTCCGCGCCAGCTCGGGGTACTGCGTCCGCTTGAACAGGTGACCGAACGTCAGGAGCCGGAAGAGGCTGCCGTCGATCCCCCCGACCGGGGCGTCGTCGAGTGTGTCCGCGAGGGCGAGGTAGGAGGCCCGGACCTGTTCGGGCGTGCGGCCCAGGCCGTAGCTGTCGTGCCGGCGGGCGGCCCACCGCGCGAAGTCCGGCAGGGTCTGCTCCATGCCGAGCGCGTAGCGGCGCATGCCGTCGCGGTCGAGGTGGGTGTCTCCGATGTTGCTGTCGAGCACGATCCGGTCGGTGCGCTCGGGGAACATCGAGGCGTAGGCGGCGCCGAGTGCCGTGCCGTAGGAGTAGCCCAGGTAGCTGGTCTTCTCCTCGCCGAGCGCGGCCCGGATCCGGTCCAGGTCGCGGGCGGTGTTCGCGGTGGTGAGGTGGCGCAGCCGGCCGTCGTGGTCGTTGTCCGCGCACTGCTCGGCCGCCTGCTCGGCGATCTTCGCCTGCGCGGTGACCGCGGCGTCGTCGGCCGCGTACGGCGGGATGTTGGAGTAGTAGGGGCTGTTTGTGGTGAAGCCGCAGCCGACCGGTGTGGAATGACCGATCCCGCGGGTGTCCATGCCGATCAGGTCGTAGCGGTCGGTGACGCTGCTGGGCAGGCCCTGGGCCACCAGCAGCGCCGACAGCGCCAGCCCGGACCCGCCGGGGCCGCCCGGGTTGAGCATGAGGACGCCGCGCCGCTTGTCCGGGTCGGCGGCGGCCAGCCGGGAGACGGTGAGGTCGATCTGCTCGCCCTCCGGGTCGGCGTAGTCCAGCGGCACGCGGACGGTGGCGCACCGCAGCTCGGTCGGAGCGGCTTCGGCCACGACGTCGCCGGGGCACCGGCCCCACTCCACCTGCGGCGTCTCCGGCTCCTCGGCCGCGGCGGGCACGGTGGCCAGCGAGCCTCCCAGGCCGAGCACCACCAAAAGGGCCAGACTCCGTCCGGCACTGCCTTGTCGTTTCATGTCCAGTCTCCGCACACCGGTTCGTGGTCGTGGTCGCGACCATCCCACTCCGTGCCCCTGGGGCACGGTCAACAACGGCCGGCGCGGAACCTGCCGGTGATTGACCGTGCCCCAGGGGCACGGTTTTGAATGGCCGCCGGGAACAAGGCTGGAGAAAGGGCTCCTGGTGGCGTGGAGTACGCGTCAGCTGGCGGAACTCGCGGGCACGACGACCAAGGCCGTCCGGCACTACCACGAGATCGGCTTGCTGGAGGAGCCGGAACGGGCGTCCAACGGCTACAAGCGGTACGGCGCCGGCCATCTGGTACGCCTGCTGCGCATCCGCAGACTGACCGACCTCGGTGTGGCCCTCGCGGACGTCCCCTCGGTCGAGAGCGGCGACGAGAAGGCGCGGCAGATCCTCCGGGACCTGGACGCCGAACTCGCGGCGGACATCGAACGCCGGCAGCGGATGCGGCGGGAACTGGCGGCCGTCATGGAGAACCGGGCCGCGCTCGACATGCCCCCGGACTTCAGGACGCTCGCCGACGACCTGCCCGAGACCCAGCGGTCCCTGCTGCTGGCCTACTCCAGCATCCTCACACCCGCGGCGATGGCCGCCCTCCGGGCACAGCTCGCGGGACCTCGTCGCGAGAACCTCGAAGCGGAGTTCGCGGCGCTCGACGAGGACGCCCCCGAGGAGGTACGGCAGCGGCTGGCGGAGCGGATGGCGCCCGACGCCCGCCGACAGCACAGGGACCACCCCGGCCTGGCCGACCTGGGGCTCTCCTCGCACCGGGAGACGCCGGTCGCCGAGTCGGTCGTCGCGCACGCGCTGGTCGAGTTCTGCAACCGCGCCCACCTCGACGTGCTGCGCCGCGTCCACGCGATCCTCTCCGAGGAGGAGACCACGGAGAGCGAGAGCGACGGTGCCCGGGGGTGAGCCGGTGTGCCGGGCTCCTCCGCCCGATTCGAGCAGTACGGGCGGTGAACGGGCACTGCGTGATCGGGCGCTGCGCGACCTGATGGCCCGAGGTCCGGGGCAGTCGGCTTGCACGGAACCGTCACTGCACGCTCCCCTCACCAGTGGGAAGCACCCGGACACAGCGAAGCCTCCGGCGACGGTCGTCGCGGAGGCTTCGCTGCCGGTGGTTACAGGAAGGCGGCCATCTGGTCGCCCTTGGTGTCCTCGTTGGAGACCAGCAGGGAGAGCAGGGCCGCGCCGACCGCGACGGCCGCGCTGATCAGGAACACGGTGTGCAGACCGTTCAGGAAGGTGTCGTGGGCGGCCTGGGTCATGGTCGCCGAGAACTCCCGTACCTGGTCCGCCGTCATTCCGGCGTTCGTCAGTTCCTTCTCCAGGGCTTCCTGCGCACTCGGCGGGAAGCCCAGCTCGATGAGCTTGTGCACCTGCTTGTCGTCGGCCAGCTGCTCAACGGTCTTGCCACCCTCGCCGCCGAACGCTTCCCGCAGGTCCTGTGCGAAGCGATTGTTGACGAACGCGGCCAGGAAGGCACCGAAGACCGCCGTGCCGAGCAGACTGCCGAGCTGGGACATGGACTGCTGCATGCCCGAGGCCGTGCCCGCCTTGTGCACCGGCGCGCTGCCCACGATCGCCTGGGTGGCGGCCACCATCATGAAGCCGACGCCGATACCGCCCAGGACCAAGGGCGGGCCCACGGTGGCCACACCGGAGTCGCCCTCCAGACGCAGCAGGAGCAGCGAGGTTCCGGTGATGCACAGGGCGCCGAAGGCCAGGGACTGCTTGACACCGAACTTGTCCACGGCCCAGCCGCCCAGCGGTGCCGAGATGATGAACGTCAGGGTCAGCGGCAGCAGGGCCACCGACGCGGACATCGGGCTCTTGCCCTGGAGGCCCTGCAGGAAGAAGTTGAGGTAGTAGATGATCGCGTAGAAGGCGAACATCGTGACCACCATCAGCAGGCATCCCACGGACAGTGAGCGGATGCGGAACAACTCCAGGGGGATCATCGGGAAGCGGCGCATCCGCTGGATGATCACGAAGACGATCAACAGGGCCACGCTCAGACCGATGTAGCCGAGAGTACGCACCGAGGCCCAGCCGTCCTCCTGGCCGTGCGTCAGGGCCCATACCAGGCTGACGATCGAGAGCGTCAGTGTGATCCCACCGGGCAGGTCCAGCGGCTCGGGCTGCTCCTGCCGCGACTCGCGGACGAAAAGGACGGCCATGACGACGCTGAGCACGCCGAAGGGCAGGTTGATCAGGAACACCCACTGCCAGGTGAGGTGTTCCACCATCACGCCGCCGAGCAGCGGACCGCCTGCGAGGGACACAGCCGTGACACCGCTGAACAGGCCGATGGCGGTGGCGAGTTTCTCCGGTGGGAACGCGGCCTTGATCACCGCGAGTGCTGCCGGAATCATCATCGCGCCGAAGACACCCTGAAGAACGCGAGCGCCGATGAGGAGGCCGATGGTGTTCGACATCGCGCACAGCACGGAAGCGATCGTGAAACCGACGAGGCCGATCATCAGCCCCCTCTTGCGGCCGATCCGGTCGACCAGAGTGCCGGCCGGGATCAGCAGGCCCGCCAGCACCAGGAGGTAGCCGGTCATCACCCACTGGAGGCTGTTGAGGCCGGCGTCGAGGTCCTTGGCGATCGCCGGGTTCGCGACCACCACGACCGTGCCGTCGAGCTGCACCATCATGATGCCGACGCCAACCGTGGCGAGACTCAACCAAGCTTCTTTGGGTGTCTTGCCCGAACTCGCGGCCGGAACGGCGCCGTCTAATGAACCGCCGTGCTCCGTGGTTGACTTGCTTGCTTCTGTCATGATGAATTCCTTGTGCGTTAGGGCACCGTGCCGGAACACGGACCGGGATGCAAGCGGGCACGTCCCGGCACGGTGCAACAGCAGGGAACGCCGGACGGGAGTCGATCCCGACCCCTTACGCACGAGGCGGCCACCTCGTACGCCGACGTTCCCTGGGTGCGCAGGCCCCGGAGAGCGGGGGATGTCCTCTCCGGGGCCCGTGAAACCGGCATCGACTCGCCGACGGGGGCGCACCGGTGCCGTGCTCTGGCCGGGCGGCGCCTCAGGCGCTGCGCCGGACGATGACGTCACCCATGGTGGTGTTGGCGACGACCTTCACCGTCTGTGCGGACGGATCGGGGCCGTCGACCGGTGTCATGAAGTTGTGGATGCTGCCCGAGACGGACCGCACGTCGAGCAGGGCGGCGGTGTTCGGCGCGATGCCGATCTCCACCTGCCCGATCGAGGTGCCCAGCACGACTGAGCCGCGCGCGACGCTGCCCACGCGGACATCGCCGTTGGCCGCCTTGGCCTCGAGATTGTCACGGGCCCTGTCGACGACGATCATGCCGTTGGAGCTCTTCAGCACCGCGGAATCGGCCGACTCGCGGATCCGCAGGGTGCCGGATCCGGTGGCCGCCTCCAGCGGGCCGCCGGCCCGGTCCACGGTGATGTCGCCGACGCCCGTGTTGAGAACCAGCCGTCCCGCTTCCTCCAGATGGATGTCGCCGGTGGAGGTTCTGATGCGGACGCTGTCGAGCCGGCCGCTCGCGTAGAAAGACGCCTCGCGGGCGCTGGCCCACAGTTCGGAGCCGTCCGGCAGTTCGATCGTCAGGTCGATCGAGCCGGAGCGGGAGAACAGGCCCCGCTGCCGGGGCCCTCTGACAGTCAGTTTCTGGTCGGCGTATTCGACCACGGTCTGGTCGGCGGCTCTGACGTCCGCTTCGTTACCGGGGTCGGTCGGTGTGATCTCGACGACCGTGTCAACACGCTGCTCGGCGTGCAGCCGCACGTGCCCGACGCCGAGGTCCATACTCACGGCGACTGGTAGAGGTGTCTGGAAAACAGGCATGACTGCACTCCGTGGTGGGATGGCAGAGTGTCCCTGAGGATGGACGGACGGATGGTGCTCGGCCTCGGAGCCGAGGACCTATCTGACCCAGCCCGTGTAGCGTTGGACCTGACGCAGGGCCCCGCTGCGCGGGGCCCGTCTTTCGGGGCGTCCGCGTTCGTCGCTCTCCAGCATCGAGGAGACCACTCGAATCAACCAGGCGTTCACCGACAGCCGTTCCCGGCCGGCGGCCTCCTCGATCTTGGTCTTCAGGTACTCCGGGGGGCGGAAGTTGATACGGGCGGTGCCACTGCCCTCGCCGCCCAGCGGTACTGATTCCGGGTGCATGGACGCTGTCCCGGAGGAAGGGGCGTGCTTGAACTCCTCGGCATCGGCCTCGGCTTCGTACGCCCGGTCCTCCGGCGGCAGGGTGACCACGAACCCGGGATCGAGTCCGCGCAGCCGAAGCTCCACCGAACCGGGTACCAGCTCCCGGGTGATCTCGCCCGCGGCATCCGACAACGCTTCCAGCAAGGTCAGCTGGAGCGCCGACGAGAGCTGGGCCACAAGCCGCTCGGCGAGAAGGCGACCTTCTTCGCCCTCCGCCTCGGCAGCGACCGAGACCTCTCGCCGCAAGTTGTCGATGTACCGGGTCAGGTCCATGGCACCAATATGGCACCGCTTTGGCTCCGGTGCAAGTCCTGCCGTTTTTCGGCCGCGAACCTGGGCTTTGCCGACACCCCATGGGGCCGGGCCCTGAGGGGGGTGCCGGCATGCGTGGCGCCATGGGTGGATGCATGACGCCATGCAGACAGGGCGCCCCCCGGCGATCGGGGGGCGCCCTGCCCGGTGGGGGGAGGCGTCAGCCGCGCGCCCGTTCGGCGGCGACCGGGAGGCCCCGGGTCAGCTCCCGTTCGGTCCGGCGCTGCACGATGGACTCGACGATCTCGCCGCTGCGCACAGCCAGGTTCGACAGCAGAGAGGAGGTCAGGCCGTGCGTGTGCTCGGTGCCGCCCTGGAGGTACACGTCGGCGGGCAGCGGGGAAGCGGCGGACAGCCGGTAGTTGCGCTCGACCCGGTAGCGCCCGGCGTCGTCGCGCAGGAAGTGCCCGTCCAGCGAGGTCAGAAGGACACCCGGCTCCATGGAGTCGTATCCGGTGGCGAAGACCAGGACGTCGGTCTCCAGTTCCCGGGGCTCGCCCTCGACCAGCGACCTCACCGTGACCCGGGTCTCGGTGCCGGCCCGCTTGACGGCCGTCACCCGCGTGAGGTTCATGAAGCGAAGACGCTTGGTCTTGCTCACGTCCTCCTCGTAGGCGCGCCGGTGCAGCTCCCGGATCAGGTCGTCGTCGACCACCGAGTAGTTGGTGTTGCGGTGGTAGCGCCAGAAGGCCTCACGGGTGTGGCTCGTGCCGAAGTAGTAGTCGTCCACCGCGCCCGGGTCGAAGACCTGGTTGGCGAAGGGGGTGTCGTCGGCGACGGAGTAGCCGTAGGACGGGATGATGGCGGTCACCTGGGCGTGCGGGAGAGCGTCGTGGAAGAACCGGGTGATCTCGGCGGCGCTCTGGCCGGCGCCCACCACCGCCACGTTCTTCAGGTCGTTCGGGTTCATGCCGCGGAACCGCTCCAGGAACGCCGAGCTGTGCCACACCCGCTCGTCCTGCCGCACTCCGTCCGGCATGCGCGGTACGAGCCCCGTGGAGATGACCAGGTTGCGGGCGTTGACCAGGCGGGGCCGTCTTCCGTCGGTGCCACGGATCTCCACCTGGACGTGGTCCGCCTCGGCGCCGGCGTTCTCGGGAAGCCGTACGGCGGTGACCTCGGAGTCGTAGGAAACCTGGTGGGTGAAACTCGACTCGACCCACTCCAGGTACTGGTGGAATTCATGGCGGGACGGGAAGAAATCCTGGTTGTTGATGAACTGTGTCAGTCGCCCTGCGGCATGCAGATACGACACGAAGCTGTACCGGGACGCCGGATTTCGGAAAGTGGCCAGGTCCTTCAGGAAGGAAATCTGCATCGTCGTCTGGGGCAGCAGCATGTTGCGGTGCCAGCCGAACGAGGGCTGCCGTTCGAAGAAAAGGGCGCTCAGTGGCTTCTCGGCGGTACTGGCCCGGTGTTCTTCCAGTGCGACGGCGAGTGACAGGTTGGACGGACCGAACCCGACGCCAACCACGTCGTA
Organism: Streptomyces sp. NPDC006624; assembly: GCF_040611555.1. Lineage (NCBI taxonomy): Bacteria > Bacillati > Actinomycetota > Actinomycetes > Kitasatosporales > Streptomycetaceae > Streptomyces > Streptomyces sp. NPDC006624. Next base: position 9,530 of record NZ_JBEXOM010000012.1, on the reverse strand, counting down.
GATCTCGTTGTCGGAAGTACCCATGGAAAATTCTCCCGTTGGCGTGGCTGTGACAGGGCTGCTGCAAGAATCTTCTACGGGCCATGACGGTAGCCGAAGAGGATGTGGGCCGGGAATTCCGGGAGTGGCACGATGAGATTTCCCGGACTCGGCAAGGAGTCAACGTAGTGGCGCTCGATTGGCCTTTCAAGGCCCTCTCGTTTTCTCGGGCGTCCGCGACTCGCCATTCGCCGGCGGCGGACCTGCTGTCCTGTCGGCAGGACAGCAGGTCCGCCGCAGCTTTACGTAACTGCGCGGCGGTCGGTGAATAGGGCGCGGGCCGCAGACCTGTGCCTGGTCATTGCGCGCCGCAGCGTTCCACCATGATGTCGCCGATGACGGTCCGGGCGTGCACATGCACGACCTCGTCGACCGACTCGTCGGTGCTCAGCAGGGAGAGAGACGTGTAGACGGTGCCCGCGGTGGAGTCGAGGACCAGGCGGGCGCCGCTGGTCTCCGCCACACCGATACGGATGTTGCCGAAGGTGGTGTCGGCGACCACGGAACCGCGCACCACCTTGCCGATGTCGACGTCGCCCTGGGACGTCCGGGCCTCCACTCCGGCGTGCGCCCACCGGATCTTGATGTCGCCCCTCTCGGCGTGCAGGCGTGCCACTCCGTGCACCTCGCCCACGACGGCGTCGCCCTCGCTGCTGGAGCTGACCGTGGCCCTGCCCTCCACATGTCCCAGGCGCACGTCGCCGCGCTCGGCGGTAGCCTCGACGGAGCCGGCGGCGCTGTCCACCGTGATGTCACCCAGAGCGGCTGTCAGTTGGAGACTGCCCGTGCGGTCGAGACTGATGTGGCCCAGGCCTGTGGAGAGCCTGCACTCACCCAGCTGCCCCACCCCGAGGAAGTCCGCGGCCATGGCCCGTCCGTGCAGACTCGATCCGGTCGGCACGGCGATCACCACGACGACCGCGCCGCGGTTGCCGTCGGTCTCCGGCACGTTCACCAGCAGCCGGCCGTCGGCGTAATTGATGCGGAGCTGCTCGGCCGTCCATACGTCCACCTGGTCCCCGGCGTCCCGGGGGTAGGCCTCGACCGTCGTGTCGGCGCGTTCGCTCGCGACGATCCGCACCTCTCCGAACACCAGGCTGAGCACCACCCGGACAGGCGCGGGTGTGTCGAACGTCGGCATCGCGGGCCGCCTCCGGGAGGTCTGCGGCCGCCGGGTCTGAGCCGTTGGCCGGAACGACACAGGTCCCTGCTGCGTGGCGTGTGCGCGGCTGCACCCCCGGAGCCCGCGCAACCGGGGCGCGCATGTGCACCGCCGGACGGCCCAGCCGATTCTGACCCAGCCTCACCACGTTGGACACCTCGCGTTAGCCGTGTGGAGCGCGCCGGACACGCGCCCGCGCCTGATTGCTGGTGACGCCCCGCCGGGGGCGGGTGACGCCATGTGGTGCCAGATTAGCGCCATCGGGGGAGTGCATACTGTACGGGTTTGGAAACTGCGGGTGACGGCGCTTCAATCCGGTCACGCCGGGCCATGCGGAACAACGACGCCACCGACCCCCTTCCTGGTGATCGGGCAGGTTCAACGCGAGCGACGGGACCGAGCGGCGAGATACGGCCAAACAGGATCTTCCCGGAGCGCGCAGCCCTCGAAGAGCTTCTGCAGGCGCCGTCGTTCGGCCTCACGAGCGTCGGGCCCGGCAGCGAAGCGCGGCCGGCAAGTGGCGGAGCACGCGCGAGTGGCCGACAGCGGACGTCGCTGTCGGCCACCTCGTCGCCCGCCTTTGGAGACGGCGGGCGTGGAACCGGGATCTAGCGGGTCATGCGGCGGAGGCCGGGGCGCGAGCGAGTGGTCCCCGTGCCCACCTGCCGGGCCAGCTGCGCGATGGTCGGATGCTCGAAGACCGTCCGGATGGAGACCGTCAGGCCGAGCGTCCTGCGCATCCGGCTGACCAGGCGGCCGGCCATCAGCGAATTGACGCCGATGTCGAAGAAGCGGTCGTGGACGCCCACCCGCTCGATGCCCAGAACCTCGGCGAACAGCTCGCACATCGCTGCTTCCCGAGGGCTCACCTCGGCTTCCCGGCCGTCGGCGGCCGCTTCGACGTCCCTGTCCGGTGAAGGCGGCGGGGACGTCGGCTGCGGCCCATCGTCCCTGACGTACTTGAGCAGGTCGGGGGCGCTCAGCACGACGTCCACCATCCCCACGGGGCGGTCCGGCTCGGCCGCCATCTGGTCGAGGACGGCGCGGAAACGATCGGCGATCAGCTCGGCGAACCGCCGGTCGAACCGGTCGGGGTGGTACTGCACCACCAGCCGGTCCGGCTCCACGAACAGTGCCAGCGGGTAGCTGACGCCGCCCACGGAGTCGACACCGGTGACCTCGAACCCGGCAGCGGCGACGGCCTCGGCGCCCGGCCGGTCGGCCGGATACGACTGGAAGACCACCAGCGTGTCGAAGAGCGCCCCGAGCCCCGCGTCCCGGTGGACGTCGGTGAGCCCGCGGTGGTGGTGGTCGAGCAGCGAGGTCTGCCGCCCGTGCAGCTCGGCCAGCAGCCGCGCCACCGGCTGCCCCGGCTCGCATCGCACGCGCACCGGGACGGTGTTGATGAACAGGCCGACCATCGACTCCACGCCGGCCAGCGAGCCGGGCCGGCCGGACACCGTGGCGCCGAACACGACGTCCGTCCGCCCGGTCAGCGCGGACAGCAGCACCGCCCACGCGCCCTGCACCAGCGTGTTCGTCGTCACGCCCAGACGGGCGACGGCCTGCGTCACACCCCCCGACCGGCCCGTCTCCAGCGGCAGGACGACCTCGCCGGTGCCGCCGGCCGGGGCATCCGGCCGGACCGCGGGCGCCAGCAGCGTCGGCGCCTCCACGCCCGCGAGTTCCTCCCGCCACGCACGGGCGGCGGCCTCCTGGTCCCGCCGGGACAGCCAGTCCAGGAAGTCCTCGAAGCCGCGCGGCGCCGGGAGAGCGGTGCCGTCGCCGCGCGCGGCGCACAGCCGAACGAGATCACCGGCCAGCACCTGCTCCGACCAGCCGTCGAACAGCGCGTGGTGTGCGCTCAGGACCAGCACCGCCGGTCCCGTTCCGAAGCGCAGCAGCGCCATGCGCACCAAAGGCGGCGTGGTCAGGTCGAAGCGCTCAACCCGGTCCTCGGCCAGGAACCGTCGCAGCGCCTCCTCACGGCCCGTCTCGTCCAGTTCGCCGCAGTCCACGACGCGCCACGGCAACTCCAGCCCGTCGAACACGAGCGACACCTGGCGGTCGGCCGTGTCCCGCACGAACGCGGCGCGCAGGCTCGCGTGCCGGTCGAGCAGAGCCTGGGCACCGGCCCGCAGTGCCTCGGCGTCGATCCGCCCCGACAGTCGGTACAGCGTCTGGAGGTGATAGGGGTCCTCGCCGGTCTCCCGGAGCATCGAGTCGAACAGCATCCCCGACTGCATCGGCGTCAGCGGCCAGACCCCGGCGAGCCCTGGACGGGCGCGTCGCCACTCCTCGACGTCCCGGGCGTCGGCGGCGAACAGCGGTTCCCGCGGCGCGGCACCGCCGTCGCCCCCGGACTCGGCGACCGCGGTCGCCACCTCGGCGAGCGCGGCCACCGTGCGCCGCTCCAAGACCTGACGGGCAGTCAGGCCAAGCCCGCCGGCGCCGGCCCGGGTGACCACCCGGATGGCACCGATGCTGTCGCCGCCGAGCGCGAGGAAGTCGTCGTCCAGCCCTACCCGGTCAAGGCCCAGGACGTCCGCGAAGATCGCCGCAAGCGCCTCCTCCGCGGCGGTTCCGGGCGCCCGGTAGGCGGCACCGGCGCGCTGCGGCGCGGGCAGGCCCTTGCGGTCGAGCTTGCCGTTCGGGGTCAGCGGCAGCGCCTCCAGCGTCACGATCGCGTGCGGCACCATGTACTCCGGCAACCGGGCCGCCACCAGGGCGCGCAGCTCCTCCTCCCGGTCCTCGCCGGCCGTGTCGGGATCCTCCGGGACGACGTAGCCCACGAGCCGCCCGTCGCGCGCGGCCACCGCCGTCTGCCGCACCCCGGGCGCCGAGCGCAGCAGCGCCTCGATCTCGCCCAGCTCAACCCGCAGCCCGTTGATCTTCACCTGGAAGTCGGTGCGCCCGAGCAGCTCGATCATCCCGTCGGCGCCGAACCGGGCCAGATCGCCCGTACGGTACAGGCGTTCGTGCACGACGTCGTCCCAGGACCAGTCGACGAACCGCTCGGCGGTGCGCTCGGGCTGGTCGAGATAGCCGCGGGCGAGTCCGATGCCCGCCAGAAACAGCTCGCCCGGCACTCCCTCAGGGACCGGCTGGAGCCGCTCGTCGAGGATGTACGTGCGCTGGTTGGCCATGGGGCGGCCGTACGGGATGCTGTTCCACTCCGGGTCGACCCGCTCCACCTCGTAGAGCGTGGAGTGGATGGAGGCCTCGGTGGCGCCGCCCATCACCACGAAGCGCAGGCCGGGTGCGTGGGCCCGGACGCGGTCGGGCAGCGGGACCGGCACCCAGTCGCCGCCGAGCAGGGCCAGCCGCAGCGACGGCAGCGGGCCGGTACCGGTCTGCTCCAGGTGGTCGGCGAGCAGCCCGAGCAGGGCCGGGGCCGAGTTCCACACCGTGACGCGCTCCGACACGATGAGCCTCGCCCAGTGTGCCGGGTCCTGCACGCGGTCCCGGTCCGGGAGGACGACGGTGCCGCCCGCGGCGGTGAGACCGAGGAACTCGTACACGGACATGTCGAAGCTCGGGGAGGACAGCGCGAGCACCGAGTCCGCCGGGCCCACTTCGAACCGGGAGTTGAGGTCCGCGATGTTGTTCATCACTCCGCGGTGGCGCAGCGCGATGGGTTTCGGCGTGCCGGTCGAGCCCGAGGTGTGAATGATGTAGCAGAGGTTCTCCGGCCCCGCCGTGCGGGCAAGGGGTGCAGGGCTGAGTGCCGCCAGTGCCTCGGCGTCCCGGTCGAGCAGCACCAGCGGGGTGCCCGCGCTCGCGCCGGGCAGATTGCCGGCGAGGTCACCGCGGCTGATCATCACCGCACAGGACGTCCCCGCGATCATGGTCTCGATCCGGGCACCGGGGTAGGCCGGGTCGAGCGGGACGTAGGCCCCGCCGGCCTTGAGCACGCCGAGCAGCGCCGTCAGCAGTCCCGGCGAGCGGTCCAGGCACAGCCCGACCCGGACGTCCGGGCCCACCCCGAGCGAACGCAGCCTGTGCGCCAAGCGGTTGGCGTCCTCGTCGACACGCCGGTAGGTCCACCGCTCACCGCCGTGCACGATCGCGACGGCGTCCGGCGCGCGCCGCGCGTGTGCCTCGAACGCCTCGTGCAGGCAGACGTCGTGTGGCAGCTCCGCCTCGGTCCTGTTCCATTCGACGAGGGTGCGCCGCACCTGCGCCTCGGTCAGCAGGCGCAGCCGGGAGACCGGGCGGTCGGGGTTCGTCAGCGCGTCCGAGACCAGCGTCCGCAGGTGGTCGAGCCAGCGCGCGGCGGTGCCCTCGTCGAACAGGCGCGGGTCGTGGCGCAGGGCGGCGGTCAGGGAGCCGTCCCGCTCCTCCCCGACGACCAGCTCCAGTTCGCACCCCGGGGATCCGGCGGTGGCGCCGGCCGCACCCGCGAAACGGATTCCCACCGTCACCGCGCCCGCGTCCGTCGCGCCCACCGCCGTGACGGCCTGCGCGCGCAGGGGCGCGTCGGGATCTACGGTCACTCCGATCCGCTCGGTGCGACCCGTGCCGTCCGTCCTGAGCAGGCCGATCCGCGGCAGGCCCGTGCAGCGGTGCAGCAGGGTGGCCCATCCCGCCAGCAGCAGATGCGGCGCGTCGTCGCCCAGTTCCTTGGTGGCAGGACCGAGTTCGCCGTGCACCACGGCCGAACAGGCGGGCACCGCTGCGGGGTGGCGCGGCCGGTCGGCGGGCATCAGCACGGGCGGCAGCGCCGCGGTCGCGCTCCCGGCCGGCGCAGGCCCGCTCACTGCTCGGCCCCCGCGGCGAGTGCCTCCGCGGCGTGCGCAGCCGTGGCGCGGGGAGCCACGGCGAGCGGGCCGGTGTCGGCCGGGAGCGGATGGCGGGCACACAGCGCTTCGACCTCGGCACGCAGCTCGGCCGCTGTGCGCTGGTCGAGCCGGTACTCGGTGTCGCTCATCGCCGTCGTCGCGGTCAGCACCGCGTGCAGCAGCCGCGCGCACTCCCGCATCTCCTCGGGACCCATGCCGCGCTGCGCGAGGATGTTGGTGCCCAGCCGCAGACCGCTGGTGACCAGCGGCGGCTTCGTGTCGCCGGGGATCCTGTTGCGGTTGGCCAGGATGCCGCACCGCTCCAGGGCGCGCTCGGCCACCACCCCGCTGAGCCCGTGGTGACGGACGTCGATGAGGACCATGTGGTTGTCGGTGCCTCCGGTCAGCACGCGGTGGCCGAGCTCCTCCAGCTCGGCGGCCAGCCGCCGTGCGTCGTCCACGATCAGCTGGGCCGTGCGCAGGAAGTCCAGCCCCGAGGCCAGGGCGAGGGCCCGCGCCTTGGCCGCGATCAGCCCCGGGCTCGGCGTCCCCTGCGTCTGCGGGAAGACCGCCCGTTGGAGCAGCCGGTACAGAGGCGTGGCTCCGTCGGGGCCGGGGGCGCGGTGCTCCTGCCCGCTGAGGATCAGACCGCCGCGAGGACCGCCCAGCTGCTTGTAGGTGCTCATCGTCGTCACATGGGCGACGTTGATCGGGCTCGGATGCTCGCCCGCGGCGACCAGGCCGGCGATGTGGGAGATGTCCGCCAGCAGGTACGCTCCCACGGAGTCGGCGATCTGCCGGAACCGGGGGAAGTCCAGCGTGCGCGGATACGCGCTCGCCCCGGCGATCAGCACGCGGGGCCGGTGCTCCGCCGCCAGTTCCTCCACCTGCTCGAAGTCGATCCGGCCGCTGTCGTTCAGGCCGTAGTGCACCGCGCGGTAGTGACGTCCCGTCACCGACGCCGGCGAACCGTGCGTGAGGTGACCACCGGAGTCCAGGTCGAGGCCGAGGAGAGTGCCGCCCGGTGGCAGCAGCGCGGCCAGGACCGCCAGATTGGCGGACGAGCAGGAGTGCGGCTGCACGTTGGCGTACTCGGCGCCGAAGAGGTGCTTGGCCCGCGCCACCGCCAGGCGCTCGACCCGGTCGAACTGCGCCGCACCCGGATGGTACCGGGCACCTGGGTAGCCCTCTGCCGTCACGTTGGACAGCGCCGCCCCACCGGCCGCCAGCACGGAGGGATCGGCGATGCTCGCCGAGGCCACCATCGCCAGCGTCGTCCGCTGTTGGTGGACCTCGGTGTCGAGCATCTCGGCCAGCTCCGGGTCGGTACGGTGCAGGACGTCCATGCCGCTGCTCAGCGCGGCACTCTGCGCGCCCGTCACCGCGGGCGGAAGGTCGGCTATACCCCTTTCATCGGTTCCGGCGTCGGACATCGAGTGCGCTGTTGCCACTGCTGTGGTATTCGACTGACGGGCCATCTCCTGCACCTCTGTGTCTGGGTCAAGGTCTGCGTCAACACGTGCGTCACTGCAATGTGAATGTGCGTGGAATTCCGGAGCTCGCGTCGCGCGCCGAAGGGACGCGCAGAGAGCGGGGGCATCGAAAACCGGCCCCGCAATACGGCGGGCGCATTCGCACGACAGGCGCGCCGGTTAGGCTCCGGCCTCATGATTGCGGCGGTGTTTCCGGCGCCACCCCGCGTCCACGCAGCGTACTGGCCCGGAGCGCACCCGTGTCCGGCCGACGGCGCACATGCTGTCCCGTCGACGGGACGCCGTCGGCACCGAGGGTGATGCCCCGGGCCAAAGGCGCTTGACCCGGCCGCCGGGACATCGGAAGCTCTCAGGGCGTGCGCGGTCCGAAAAGAATGCCGGGCGAGCGCACCCGAAGGAAATTCTCTGATTCCTGAGCCAGCGTGCTTTCCCGCTGCCCGGATTGCCGAACCCGCGATATCCGCAGGGCCACCGATGAGCCGGCCCGTTGACCCGTGCCGGCCGACCGCGTCCGCGAAACGATGACCAAGGAAGTAGAGGCGAAATGATCCAGTTGTCCTTCGCGCAGCGCCGGTTGTGGTTCCTGCACCGCTTCGAGGGGCCCTCGGCCACGTACAACCTCCCGGTGGTCGTGCGGCTTTCGGGCGAGCTGGACGTGGACGCGCTCACCGCCGCGGTGCGGGATGTGGTGGAGCGGCACGAGAGCCTGCGGACGGTGTTCGACGAGGACGAGGGCGGTGTGCCGTTCCAGCGCGTCGTCCCGGCCGGCGAGGCGGCGCCGGACCTGCCGGTGCGTGAGGTGGCTGCCGAGGACGAGGAGGCCGCCGTCACCGAGGCCGCCCGCCATGCCTTCGACCTCTCCCGCGAGATCCCCTTCCGTGCCTCGCTCCTGCGCCTCGGGGAGTGGGAGCACGCCCTCGTCCTGGTCATGCACCACATCGCCTTCGACGGGGAGTCGATGGCTCCGCTGGCCCGCGACCTGTCGGCGGCGTACACCGCCCGCCTGGGCGGCGGTGCCCCGGACTGGGAGGAACTGCCGGTCCAGTACGCCGATTACACCCTGTGGCAGCGCGAAGCACTGGGCGAAGAGTCCGACCCCGAGAGCGAGCTGAGCGCCCAACTCGCCTACTGGCAGAGCGAACTGGCCGGGGCGCCGCAGCAGATCCGGCTGCCCGCCGACCGCCCCCGGCCGCCCGTGCCCGGCCACGAGGGCGGCGTCGTGAGCTTCTCCGTCGACCCCGGGACCTGGGCGGCGGTCCAGGACCTCGCCCGGTCCTGCGGCGCCTCCGCGCCGATGGTGCTCCAGGCGGCCCTGTCGGTGCTGCTGGGCCGGCTGGGCGGTGGCGAGGACGTGTCGATCGGCGCGCCCATCGCGGGGCGGGGTGACGAGGCCCTGGGCGATCTGGTGGGGTTCTTCGTGAACACCTGGGTGCTGCGGGTGGACCTGTCGGGCAACCCGACGTTCTCCGAGGTGCTGGAGCGGGTGCGGGGCAAGGCCCTGGCGGCCTACGACAACCAGGACGCCCCCTTCGAGCGGCTCGTGGAACTCCTCAACCCCGAGCGCTCCAGCGCCTACCACCCGCTGTTCCAGGTGATGTTCGCCTGGCAGGACACCGCGCTGGTCGGCCTCGACCTGCCGGGCCTGACCGCCGTCATGGAGCCGGTGTCCACCCACACGGCCAAGTTCGACCTCGAATTCGCCTTCGGTCTGGAGCCCTCCGGAGAGGGCCTGACCGGCACGCTCGAATACGCGACGGAACTCTTCGACCCCGACACCGCGGCGGGATTCGCCGACCGGTTCGTGCGCGTCCTGCGCACCGTCGTCACCGACCCCGCCGTGCCGGTGGGCGCTGTGGACGTGCTGGTGCCCGGTGAGTACGGGCGGCTGGTGACGGAGGTGAACGACACCCGGGCCCAGTGGCCGGCCGCCACCCTGGTGGAGTTGGTGGAGCGGCGGGTGGCGGCGGCTCCGGGTGCGCGGGCGGTGGTCTGCGGTGATGTGGTGTGGTCGTACGGGGAGTTGAACGCGCGGGCGAACCGGCTGGCGCGTGAGTT
>NZ_JBEXOM010000011.1:0-266102 GCF_040611555.1 Streptomyces sp. NPDC006624 | reverse complement strand
GGCATCTACTCCGGCTACGAACTGTGCGAGAACACCCCGCTCCGCGAAGGCAGCGAGGAATACCTCGACTCCGAGAAGTACCAGCTCAGGCCCCGCGACTGGGAGGCGGCCGAACGCGAGGGCCGCACGATCGCCCCCCTGCTCACCAGGCTCAACACCCTCCGCCGCGCCCACCCCGCGCTGCACCGGCTCCGGAACCTGCGCTTCCACCACACCGACAACGACGCACTCATCGCGTACAGCAAGCGCACCGGCTCCGACGTCGTCCTCGTGGTCGCCAACCTCGACCCGCACCACGCCCAGGAGGCCACGGTCTCGTTGGACATGCCGCAACTCGGCCTGGACTGGCACGAGTCGGTGCCGGTGCGCGACGAGCTCACCGGCGAGACCTACCACTGGGGCCGGAGCAACTACGTGCGTCTGGAGCCGGGGCGGGCTCCCGCGCACGTCTTCCACGTCCACTCGCCGCCCCCCGCTCAAGGGAACGGAGGGGCAGGAACGCCATGACCGTGAACGAGCCCGTACTGGACACCTTCGAGGACACCCCCGCCAGGGACCGCGACCCCGACTGGTTCAAACGCGCCGTCTTCTACGAAGTGCTCGTCCGCTCGTTCCAGGACAGCAACGGGGACGGCGTCGGCGATCTGAAGGGCCTGACCGCCAAACTCGACTACCTGCAGTGGCTCGGCGTCGACTGCCTGTGGCTGCCGCCGTTCTTCAAGTCACCGCTGCGCGACGGCGGTTACGACGTCGCCGACTACACGGCCGTGCTGCCGGAGTTCGGCGACCTGGCCGACTTCGTGGAGTTCGCCGACGCCGCCCACCAGCGGGGCATGCGCGTGATCATCGACTTCGTCATGAACCACACCAGCGACCAGCACCCGTGGTTCCAGGAGTCGCGCAAGGATCCCGACGGCCCCTACGGCGACTACTACGTGTGGGCCGACGACGACAAGGGCTACTCCGAGGCGCGGATCATCTTCGTCGACACCGAGACGTCGAACTGGACGTACGACCCGGTGCGCGGCCAGTACTACTTCCACCGCTTCTTCTCGCACCAGCCCGACCTCAACTACGAGAACCCGCGCGTCCAGGAGGAGATCCTGGCCGCGCTGAAGTTCTGGCTCGACCTGGGCATCGACGGCTTCCGGCTGGACGCGGTGCCCTACCTCTACGCCGCCGAGGGCACCAACTGCGAGAACCTGCCCGCCACGCACGCCTTCCTCAAGCGGGTCCGCCGCGAGATCGACGCCCAGTACCCGGACACCGTGCTGCTCGCCGAGGCCAACCAGTGGCCCGAGGACGTCGTCGACTACTTCGGCGACTACGCCACCGGCGGCGACGAGTGCCACATGGCGTTCCACTTCCCGGTGATGCCGCGCATCTTCATGGCGGTGCGCCGCGAGTCGCGCTACCCGGTCTCGGAAATCCTCGCCAAGACGCCCGCCATCCCCTCGGGCTGCCAGTGGGGCATGTTCCTGCGCAACCACGACGAGCTGACGCTTGAGATGGTCACCGACGAAGAGCGCGACTACATGTGGGCGGAGTACGCCAAGGACCCCCGGATGCGCGCCAACATCGGCATCCGCAGGCGGCTGGCTCCCCTGCTGGACAACGACCGGCACACCATCGAGCTGTTCACCGCGCTGCTGCTGGCCCTGCCCGGCTCGCCGATCCTCTACTACGGCGACGAGATCGGCATGGGCGACAACATCTGGCTCGGCGACCGCGACGCGGTCCGGACCCCGATGCAGTGGACGCCGGACCGCAACGCCGGGTTCTCCACCTGCGACCCGGGCCGCCTCTTCCTGCCGGCGATCATGGACCCGGTCTACGGCCACCAGGTCACCAACGTCGAGGCCTCGATGTCGTCGCCCTCGTCGCTGCTGCACTGGACCCGCCGCATGATCGAGATCCGCAAGCAGAACCCCGCGTTCGGCCTCGGCTCGTACACCGAACTGCCCTCCTCCAACCCCGCGGTGCTGGCGTTCCTGCGGGAGTACGAGGACGACCTGGTGCTGTGCGTGAACAACTTCGCGCGGTTCGCCCAGCCCACCGAACTCGACCTGCGGGAGTTCGCCGGGCGCGTCCCCGTGGAGCTGTTCGGCGGGGTCCGCTTCCCGGCGATCGGTGAACTGCCCTATCTGCTGACCCTCGGGGGCCACGGCTTCTACTGGTTCCGGCTCACTCGAGTCGCATCCCGCATCGGCCGGCGACTGTGAGCATGCGCCGACGAAAGGAGGCGTGACCATGCCGAAGACCGCATCCCTCCGCCCGGGTCTCACGTGCCTGGCCGAGCCCATGGAGTCGCTCGGCGGGCTGCTGCGCGACTGGCTGCCCGGGCAGCGCTGGTTCGCGGGCAAGGACCGGCCCGTCACCGACCTCGGCCTGCTGTCGATGACCGAGCTCTTCCCGGGCTGTCTGCACCTGCTGGTCCACGCCGGTCACGCCGGTCACACGGGTGTGCCCTCGCCCGGCGGCGCTCCCCCGGCGGGCGACTGCTACCAGTTGCTGCTCCGCGTACGGGAGCACCCGGCGCCGCGGCTCGGACGGGCGCTGATCGGGCGGGTGCAGGACGGGCCGCTGGCCGGTCTGACGGTCTACGACGCGCTGCACGACCCCCGTTCGGCCCAGCTGCTCCTGGACCGGCTGCGCCGGCCCGGTACCGCGGGGCCGCTGCGCTTCGACTGCGACCCGGACCAGCGGGTGCCCGCCGGGCTGGTGCCGCGGCTGCTGGACGCCGAGCAGTCCAACTCCTCGCTGGTGTACGGCGACGAGTACATCCTGAAGGTCTTCCGGCGCATCCAGCCGGGCGTCAACCCGGACCTGGAGGTGCCCGGGGCGCTGGCCTGCCAGGGCTGCCACCGGGTCCCGGCGCCCGTGGCCTGGTTCCAGACGAAGCATCCGTTCACGGCCACCCTCGGCGTGCTCCAGCCGTACCTGCGGGACGCCTCCGACGGCTGGACGCTGGCGCTGCACGCCCTGGCCGCCGGAGACGACTTCACCGTCCAGGCCCGGGCGCTGGGCGCCGCGACGGCGGAGGTGCACCTCGCGCTGGCCTCGGCGTTCCCGGTGGGCGAGCCCGGCGAGAACGGGAGCACGGCGGCGGCGATGACCGAGCGGCTGGACGCCGCCGCGCACTGCGTGCCCGCGCTGCGGCCGTTCGTGCCGGGCCTGCGGACCGCGTTCGCCGCGCTGACCACCTGCGACGCCGGGCCGCCCGCCCAGCGCATCCACGGCGACCTGCACCTCGGCCAGGTGCTGCGGGCCGGACGCGAGTGGTTCGTGATCGACTTCGAGGGCGAGCCGTCCCGGCCGCTGTCCGAACGGCGCAGCGCCCACTCGCCGGTGCGGGACATCGCCGGGATGCTGCGCTCCTTCGACTACGCCGCCCGGCAGCGCCGCCCCTGGCGCCCGGAGTGGGCCCGCCGCTGCCGTGAGGCGTACTGCGCGGGCTACGCCGCACGCGCCGGCTGGGACCCCCGCAAGAAGCACGGACTGCTCCGGGCCTACGAGACGGACCGGGCCGTGTACGAGGTGCTGTACGAGGCACGGCACCGCCCCGACTGGCTGCCTGTACCGATGGCGGCGATCGAGCGCCTCGCTGTGAGAGGAGACTGAGCCGTGGCCCTGCGAGACACCTCAATCCCGGAGCCGTCCGGCCCCGTCACGACCGCTGCCGCGCCCGCCCTGAGTCCGCAGGACCGGGGGCGGCTGCTGGCGGGTGCCCACCACGATCCGCACGCGCTGCTGGGGGCCCACCCGGTGCCCGGCGGGGTGGTGTTCCGGGCGCTGCGCCCCTTCGCCCGCTCGGTGAGCGTGGTGATCGACGGCAGGCGCACGGCACTCGTCTCGGAGGGCGACGGCCTCTTCTCGGGCGTGCTGCCGCTGGACGCGATCCCCGCGTACACGCTGCACGTGGCGTACGAGGGCGGGGAACAGCAGACGCACGACCCGTACCGCTTCCTGCCCGCGCTCGGCGAGCTCGACCTGCACCTGATCCGCGAGGGCCGGCACGAGCAGCTGTGGCAGGCGCTCGGCGCGCAGCCGATGACCCACGAGGGCGTGGCCGGCACCCGGTTCACGGTGTGGGCGCCGAACGCACAGGGCGTGCGCGTCGCCACGGACTTCACGTACTGGGACGGGACGCAGTTCCCGATGCGGTCGCTGGGCGCGTCCGGGGTGTGGGAGCTGTTCCTGCCGGACGTCGGCGAGGGGACGGCGTACAAGTTCGAGATCCACTCCCGGTACGGCCACCGGTTCCTGAAGGCCGACCCGATGGCCCGCCGCACGGAGGAGCCGCCCAACACGGCGTCGATCGTGACGGCCTCGCACTACGAGTGGGGCGACGCCGAGTGGATGGCGCACCGCGCCGACACGCCGGTGCACGAGGCGCCGATGTCGGTGTACGAGGTGCACCTGGCGTCGTGGCGCCCGGGCCTGGACTACCGGCAGCTCGCCGAGGAGCTGCCGCGGTACGTCAAGGACCTCGGCTTCACGCACGTGGAGCTGATGCCGGTCGCCGAGCACCCCTTCCACGGGTCCTGGGGCTACCAGGTGACCGGCTTCTACGCGCCGACGGCCCGGCTGGGCACCCCCGACGACTTCCGGTACTTCGTCGACGCCTGCCACCGGGCGGGCCTCGGCGTGATCATGGACTGGGTGCCGGCGCACTTCCCGAAGGACGACTGGGCGCTGGCCCGGTTCGACGGCGAGCCGCTGTACGAGCCCGGGGACGACCGGCGCGCGGAGCACCCGGACTGGGGCACCTACGAGTTCGACTTCGGCCGCACCGAGGTGCGCAACTTCCTGGTCGCGAACGCCGTGTACTGGTGCGAGGAGTTCCACATCGACGGGCTGCGCGTGGACGCGGTCGCCTCGATGCTGTACCTGGACTACTCGCGCGAGGACGGCCAGTGGGAGCCCAACGCCTACGGCGGCCGGGAGGACCTGGCGGCGATGACGTTCCTGCAGGAGATGAACGCGACCGTGTACCGGCGCGCCCCCGGCGTGGTCACGATCGCGGAGGAGTCCACGGCGTGGGGCGGGGTGACCCGGCCCACCGACACCGGCGGGCTCGGCTTCGGGCTGAAGTGGAACATGGGCTGGATGCACGATTCGCTCGAGTACATCGCGCACGAGCCGGTGCACCGCAAGTACCACCACCACGAGATGACGTTCTCGATGGTGTACGCCTACAGCGAGAACTACGTCCTGCCGATCTCCCACGACGAGGTCGTGCACGGCAAGCAGTCCCTGGTGACGAAGATGCCCGGCGACTGGTGGCAGCGGCGGGCGAACCTGCGCGCCTACCTCGGCTACATGTGGAGCCACCCCGGCAAGCAGCTGCTGTTCATGGGGCAGGAGTTCGCGCAGGGAGCGGAGTGGTCCGTGGAGCAGGGCCCGGAGTGGTGGCTGCTCGACGAGGGCTACCACTCGGCCGGCGACCACCGGGGCGTGCGCGACCTGGTGCGCGACCTGAACACGGCGTACCTGGCGACGCCGGCGCTGTGGCAGTGCGACACCAGGCCGGAGGGGTTCCGGTGGGTGGCGGTGGACTCGGCCGACGACAACGTCTTCGCCTTCCTGCGGTACGACGCCGAGGGCCGGGCGCTGCTGGCGGTGTCGAACTTCTCCCCCGTCGTCCGGCAGGACTACGGGCTCCCGGTCCCGGACGACGGGGCCGCCTGGCGGGAGATCCTCAACACCGACGACCCGCGCTACGGCGGCAGCGGCGTGACCAACCCGGACCCGGTCAAGGCGGAGGACGGCCGGCTGCGGCTCACGCTGCCTCCGCTGGCCACGGTGTGGCTGGCGCCGTTCGCGGTGTGAAGTCCGGCCGCACCAGGTGTCCGACCCGCCCGTGAGGGGCACTGGGGGTCGTACCCCCGGGAACCCCCGGTGGTCGACGCTTCAGGGTCAGGGAAGGGCGGGCATCAGGTGCGCACCGTCGGAGTGGAGGAGGAGCTCCTCCTGGTCGATCCGGAGACCGGGGAACCGCGGGCGCAGTCCGCAGCGGTGCTCGCCCGGGTCGCGCAGGACGACGCCGATCAGGATGTCTTCGAGAAGGAACTCCACGAGCAGATGCTGGAGTTCGCCACGCATCCGCAGTCGTCGATGGAGAGCCTGCGGGCGGAGATCGTCCGCTGCCGCAAGGAGGCCGCCCGGCACGCCGGGGACATCGGCTGCACGGTCGCGGCGCTGGCCACCTCGCCGCTGCCGGTCAGCCCGGCCATCGGCCTGAACCGGCGCTACCAGTGGATGGCGGACCAGTACGGCATCGCCACCCGGGAGCAGCTCGTCATGGGCTGCCATGTGCACGTGTCGGTGGAGTCCGACGAGGAGGGCGTCGCCGTCATCGACCGGCTGCGGCCGTGGCTGCCGGTGCTGACGGCGCTCAGCGCCAACTCGCCGTTCTGGCAGGGCAAGGACACGGGGTACAGCAGCTACCGCAGCCGGGTGTGGCTGCGCTGGCCGTCGGCGGGCCCGACGGAGATCTTCGGTTCGGCCGAGCGGTACCACCGGCTGATCGCGGACATGGTGGCCACCGGCGCCATCCTCGACGACGGGATGATCTACTTCGGCGCCCGGCTGTCGCAGCGCTACCCGACGGTGGAGCTGCGGGTCTCGGACGTCTGCCTGCACGCCGACACGGCCGTGCTGATCGCGACCCTCGTGCGGGGCCTGGTGGAGACCGCCGCGCGCGAGTGGCGGGCCGGGCGGGAGCCGCTGGATCCGGGCGTCAGTCTGCTGCGGCTGGCCGACTGGCAGGCGGCCCGGGCGGGGCTGACGGGTGAGCTGCTGCATCCCGCGACCATGCGGCGGATGCCCGCCGCGTCCGTCGTCCGGGCCCTGCTGGAGCACGTCGAGGAGGCCCTGGACGGCACCGGTGACCTGGAGCGGGCCCGCGACGCGTGCGCCGGGCTGCTGCGCGACGGCAACGGGGCGCGGGTGCAGCGCGAGCTGCTGGAGCGCACGGGCAGCCTGCGGGACGTCGTCACCGAGTGCGTGCGTCACACGCAGGCGTGAGAGGGTCCGTGCCCCCTGAGGGGGCACGGTTCACAGGATCAGGACGAGGGCGTAGGCCAGGAAGAACGCGGCGACCAGGATCACCAGGACCATGATCACGGTCAGCGGTGCCTTGGCCCAGCCCTTGGTCGGGTTGTGGGTCTCGCGCGGCAGCGCCTCGGGCATGCTGCTCTCCGCGGGCGGGGTCTCGCCCGGCGGCACGCCGCCGCCGGGCTCCAGACCGGTGCTGCGCTCGGGCTCGGGGTCGGGGCTGTAGTGACTCATGTCCTCCGGGTCCCCCGATCACGACGAGATCACCAGTCGGCCCACTTCCGTATTTCCCGACCCCGAAGGGTCCCGGCTCGACTACATTCGAGCACCGCCGATGACGGTACTCGTCGGCACTGTCACACCCCGTACATGTCAGGAGCAGTGCATGCGCGACCTCGCCCTCGCTCCACCGGCCGTCCCGCCCTTGACCGGCGGGCTCGCCGACAGTGTGTTCGAGATGGCGGACCGCGAGCCGACCCGGCCGGTGCTCGCGCGCCGGGCCCATCCGGCCTCCGAGACCTGGGAGGAGGTGACGGCGATCGAGCTGCGCGACCAGGTGCTGGACGCGGCCAGGGGCCTGATCGCGTCCGGTGTCGCGCCGGGCCACCGCGTGGCGATCATGGCGCGCACCCGGTACGAGTGGACGGTCCTGTGCTACGCGCTGTGGGCGGTCGGCGCCGAGGTCGTCCCGGTGTACCCGACGTCGTCGCGCGACCAGGTGGAGTGGATCCTGCGGGACTCCGGCTGCGTGGCCGTGGTGGTCGAGGACGAGCAGGGCGTGATGACCGTCGGCTCGGTGTGCGCGGCCCTGCCGCTGCTGCGGCACGTCTGGCAGCTGGACGCGGGCGCGCTGGAGGAGCTGACGGCCCGCGGGCAGGACGTGCCGCTCACCACGGTCGACTCCATGCGCCGCATCGTGCTGCCGGACTCCACGGCCGTGATCGCCTACACCTCCGGCACCACCGGCCACGCCATGGGCTGCGCCCTGAGCCACCGCAACCTCGCCGGCCCCTGCGACACCCTGCTGGCCGGCTGGGGGCACACGGCCGCGGCGCCCGGTGAGCAGGGCTCGGTACTGGCGTTCCTGCCCTTCTCCCACGTGTACGGGCTGATGATCCAGGGGCTGTGCGTGCGCGGCGGACTGCTGATGGGGCACCAGGCCGATCTGGGCGGGGAGGCGCTGTCGTCGGCGCTGCGCTCCTTCAGGCCCACGTACTTCTACGCGGTCCCCTCGGTCTTCGAGAAGATCTACAAGAACTTCCTGCGCACGGCGCAGCAGGGCGGTCACGGCGGGCTGTTCGAGCGGGCCGCCGGGACGGCGCGGGACTACGCCGCGGCCCTGGAGCGCCAGCGGCTCGGCCGCGGGCGCGGCCCCGGGTTCGACCTGAGGCTGCAGCACGCCCTGTACGAGCGGACGGTCTACCGCCGGCTGCGGGCGGCCCTCGGCGGCCGGGTGCGGCGGGCGACGTCCGGCGGCTCACCGCTCAGCCGCGACCTGTCCCTCTTCTACGAGGGCATCGGCATCTACGTGCACGACGGGTACGGCCTCACGGAGACGGCGGGCGGGGTGACGATGCAGCCGCTGGGCCGGGAGAAGTCCGGGACGGTCGGCCAGGTGCTGCCCGGCATGGAGATCCGGGTGGCCGGGGACGGCGAGATCCTGGTGCGCGGCCCGTCGGTGTTCCAGGGGTACGTGGGTGACGCGGCGGCGACCCGGGCCGCGCTGCGCGAGGGCTGGCTGGCGACCGGGGACCTCGGGCAGCTGGACTCCGAGGGCTATCTCACGATCACCGGCCGCAAGAAGGACATCATCATCACCAGCAGCGGCAAGAGCGTGGCGCCGGCCGCGCTGGAGCAGCGGCTGCGGATGCACCCGCTCATCCACCAGGCGGTGGTCGTGGGCGACAACCGGCCGTGTGTGGGCGCACTGATCACGCTGGACCCGGAGTTCCTTGCGCACTGGCGGGCGGCGCTGGCGCTGCAGGGCGAGATGCGGGAGGCGCGGGAGGAGAACGCGCTGCGCGAGGAGGTCGCCCGGGCGGTGGCCGCGGCCAACAGCGCGGTGTCGCGGTCGGAGTCGATCCGGGTGTTCCGGGTGCTGCCCGAGCCGTTCGACGTGACCAACGGGCTGCTGACGCCGTCGATGAAGCTGCGGCGGGACGAGATCGTGCGGCGCTACGCCTCCGAGATCGACATGATGTACGCCTCACGCGGGCGTCCGGGGAGGTCACGCACCCCCCACGAGCCGACCAACTGGGATGATCCGGACAGCGTGTTCCGCTGAGCGCGCGCCCGGACGCGTAGGCCTCGCCCCCTCGGGAACACGCAACAGTGGCGACGCAAGAGAAAGGACGACAGCCCTGACGACAGCCCTCGCTGACGCCCGGGCCGGAAAGGCGATATGTCAACCGAGCCGCGTGGGGACGACGCCCTGACCTCCGAGGAGATTCCGAGCCGCACGAACAGCTTCGTGGGCGAGCCGCACGACGTCACCGGTGCGCGGCTGGCCGCGGAGGAGTTCCTGCGTGATCTGGCACGTTCTTCACCGCCCTCCGCTCCCGAGTACTGGGACGACATCCTGCTGGTGGTGACGGAACTGGCCGCCAACGCGGTCCAGTACGCACCGGGTCCGTTCGGGCTGCGGATGCGCCGGACCTTCGACGGCGTGCACGTGGTGCTGCACGACACCAGCACCACGGAACCCGCGCCCCGCCCGTTCGATCCGCGCAGTGGCGGCGGCGGCATCGGCTGGCACCTGATCCACACGCTGTGCGACCAGGTCAGCGTGGTGACCGACGACCACGGCAAGGACGTCCACGTCTTCCTGCCCTGGTGAGACTCCCGCCCCGGCGGCTCTCCCCCGGGGGCAGGGACGTGAACGTCACGGGCGCGGGGCGCCCGTGACCTGCTCAGACCGTCGCCGTCTCGCGGGGCGGCAGCCTGTCGTAGTAGTCACCGACGGCCCGCAGGTACTCCGGGTCCCTCGTCTCGCTGTCGGTCTGGAAACGCGGTGCCGCCTTGGCGTCCGACCTGCTGCAGGCCAGTGTGACCTTCTGGGCCTGCACGTCGACGCCGGTGACGACCCCGGCCGGCACCAGCACACTGCGGCCGAACACCCAGACCCCGGTGTCGACGACCAGGTGCCGCAGGCCGTGCGGGGCGGCCTCGCGGTCCACGTGCCCGATCGTGCCGTCGGTGGCTGCGACGGTGTAACCGGTCAGGTCCTGCTCCTCGACGTGACCGCTGTCCGGTGCGTACGCCCAGATTCTGTCGATGGTCACGCTGCTCCATCCTCCCTGGCGGTGTGCGGATCGCTGGAGCCCGGCGGACGGCTCGCGCCCGCCCTGCCCCACAGCACCCAACTACCCTGCTGCCGCAGGCGCATTCGGCGCACCCGCCACCGGCCCGCGCGAGCGCCCGGACATCCGGTTCGGATCGGTGGGCATGGAGCGGGGTTTCCGGGGTAATCGCGGGGGCGCGGTGAAAACCGAGCCCGGCAGCGAAGGGAGGCACATGAGACACGCCAGCCGAGCCCGCGACACGACCGGCACCGCCCCGCACCACGGTCACCCCCAGAGGTGACCACCCCAGGCCGTAGCACTTGTTGGAGGTACCCGTGCCCCTCGCCCAGAACCCGCTGTCCGTGGAAGTCGAACTGCCCCGGGAGGACGTGGCCCTGATCACGGTCGACGGCTACCTGGACGTCGACACCGCGACCGAGTTCCAGGCCCACCTGGCCAACCAACTCCATCACGGCCGACGCCATTTCCTGCTCGACCTCTCGTCCGTGCCGTTCATGGACTCGTCGGGGATGAACATCATCCTGCGCGTGTACCAGGAGACCCGCGGCGACGCCGGCAGCGTGCACGTCATCCGTCCGACGCCGGCCGTGCGGCGCATCCTCGACCTGACCGGGGTGAGCATCACGGTGCCGATATCGGAGACGGTGGAGGAGGCCCTGGCCCGCGTCGACGCCGGCCCGGTGATCCCCGGGGAGCCGGGGGACGAGGGCGCCTGACCCCTGGGCGTCCCCAGGGCACGGCGCCGGCCGCGACCGGCCGCCGATGCCCTCGCCCCGCCCTGCGCACGCCCGGTTCCGTCCTCCGCCCGCGGGCGGCGGCGGTTTCCGGCCGCCGTCCGACCGAGCCGGACCGGCGGCGCCTGAGCAGGTGTCGTACGAGGTCGGCGCATGGTTAGAGTTGTCGCCCGGCAAGTGTCACTCGGCCTCTCGTTGCCTGAAGCGGGCTCGGTCGACGCAACGCGGATGAGGAGAGAAACAGGTGCCGGAGCACGAAACGGACGGACAGCTCGCCACGCCGACACAGGAGGTCAGGGACTTCCTGCGCCGCCGGCGGGAGCAGATCGCCCAGAGGTGGGCGGACGAGCCCTTGTTCCGGGCCGTGTTCACCGTCTCGCGCGAGGAGGCGGTGGAGGCGGGCAAGGCCGTGGTGGACGCGCTGGCCCAGGTCGCGGACTCCGGACAGGTCGAGGACCCCGACGCCGCGGGCTTCAGCGGAGTGCGCGAGCAGCTGGCCCGGATGGGCGCGGCACGCTCCCGCGCCGGACTGTCCGGCACCCAGGTCTCCAGCGAGCTGGCCGCGCTGCGGCCGCCCGTGGAGAACCTGCTGGAGGCCGACCTGGAGCACGCACCGCCCGGGCACCTGCGGGCGTCCTCCACGGCGCTGACCCTGCTGATGGGCACCCTGCGGCTGGTGGCGATGCAGGCGGCGCTCAGCGAGTGGCAGGCGCTCAGCGACCGGCAGCGGCTGCAGCTGATGGAGGTGGCCACGCCCGTCATCCGGCTGTGGGACGGCATCGTGGCCGTACCGCTCATCGGCACCCTCGACAGCGCCCGCAGCCAGGTGGTGATGGAGACGCTGCTGAACGCGGTCGTCGACCAGCACGCCCGGTTCGCGATCCTCGACATCACGGGCGTGCCGACGGTCGACTCGCTGGTGGCGCAGCACCTGATGAAGACGGTGGCCGCGGCGCGGCTGATGGGAGCGGAGTGCATCGTCTCGGGCATCCGTCCCGCCATCGCGCAGACCATGGTGCACCTCGGCCTGGACCTGGACGTCATCACCCGCGCGAGTCTCGCCGACGCGCTGGGCCACGCGCTGCACCGGCTGGGCGCGGACATCGTGAACCCGGGTACGGGTCAGCGGTGAGCGAGGCGCAGTCCCGTCCCGTCACGGGCCACGTGCCGGTGCTCCGGCTCGGCGACGTCCTCCTGATCACGCTCCAGGGGGACCTGCACGACAGCACCGCGCAGCAGCTCCAGCAGGACCTCGCGGAGACCATCTCCCGCACGGGCGTGCACGGGGTCCTCATCGACATCTCCGGGGTGGAGATCGTCGACTCCTTCCTCGGCCGGGTGCTGGCCGAGATCGCCGCGCAGGCGAGGCTGCTGGCCGCGCGGACCGTGGTCGCCGGCATGCGCCCGGCGGTCGCCATCACCCTGGTGGAGCTGGGTCTGACGCTGCCGGGGCTGAGCACCGCCCTCAGCACCGAGGCGGGCATGGAGCTGCTCTCGCGGCAGGCCCCGCTGGGCCGTCCGGGCAGTCCGCGTCAGGAGATCCCGTGATGCACACCGCCGCGGGCGTCGAGGCCTGCCTGCCCATCCGGTCCGACATGGACCTGGTGTGGGTGCGGCAGCATGTCCGGCAGGCCGCCGCTCAGCTCGGCTTCGGCCTGGTGGACCAGACCAAGCTGGTCACCGCGGCCAGCGAACTGGCCCGCAACACCCTCGTGCACGGCGGGGGCGGACGGATGGAGGCGACGCCCGTCAGCCGCCCGGGCGCGCACGGACTCCGGCTGTCCTTCACCGACGAGGGGCCGGGCATCGCCGACCTCGACCTGGCGCTCAGCGACGGCTACACCTCCGGCGGCGGCCTGGGCATGGGGCTGAGCGGGGCGCGGCGCCTGGTGCACGACTTCGCCATCGACAGCACGCCGGGCGCAGGCACCACCGTGCGGGTCACCTGCTGGGCGGGCCAGCCGCCCCGGCCGCGCGAGGGGGTCTGATGCCGCGCGTGTGGGACGTCCCGGTGCGCGACGCGACGCGGGTGCGCGACGCGCGCGTCGCCGCCGAGCAGGCGGCCGCGCTGGCCGGGCTGGACGAGCGGCGTACGGCCGCCGCCGCGCTGGTCGCGACGGAGCTCGCCACGAACCTCCTCAAGCACGCCGAGGGAGGGCAGGTCCTGATCGACGTCGTGGACGCGCCCGCGCTGCGGCAGGACCCGGAGCCGTCCCGGGTCGTGCAGATCACGGCGATCGACCACGGCCCGGGCATGTCCGACGTGGGCGCGGCCGTGCGCGACGGCTACTCCACGACCCGCTCCCTGGGGGCGGGTCTCGGGACGTGCCTGCGGCTGGCCGACGACTTCGGCGTGCACAGCACGGCGGGCCGCGGCACGGTGGCGGTGGCCCGCCTGGGCATGACGCGCGGGAGCGAGGCGCTCGCACCGGAGCGGCCGGCCGGGGCGTCCGGGCTCGGCGGCCCCGCGGTGGCTGCCCCGCGGCCCGCGGGCGGCGCGTCCGGCGCGTCCGGCGCCGGGTCCCCGCCGGAGGACTCCGCGCGGGGCGGTGCTCCGGCCGGAGCGCTGACCTGCGGCGCCCTCACGGGCCATGCGGTGGTCGCCGGTGACCCGCTCGGGACGCCCGCGCGGCCCGCCGTTGCCGCCGGCCCCGCCGCGCCCTGGAACGACCCGTCCGCGTGGCCGACGCCGGCGCGGGGCCTGCCGGACGGCGGCGCTCCCGGAAACGCGACGCCGCCGCACGAGCCGCCCGCCGCCGGTGCCACCGAAGCCGCCGCTGGGACCGCCACGGCAGCGGACCCGTCGGTGCCCCTCGCCGGTGTCCGGGCCGGAGGGGTGAACATCCCCTACGGCGGAGCCGAGTACTCGGGCGACGCCTGGACGTGGGTGCGGGCCGGGGACAGGGTGACGCTGCTGCTGGCGGACGGGCTGGGGCACGGTCCGGAGGCCGCACGGGCCTCGTCGGCCGCGGTCGCGGCGCTGCACCGGTGGGCCCACCTCTGCCCCGCCGAGGTGCTCGCCAAGCTGCACGACGCGCTCAAGGGCACCCGGGGCGCCGCCGTGGCCCTGGCGCAGCTCGACCTCGGCGCCGGCCGGCTGCGGTTCGCCGGCATCGGCAACGTGGGGGCGCGGCTGCGTGAGGGCGGCTCCTGGCGCCCCCTGCTGTCGCGGCCCGGCATCGTCGGCGTGCACCGGCCCACCACCCTCCGCGAGGAGGAGGCGGACTGGGCCGCCGACCGGCTGCTGATCCTGCACACCGACGGTCTGCCCAGTCGCTGGACACCGCCGTGCGACGCCGGTCTGCCCGCGGCCGACCCGGCCGTCACGGCCGCCGTGACGATACGTGACGCGAGCAGTCCCGCCCGCCCGGTGCGGGACGACACCGCCGTGGCCGTGCTGACCCCGACCCCGCCGGAACGCCCATGATGCGCACTTGGCAGATCACCACCGTCACCGACGCGGCCCGCGCCCGTATCGCCCTCGCGCGCCTGGCCGCCGCCTACGGTGTGCCCACCCTCGAACGGACCCGGCTGTCCGCAGGCCTCAGCGCCCACCTGCGGCAGTGCCTCACCAAGGGCGGCACCTGGCGGCTCACCCTGAACCTCGCGGGGTCCCCCGCCGAGGAGGGGCTGCTGCACGCCGTGGTGACCCCGTCGCCGGAGGCCGCGTGCTCCGGGGAGCCGCCGTGGGAGGTCACGGTCACCTGCCCCGAGGCGGCGGAGGCGGCGGAGGCCGGCACGGTCGCCGAGGACCCCGCCGCCCTCGCGGAGGCGCTGCTCGGCGCCGACGAGGACACCGCCGTGGTGCTGGACAAGCTCACCGAGCAGGAGGACCTGGTCGCCTTCCACCGCGAGGAGCTGCACCAGACCAACCAGGGCGTGCTGGCGCTGCACGCCGAGCTGGACGCGGCCGGCCGGGCGCAGCGCGAGGCCTTCGCCGCCGAGCGCAGCGCCCGCAACGAGGCGGAGAGCGCCCGCCGCCGGCTGACGTTCCTCGCGGACGCGAGCGCCGTGCTGACGGCGTCGCTCAACCACGAGGAGATCGTCCGCCGGCTGCCGGACCTGCTGGTCCCGGAGTACGCCTCCAGCGTCGACGTCTGGCTGTTCGAGCACGACGAGGAGCGGAAGCGCTCCACGCCGCATCCGGCCGCGGCGGTGCTCGCGGCCCGCACCGGGCGGCCCCAGTACGCCGCGGACCACCCCGGCAACCTGCCCGGCGTCGACGACCAGCCGCCCTCGGCCCTGGACCCGGGGCGGCCGCTGCTGTGCATCCCGCTGCCGACCAGGCGGGCCCCACTGGGCGTGCTGACGCTGACGCCGCCCGGTGCGCGCTGGGACCCGGACGACGCGGTGATGCTGATCGAGCTCACCCGGCGGGCCAGCATCGCGATCGACAACGCCCGGCGCTTCGAGCACAACCGCGACATCGCCGAGACGCTGCAGCGCGCCCTGCTCACGGACCTGCCGTCGACGCCGGGCCTGAGCCTGGCCGCCCGGTACCTGCCCGCCACCTACGGGCTGAACATCGGCGGTGACTGGTACGACGCGTTCCGCCAGCGCGACGGCGGGCTCATCACCGTGATCGGCGACGTGACCGGGCACGGTCTGCACGCGGCGGTGATGATGAGCCAGCTGCGCACCGCGCTGCGGGCGTACGCCGTGGACGGCGACAGCCCGGGACGGCTGCTGACCCGGCTGCACCGGTTCCTGCACCACCTGCAGCCCGACCTGTACGCCACGGCGGTCATCGCGCGGTTCCACCCCGACGAGCCGTCCACGCTGACCTGGGCCGCCGCGGGCCATCCTCCGCCCGTGCTGCGGCTGCCCGACGGGACCGTGCGCACCCTCGACGCCAAGCCCGGCGCGATGCTCGGCATCCCCCTGACCCAGGAGATCGCCGACCACACCGAGCAACTGTCGCCGGGATCGACGCTCGCGCTGTACACGGACGGGCTGGTGGAGCGGCGCGCGCAGGGCATAGACCCGGGCATCGAGCGGCTGGCCCAGGCGCTCGGCCGGTTCCGTTCGCAGGACCTGGACGCGGATCTGGAGAGCGCGGCGGACCGGCTCCTGGATCCGCTGCTGAGCGATTCCCAGCGCGACGACGACGTGTGCCTGCTGCTGTGCCATCTCCAAGGGGACGCACGCTCCTGACCGGCGGTCCCGGCGAGCCGTCCCGACGGCCGCCGCGGCCGTCACGTGTGCACGCGTTCTTCACTCCCGCCCGGTGCTTTTCGGCCACCGGGCGGGCATGGTGGTGATCGACGCGTTCGACTGCCTGCCACGCCCGGCTGGCGCACCGGCCCGGCAGGGGGTGAGATCCAAGGGGTGCGAACCGGCGTTCCAGGGGCAGTCGGAAGGCGTTCGAGGCAGACCGCCTGGAGCCGCAGAAAGGGATGAACACCGTGACACGACCCAGGATCCTGGTGGTTGGCGCAGGCTTCGCCGGAGTGGAGTGCGTCCGCCGTCTGGAACGGAAACTCTCCCCGGACGAGGCCGACGTCACGCTGGTGACGCCGTTCGCCTACCAGCTCTATCTTCCGCTGCTCCCCCAGGTGGCCTCCGGCGTGCTGACGCCGCAGTCGATCGCCGTCTCCCTGCGCCGCAGCAAGAAGTACCGCACGCGGATCATCCCGGGCGGCGCCATCGGCGTCGACCTCAAGGCGAAGGTCTGCGTCATCCGCACCATCACCGACGAGATCGTCAACCAGCCGTACGACTACATCGTGCTGGCCCCCGGCAGCATCACCCGCACCTTCGACATCCCGGGCCTGACGGAGCACGCGTTCGGGATGAAGACGCTCGCCGAGGCGGCGTACATCCGCGACCACGTCATCTCGCAGCTGGACCTGGCCGACGCCAGCCAGGACCCGGACGAGCGGGCCTCGCGGCTGCAGTTCGTGGTGGTCGGCGGCGGCTACGCCGGGACCGAGACCGCCGCGTGCCTGCAGCGGCTGACGCACGCCGCCGTCAAGCGCTACCCGCGGCTGGACCCGGGCCTGATCAAGTGGCACCTGATCGACATCGCGCCGAAGCTGATGCCGGAGCTCGGCGAGAAGCTCGGCAGCAGCGCGCAGGAGATCCTGCGGCGCCGGGGCATCGACATCTCCCTGGGCGTGTCCATCGCCAAGGCGGGCCCGGAGGAGGTCACCTTCACCGACGGGCGGGTGGTCCCGACCCGCACCCTCATCTGGACCGCCGGCGTCGTCGCCAGCCCGCTGATCGCCACGCTGGGCGCGGAGACCGTCAAGGGGCGGCTCGCGGTCGCCGCCGAGATGAACCTGCCCGGCAGCGACGGGGTGTTCGCGCTCGGCGACTCGGCCGCCGTGCCCGACCTGGCCAAGGGCGACGGCGCGATGTGCCCGCCCACCGCGCAGCACGCGCTGCGGCAGGGCAAGCACGTCGCGGACAACGTCATCGCGTCGCTGCGCGGTCAGCAGATGCAGCCGTACGTCCACAAGGACCTCGGGCTCGTGGTCGACCTCGGCGGCACCGACGCGGTGTCCAAGCCGCTGGGTGTGGAGCTGCGGGGCCTGCCCGCGCAGGCCGTGGCCCGCGGCTACCACTGGTCGGCGCTGCGCACCAACGTGGCCAAGACGCGGGTGATGACGAACTGGCTGCTCAACGCCGTCGCCGGGGACGACTTCGTCCGCACCGGGTTCCAGGCCCGCAAGCCCGCCCGGCTGAAGGACTTCGAGTACACGGACGCCTATCTGACGCCGGAGCAGGTGCGGGCGCACGTCGAGGGCAGCGGCCGGGTGGGGTGACGGGGCCGGTCGGGCTCCTCCGCCCGGGCATGACATGCTGAGAAGCGGATCTTGGTGTGGATGAGTCGGGAGAGTGTGCGACGGCGTGAGGGCAGCGGGGCGCTCGGTGCGGACACGACTGCGGGACCGGATCGCGGCGAACGATCCCGGACTGCTGCGTCTGACGGCCGGCCTGCGGACCGTCGGCGCCATCGCCCTCACCCTGGCCGTGCTCTCGCTGCTGGGGGCCGATGTGCACCTGCTGGTGGCGGGGGCCATGGCGGCCATGGTCGCCACCTTCGCCATCCGGGAGAAGCAGCCCGGCCCGCAGGCCGTGACGCTGGCGCTGGGCCTGCCGGTGGCGCTGGCCTCGGTGAGCCTGGGCGCGGTGCTCCACTCGCGTCTGGTCGCCGGTGACGTCTTCTTCGTCGTCCTGATCTTCTGCGCGGTCTACGGCCGCCGGTTCGGGGACCGGGGCACGGCGCTGGGGCTGATCGGCTTCCAGGTCTACTTCCTGTCCCTGTTCGTCGGCGCGACCCCTTCCGAGCTGCCCGCGCTGTGCGGCGCCATGGCACTGGCGTTCGCCTCCAGCGCCGTGGTGCGGTTCGCGCTCGTGCCGGCGACGCCCACGGGTGTCCTGATGCGGCTGCGCCTGGCCTTCCGCGCCCGGCTGGCCCAGCTGGTGTCGGCGCAGATCGACCTGCTGGACGCCTCCGCCGAGGACATGGACAAGGCGCTCCAGGCCGTGCGCGACGGCACCGCGCGGCTGCACGAGACGGCGATGATGATCCAGGGGCGGCTGGAGGAGGGCACCCCGGACGAGGCGACCGCCCGGCTGGTGCAGCGCCGGATCGCGGACGCCGAGATCGCCGCCGAGCGGCTCGGGCTGCTGCTGCTGACCGCGCGCAGCGCCGAGCGCGCCGACACCCTCACCCTGCATCTGCCGGGCGCCCCCGCCCCGTCCCTGGCCGGGCCTGCGGTACCGGACGAGGCGACGGAAACGCTGCGCCGGGATCTGCGGGCGCTGCACGCGCTGGTTCTGCGCACGGGCAGCTCCGACACGGGCACCGGGCTGGCGCAGGTGCGCAACCGGCTCCTCGGCTACCGGGACGAGGAGAACTTGCCGTCCGCGCCGGCGGCCGTGCAGGACGTCTTCCGGGGCATCGGCGAGGCCGCCCGGGCGGTGATGGGCCTGCGGGCCGCGCTGGACGGCCCGCAGGACGAGTCGGACGACACCCCCGCCACGGCCCGCTCCCGCGAGGAACTGGACGCCGAGGAGGCCGCGATCGACGGCAGCGGCGAGGAGGCGGAGCCGGAGGAGCAGACGGGTCTGCGGCGCCCCACCACCCGCGCGGCCGTGCAGGTGGCCGTCGGGTCCTCGCTGGCCATCGTGGGCGGTGAGCTGCTGTCCACGCAGCGGTGGTACTGGGCGGTGCTGACGTGCTGGATCGTCTTCATCAACACGTCCTCGACGGGCGAGATCCTGGTCAAGGGCTACCGGCGGCTGCTGGGCACCGTGTTCGGCGTGGTGGCCGGCATCGTGCTGGCGGGGCTCGTCGGGCAGCACACCTGGACGGCGTTCGCCCTGGTGCTGGTGCTGATCTTCGCGATGTTCTACTCGGCGCCGCTGTCGTACACGCTGATGTCGTTCTTCGTCACCGCGATGCTGGGGCTGCTGTACACGCTGCTGCACACCTACAGCTGGGAGGTGCTCCTGCTGCGCGTGGAGGAGACGGCCCTCGGCGCGGCGTGCGGCGTGGTCGCGGCGGCGCTGGTGCTGCCCGTGCAGACCGACCGGCGGACGAACGAGCTGCTCGGCACGGTGCTGGAGCGGCTGGCCGGTGTCACCGAGGCCGCGGTCGCCCAGCTCAGCGGCGGGCCGGCGGACGAACTGCTGGACAAGTCGCGCGACCTGGACCAGGCCCTGGCGGATCTGCGGGCCGCGACCCAGCCGCTGACCCACCCGGTCACGCCGCTGCGGGCCCGCCGCGACACCGCCCGGTACGTGGTGGCGCTGCTGGAGACGTGCGCGTACCACGCGCGGACCCTGGCGGCGACCGCCGAACTGCTGCCGACGCATCCGTCGATCGCGGCGGACCCCCGGCTGCGCGGGGCGGCGGGGCGCACGGTGCGCAACATCGAGACCATCGCGGCCCGGGTCGCCGACGCGCACGCGGACGCGAAGGTGGAGACCGGGCCGAGCATCGCCTCGCTGCTGGGTTCCGACGCCGGGACCCCGCGCTACGGCCGGATCACCGACCGTGTGCTGCGGCACCTGGAGCGGCTGGACGAGGCCGTGGTGGGTCTCGCCCGGCCGCTGGGGGTGCCGGTGGCGGAGCCCCGGGCGTGAGCGCCGGCGCCCGTCAGAAGTCCGTGGGCAGGCCGCTCACCTCGGCGATGCCGCGCAGTTCCTCGGTCTGGCGGTGCCGTTCCTTGATGTAGTCGGCTATCTCGCCGAGGCGGGCCGGGTCGGAGGCGGTGGTCGCGTCCGTGACGATGCGGACCGGGCCCGTGTCGTCCACGTTCAGTTCGACCACTTCGTTGTCCAGGCGTCCGGTGACGGCGGTCGCGATGACGAGGGCCACCTCGTCGCGGACCTCCTGGGGGAGCTCGTCGCCGTCGCCCGAGTCGAGCGCGAAGTCGAGGCTGGACAGGCGTTCCTCGTCGATCGCCTCGAGGACCGGTTCCACCACGCGCATCAGGAGGCGGTAGTCCTCCGTGTCCATCCGGATGCGCAGGAGGTCCAGGTACACGTCCACGGGCCGGCCGTCGCCATGCGGAATCTCGGAATCGCTCATGTGCACCGTGTTCCCCGCCGGGCGCGGCTCAGACGCGGCGCCAGCGGGCCATGGCGAAGGAGAACACGCCGAAGAGCACCAGTCCGGCCGCGACGCAGACCAGCAGCCACGGGCCGAGCGGGGTGTCGGCGAGGGTGCGCAGGGTGTCGTCCAGGCCCTTGGCCCGGTCGGGTTCGTAGTCGACGGCGGCCCGGACGGCGAAGACGCCGGCGGCGGCGAACACCAGTCCGCGGGCGACGCCGCCGGCCACGCCGGTGACGTCCACCAGCTGCCGTGTGCGGCGGCTCATCTGCCCCAGCCGGAGCTTGTCGTGGTACTTGCGCAGGACCGCCCGGACGCCGATCCAGCAGCCCGCGGCGACGATCGCGATCCCGGCGGCGCCGACCAGCCACTGGCCGGCGGGTATCTCCATGACCCGCGCGGTGGCGTCCCGGGACTGGCGGTCGCTGGACCCGCCGCCGCTCTGGTGCCGGGTCGCCGCGAACGACAGCACGGAGTAGGCGACGAAAACGTAGAACACGCAGCGGACCGCTGCCAGCAGACGCTTGCGGGCCTTGCGGCCGTCGGGTCCGGTCGAGCCGAAGAGGGTCTCGGACAGCCGCCACAGGGCCATGCCGACGAGTCCGATGCCCAGCGCCCACAGCAGGACGGCGCCGAACGGCTTGTGGGACAGCTCCTCCAGCGCTCCCCCGCGGTCGGCCTGGCGGCCCGTGCCGCCGAAGGCGATCTGCAGGGCCAGCGCGCCGACGAGCAGGTAGATCACGCCGCGGGCGGTGAGTCCGGCCCGGGCCGCCCCCTCGGTCACCGAGCCCCGCGCCGCTCGTCCGGTCCGGAACCGGCCGCGTTGTGCCATCGCGCTTGTGTTCATGTCATCCTCCCGGCTCTGCGGATGCCCCGGGTCGGGGGCCGCACACCGGGTGCGGGCCGCCGGACCTGCGGATTCCGGTTGATGCGGCGTGCCGTCCCCGGCGAGGTCTTCGCCCCAGCGGCGCCCGGGTCGCGTCACGGGACGGTGGTGACGCCACGCTGCCGCCCTTCACCGGTGTGCTCCGCGTGCACCAGCCCCTCCCCGCAGGGCCGCGGGTGGTGGAGGAAAACCAGGACCCGCCGCAGATGCCGGACGCGAGGGGCACGTCCGCGGTACGGGCGACCCGCCGTCCCGTTCGCCCGGCCCCGGTTCCCGCTCAGAGGCGCCGGTGCCGCGATCCCCTGCGGGCCCGGCCGAGGGCGTGCAGGTGCTCCAGGGCGTCGAGGACCACCGTGCGGTCGTGCCAGGCGAGCCAGCGGCCGGCCTGGGTGCCCACGACGCCGAGGGCCTTGGTCTGGGTCTCGGTCAGTCCGCGCAGGGGCCGGTCCATGTGGGCCGAGACCACCCCCACGCACTGCCCCGAGTCCGTCGTCAGCGGGACGCTGTGGCAGGCCCTGCTGCCCGCCGCGAGGATGGCCGTCCGGGCGGGTTCGGCGAGGGCGGGGTCGCTCTCCACCTCGCGGATGGTGACCTGCGAGACGTCCCGGGCGGCCTGCGCGCAGGACGTGCCGTCCTCGCCGACGAACGCGAAGAAGTCGACGAAGTCGGCCGTGAGCCCGGTGTGCTGCTCGATGCGCAGGCCGCCGCGGGCCGGATCGGACAGCTGGACGTTGCCCATGTCGGTGGAGGTCACCGTGAGGGTGGTGCCGAGCACGGCCTTGAGGACGGCTCCGCGGCTGCCGGATCCGGAGCGGTGGGCCGTGGTGAACGTCAGGGCGGGTTCGGGCAGCCGCACGCGGCGCGGGAACCACAGCGGTTCCCGGTCGTCGGGGCGCGGTGTCCTGATCAGCGCCCCGGCCAGGGTCCGCACCTTGACGTTGTGCTGCTGGGACGCGCGCTGCAGCAGGGCGAAGGCGCTCTCGGCGTCGGGCAGGGCGTAGCGCTCCTGCAGGATGCCCTGTGCCTGGGAGATCAGGGGGTACACGCGGGCGCGGGCCCGCAGATCGCGCAGCTCGGCGCGCAGGCGTTCCAGTTCGCTCCGTCCGTGGTCCTCGGCGGCCGTTTCCCGCCCCGCGGTGGACATACGGCTTCCAGCTCCTTCGTGAAGGGACAGGCGTGGGTCCGGCCGACGGCTGCCGCCGCCGGCCGGACCCCGGTTCTGCCTCGTTTTCCCCGTCGCCTCACCCGCACACGCGGGTCAGGCGTTGTTCGTGGCCACCAAGGTCTGCCCGGAGGCCGGGGGCACGGCCGTCTCGCGGGCCGGTGCGGGTGCGTCCGCGAGCCACCGGTGCGCCTCCTCCAGGGCGTGCCGGACGTCCCGGGTGCCGGTGGACACGCACAGCGTGTACGCCAGGTCGCGTGCCCGTGCGCTCGCCTGAGCCGGTCCGGCACCGGCGTCGGCGGCCGTCAGCGTCTCGTACTCGTCGACGAGACGGCGCAGCACGGCGGGATGGGGCCTCAGCATGTCGTTCGCTCCAAGGGGTTCGGGGGTCAGGCCGTGGTGGAAGAGCCGCCGTTGCCCCGGGCGCGCTGCCCCAGGACCTCGTCGCGCACACGGGCGCAGCTGCGGCTGATGAGCCGGGAGACGTGCATCTGCGAGATGCCCAGCCGGTCGGCGATGCGGCTTTGGGTCATGTCCTCGAAGAAGCGCATGTAGAGGATGGCCCGTTCGCGCTCCGGCAGGCGGCGCAGGCCTTCCTTGGCGGACTCGCGGTCGACGACCACGTCGTAGGACGAGTCGGCCGCGCCGAGGGTGTCCGCGAGGCTGTAGCCGTCGTCGTCGGCCGAGAGTTCGGCGTCCAGCGACAGCGTGCTGAAGCTCTCCAGGGCCTCCAGCCCGGCGTTGACCTCTTCCTCGGTCAGGCCGGTGTGAGCGGCGATGTCCGCCACGGAGGGCTCGGGGCTGCCCGGGTTCTGGGTGAGTTCACGGCGTGCCACGCGCACCTTGTTGCGCAGTTCCTGCACGCGACGGGGGACCCTCAGGGCCCACATACGATCCCGGAAATGACGCTTGACCTCGCCGGTGATGGTGGGGACGGCGTAACTCTCGAAGGCTCCCCGGCTCGGGTCGAACCGGTCGATGGCCTTGACGAGGCCCAGGGCGGCCACCTGGCGGAGATCCTCGATCGACTCCCCGCGGTCGCGGAAGCGGCCTGCGATGCGGTGAGCCATGGGCAGCCACAGCGTGACGAGTTCGTCACGGACGGCTTCCCGCTCGGGCCCTTCCTCCAGCTCCGCCATGCGGGTGAAGAGGGCTGCGGTGTCGGGCGCGTCGTCGTGACGCCGCTTGGGGGCGGTGGTCGTCGTTTCGGGCGTGCCGGGACGGTGGGTGGGCGTATCGATGAGCATACGGATTCGCTCCTGAACGGTGGTTTCAGGGACTGACCGCGGGGAGTACGCCGCCCGGAACGCCTGGAGGGCCTCCGGGGCGGTCATACCGCTCCCGCTGGCGCGCCTCCGGTCCGAAGCACGAAACTGCGTCTGCCCTGCACCCGGTGGAGCAAACTCCACTTTGCAGAGCAATCTGCCGAAAGCCGTGTCGGCGGTGGTCAGACCAGGGACACGACGGCGGTGATGCACTTGCCGCCGGCGGGCAGGTCCGACACGCGGACGTCCCGGGAGAGCCGGCAGACGATGGGCCAGCCGTGGCCGCCGTGCCGCAGCCGGCCGTGCGCGTCGGCCGGCGGGGCGGTCACGGGGAGTTCGTCGCTGCGGTCGCTGACCGAGACCCGGACTCCGGGGCCGTCGACGTCGACCCGGAAGTCGGTGACGCCACCGCCGTGCAGGATCGCGTTGGTGGTCAGCTCCGAGGCGACGAGCAGCGCGTCGGACAGGGCCTCCGCGTCGCAGGGGGTGCGGGTGGCCCGGCAGCGTTCGGCCACGGCGTGTGCCACGGCCCGGCGCGCCTCGGCCGGCTGGCAGGGCCGGGCCCGGTGCCCACCGGGCGGCTCGTCAACAAATTCGATCATGCGCTCGTCGCACATTCTTCAGCTCCCTGGTCGGTCGGGACGGAAAGCCGGGCCCGGGCCGCGTTCCGTGTTCCCCCCGCTCCGCGCCCCGGGCTCGCGGACCCGCTCGCTGCCCGCGGAGCCGTCACGGCGTCCGGGACACGCACCTCGACGGCGCCGCGGCTCCTCCTGTGCGGCTGACCTCTCGCCGCACCTGCAAACCTCCGGGGCGGCCCTGCGCGGCCGAAAGCCCCCGAACGGCCGGGAGCCGGTGCCATTTCCCCGCGCTGCGGGGGTAGGGGGAGTGCATGACCGATGTGGTGGATTCGGACGAACTGCTGCGGCGCATCCAGCGCGCGAGGGCCTGCGCGCTGCAGGAGGAGCGCGCGTGGCAGACCAGGAGCGAGGAACTGACCGCGACCGACCCCCAGGGGGCTCGGGACGCGACCGTGCGGCGGATGTCCTACGAGGCGGTGCTCACGGTGCTGGACGAGATCCTGACCCCGGGCAGACACACCGCGCGGGGCTGACCGGGCGCCGGGCGCCCGGTGACGGCACCACGCGGGGTTGACCGGGCGCCGGGTGCCCGGTGACGGCCCGGGCCGGTTGGGCGGGCGGTTGCCGGGAACCCGGCGCGCATGACGGTCGACCACACCCGAGCACCGGTTCTGGAAGCCCTGGACGAGTACCACCGCAAGGGGCGCCTGTCGTTCACGCCCCCCGGGCACAAGCAGGCCCGGGGCGCCGACCCGGCGGTCCGCGAGGTGCTCGGCGACGCGGTGTTCCTCGGGGACGTGCTGGCCACGGGCGGTCTGGACGACCGGCTCACCCGGGGGCGGGTGCTGCAGCGGGCGCAGGAGCTGATGGCGGACGCGGTGCACGCCGACCACACGTTCTTCAGCACCTGCGGCAGCTCCCTGTCGGTGAAGGCCGCGATGCTGTCGGTCGCCGGGCCGCACGAGAAGCTGCTGATCGGGCGGGACGCCCACAAGTCGGTGGTGTCGGGCCTGATCCTGTCCGGTATCGAGCCGGTGTGGGTCGAGCCCCGCTGGGACGGCGAGCGGCATCTGGCCCATCCCCCGTCCGCGGAGGAGTTCGACCGGGCCTTCGAGGAGCATCCGGACGCGCGCGGCGCGCTGATCACGAGCCCGACGCCGTACGGCGGCTGCGCGGATCTGCGGGCCGTCGCGCAGGTGTGCCACCGGCGCTCGCGGCCGCTGATCGTGGACGAGGCGTGGGGCGCGCACCTGCCCTTCCACCCGGACCTGCCGTCCTGGGCGATGGACGCGGGCGCGGACATCTGCGTGACCAGCATCCACAAGATGGGCAGCGGCTTGGAGCAGGGGTCCGTCTTCCATCTGCAGGGCGGCCTGGTCCCGCCGGCGCTGCTGGGGATGCGCGCGGACCTGCTGGGCACCACCAGCCCGTCGGCGCTGATCTTCGCCGGTCTGGACGGGTGGCGGCGGCAGATGGCGCTGCGCGGCGGGGAACTGCTGGGCGGCGCGCTGGACCTGGCGGGTGAGGTCAGGGCCGCCGTCGAGGAGATCGACGGGCTGCACGTCAACGGCCGGGAGGACTTCTGCGGCCCCGGCCTGTCCGACGACTTCGACCCGCTGCCCGGTGTCATCGACCTCACCGGGCTCGGGATCACCGGCTACCAGGCGGCGGACTGGCTGCGCGAGCACCGGAACATCGACGCCCACCTGGTGGACCACCGCCGGATCGGCGCCCAGATCACCCACGGCGACGACCGGGAGACCACCGGGGAGCTGCTGGAGGCGCTGCGGGACCTCGCGCGGGCCGCGCGGGAGCTGCCCCGGGCGCCGCGGGTGGAGGTGCCGTCGCCCGCCGGGCTGCGGATGGAGCAGGCGGTGCTGCCCAGGGACGCGTTCTTCGGTCCGGCCGAGGACGTGCCGGTGGCGGAGGCGGCGGGGCGGGTCGCGGCGGAGATGATCACGCCCTATCCCCCGGGCATCCCGGCGGTCCTCCCGGGCGAGCGCCTGACCGAGCCGGTGCTGGCGTACCTGAGGACGGGGCTGGAGGCGGGCATGCACCTGCCCGACCCGGCGGATCCGCAGCTGGAGACGGTCCGGGTGGTCGCCGGGGACACCCGGTGAAGTGAAACAGGTCACGCAACCCGGTCTCGGCTACGCATCGGGCTCCCGAATGGTTTACCGTTCATCCATACGTGGTGACGGAGTCGACCCCCCGTCCTCCCGCACCCGTTGGGGCCCTGGCTGGTTTCCCCCGTCCAGCCAGGGCTTTCTCATGCCCGCGAAAAGTTACCGCCGCCGAGGTGCCACGGGCCCCCGCAGCGGCTGAAATGGGCTTGGGGACAACACCTCGGCACCAGCCCCCGCAGCAGGCACCGCACCGACGTCGACGCCCGGCGAGGAGCTCCGCATGACCAAAGCGATCAAACTCCTGACCGCCCTGCCTCCGCCCCAGCGCCAGCGCCTGATGACGCTGGCCCGGGAGGTGTCCTTCCCCGAGGACACGCGGATCTTCGAGGCGGGCGGCGCGGCCGACCGCTTCTGGGTCATCCGCTCGGGGGCCGTCTCCCTGGACCAGCAGCTGAACGCCCTGCAGCGGGCGACCGTGGCCAGTCTCGGCGCGGGCGACCTGCTCGGCTGGTCCTGGCTGTTCCCGCCGTACACCTGGGACTTCGGCGCGGTGGCGTTCAGTCCGGTACGGGCCTACGAGTTCGACGCCAAGGCCGTGCTGCGGCTGTGCGAGGAGGACACCGAACTCGGGCTGATGCTGGTGCGCAACGTCGCCGAAGTGCTGGCCCACCGGCTGGAGATGACCCGCGGCAAGCTGATGGAGCAGTACACGCTGCACCGCCGCGGAGTCCTGTGAGACGTCAGACCCGGTAGCGGCGCAGCGCCGGCACGGCGGCGGCCAGGGCCAGCATCACGGCGACCACCAGCAGTCCGCCGCCCGTGACGGCCGTGCGGGGGCCGAAGGCGGAGCCCGCGGTGCCGTGCAGCAGGTCGGCGAGGCGCGGGCCGCCCGCCACGACCACGGTGAACACGCCCTGCATCCGGCCGCGCATCTCGTCGGTGGCGGCGGACAGCAGGATCGCGCCGCGGAAGACCATGGACACCATGTCGGCCACCCCGGCGACGGCGAGGAACGCCACCGCGATCCAGAGGCTGCCGCTCAGCCCGAAGCCCGCGATGGCCGCGCCCCAGACGACGACCGCCCCGATGACCATCCAGCCGTGCCGCCGGGCCCGGGAGAACGTGCCCGAGAACAGCCCGCCGAGCACGGCGCCGACCGGGATCGCCGCGAACAGCAGCCCCAGCGCGAGACCCTCGCCGTACCCCGCGAAGGTCTGGGCGGCCAGCTGCGGGAACAGGGCTCGGGGCATGCCGAGGACCATGGCGACGATGTCGGCGAGGAAGGACAGCAGCAGCACGGTGTGCCCGGAGATGTAGCGGAAACCGGCGGCTATCTCCTTCACGCCCGCGCGGCGTGCCGCCGTACCGGCCAGCGGCGGCAGCGGCGGCAGCCGGTGCACCGCCCACACCGTGACGCACAGCGCGAGCGCGTCGATCAGGTAGAGCTCGGGCAGGCCGATGACGGGGATGAGGGCTCCGGCGAGCAGCGGGCCGGCGATCTGCCCGGTCTGCATCACGGTCGAGCCGAGGGCGCCCGCGGCGGGCAGTTCGTGCTCGGGGACCAGGCGGGCGATGGAGGCGCTGCGGGCCGGGGCGTTCAGGCCCCAGAAGGCCTGCTGCACCGCGAGCAGCACCATCAGCACGGCCACCGAGTCCACAGCGGCGAAGGCCTGCAGCCAGAACAGCAGCGAGGTGACGGCGATGCCGCTGTTGGTGATCAGCAGCAGCTTGCGCCGGTCCATGCTGTCGGCGACCGCCCCGCCCCACAGCGCGAACACGATCAGCGGCACGAGTCCGGCCAGGCTCGCCGCGCCGACCCACGCCGAGGAGCCGGTGATGTCGTAGACCTGCTTGGGCACAGCGACCGCGGTGAGCTGGCTGCCGACGGCCGTGACGGCGGTGGAGCCCCACAGGCGCCGGTAGGCGGGGCGGCGCAGTGGGCGGGTGTCCATCGCCCAGCGCCGCGGATGGCGCCGCCGGGGAGCCTGCGGCCCGGGCTCCCGCTCTTCGGTCGTGCTGTCGCTCGCGTCCACGCGCCATCCTCGATGCTCGCTGCACCTTTCCCGGCGGGGATCACTATCGCACCGGCGCCGGGGTGTGCCACGGCCGAGGGCCGAAGGGCTCAGCCACCGGCGATGAGGGAGACACCGAGGACGATCATGGTGGCGGCGATCAGGCCGTCCAGCACGCGCCAGGCGGTGGGCCCGGCAAGGAAGCGGCCGAGGCCCCGGGCGCCGAACCCGAGGGCGGTGAACCAGCACAGGCTGGCCAGCACGGCACCGAGCCCGAACGTCCAGCGCAGCGGGCCGTGACCGGCGGCGACGGAGCCGAGCAGGAAGACGGTGTCGAGGTAGACGTGCGGATTGAGCCAGGTCATCGCCAGGCAGGTGAGCACGGCCCGGCGGCGCGACCCGGCCGTCTCGCCCTCGCCCGGCAGCCCGCCGCCCGCCGGCCGGACCACCCGGCGCGCGGCCAGGGCGCCGTAGCAGAGCAGGAAGGCGCCGCCGATCCAGCCGACCGCCGTCAGCGCGCCCGGCCACGCCACCACCACCGCGCCGACCCCGCCCACCCCCAGGGCGATGAGGAGGGCGTCGGACAGGGCGCAGATGCCGACGACGGTCAGGACGGCCTGCCGGCGCGCACCCTGGCGCAGGACGAAGGCGTTCTGGGCGCCGATGGCGACGATCAGGGACAGGCCGGTGCCGAAGCCCGCGGCCGCGGTGGCGATGGTGCTGGTCATGGGCTCGACGCTACGGAGACGGCCGATCGCGGTCCAGCTAATGATTCTTACGTAACATTAGCGTCCATGATGACGACCGATCTCCCGCTGGACCAGGTGCGGACCCTGCTGGCGGTCGTGGACGAGGGCACGTTCGACGCTGCGGCCGCCGCGCTGCACGTGACGCCCTCGGCGATCAGCCAGCGGGTGAAGGCGCTGGAGCAGCGCACGGGGCGGGTGCTGCTGATGCGGACCAAGCCGGTCCGGCCCACCCAGTCGGGCGAGGTGCTGGTGCGGCTGGCCCGCCAGATGGCCCGGCTGGAGCACGACGCGTACGCGGAGCTCGGACTGAGCGGCACCGGCGAGCCGGCCCGGGTGGCGGTGGCGGTCAACGCGGACTCGCTGGCCACCTGGTTCCTGCGGGTGCTCACCCGGGTGCCGGAGGAACTGCGGCTCTGCTTCGAGCTGCGCCGCGAGGACGAGGACCACACGGCGGCGATGCTGCGCCAGGGCGCGGTGATGGCGGCGGTGACCTCGTCGCCGGATCCCGTGCCGGGCTGCTCGGTCCGCCCGCTCGGCCGGATGCGCTACCTGCCGGTGGCCGCGCCGGACTTCGCCGCGCGCCGGCTCGCCGGCCCCTTGGAGAAGGTCCTGCTCGAGGCGCCCGTGGTGACCTTCGACCGGCGGGACGACTTCCAGGACGACTTCGTCCGCCGGCTCACGCGGGGACGCGGCGGCGCGAGCGCGCTGCGGCACTACGTGCCGACGTCGGAGGGCTTCCTGGAGACCGTCGCGCTCGGTCTGGGCTGGGGTCTGGTACCCGAGGCGCAGGCGGAACCGCTGCTGCGCGACGGCCGTCTCGTCGCCTTCGCCGGGGACCGGGTGACGGACGTACCGCTGTACTGGCAGCAGTGGAAGCTCGACTCGCCGGCGGTGGCGCAGGTGGCGGAAGCGGTGACGGCGGCAGCGGCACAGGCACTGCGGTCTTGAACGGGGGCTGCGGGCTTGACCGTGGGGTTGCGGGCATGACTGTGGCGCTGCGGGGTCGGTTGACGGGTCAGTCATCGGGCTGACGGCTCGATCACGGCCCACGGGCCACGGGCCCACCCGTCCTCCCGCCCGTCCGCCCGCCCGTCCGCCCGGGCTACCGGCCTGTTCCCGCCCCCCGGTCCGTGATCCCGTCCAGCTGCGCCGCCGCGCTGTCCAGCAGCATCTCCAGGGCCGTCGGATAGGCGCTGGTGAGCATGCGGGTGGCGAGGAGGGGGGCCGCCTCGGCCAGGCGGGGGTGCGTGGCGGCGGGCAGGCGGGCGTAGGTCGAGCTCCACATCTCCTCGTCGGCGTGCAGCGCGGCGCCGGGCAGGGCAAGCGACGCGGCGTCGAGCGCGGCGAAGCCCAGGGTGGTGTCGATGAAGGCGTGGTAGACCCGCACCGCGTCCGGCAGCGGGAAGCCCGCGGTGCGCAGGACGTCCAGGACCGCCTCGTCGGCGGCGAGTTCGTTGGCCCGGCCGGAGACCCGGCTCGCGGTGAGCACCGCCGCCTGCGGATGCTCCACGTACGCGGCGTGGACGCGCAGCCCGAAGGACCGCAGGTCCGCCCGCCACTCCCCCGTGCGCCGCCAGCCCGCCAGGGCCTGGCCGATGAGGGCGTCGCCGATGGCGAGCGTCAGGTCGTCCATGCCCCGGAAGTAGCGGTACAGCGTGCTCGGATCGGCGTCCAGGGCGAGACCGAGGCGGCGCGCGGTGAGGCCGGCGCTGCCGTGCTCGCGCAGCATGCGCAGCGCGGTCTCGACGATCAGCTGCTCGGACAGCACCGTGCCGCTCTTGGTGGGCCTGCGCCGGCGGCGCTTTTCCTCGGGCACCACGCGCTTGGGCACGGCGGGCTCCCTCCATCCGTGTGTCCCGGGCCTTCCGCGAGGTCCCGGCCATACGCCTTATGCCAACGCGATTGACCTTATGCCACGGCGCGGCGTTTCATCACTGCGAGGGCTCGTCACGTTCTTCGCGAATAGGGAGTTTCTGTCATGCGTGTACTGCTCGTGGGTGCCGGTGGTGTGGGCGGTGCGATCACCCGGATCGCGGCCCGGCGGCCGTTCTTCGAGGCGATGGTGGTGGCCGACTACGACCCGGACCGGTCCGGCGCGGCCGTCGCGGCGCTCGGCGGCGACACGCGGTTCACCGCCGAGCAGGTGGACGCGGGCGACGAGCGGGCCGTGGCGGGACTGCTGGAGCGGCACCGCTGCGACGTGCTCCTCAACGCCACGGATCCCCGCTTCGTGATGCCCCTGTTCCGGGCGGCCCGCGCCGCGGGCGCCACCTACCTGGACATGGCGATGTCGCTGTCCCGCCCGCATCCGGAGCGGCCGTACGAGGCGTGCGGGGTCAAGCTCGGTGACGAGCAGTTCGCGCAGGCGGCCGACTGGGAGAAGGAAGGGCTGCTGGCCCTCGTCGGCATGGGCGTGGAACCCGGCCTGTCGGACGTCTTCGCCCGCCACGCCGCGGACGAACTCTTCGACGAGATCGAGGAGATCGGCATCCGCGACGGCGCGAACCTCACCGTCGACGGCTACGACTTCGCGCCCTCGTTCAGCATCTGGACCACCATCGAGGAGTGCCTCAACCCGCCGGTCGTCTACGAGAGCGGCCGAGGCTGGTTCACCACCGAACCCTTCAGCGAGCCCGAGGTGTTCGACTTCCCCGAGGGCATCGGCCCCGTCGAGTGCGTGAACGTGGAGCATGAGGAGGTGCTGCTCGTGCCGCGCTGGGTCGGCGCGCGCCGGGTCACCTTCAAGTACGGCCTGGGCCGGGAGTTCGTCGAGACGCTGAAGACGCTGCACCTGCTGGGCCTCGACCGCACGGCGCCGGTGACCGTGCCCGGTCCTGACGGGCCGGTGGCGGTCTCGCCGCGAGACGTGGTCGCCGCGTGCCTGCCCGACCCGGCGACGCTGGGCGAGCGGATGCACGGCAAGACGTGCGCGGGCACCTGGGTGCGGGGCGTGAAGGACGGCGAGCCGCGCGAGGTGTACCTCTACCACGTGCTCGACAACCAGTGGTCGATGGCCGAGTACGGCTCCCAGGCCGTGGTGTGGCAGACGGCCGTCAACCCGGTCGTCGCGCTCGAACTCCTCGCCACCGGCGCCTGGTCGGGCACCGGTGTGCTCGGCCCCGAGGCCTTCCCGGCCCGGCCGTTCCTGGACCTGCTGACGGAGTACGGATCGCCCTGGGGCATGCGCGAGCAGTGACCGATTGGCCGGGCAGGCGCTGTTTCACCCCGCATCGACAGGTGACCCGCAAGGGAGTGAGCAACCGAAAGACGACGTCTCTACCGCGATGCAGGTGACTTCGATGGACAACTGGCGACACCACGCTGCCTGCCGGCACGAGGACCCCGAACTCTTCTTCCCGATCGGCACCTCCGGCCCGGCCCTGCTGCAGACGCAGCAGGCCAAGGCGGTGTGCCGGCGCTGCCCCGTTCAGGAACAGTGCCTCCAATGGGCCCTGGACAGCGGGCAGTCCATCGGCGTGTGGGGCGGGACCAGCGAGGACGAGCGGCGTGCCCTGAAGCGCCGGACGGCCGCCCGGCGCCGCTCCGCCTGACCGCCGGCCCGGTCGGGCCCGCCACGTCCTTCCCCTGGGGGTCAGCTGCGGCGCAGCGGCCCCCAGGGGTTTTCCTGCCGTGACATCTCCGCCTTCGCCTCGCCGATCACCCGCCGGTCGATCCAGCACAGCGGGCGGACGTCGACGACCAGCGGCTCGTTGTCGGGGCCGCGGGCGATCTCCCTGCCGGAGAGCACCCAGGGCCGTACGCCGGGCCCCTTCTCGTGCGGCAGGTGGTGGTAGTCGTGCAGACGGCGGGCCACCCACACCCGCACCGGCCGGTCCCGCCACCACGGCTCGAGGTCGAGCGGATTGGCGGACAGGCCCGGCAGGGGCACGCCGGTCAGGTCGTCCTTGCTGGAGACGGCGCGCAGATCGGTCCCCGGGCCGCGGGACCAGCGGACGTACAGGCCCTGGTGCCGTGCGACCAGATCGGCGAGTTCGGCCAGGGTGCGCACGACCGCCAGATCGTCCGGTGCGCTCATGGTGTGACCTCCTCCTTCGA
Source organism: Streptomyces sp. NPDC006624 (assembly GCF_040611555.1). Classification (NCBI taxonomy): domain Bacteria; kingdom Bacillati; phylum Actinomycetota; class Actinomycetes; order Kitasatosporales; family Streptomycetaceae; genus Streptomyces; species Streptomyces sp. NPDC006624. The sequence goes on along the minus strand of NZ_JBEXOM010000011.1, from coordinate 232,608 downwards.
CGTGGTCAGGCGGACGGGGTACCCGCCCGACGGGAGCGGAACCTGCCCCGCCGCACGGCGTGCCGAGGGCCCGGCCGGGGGTTACGCTCGCGGCACGTCCGTCCGTCCGGAAGGGGCCGTCCATGAGCGTGCGCGTCCGCCGTGTCTACGATCCGCCCGAGCCGCGGGACGGCGTGCGCGTCCTGGCCGACCGGCTGTGGCCGCGCGGTCTGGCGAAGGACGCGGCGCGGGTGGACGAATGGCCGCAGGCGCTCACCCCGTCGACGGAGCTGCGCCGCTGGTACCACGCGGACGAGGGCTCCTACGAGGAGTTCGCCGAGCGGTACGAGGCGGAACTCGCCTCCGGTGAGGCCGCCGAGGCGCTGGACCGGGTGCGCGAGCTGGCCCGTGAGAACGACGTGACGCTGCTGACCGCGTCGAAGACGCCGGAGCGCAGCCACGCCGCGGTGCTGGCCCGCCTCCTGGAGGACTGAAGGCGCCCCGGACGCGGGGAGACGGGCCCGTGCCGGCCGGTCAGCCGGTCTGCAGCGCCGCCGCCCGGCCCGCCGCCCGGCCGGAGAAGAGGCAGCCGCCGAGGAAGGTTCCCTCCAGGGCGTTGTAGCCGTGCACCCCGCCGCCTCCGAAGCCGGCGACCTCCCCGGCCGCGTACAGCCCCTCGACCGGCTTGCCGTCGGTGCCCAGGGCGCGGGAGTCGAGGTCGGTCTGGATGCCGCCGAGGGTCTTGCGGGTGAGGATGTGCAGTTTGACGCCGATGAGCGGGCCGGCCGCGGGGTCGAGGAGGCGGTGCGGAGTGGCGACCCGGCCGAGGCGGTCGCCGATGTAGCGGCGGGCGTTGCGGATGCCCTGCACCTGGGCGTCCTTGGCGTAGGGGTTGGCCATCTGCAGGTCGCGGGCCTCGATCTGCCGCTTGATCCCGGCCGCGTCGAGGAGCGGCTCGCCGGTCAGCTCGTTCATCTTCTCGACGAGTTGCTCGATACCGGGCGCGGTCACGAAGTCGGCACCCTTGCGCAGGAACGCGTCGACGGGTCCGGGCGCGCCCTTGCCGAGGATGCGTTCCTTCAGGAAGCCGGTGCGGTCCTTGGCGGTGATGTCGGGGTTCTGCTCGGAGCCCGACAGCGCGAACTCCTTCTCGATGATCTTCTGGGTGAGGATGAACCAGGAGTGGTCGTACCCGGCGATGTCCGAGGTGGTGCGCAGGTGCTTCAGGGTGCCGAGGGTGTCGTAGCCGGGCAGGTACGGCCCGGGCAGGCGGCGGCCGAGGGCGTCGAACCACATCGAGGACGGTCCGGGCAGGATGCGGATGCCGTGGCCGGGCCAGATCGGGTCCCAGTTGCGCAGGCCCTCGGTGTAGTGCCACATGCGGTCGCGGTTGACCAGGCGGGCGCCGGCCTCGGCGCTGATGTCGAGCATCCGGCCGTCGACGTAGGCGGGGACGCCGGTGACCATCTCGCGCGGCGGGGTGCCCAGGCGCTCGGGCCAGTGGCGGCGGACGATGTCGTGGTTCGCGCCGATGCCGCCGCTGGTGACGATCACGGCCTGGGCGGTCAGTTCGAACTCCCCGGCCGCCTCGCGGCTGGAGGCCACACCACGGGGTGAGGGGTCCTCCACGAGGACCGTGCCGCGCACGCCCCGGGCGGTGCCGCCCTCGACGACCAGGGCGTCGACGCGGTGCCGGTGGTGGAAGGTGAGCAGGCCGTCGCGGGCGGCCTGCCGGGCGTACCGGACGAAGGGTTCGACGACGCCGGTGCCGGTGCCCCAGGCGATGTGGAAGCGCGGCACGGTGTTGCCGTGCCCGTGCGCGGTGAGGTCGCCGCGCTCGGCCCAGCCGACGGTGGGCAGGAACGTGATGCCGTGCCCGTCGAGCCAGGACCGCTTCTCCCCCGCGGCCCACTCGACGTAGGCGCGGGCCCAGCGCACGGCCCAGGAGTCCTCGTCGTCCAGCCGGTCGAAGCCGGCGCTGCCCCGCCAGTCGCTCCAGGCGAGGTCGAAGGAGTCCTTGATGCCCAGGCGCCGCTGCTCCGGGGAGCCGACGAGGAACAGCCCGCCGAAGGACCAGAAGGCCTGGCCGCCGAGGTTGGCGGCGTTCTCCTGGTCGACGAGGGCCACCCTGCGGCCCCTGCTGGTCAGTTCGTGTGCGGCGACCAGGCCCGCGAGGCCCGCTCCGACGACGATGACGTCGGCATCCATGGCGACCCGTCCCTTCCTCAGTGCTTCGTGCGATCGGGGGTGCCGCTGCCGTCGGTCAGCAGCGCCGTGAGCAGTTGCTTCAGCCAGGCCCGGGCGCGGTCGGCGTCCCGGTCCAGCAGCAGTTGCGTGGTGACGCCGTCGTAGGCGGCGACCACGGCGTGCGCGGCACCGTCGATGTCGCCGAGGACGGCGGGCAGCGTGGTGTGCCCGCGGGCGCGGGCCAGCCGGTCGGCGATGGCCTGCCGCAGGCGCGCGCGGTGCTCCAGCAGGGTGCGGGCCACCTCGGGGTCGCGGGCGGCGTGCACGAGGAAGTCCGTCTTCACCAGCAGCCAGTCCCGGTCGAGGAGCAGCACGCCGGTGACGCGGTCCACGGCGGCGGGCACGTCCAGGTCGGGTCCGTCGAGGGCGAGCGCTCCGGACACCTGCGCGGCGATCAGGTCGGCCCGGTCGCGGTAGAGGGCGAAGAACAGTTCGTCGAGGCTGGAGAAGTTGGAGTAGAAGGCGCCCCGGCTGTAGCCGGCGGCCTCGCAGACCTCCTCGATCGAGACGTGCCCGAAGCCCTTGGCGGCGAACACCGAGAAGGCGGCGTCCAGGAGATTGGCGCGGGTGCGGACGCGGCGTCTGGTCACGCGCCCGGTCGGGTGCGGCACGGCGGGACCTCCTTTTCGATACGCGAATGTATGCGATACATCGGTGTATCGAAACCCCTCTCGCTCTTATGGAACACACATTCGATTACGGGGTACGCTGGGAGCATGGCCAGGCATCACCTCCAGGGCTCCCTGTTCGACCAGACCGACGAGCTGCGCCTCGGCCGGCTCGACGGGGTCCGCCGTACCGATCTGGGCTTCGGCGCCTGGCTCGACGTGCTGCCCGGGTGGCTCAGCGGCTCCGACACGCTGTTCGAACAGCTCGCCGCCGAGGTGCCGTGGCGGGCGGAGCGGCGCCAGATGTACGACCACGTCGTCGACGTGCCCCGGCTGCTGGCGTTCTACGGCGCCGGCGACCCGCTGCCGCACCCGGTGCTGACCGAGGCGCGGGACGCGCTCAGCGCCCACTACCGCGGCGAGCTCGGCGAGCCGTTCACCACGGCCGGGCTGTGCTACTACCGCGACGGCCGGGACAGCGTGGCCTGGCACGGCGACCGGATCGGGCGCGGGGCGCGCGAGGACACGATGGTCGCGATCCTGTCCGTGGGGGCACCGCGTGACCTGCTGCTGCGTCCGATGCGCGGCGGCCGCGCGGCCGTGCGCCGTCCTCTGGGACACGGCGACCTCGTCGTGATGGGCGGCTCGTGCCAGCGCACCTGGGAGCACTCGATCCCCAAGAGCACCCGTGCGACGGGGCCGCGCATCAGCATCCAGTTCCGCCCGCACGGGGTGCACTGACCCACCGCGCACGACCGCGCCGGACCGGCCCGCCGGCCCGGACCCGGCGACGTCCTGCGGGCCGGGGTCTGCTTTCCTTCTCCCGTCGGGACGGACCGGAGCACACGGCGCGGGGCGGACATGCGGGCAGACGTACGGCAGGTCGCGGACGGCACCTACCTGGTGCACGGCTCGAACACCAACTGGGTGATCCTCACCGAAGGGGACGCCGTCACCCTGGTCGACACCGGCTACCCCGGCGACCGGGAGCGGCTCCTCGCCTCCCTCGCAGAGGTGGGAAGTTCCCCCGATGCCGTCACGGCCGTGCTCGTCACGCACGCCCACAACGACCACCTGGGCTCCGCCGAGTACCTGCGCGCCGCCCACGGCACGCCGGTGTACCTCCACGAGGCCGAAGTACCGCACGCCCGCCGGGACTTCCTGCACCAGGTGTCCGTCGGGACGGTCCTGCGCAACGGCTGGCGGCCCGGGGTGCTGCCCTGGGCGGTGCACGCGCTGCGGTCCGGCGGCACGGCCCACGTCCCGGTCACGGCCCCCGAGGCGTTCCCCGCGCCGGGCGCCCTGGACCTGCCCGGGCGGCCCGTGCCGGTGCACACCCCCGGCCACACCGACGGCCACTGCGCCTACCACCTGCCCGGCACGGGCGTGGTGATCTCCGGTGACGCCCTGGTCAGCGGGCACCCCACCGCCCGGATCGAGGGGCCGCAGCTGCTGCCGGACATGTTCCACCGCGAGCGCCCGCGTGCCGTGGCCTCCCTGGACGTCCTCGCGAAGCTGGACGGCGACCTGCTGCTGCCCGGGCACGGCCCGGTGCACCGCGGTCCGGTGGCGGACGCCGCGCACCGGGCCCGGGAGCGCGCCCTTTAGAGTGAGGCGACGATCGGCGGCGAGACAAGGACACCCGGCGCATGGCACTGCAGATCAGCGCGACGAACCCGGAGCACCCCGCGCTCCTGCTGGAACTGCCGTGGGACGTGCCGCTGGAGGAGTGGCCGCAGGAGTACCTCGTCCCGCTGCCGCGCGGCATCTCCCGGCACGTGGTGCGCTACTCCCGCGCGGGCGACGAGGTGATCGCCGTCAAGGAGCTGGCCGAACGCCCCGCGCTGCGCGAGTACGAGCTGCTGCGCGACCTGGACCGGCTCGGCATCCCGGCGGTGGACCCGCTGGCCGTGGTCACCGGCCGGCTCGACGCGGACGGCGCCCCGCTGGAGAGCGTCCTGGTCACCCGGCACCTGGGCGGCTCGATGCCGTACCGCTCGATGTTCGAGACGACCATGCGCCCGGCCACCATGCACCGGCTGATGGACGCCCTCGCCGTGCTCCTGGTGCGGCTGCACCTGGCCGGGTTCGCCTGGGGCGACTGCTCGCTGTCCAACACCCTCTTCCGGCGCGACGCGGGCGCCTTCGCCGCCTATCTGGTGGACGCCGAGACCGGCGACCTGCATCCGCAACTCAGCGTCGGGCAGCGCGAGTACGACCTCGATCTCGCCAGGGTCAACATCAGCGGGGAGCTGCTGGACCTGGAGGCGTCCGGGGCGCTGCACCCCTCCGTGGACCCGATCGAGTTCGGCATGGAGATCTGCGCCCGCTACCGGGGCCTGTGGGAGGAGCTGACCCGGACCTCGGTGTACCCGGCGGGCAAGTACCACTACATAGAACGCCGCATCCGCCGCCTGAACGACCTCGGTTTCGACGTGGCCGAGATGCAGATCGAGCACGCCGCGCACGGGGACACGGTCAGCTTCGTGCCCAAGGTCGTCGACGCCGGCCACCACCAGCGGCAGCTGCTGCGCCTGACCGGGCTGGACACCGAGGAGAACCAGGCCCGGCGGCTGCTGAACGACCTGGAGAGCTGGATGGCCACCCAGGACGACTACGCCCCAGGAGATCCCCTCGGCGCCCGCCCCGAGGTCCTCGCCCACCGCTGGGTCCGCGAGGTCTTCCGCCCGACCGTGCGCGCCGTCCCGCCCGAACTGCGCGGCGCGATGGACCCGGCGGAGATCTACCACCAGCTCCTCGAACACCGCTGGTACCTCTCCGAGCGGGCCCAGCACGACATCGGCCTGGACCAGGCGGTCGAGGACTACATCACCACCATCCTCCCCAAGGCGAGCCGGACGCTGCAGCCGACGTCGGAGTGAGCGCCCCTCCCCGTCACACGCCGCCGGTGCGGTGAGCCCCGGCCGGTGTCACGCGTGCGGGACCACCGCCACCGGGCAGTCCGCGTGGTGCAGCACCCCGTGGGCCACCGAACCGATCCGGGCGCCCACGGCCGTGCGGTGCGCGCGCCGGCCGACGACCATCAGCTGGGCCGTCCCGGCCACCGACAGCAGCACCTGGCCGGCGCTGCCCATCTCCACGTGCTCGACCACCGGCACCTCGGGGAAGCGGTCGCGCCAGGGCCGGACCGCGGCGGCCAGGGCCTTCTTCTCGTACGGCTCCAGTCCCCCGGCCTCGTCGAGCAGCTTCAGCGAGCCGGGGCTGTAGGCGAACACGGGCGGCAGGGTCCAGGCCCGTACGACCCGCACGGTCGCCCCGCGGGCCGAGGCCGTCTCGAACGCGAAGCGCAGCGCGGCGGCGCTGTCCTCCGGGTCGCCCTGCTGCCCCACGACGACCTCGCGCCCGGCGGCCTCCCCCGAGGCCTCGTCGCCGGCCCGGACCAGCACCACGGGCCGGGTGGCCTCGGCGATGACCTGCTGGCCGACCGAGCCGAGCAGGAAGCCGACGATCCGGCCGTGGCCGCGCGAGCCGAGCACCAGCAGATCGGCGGCGGAGGCGGCGGCGAGCAGGGCGCCGACGGCCTCGCCCTCCACGACGTCCGTGGTCACCTCGAGGCCCGGGTGCCGTGCGGTGACGGTCGCGACGGCCTCGGTCACGGCGCTGTGCACCCACTCGGCCTGGCTGTCCGCGTCCCCCTCGATCCCCGCTTCGAGCACCTCCTGCGGCTGGGACCGCCAGGCGTGCACCACCTTCAGCGCCACCCCGCGCCGCACCGCCTCCCGCGCCGCCCAGCCGAGGGCCGCGAGGCTCTCCTGCGATCCGTCGACCCCTGCGGTGATCGGGCCAGTCATCCGGCTGCCTCCTTGTGAAAATGCCACTGCGACGATGATCAGTCTTCACTATCCTTCCCCCATGTCACTGGAGTGGGAGCAGGTAATGGTGGACTCGGCCGATCCCGAGGCCCTCGGCCGGTGGTGGGCCGAGGCGCTGGGGTGGACGGTGGTGAACGACGCTCCCGACGAGTTCGAGATCCGGCCCGCCCCGGACCGGCTGCCCGGGCTGCTGTTCACGTCGGTGCCGGAGCGCAAGACGATCAAGAACCGTCTGCACCTCGACTTCCGGCCCGACGACCAGGAGGCCGAGGTGGCGCGGCTGCTGGCGCTCGGGGCGCGGCACGCCGACATCGGCCAGGGCGAGCAGTCGTGGGTGACGCTCGCCGATCCGGAGGGCAACGAGTTCTGCGTGCTGGGCGCGCCGCGCGGCTGACCGCGTACCGGGCCGGGACGCGGCACGGCGATCGAACATACGATGGGCGGAGGCCGGCGCGGCGTCCCGGAGCGCCGTGCCGTGAGTCGACCGCCCGGTGTGGGGGGACGTATGGCACAGCCCGCCGAGGCGGCGCGGACCGTCATCATGACCGTGGACGACGACCCGGGGGTCTCGCGGGCCGTCGCCCGTGACCTGAGGCGGCGCTACGGCGCGTCGTACCGGATCGTGCGGGCGGAGTCCGGGGCGTCCGCGCTGGAGGCGCTGCGGGAGCTGAAGCTGCGCGGCGACCTGGTGGCGGTGATCCTGGCCGACTACCGGATGCCGCGGATGAACGGCATCGAGTTCCTCGAACAGGCCCTGGACATCCACCCGGGCGCGCGGCGCGTGCTGCTGACCGCGTACGCGGACACCGACGCGGCGATCGACGCGATCAACGTCGTCGACCTCGACCACTACCTCCTCAAACCCTGGGACCCGCCCGAGGAGAAGCTGTACCCGGTCCTGGACGACCTGCTCCAGGCGTGGCGCTCGAGCGACTTCCGGCCCGTGCCGGCCACGAAGGTCGTGGGGCACCGCTGGTCGGCGCGCTCCTCGGAGGTACGGGAGTTCCTGGCCCGCAACCAGGTGCCCTACCGCTGGTACTCCGCCGACGAACCGGAGGGCCGGCGGCTGCTGACCGCGGCCGGGCAGGACGGGCTGCGGCTGCCGGTGGTGATCACGCCGGACGGGACGCCGCTGGTCGAGCCGGAGGCCGTCGACCTCGCCGCCCGGGTCGGCCTGGCGACGACCCCGACGGCCGACTTCTACGACCTGGTCGTGATCGGCGGCGGCCCGGCCGGACTCGGGGCGGCGGTCTACGGCGCCTCCGAGGGGCTGCGGACCGTGCTGGTGGAGCGGTCGGCGACCGGCGGGCAGGCCGGGCAGAGCTCCCGCATCGAGAACTACCTGGGCTTCCCCGACGGCGTCTCGGGCGCGCAGCTCACCGACCGGGCGCGGCGGCAGGCGGCGAAGTTCGGCGCCGAGATCCTGACGGCGCGCGAGGTGACGGGACTCGAGGTCAACGGCGCCGCGCGGATCGTGCGGTTCTCGGACGGCTCGGCGATCGCCGCGCACAGCGTGATCCTCGCGACCGGTGTCTCCTACCGGCAGCTGGCCGCGCCCGGCTGCGAGGCCCTGACCGGATGCGGCGTCTACTACGGGTCCGCCCTGACGGAGGCGCCCTCCTGCCAGGGGCAGGACGTGTACGTCGTGGGCGGCGCCAACTCCGCGGGGCAGGCCGCGATGTACCTGTCCCGGGGCGCCAAGTCGGTGATGCTGCTGGTGCGCGGGGAGTCGCTGACGGCGTCGATGTCGCACTACCTGATCCAGCAGATCGAGGAGTCCCCCGCCATCCGGGTGCGCACCCGCACCGTCGTCGAGGAGGCGCACGGCGACGGCCGGCTGGAGCGGCTGACCCTGCGGGACGTGGACACCGGCGAACGGGAGCAGGTCGACGCGCAGTGGGTGTTCGTGTTCATCGGCGCGGCCCCGCTGACCGGCTGGCTGGACGGCACGGTGCTGCGCGACGAGCGCGGCTTCATCCTCGCCGGGCCCGACCTGACCGCCGACGGCCGTCCGCCCGAGGACTGGGAGCTGGACCGGCCGCCGTACCACCTGGAGACCAGCGTGCCGGGCGTGTTCGTGGCGGGCGACGCCCGCTCCGAGTCCGCCAAGCGCGTCGCGTCCGCCGTCGGAGAGGGAGCCATGGCCGTGATGCTCGTCCACCGGTACCTGGAGCAGTCGTGAGCGGGCAGCCGCTGCCCTGCGACGCCCGGGAGATCGGGACGCTGTTCCTCTTCGAGAAGCTCACGCCCGAGCAGCTCGGCAGGCTGTGCTCCGCGGGGCGCGTGGAGCGGTTCGCCCCCGGGCCTGTGTACACCGAGGGCGACCCGGCCACCTGCTTCTACGTGATGCTGGACGGCACGGTCGTGCTGTACCGCCGGGTCGGCGCGGACGACGTGGAGGTGACCCGGACCTCCCAGCGGGGCGTGTACGCGGGGGCCATGCAGGCGTATCTGGGCGACCGGGTGCGGCAGGTCTACACCAACTCCCTGCGCGTCACCGAGCCGACGCGGTTCTTCGTGCTCCCCGCCGGGACGTTCGCGGAGATCATGCAGGAGTGGTTCCCGATGGCGGTGCACCTGCTGGAGGGGCTGTTCTTCGGGTCCAAGAACACCCAGCGGATGATCGGCCAGCGCGAGCGGCTGCTGGCCCTCGGCTCGCTGTCCGCCGGCCTGACGCACGAGCTGAACAACCCGGCCGCGGCGGCCGTTCGGGCGACCGCGACGCTCCGGGAGCGGGTCGGCAAGATGCGCCACAAGCTGGCGGTCATCGCGCAGGGCTCCTACTCCCCCGAGGTCATGGCGCGCCTCATCGACCTGCAGGAACGCACCGCCGAGCGCGTCGCCAAGGCGCCCGCGCTGAGCCCGCTGGAAGCCTCCGACCGGGAGGACGCGCTCAGCGACTGGCTCGACGACCACGGCATCGGGGAGGGCTGGCGGATCGCGCCCACGTTCGTCCAGGCCGGGCTCGACGTGGACTGGCTGGAGCAGGTGGCGGCGGCGGTCGACGAGGAGATCCTGCCGAGCGCCGTCGGCTGGCTCAACTACACCGTCGAGACCGAGCTGCTGATGGACGAGATCAAGGACTCGACCACACGCATCTCCCGGCTGGTGGACGCGGCCAAGCAGTACTCGCAGCTGGACCGGGCCCCCTTCCAGGACGCCGACGTGCACGAACTCCTCGACAGCACCCTGCTGATGCTGTCGGGCAAGATCGGCCGGGAGATCGAGGTCGTGAAGGACTACGACCGCACGCTGCCGCGGATCCCGGCGTACCCGGCCGAGCTCAACCAGGTGTGGACGAACCTGATCGACAACGCCGTGTCCGCGATGAACAGCGCGGGCGGGCGGGGGACGCTGACCGTGCGGACCGCGCGGGAGAACGACCGGCTGCTGGTGGAGTTCCGGGACACCGGCATCGGCATCCCGGCGGAGGACCGGGAGCGGATCTTCGACCCGTTCTTCACCACGAAGCCGGTGGGCGAGGGGACCGGGCTGGGCCTCGACATCTCCTGGCGGATCGTGGTCGGCAAGCACCACGGCGGCATCCGGGTGGAGTCGGAGCCGGGGGACACGCGTTTCCAGGTGCTGCTGCCGCTGACGGCGGCCGAGGAGGAATGACCATGACTGCGGAGAACGGCATCGACCCGGGCGCGGCGCCGAGCGGCGACGGGTGCGCGGAGTGCGACGAGGCCGGGGGCTGGTGGTTCCATCTGCGGCGGTGTGCGCGGTGCGGGCACGTCGGGTGCTGCGACAGCTCGCCGGCGAAGCACGCGACGGCCCACTTCCGGCAGACCGGGCACCCCCTGGTGCAGAGCTTCGAGCCGGGTGAGAGCTGGTACTGGGACTACGCGGCGAACGAGCTGTACGAGTCCGGGCCCGAGCTGGCCCCGCCGGTGAGCCACCCCGCGGACCAGCCCGCGCCGGGACCCGCGGGGCGGGTGCCGGCGGACTGGGCCAAGGTGCTGCGCGCCTAGCAGGACCGGGGCCCGCCGGGGACGGCGGGCCCCGGCTGCCCGAGTGTCTGAGAACGCGCGGTTCGCGCGCCCCCGAACGAGAAGGTTGGTCCCGTGCCGCAGGCTTCATCGAGCGCCCCCCTGGTGGGGCGGGACGCCGAACTCGCGCGCATCGGCGGGGTGCTGGAGCGGGCCCGCGCGGGTCAGTTCCGTGCGGTGCTGCTCGCCGGGGACGCCGGAGTCGGCAAGACCCGGGTGCTCGACGAGGCCGGGAAACGGGCCGTGGGCGCGGGCATGACCGTCGTCACCGGGCACTGCGTGGACCTCGGCGACGTCGGGCTGCCCTATCTGCCGTTCACGGAGATCCTGGGCGTGCTCGCCGCCGACGAGCGGTTCGCGCCCGCTGTCGCCGCGCATCCGGTGGTCGGGCGGCTGCTGGGCACCGGGACCGAGTCCGTGCGGGACGCGGACGGGCGGCTGCGGCTGTTCGAGGGCATGGCGGGCCTGCTGGCCGACGTGGCGGACGCGGCGCCGCTGCTGGTGGTGCTGGAGGACCTGCACTGGGCCGACCAGTCGTCGCGGGACCTGCTGCGGTTCCTGCTCGGGCGGGGCGTGCTGGGGCGCCGGCTGGCGGTGTTCGCGTCGTACCGGGCGGACGATCTGCACCGGCGGCACCCGCTGCGGCCGCTGCTCGCGGAGCTGGTGCGGCTGCCCGCGGTGGAGCGGCTGGAACTGCGGCCGCTGGCCGACTCCGACGTGGCCCGGCTGGTGCGCGCCCTGGAGCGGCGGCCGTTGCCGGACGCCACGGTACGCCGGATCGTGGAGCGGGCCGAGGGGAACGCCTTCTACGCGGAGGAGCTGCTCGCCGCCACGGACACGGAGTCCGGCGGGGTGCCGAGCGGACTCGCCGACGTGCTGCTGATCCGCTTCGAGCAGCTCTCGGACACCGCGCAGCAGGTGCTGCGGACCGCCGCCGTCGCCGGGCGCCGGGTGGGGCACGACCTGCTGCGGGACGCGGTCGGGCTCGGCCAGGACGCCCTGGAGGCGGCGCTGCGCGAGGCGGTGGGGCGGCAGCTGCTCGTCGCCGGGGACGACGGCACGTACGCCTTCCGGCACGCCCTCGCCCGCGAGGCCGTCTACGCCGATCTGCTGCCCGGCGAACGCGCCCGGCTGCACGGGGCGTTCGCCCGGCTCCTGGCCGGGCCCGGGCAGCCGGCCGAGAGCGCGGCCGAGCGGGCCCACCACTACCGGGAGAGCCATGACCTCGCCGAGGCGCTGACCGCCTCGCTGGAGGCGGCCGACCACGCCCAGCGGGTCGGCGCGCCCGCCGAGGAGCAGCGCCACCTCGAAACGGCCCTCGACCTGTGGCCGGCCGTGGCGGCCCGGGCCCGGCCGTCCGGCCGGGACGTCGACCGGGTCTCGCTGACGTTGCGCGCCTCGGCGGCCGCCGCCCACGCCGGGGAGCTGCACCGCGCCGTCGCCCTGACACGGTCCGCGCTCGCGGAGCTCGGCCAGGACGCCGACTCGGAGCTGGCCGCGCGGGTGCGTTACACCCTCGCCGGGAACCTGATGCGCGTGGACAGCCTGTCGGCCGCGTACGCCTACAGCAGCGAGGCCCTGGCGATGATCCCCGAGGAGCCGCCGTCGCGCACCTGGGTGTGGGCGGCGGCCACCCACGTCATGGCCGCCCGTTACGTCGGGGAGAACGACACGGCGCTGCTGGTCGCCCGCCGGGCGCTTCAGGTGGCCGAGCGGTTGCGGGTGGGCGACGCCCAGGCGGACCTGCTGATCTCCCTGGCCGGTTTCGACACCGGCGGGCGGCGCGGCCCGCGGGGACGTGAGCGGCTGGTCCGGGCCCGGGAGCTGGCCAGGAGTTCGGGCAACGCCGCCGTGGAGCTGCGCGCCCTGTTCAACCTCGCCATGGGCTGCTACGAGAACGGGGAGCTGGCCGAGTGCGTGCCCTGGCTGACGGAGGGTCTGGACCGGGCCCGGCGCGCCGGGCTGCTGTCCTCGCCGTACCCGCTGGAGATGCGGTATCTGCGGCTGCTGGTGCTGCAGGTGCTGGGCCGCTGGGACGAGTGCGTGCGGGCGGCGGCGGACGACGCCGAGGTGCTGCCGGCCGCCGGCGGCTACACGGCCGGGCCCGCGCTGTACGTGCTGCTGGCCCGCGGGGACGGCGCCGCGGCCGACCGGGCGCGGGCGCTGCTGGAGGGGCCGTTCGACTGGATGGCGACGCTGGTCGCGGGCATCGTGCTCACCGACGCGGCGGCGCTGCGGGAGGACCCCGAGGACGCGGTGCGGTGGGCGCGGTCCACGGTCTCGGCCCTCGTCGACGAGGCGGGCACCCGTCCCGACGTCACGGTCCGGCTCGCCGCGCTCGCGCTGTCGGCGGTGGCCGACGCGGCCGCCGGGCTGCGGCGGGCCGGCGACCCGGAAGGGGCCCGCCGCTGGACGGGGACGGCGGCGGAGCTGGTGGAACTGGCCCGTGCCGTCGCCGTGCACGGCGAGGACGACGCGCCGCAGGGACCCGAGGGGCAGGCGTGGCTCGCCCGAGCGGAGGCCGAGGGGGTGCGGGCGGTGTCCGGGCCGGACGTGGCGGCCTGGTCGGCGGCGGTGACGGCGTTCGGCTACGGCGACGTCTACGAGCAGGCCCGCTGCCGGCTGCGCTACGCCGAGGCCCTGGTGGCGGCCGGGCGGCGCGAGGAGGCGGCCGCCGAGGCCCGGGCGGTCCGGGAGACCGCCGGCCGCCTCGGTGCCGTACCGCTGCGGGAGCGCGCCGAGGCCCTGGCCGGCGGCGGCCGGCCGGCCGGTGCCCTCACCGCGCGCGAGCGGGAGGTGCTGCGGCTGCTCGCGCTCGGCCGCAGCAACCGGCAGATCGGCGAGGAGCTGTTCATCACCGGCAAGACGGCGAGCGTCCACGTCTCCAACATCCTCGCCAAGCTGGGCGCGTCGAGCCGCGGCGAGGCGGTGGCGGTCGCCTACCGGGAGGGTCTGATCACCCCGGAGCCGTCAGCGTCCGGCTGAGCGACGCCGGCACGGTCCGCCACGCCGTCAACGACCGCGGCGGACCGTCCGACGCGTCGACGAACGTGGCCGGTCCGGTCGCGTATCCCTGACGGGCGCTAGCCCCGGCACTGCAAGTCCTTCAGGTCGACGGCGTCGGCCATGGCCCGCATGCCCCGGTCGTTGGGGTGCAGATGGTCGCCGCCGTCGAAGGCGGGCCGGATCCGTTCGGGATCGGCGGGGTTGCGCAGGACGCGGTCGAAGTCGGTGACCGCGTCGAAGGCGCCGCCGTCGCGGATGAACGCGTTGACCTTCCGGCGGACCGCTTCCCCGGCCGGGTCCCACTCCGGCCAGCCCTTGTAGGGACCGATGGTGGCGCCGACGACGCACTTCCCGGCCGCGTGGGCCCGGTCGATCAGCGTCCGGTACCCGGCGATGAGTTCGGCGGCCGTGGCGCCCGGTTCGGCCTTGATGTCGTTGACGCCCTGGAACAGGAACACGGTGCGCACGCCCGGCAGGGAGAGCACGTCGCGCCGCAGCCGGTTCAGGCCGCTCTGCCCGGGGCCGTCCCTGAGGAGCCGGTTGCCGGCGATGCCCTCGTTGGCCACTCCCTCGACGGTGCCATCCCCGGCCCTGCTCAGCCGCCGGGCGAGGTGGTCGGGCCAGCGGCGGTCGAGGCCGGTCGTGGAGTGCCAGCCGTCGGTGATGGAGTCGCCGAGGGCGGCCACCGCGCCCGTGTCCCGGCGGGGCTTGACGGTGACCGCGTCGAGGTAGAACCAGGAGCCGATCCGCTGCCCGAAGCGGGCGCCGCTCTCGTCGGCGGCGTGGTCGCCCTCGGTGGTGTAGGAGGTCTGCATCGCCATCCAGTGCCCGGTCAGCGAGCCGCCCGCCCGGACGACGTGCAGGCTGACGGCGAGCTTGGAGGCGGCCGCGACGGGACCGGGCAGCGGGTCGCTGTAGATGATGCCGCCCGGCGGGACGGTGACCGAGGCCGCGCCGTCGAAGGTCAGGCGGCGGTTGCTGCCGGGGACCAGCGCCGCTCCCTTCCGCTGCCGGCCCGCGTGGACGTTGCCGAAGGTCACGGGCTGGTCGCCGTAGGCGTTGGACAGCCGCACCCGGAGGCCGCTGCCGCCGACGCTGGTGCGGACGATCAGCCGGTAGCTGCGGCCGTCGGCCGCCGTGCCGACGCGGCCGGCGGAGGAGGCCCAGGTGACCGCGCCGTACCCGCTCCCGGTCGGTGCGCCGGGCGGCGGGGCCGGCCGGTCCCCCTGGGGCGGGGTGCCGGTCCCGCAGCCCAGTGCGACGCAGGTGGAGAGAGCTGCCAGGGCGGCGCGGTGGCGGGGGCGTGCGGTGCGGGGCATCGTCGGCGCTCCTTCGGCCGGTCGGCGCGGGCGGGCGGGCGGTCTCATCAGGCGGGAGGTGCGGGCGTCCGGGACCCGCCGGCGGCGCGTCGGACTCTTCGGGCCGGGCCACTGTACGAGACGGCTGCGGCGCGTCCGCCGCTGCCGCGCAGGGTGCCCCGGCCGTGACGGGGCGAGTTTCTCGATCATCGCTGCCCGGGGTACCCAGGACGGCCTCGCTCTGACGGACGCCGCGGGCCGCTTTCGTGCCGCGGCCGTTCGGAGCCGTCGACGAACGAGACACCGGCCCCGAGACACCGGCCCCCTCCCCGGTCGCCGTATTGACCCGATTCATGCCGATACGCTGCGCTGCAACTGCCGACCGGCGGTGCACATGTGACGGGCGGACGGCAGCGGGCGGGGATGGTCTCAGCAGGCAGGGTGATGCTCCGCACCCTCGACGCCGCCGCGTTCTGCGGCGGGAGGACGGCGGTTCGCCAGGCCGGCGCGGGAACTCCGGTGCCCGCCGGGCCGTCCTTCCGGGTGGGCGGCGGGACGAGGGCAGGGGGAGCGGTGGACGAGTTGGTCCCCGGGGGCAATGTGGTGGTGCCGGGCGGCGCGGTGAGCCTCCGGGTGCCCGGACCGTTCGACGTGTCCGCGCTCGTCACGGACGACGGCGGAAAGGTGGCCGGCGACGGCGACTTCGTCTTCTACAACCAGCCGTCCGCGCCCGGGACCCGGCTGCGGGGCGACACCCTCACCGTGGACCCGGCGCGGCTGCGGCCGGGCGCCACCCGGGTCACGGTGGCCGTCAGCCCGGCCGAGCCCGGCACCGCCCTGGGCCGGCTGCCCTCCCCCACGCTGCTCGTCACCGGCGCCGGCGGCCGGCCGCTCGCCCGGTTCACACCGCCGTCGGGGGGCCCGGAGACCGTCCTGCTGCTCGCGGAGCTCTACCGGCGCGGCGGCGCCTGGAAGCTGCGCGCGCTGGGCCAGGGCTACGCCGACGGACTGGCGGGCCTGGCACGGGACTTCGGGGTCGAGGTCGTGGACGCGGAGGCCGTGGACGTCGAAGCGGTGGACGTGGAGGCGGTGGACGAGCAGATCGCGAGTGAGGCGATCCGGGGCGGAGGGGTGCCGGACGGCGCGTCCGCCCCCTCGTCGCCGCCGCGCTCGGCGCCCGATCCCGACGGACTCCTCCCGCTGGTCAACTCCGCGCGGGAGCGCGCCGGTTCACCGCCGCTGTCCCTGGACGCACGGCTGCTGTCCGCGGCCCGGGCCCATGCGACGGCCATGGCCGCGTCCGGCCGCCTCGGGGTCGAGACCCGCGACGGCCTCTCCGTCTACCAGCGTGTGACCGGCGCCGGATACGCGTATCTCGCGGTCGGCGAGCACCTGGTGTCCGGGCCGCGCACGGCGGCCGAGTTCGTCGCCTACTGCCTGCGCGCGGAGGGGTCCCGCCGCACCCTGCAGGACGCGGCGTTCGCCCACGCCGGCGTGGCCCGCGTCCACGACGGCGCCTCGGGTGACACCTACTGGACCGCGCTGTGGGCCAGGCCGTTCACGCCGGACGGGCTGGCCGGCACGGCGGCGGCCGTCACCGACCTCACCAACCGGGAGCGGGCACGGGCCGGGCTCCCGCCGCTGGCCGCCGACCCGCGGCTCACGGCGGCGGCGCAGGCGCACAGCGCGGACATGGTGGCCCGCGCCTTCTACGCGCACACCGCGCCCGACGGCACCCGGCCCTGGGACCGGGCCGCCGCCGCGGGCTCCACGCGGCGGGCGATCGGCGAGAACATCGCCTGCGGCCAGCGCTCCCCCGCCGACGTGGTGGAGGGCTGGATGAACAGCCCGGGCCACCGGGCCAACATCCTCCAGCCGGGCTTCACGCACCTCGGGGTCGGCTTCGCCGGCGGCGGCCGCGCGGGCAGCTACTGGACGCAGCTCTTCGGCGGCTGACCCCGAACAGCGCGCTCCCGCACCGCTGTTCGTCGGCGATCTTGGCCGAGGGAAAGGCTCCGGGCGAGGATGCCGGTATGAAGGGTGACCTCTTTTCCAGCGAGCACATGGCACAGCCGGCCGTCGCGGCGGGCATGTCGATCGAGAACTCCAAATGCATCCGCTACACGGTGAACGGCGAGATGCTGGCACGGCAGGGCGCGATGGTCGCCTACCGCGGCACGCTCCAGTTCGAGCGCAAGGGGCAGGGCGTGGGCGGCATGCTCAAGCGCGCGGTCACCGGGGAGGGGCTTCCGCTGATGGCGGTGCGCGGACAGGGTGAGGCCTGGTTCGCGCACGAGGCGCAGAACTGCTTCGTCGTCGACGTCGAACCCGGCGACGAGTTCACGGTCAACGGCCGCAACGTGCTGTGCTTCGACGCCACCCTGGCGTACCGCATCGCGACCGTGAAGGGCGCCGGCATCACCGGCGGCGGCCTGTTCAACAGCGTCTTCAGCGGACACGGCAAGCTGGGCCTGATCTGCGAGGGCACCCCGCTGGTCATCCCCGTCTCGCCGCAGTACCCGGTCTACGTGGACACCGACGCGATCGTCGGCTGGACCGCGGGGCTGCAGACGTCCCTGCACCGCTCCCAGTCCATCGGCTCGATGCTGCGCGGCGGCTCCGGCGAGGCCGTGCAACTGCTGCTCCAGGGCGAGGGGTACGTCGTCGTCCGGCCGAGCGAGGCGACGCCGCACAAGCCCGGCCAGCACTGACGCGGCGGCGCCGGACTCCCCTTCGTCCCCGTCGGGTGATCTGCGCCTCACAGGCAACCCGGTCCGTCCCGCCGTCGTCTTGACCGGCAGCAGGTGCTGCCCCGGCCCTGGTGGCCGGGGCAGGTTTCCACCCTTCTATACACGCCATGTATACGCGCAATGTATACATGGCGTGCATACGGACCGAAAGGCATCGATGTACGGCAAGGCATTCGCTCCGGAGTACCAGGGCGCCCTCACCACCCTCTCCGTCAACTCCTCCCTGACCGACGTCCTGGCCGCCGGCACCGAGCAGTTGAGAGCGGCCGAACGTGCCGGGAAGCCCGCGGAGGCGGCGCGGTCCGGGCTGGCGGTGGCCGAGGCGCACCGCCGGCTGGGGCGGGTCGAGGAGGCCGACCGGGCCTGGAAGCGGAGTTACCGCGCCGCCCGTCAGGCCGGGGACCTCGCGGCGATGGCCTGGGCGCTGTGGAGCGGCGGCACACTGGCCCGCCAGCGCGGCGCGTTCCGCCTCGCCCGCAGGCTGCTGCAGCTCGCGGCCGACCTGGGCGAGCGCGGCGGGGACGTCGTCGTGCGCGGCTACTCGCTGGCGGGCCTGGCCGAGACCGGCCGCATCCAGGGCGACTACGAGGCCGTCCGCCGGCTGCACGAGCAGCTGCTGGCCGAGGCCCGGCGGCGCGGCGAGGCGCGGCACACGGTGTGGGCGCTGGAGGGCATCGCGCAGATGCACCGGAACACCGGGGAGTACGACACCGCGTACGCGCTGTTCGAGGAGGCCGCTCAGATCGCCGCGGGGGCCGACGACCGGCGGGGACACGCCTGGGCGCTGCGCGGTCTGGCCGACGTCGTGTCGGTGCGGGACGGCGACACCGGGCGGGCGCTGGAGCTGCTGAGCGAGGCGGAGACCACGTGCCGGGCGATGCGGCTGTCCAGCGCGCTGGCCTACAACCACAAGATGCGCGGCAACGTGCTGTACCGGGCAGGGCGTTACGCCGAGGCCCGCGGCCTGTACGAGCAGGCGCTGGCGGAGTTCCGGGCGATGAGCGAGCCGCGCGGTGAGGCGCTGTCGCGCCTGGGGCTCGCCAAGTCCCTGGCCCGGCTGGGCCGCGACCGGGCCGAGACGGCGGCCGAGCTGGCCGACCTGGCGGGCGTGCTGGAGCGGATCGGACTGCAGCACGCCCGCAGGATGGTGGCCCGCGCCCACGACGAACTCGGCATACCGGTCGGCGCGCTTGCGAGGGAGACGGCCCGATGACGGCGCCGCCCACGACGGCACGGGCACCGAGGCCGCGCGGTGCGACGGAGCCGGGCACGGCCGGCGCCCACCGGACGCTCGACCGCTGCCGCGCGCTGGTCCGCCCCGCCCTCGCCGAGGCGGTGGGCCGGCTGCACCCCTGGGCCGGGGAGATGGCGGCGTACTCCCTCGGCTGGTGCGAGGTCGGCGGCGCGCCCGCCGCGGCCTCCGGGGGCAAGGGGGTACGGCAGGCGCTGGCGGTGCTCGGCGCCGAGGCGGCCGGTGCGCCCGGCCGGGCCGGGGTGGCCGCGGCCGTCGCGGTGGAGCTGGTGCACACCTTCTCCCTGCTGCACGACGACATCATGGACGGCGACACGGCCCGGCGTCGCCGCCCGACGGTGTGGAAGGCCTACGGCACGGGACCGGCGGTGCTCGCCGGCGACGCCCTGTTCGCCCTCGCCGTCGAGACGCTCGCCGAGCAGCCGGGCGGCGCCGCGGCCGTGCGGACCCTGTCCGTGGCACTGCGCGATCTGGTGCGCGGCCAGGCCGACGACCTGCTGTTCGCCGAGCGGCCCTGGACGGGACCGGGGCGTGTGCGGCCCGGGGAGTACCGGTCCATGGCGGAGCACAAGACGGGCGCGCTGCTGGGCTGCGCGGCCGGGCTGGGCGGGGTGCTCGGGGGCGCGGAGCCCGGGACCGTCGCCGCGCTGGACCGGGCGGGGCGGCATCTGGGGATCGCCTTCCAGATCGTCGACGACGTGCTGGGCATCTGGGGCGACCCCCGCGTCACCGGCAAACCGGTCCACGGCGATCTGCGCGAGCGCAAGAAGACCTTCCCGGTGCTGGTCGCGCTCGGCTCCCCGGCGGGCGGCCGGCTCGCCGCGCTCCTGGAGTCCGGCGACGACCCCGGCGCGGCGGCGGCCCTGATCGAGGAGGCGGGCGGCCGTTCGGCGGCCATGGCGGAGGCCCGGCGGCACGTCACCGCCGTCGAGGCGGCCCTCGCACACGTACCGCTGGACCCGGGAGCCGCGGGTGAACTGCGGTCACTGCTCGCCTACTTGACGCACCGCGACACCTGAGGAGCGGCACCCGCGGGGCGCCGGGACCACCAGGCGCCCCGCATCCGGAGCGGGCCCGCCCCCTCTCCCACCCGGTGCGGAACCGCCGCCAGGCCCGACGGCCGCCGCACCGCGAGGCGGACCGGGCGCCCAGGACCGGCCCCCGGGCGGGGTGGGCCCGCACCTCGACCACCGCCCTCCCCGGCCGCCACGTTGACCAAGCACCGCCGGGCAGGTCAGGGTCGGTCCGGCGCGTACCGCGACCCCGCGCCGGAAGGAAGGCCGCCGTGATCGGCATCTCGGAGATCGAAGCCGCTGCGGAGCGCATCGCCGGGCACGTCGTGCGCACCCCCACCGTGCACAGCCCGGGACTGACGGCGCTGCTCGGCGCTCCGGTCACCGCGAAGCTGGAACTGCTCCAGCGCACCGGCTCGTTCAAGGCGCGCGGGGCGACGGCGAAGCTGCTGTCGCTGGGCGAGGCCGAGCGGGCCGCCGGGGTCGTGGCGGTCAGCGGCGGCAACCACGGCATCGCGGTCGCGGTCATGGCCGCCGCCCTCCAGGTGAAGGCCACGGTGGTGATGCCGCGCTCGGCGCCCGCGCGGGCCGTGGAGATCGCGGAGGACGCCGGGGCGTCGGTGCGGCTGACCGACGACATGGACGGCGCGTTCGCGCTCATGACGCGGCTGCAGGAGGAAGGGCTGACCTTGGTCCACCCGTTCGACGACCCGGTGGTGGTCGCCGGGCAGGGCACCGTCGGGCTGGAGTTCGCCTCCGACGCCGGGGAGCTGACCGACGTGCTCGTCAGTGTCGGGGGCGGCGCGCTGATCTCCGGGGTCGCCGCCGCGTTGCGGGCGCGCAGGCCCGGGGTGCGGGTGTGGGGCGTGGAGACCGAGGGCGCGCAGGCCATGTCCGAGGCGCTGGCGGCGGGCGGCCCGCTGCCGGTCGCCCTGTCGTCGATCGTCTCCACGCTCAGCGCCCCGTCGGTGTCGCAGCTGACGTACGACCATGTGTCCGCCCTGGTCACCGAGGTGCTGGTGGTGCCGGACCGGGAGGCGGTCCAGGGGTCGCTGGACCTGGCCGACCACGCCAAGGTGTGGGCCGAACCGGCCGCCGGCTGCCTGCTGCCCGCCGCCCGGCAGGTCCTGGAGCGCGTCGGCGAGGGGGCCCGGCTCGGCCTGGTCGTGTGCGGGGGCAACGCCACCACGGCAGACATGATGTCCTGGTCCCGGCGCTTCGGGCTGCGCTGAGGATCGGGCCGCTCCCGGGGAATCCGGCGGCGAATTCATCGGAGGGATGCCGAGTTCACCCCCGGCACCCCTTCGCATTTACCGCCGGTTACCGGCAGGCCGGCGGGCGATTTCCGCATCGGCCGAGGTGAACGCCCCGAGTCCCCCAAACCCCGCTTCTTTTCGCACACTTGCTCCCTTGCTTTGAATAAAAGTGAGCAATGCGCGCGGAGTTGCGATCCGTTTGAACGCACGAGCCCCCGCGCCGCGTACTTCTGGAAAAGGTGAGAGCCAGGTTTCCAGCGAGGGATGGCCATGGGCAGGGCGCACGTCTCCACACACCATTTGGTCGCCGGCCGGTACCGGCTGCTCGAGATCATCCAGCGCGAGACCAACCGCATCTGCTGGTACGCCGAGGACCTCGGCGCCGGTGAGATCTCCCGCCCGTGCCTCGTCACGCAGGTCGGGCTCCCCGACGACCCCGTGGGAACCGAGCGCCGGACCGCCGCGCGGCTGCTGCGCACCTCCGAGACCATGGCGCTGCTGCGCCCCGGCCGGATCGCCACGGTCGTCGACGCCGTCGAGGAGGCGGGCACCCTGTGGACCGTCAACGAGTGGATCGACGGCACCCCCCTCGGCGAACTCCTCTCCGAGCAGGGCACGTTCAACTACGTGCGGGCCGCGCGCATCGGCCTGGAGGTGCTCGACGTGCTCGACGCGGCGCACGCGGAGGGCATCACGCACGCCGAGCTCAGCCCGGGCCAGGTGTTCGTACGGGAGGACCAGTCGGTCGTCGTCACCGGGTTCGGCCTGGCCGGGGCGACCCTCGCTCCCCGGCTCACGGCGCCCGCGTACGCCTCCCCCGAGCAGGCCCGCGACCAGCGCATCGGGCCGGCGGCCGACCTGTGGGCGCTGGGCGCGATCCTCTACACGATGGTCGAGGGGCGTCCGCCGTTCCGTGACCGGGGGCGCCCGGAGAACACCCTCAAGGGCGTCGACCGGCTGCCGCTGCGCACGCCGATGCGCGCCGGGCCGCTCGCCCAGGTCGTCCAGGGGCTGCTCCGCAAGGACTCACGGGAGCGGCTGACCCGGCAGGTGGTGCGGGAGGCGCTGACCCGGGCGCTCAGCGAGGACCCCGAGGCGGGCCTGGGCTCGGTGGCGGCACCGCGGCTGCGCGGCGCCTACGCCGCGATACGGCCGGGCGGCCCGGCCTGGAGCAGACGGACCATGGTCGCGGGCACCGCCCTGGCGGTGGTCACCGTCGCCGTCGCCGTGCTCGCCGCGACCCAGGGGCTGCCCGGCGGCGACCCGGGCGGCGACACGGCCGAGTCCCCGCCCCGGCCGCCGGCCACCGCCGCCCCGCCGGGCGAGGGGACCGGCCAGGACGGCACCGGCCCGTCCGCCACCCCCAACCCGACCGGCTCGCCCACGACCTCGCCCGCCCCCTCCCCCACGCCCACCTCCCCGTCCCCGACGCCCACGCCGTCCGCCCCGGCCACCGCCCTGCCGGCCGGCTTCATCCGCTACCAGGCGCCGGAGGGCTTCTCCGTCGCCCTGCCCGAGCACTGGGAGCGGCTGGACACCGACCGGCAGGGCGACCTGGCGTACCGCGTGGTGTTCGGCGCCGACGGCGACGACCGCACCCTGGCCGTCACCTACAGCGCTCGCGTCGGCCCCGACCCCGTGGCCGTCTGGCGGGACGACGTCGAACCGAACCTCAAACAGGCCGGCGACTACCAGCGGATCGGGGAGATCCGCGCGACGACGTACCAGGGGCGCGAGGCCGCCGACATGGAGTGGCGGGCGGACGCCGGCGGCACCCGGGTGCACACCTTCGGCCGGGGCTTCCTGATCGGCGAGGGCCGCAGCTTCTCGCTGCGTTTCACGACCCCGGACGCCGACTGGGAGGACAAGGCGAGCCAGGAGGCGCTGCGCACCTTCCTGAAGACGTTCCGGCCGGACTCAGCCTGAGGCGCGCGGCGCGCGCAGGGAGGTGAGCCGGCCGCCGTGCAGCGGCTCGGTGCACCAGCGCGCGGTGAGGGTCCGGCCGGCCCGCGAGCAGGTCAGCGCGAGGCGGTGCGGGGTCTCCAGGAACAGCACGTCCACGGACAGCGTGCCGGCGTCGCTCCAGCCGCCGCTCACCGCGGTCGGCAGCGGCTCCTCGGCGACCGTCCAGCCGTCCCCGCCGAAGCGCAGGCCGAGCCGGTCGCCGTCCCCGGTGAGGGTGAGTGTCCAGCCGTCCGCGTCGCGGGCGAGCGCGGCCGTGCGGACCGGGCCCCCGCCGGAGGCGGTGAACTGCCCGGCGGCCCAGTCCGCTTCCCCGCCCGGCGGTTCGGGGCTGCCCTCGACGGCCGGCAGCGCCAGCCGGTCGAGGCGTTCGCGCAGGCTCGCGTCGGCGGCCTCGCGCCCGGACAGCGGCGCGGGCCCGAAGGCGGGCAGCAGGTGCTTCCAGACGAGGTCGAGCATCTCCTGCATCCGCTCGGTCGCCGCGGTCGTGGCGATCACCGCGTCGTGCTCGGGCAGCACCAGGCAGAACTGGCCGTAGGCGCCGTCGCCGCGGTAGCCGTGCCGGGACAGCCAGAACTGGTGGCCGTAGCCCTGGTGCCAGTCCTCCCGGTCCGTCTCGCCCATGGCCCCGGCCGTCGGGGTGTGCGGGTGGGAGGCACGGGCCGCCCAGCCCTCCGGCAGCAGCCGCTCGCCGTTCCAGACCCCGTCGCGCAGATACAGCTGCCCGAGCCGCGCCACGGCGTCGGTGGTGGCGTGCAGACCGCTGAAGCCGAGCTCGCGCCCGGTGCGGTCGCGGCGCCAGAACACCTCGCCGACGCCCAGCGGATCCAGCAGCCGGGGCCGCAGGTAGGCGCTGAGCGACTGCCCGGACGCGCGCTGCACGATGGCGCCCAGGGTGTAGGTGGTGGGCTGGTTGTAGGCGAAGACCGTGCCCGGGTCGCGCTCGGGCGGCTGCAGCAGGAAGCCCCGGACGGGCTCCGCCGGGTCCGTGCCGAAGGCCTCGTCGACGGTCTCGTGCTCGTGGCCGCTGGCCATGGACGCCACGTGCCGTACGCGCATGGCCCGGCTGCGCGGGTCGGTGATGTCGGCCTCGAACTCCGGGAAGTACGAGATCACCGGCGCGTCGAAGTCGAGCAGTCCCTCGGCCTCGGCGAGGGCGGCGGCGGTGCCGGTGAAGCTCTTGCTGAGCGAGTACAGCAGCTGGGGGCGGCCGGGGGTGTACGGCGCCCACCAGCCGGAGGCGACCAGCCGCCCGTGCCGCATGATCATCAGGCTGTGCGGTTCGATCCCGGGGGCGGTTTCGAGGGCGTCGAGGAAGGCGTGGACGCCGGAGGCGTCGACACCCTGGGCTGCGGGGCCGGAGGACGGCAGGGCTGAGGCACTCATGGAAGCATCCTGCACCCGCCGGCGGACCTTGACCGAGCCGTTTCCCGGCCCGCTCTCCGGGGACCCGGCGGACATGGTGCGAATCGGATACACGATGATGACCGAGCAGGCCGGCCCCCGCGAGCTCGTCGACCATGTGGTGCGGGCCGAGGAGGCGGGCTTCGACTTCTCGGTGACCTCGGACCACTACTTCCCCTGGTTGCGCTCGCAGGGCCACTCGCCGTACGCGTGGGCCGTGCTCGGGGCGGCCGCCCAGGCCACGTCGCGTATTCCGCTCATGACCTACGTGACGTGCCCGACGTTCCGCTACCACCCGGCTGTGGTGGCGCAGAAGGCGGCCACGCTGCAGCTGCTGAGCGAGGGGCGGTTCCGGCTGGGTCTCGGTTCGGGCGAGAACCTCAACGAGCACGTGGTGGGCGGCGGCTGGCCGTCCGTCGACGTGCGGCACGAGATGTTCGAGGAGGCCGTGGAGATCATCCGTGCGCTGCTCGACGGCGGTCACGTCAATCACCGCGGCACCCACTTCGACGTGGAGTCGGCCCGGCTGTGGGACCTGCCGGAGCAGGCACCGCCGATCGGGATCGCGGTCTCCGGGGAGCGCTCCTGTGCGCTCGCGGGCCGGCTGGCCGACCTGGTGATCGCCACCGAGCCCAAGGCCGGGCTGCTGGAGGCGTTCGACCGGCACGGCGGTGCCGGCAAGCCCCGCGTCGGCCAGCTCCCGGTCTGCTACGACCCCGACCGGGACGCGGCGGTCGAGCGGGCCCACGCGCAGTTCCGCTGGTTCGGCAACGGCTGGAAGGTCAACTCGGAGCTGCCGCACCCGGACTCCTTCGAGGCGGCGACCCAGTTCGTCCGGCCCGACGACGTCGCCGGCTCCATCCCCTGCGGTGACGACCCGGACGCGTTCGTGGAGGCCGTCCGCCCCTACGCCGAGGCCGGGTTCACCGAGATCGCCCTGGTGCAGATCGGCGGCGAGTCGCAGCCGGCCTATCTGGACTGGTCGGAGAAGACCCTGCTGCCCGCGCTGCGGGAGGCGTTCGGCTGAGCTCCGCCACCAGCGCCTCGACGGCACGCCCGACCAGTCGAGCCCTCCCGCCGGGAGGGCTCTTCTTCACGAGTGCGCTCATCCGCTGCGCCTCCTCGGTGGTCGGCAGTAACCCGGCCAGCAGGACGGGCAGCAGCAGGCGCCGCACCAGCACCTCGTTCCCGGACGTGCCCTGCGGCCGGCGCACCACCGCGACGTTCACGCGGATCGCGTGCTCGTTCCCGGGCGGGACGCCCGGCCGGTCCGTCTCGATCGCGGCGAAGCGGTAGCCGTGCGCCCGGTCGCAGGCGGGGCAGCCGGCGGGCCCGCGGCCCAGCGGGCCGGCGCAGTCGGGGCACACCAGCCGGTCGAGTGCGGCGTCCACCACCCGCCAGTCGTGCCGGTCGGGTTCGGCCGCGACCATCTCGGCCAGCGCCCGCTCCTGCTCCGCGCCTGCGGCGTCCCACCGCCGCAGGAAGGCGGCCCACTCCTCCTCCACGAGGGCGTCGACGAGGTCGCGGCAGACCCCGCAGGCGGGGGCGCCGCCGTACTCGAATCCGCCGCATTCCGCGCAGCGGCGCGGCACCGCGCCGGCCTCGGGTCGCACCATGCCGGGTATCGTCGCCCATCCGCCGCGGGCCGCGGAAGCGGTTTTCGGCCGGGGCGGCGCCGGGCGGTGAACGCCGAGGTCAGCGGGTGCGGCTAGGCTTCCGTCCCGCACCTCGTGCCGCCCGATCCGCATGCCCCTGGAGAGTCGTCCGTGACCGTAGCCCTCACCCCGCCCGAGACGTCCGACACCGCCCCGGCACCGGTCCCGGAGCCGGTCGCGCGGGACGCGCGGGAGTTCGGGGCGTACGCCCGGACCGGAGGCTGGGCCTTCGGGCTGAGGGTGGCGCGCAGCGTGCGGCCCGGCGGGCAGGCCGCGGACGAGACGCCGAAGGTGTCCGCGAAGGAGTTCGCCGAACTCGCCGGGTGCTCCCCGGACCGCGTCATGCGCTACTACAAGGCGTGGGACCGCGCCGCCGACGACGGTCTGGTCCCGCACTTCGAGGCCCTGACGCCCGGTCAGGAGGTCGAACTGCCGGACGCCGACGTCTGGCTGGGCTACTACGTCTCCCGCAACGGCGCCACCTCCGAACGCGGCACCGCCATCTCCGCGGCCGCCGCGGCGGAGGGCATCCGGCCCACGAAGGCGCTGGAGGTCGCGGAGAACCCCACCGCCCTGCGCGCCGCGATCCTCGCCGACCCCTCCACCGCCCGCGCGGCCCGCCAGGCACTGCTGGACCGGGTCCGGGAGGATCCCGGGCTGCAGTCCGAGCTGGCCCGGGACGTCGTGCGCACGGACGAGCTGAAGAAGGCCGTCGCCGGGGAGAGCAGGGCCGCCGACCGCATCGGGTACGTGCGCCAGATCGCCGAGTCGGGCCTGATCAGGACACCGGCAGGGCAGACCGTCGACGCGCCCGCCGATCTCCGCCGGGAGGCCGAGCGGCACCTGTCCCTCCTCGACGAGCTGGACGAGGACGAGGACGCCGGCGAGTGGGCCACCGAGGCGTACGGCACCATGAAGTCCCTGGTGGTGGAGGCCGTGGAGGCCGACCCGGGGCTGCGGGTGCAGGAGCGGCGCACCAAGTTCTACAGCAGCCTGCAGAAGGCGACGAAGGTCTTCGAGGAACTGACCTTCGACGACGCCGGGGACTTCTACGAGGACGACATGGTCGAGCGTCTGGAGGAGCTCCAGCGGGCCGTGGCCGTCTGCATCCGGTCCCTGCGCGGTGCCCGCGGGAATCACCCGGAGGACTGAGCATCAGGCGACAATCGGGGGTACTAGAGGTCTCTACGTCGGTTCTTCCCGGAGGCCCCCCAGTGAACTCGTTCGTCCACAAGACCCTGGTGGTCCAGCTGCAGGCGGGCGACACGGACCGCTTTTCCGTGCTCGCCCACCTCAGCTACGACACCACGGACCCGTTCGCCGTCACCGTGGTCTTCAGCCACGACGGCCGTGTGCTCGCCCGGTGGCAGCTGGACCGGGAGATGCTCGGTGACGCGCTGCGCCGTCCGGTCGGGGTGGGCGACGTGCGGATGCGCCCGGAGTCGCGCGGCATGTGGCGGGAGCTGCGCATGGAGTTCTTCGGCGACGCCCGGCCCGACGGCGGCCGTCACCACGCGGTGGTCTTCGCGTGGGCCCCGGCGTTCGCCGCGTTCCTGCGGGAGACCCACGAACTGGTGCCGCCCGGCAGCGAGGAGGTTCATGTGGACGACTTCCTGGCGGACGTCATCGCCGACTGCTGAGACGAGGAGCCCCCGTGCCCGCCGTGCCCCCGTGCCCGCCGGTCGTGTGCCCGGCCGGGCGCACGACCGGCGGCCCGCCTCACTGGGAGGTGTACCGGTACCTGATCCACAGCGGCAGGACGAACCAGCACAGCAGGTACCAGCCGACCACGCCCGCCACCAGGTAGGGGACGAAGCCGTCGTGCGTGGCCACGCGCAGGATCAGCAGCAGTGACGCGGTTGTCGTGGCGAGCAGCAGCAGGAGGCCGAGCAGCGTCAGCCGCGAGGCCACCCGCACGGCCTGGGGCTTGATCTGCCGTCCGGAGACGAGGCGGTGCAGGGACACCGGCCCGATGAGCGCCCCGGTGGCGCACGCGCCGAGAACGACCGTGACGAGGTAGATCGTCTGATCGGTGCTGGTCAGGTCGTCGTACTTCTCCGTGAAGACGACCGTCAGCAGGAATCCGAACAGGATCTGTACGCCCATCTGGGCCACACGGACCTCCTGGATGAGCTCCTGCCACATCCGGTCCGCTCTCTCCTCCTCGGTCTCGTTGCGCCCCCGGCGCTTGGCCCCACCCTCTGCCACGTCGGACACTGCTCCTCCTTGTGTGAAACCTGAACTCTCCCTCTCCCGTGTGCCCCGTAAAGGGCCGTCGTCCCTCACTGGGCCGACGGTTTGAGCGATCACGGGACGGTTACACGGAGGGGCCGAGAGACGCACAGCGCGAGGAGGTCGTGGACGCATGTCCGGAACGCAGCTCACGGTGACGCTCAGCGGCGGAGGCGCCGACGACGCACGTACGGTAGTCCGGGTTCTGGAAGGCGCCTTCGGGGCGCCGGACGAGCTTCCCGGCGACGAGGACGCGACGGTGCGCACGGCGACGTTCGGCGACGCCACGCCGGAGGGCGGCGCCGCGGACACCGGGGAGGGCGGCGGGCGGCTGTCCGCTCCGGTGACGGTCACGGTGCAGGGCTCACCGGAGGCGGTGCGGCGGGCGAGCGACACGCTCGCCCGGGCCTTCACGGCACGCGACGACGGCGCCGCCTCCGGCGACCAGGAGCAGGAGAGGCAGCTGCTCCTGGAGCCGTGAGGTCCCGCGGGTCCGCTACCAGCGGGATTCCACCTGGTCCTTGATCCGCCGGTCGTAGAGGTCGCCGATGGCCGCGAGCGTCTCGTCCGGCAGCTGCGGCAGCCGGGCGGCGGCCGCGTTGGCCCGGGCCTGCTCGGGTGAGCGGGCGCCCGGGATCACGGTCGTCACGCCGGGCTGCTCGATGATCCAGCGCAGGGCCAGCTGGGCCGGGGTGTATCCCTCGGGGGCGAGCGCCGCGAACTCGGCGGCGGCCTCGACACCGGTGGCGTAGTCGACGCCGGAGAAGGTCTCGCCCACGTCGAAGGCCTCGCCGTGCCGGTTGTAGGCGCGGTGGTCGTTCTCCGGGAAGACGGTGTCCCGCGTGTACTTGCCCGACAGCAGGCCGGAAGCCAGCGGGACGCGGGCGATGATGCCGACGCCGGCCTCCCGGGCGGCCGGGAGCACCTCGCGCAGGGGCTTCATGCGGAACGGGTTGAGGATGATCTGCACGCTGGCCACGTGGGGCCGGGCGATCGCGGTCAGTGCCTCCGCGCAGGTCTCGACGCTGACGCCGTACGCGGCGACGCGCTCCTCCTCGACCAGGGTGTCGAGCGCGTCGAACACCTCGTCCGTGGAGTAGACGGGCGTCGGCGGGCAGTGCAGCTGCACCAGGTCGATCCGGTCCACGCCGAGGTTGCGGCGGGAGCGGTCGTTCCAGGCGCGGAAGTTGTCGAGGACGTAGTTCTGCGGGATCTGGTCGACCCGGCGGCCCATCTTGGTGGCGACCATGACGTGCAGGTCGGGCCGCCCGCCGAGGAACGCGGCGATGGTCTGCTCGCTGCGGCCGTCGCCGTACACGTCGGCGGTGTCGAAGAAGGTCACGCCGGACTCGGCGGCCGCCTCCAGCACCGCGCGGGCTTCCTTGTCGTCGACGTCTCCCCAGTCGGCACCCAGCTGCCACGTACCGAGACCGACGACGGAGGCGTGCTGACCCGACCTGTCGAATGTGCGCTCGTCCATGGGCGTCAGTCTGTCATCCGTCACGGCCCCGCGCGGAACGAGTCCCTCCGGGGCCCGCACCCTCGCCGAATTCACCCACACGAGTGAGAAGAGGCGGCAGGTCCGCGTCAGGTGCCGACCGCGCCCTAGCGTGACCGCACGTGACAACCGGTTCAGTGAGCAACTTTCCCTTGGAGCCCTCCCCCTGGACGCGCTCGGAGCCCTCCCCATGGACGCGCCGGGGCTTCCTCCTCACCGCCGCCCTGGCCGCCGTGCCGGGCCTGCCCGCGGATCCGGCGGCCGCCGCCGCGGAGCTGCCGGACTTCCCCGCGGACGTTGCGCTGTACCGCTCGGCGTACCGGAACTGGGTCGGCGAGATCACCGCCGACGGCCTGTGGGCCTGCGCGCCGGGCAGCCCGGCCGAGGTGGTCACCGTCGTCAACTGGGCGTGGCGGCACGGCTGGCGGGTGCGCGCCCGGGGCGCCTCGCACGGCTGGTCGCCGCTGACGGTCACGGAGGGCACCCGCTCCGGCGCGCCCGTCCTCCTCGTCGACACCGCCCCCCACCTCACCGGCCTCGCCCTGGAGTCGCCGCACGCGGTGCGCGCCGGGACCGGCGTGACCATGGAGGCCCTGCTCACCTTCCTGGAGGAGCACGGACTCGGCGTCACGGCGGCTCCCGCGCCCGGCGTGCTCACCCTCGGCGGGGTCCTGGCCGTCGACGGGCACGGCACCGGCGTTCCCGCGCTGGGCGAGCGTCGGCGCCCGGGGCACACCTACGGCTCGCTCAGCAACCTGGTGCTGTCGCTGACGGCGGTCGTCTGGGACGCGTCCGCCGGCGCGTACGTCCTGCGCACCGTCCACCGTGACGAGGCGGACGGCGCCGCGCTCCTCGCGCATCTCGGGCGGTCCCTGGTGACCGAGGTGGTGCTGCGGGTGGGGAGCGACACCGCCCTCCGGTGCGTCAGCCGCACGGACATCCCGGCCGCGGAGCTCTTCGCCGCGCCCGGCTCAGGCAAGACCCGCACCCTCGCGCACTTCCTCGACGAGGCCGGGCGGGTCGAGGCGATCTGGTTCGCCTTCACCGAGCGCCCCTGGCTGAAGGTGTGGAGCGTCTCCCCCACCCGGCCGCCGGCCTCGCGGGAGGTGTCGCGGCCGTACAACTACCCGTTCTCCGACAACGTCCCGGCGCCGGTCGCGGAGCTGGCCGGCCGGATGGCCTCGGAGGCGGCCTGGTACCTGGCGCCGGTGCTCGGGGCGGCGCAGTACGACGCGGCCGCGCTCGGACTGGTGGCGACGCTGTCGGCCGACCTGTGGGGGCCGTCCAAGAACACCCTGCTGTATCTGAAGCCCAGCACGCTGCGGGTGCACGCGAACGGGTACGCCGTGCTCACCTCCAGGGCGCAGGTGCAGCGGGTCGTGTCCGGGTTCGCGGCCTTCTACCGGGAGCGGCTCGCGGCGTACGCCGCCCGGGGCAGCTTCCCCGTGAACGGCTCGGTGGAGATCCGGGTGACCGGCCTGGACGAGCCGGGCGACGCCGAGTGGCCCGGGGCCCGTCCGCCGCTGCTGTCCGCGCTCCGGCCGCGCGCGGACCACCCCGAGTGGGACACGGCCGTGTGGCTGGACGTGCTGACGCTGCCGGGCACACCGGACGCGGAGGCGTTCCTGCGGGAGATCGAGCGGTTCCTGCTGGGCGCCTTCGACGGCGGGTTCGCCCTCACCCGCGTGGAGTGGTCCAAGGGATGGGCGTACACGGACGACGGCGTGTGGAGCGACCCGGAGGTGCTGGGCGCGGTGGTGCCGGACGCGGTCGGCCGGGCCGCGTGGGCCGAGGCGGACGCGGTGCTGGACCGGCTCGACCCGCACCGCGTGTACGGCAACGCCTTCCTGGACCGGCTGTTCGGCTGAGGCCGGGCGGGCTGACGGCACCCCGGGCGGCGGGGCGCCGCCCAGCGGTCAGTCGCGGGCCGCGAGGGAGCGCGCGTGCACGCCCCTGGCGACCTTGGGGCCCAGCCAGCGCTTGAACCGGCGCAGGCTCTCCAGCTGTCCGGCCGCCCGGTCGAGCCGGTAGTACAGCTGCGGCGGGACGTAGGGCAGCAGGGGTGAGTGGCGCTGGCCGAGCAGGGCGAACATGCGCTCCGGCGGCAGCTGGATGTAGCGCGGGAGGTTCTCGTACCACTGGGCGCTGTAGCGGGCCGCGCTCTGCACCGGCAGAAGGGCCGCCCTGCGCTCCCGCTCGTAGCGGGCCAGGGCCTGCGGGAGTTCCGGCTCCTCGTGGAGGGCGGCGGCCAGGGCGATGGCGTCCTCCAGGGCGAGAGTGGTGCCCGCGCCGATGGAGTAGTGCGTGGTGTGGGCGGCGTCGCCGAGCAGCACCAGATTGCCGTGGTGCCAGGTGTCGTTGGTGAGGGTGCGGAAGGTCTGCCAGGGGGTGCCGCCCGGGCGGCCCAGCAGGGGGTGGCCGTCCAGCACCCCGGCGAAGAGCTTCTCCAGCACGGCCCTTCCGTCGGCCTCGCTCGCGCGGTCGAGTCCGAGACCGGTCCAGGTCTCGGGGGCGCATTCGACGACGCAGGTGCTGCGGTCGGGGCCGTAGCCGTAGCCGTAGCACCAGATCCAGCCGTGGGCGGTCTCCACGAAGGCGAAGGTGAAGGCGTCGAAGACCTGGGTGGTGCCGAGCCAGACGTAGTGGTTGCGGCCGGGGGTGAGGCGGGTCCCGAAGTGCGCGGCGTGCCGGGTGCGCAGGGCGCTGCGGACGCCGTCGGCGGCGACGACCAGGTCGGCGCCGGAGGGCAGGTCGGCGGCCGTGATCTCGCGCTCGTACTCCAGGCGCACCCCGAGGTCGCGGGCCCGGCCGGCGAGGATCTCCAGCAGGCGGTGGCGGCCGATGCCGTGTCCTTCGTCGCCGCTGTGCCGGGTCGTCAGGTCCCCCACGTGGGCGACGCCGTCGCGCCACCGGACCGAGCCGGCGTCGAGGGCGCGCGCCGACTCCGGGTCCTGCTCGTGGAGCCGGTCGAGCAGTTCGCGCCAGTACGTCACGCCCCAGCCGTAGGTCGATCCCTCCGGGTCGCGTTCGTAGACGGTGATGTCGTGGGACGGGTCCTGCCGCTTGAGCAGGATCGAGAGATACAGACCGGCGGGCCCGCCACCGACACAGGCGACCTTCACGCGCACCCCTGAGGATTACCGAGAGCTGTCGATTGCGGACGCAGAGTAGCAGGGTGGGGGCGTCATCGGGCGGAGCGCCGTTTCGCGTCACTTTCCGGGCGTGACGCGCGCCACGGGCGGTGACGGGTGCGGGGAGAAACATCCGCCCCGGGAGTCCTCGCGGGCGGAATTTCCCCGTCCAGGTCGGTCGGCAGGGCCGCGACAGCAAGATCATCTTCGTTCAACCTTGCATGACATAAGGGGAATTGCCCGGATCACGGCCAACCGGCTCGCGCGGTTTTCTCCCGGATCCTGACGGGCCGGTAGGCATGGGGTGCCATCAGCCGAACGAACCCCCAGGAGATCCGTATGCCGGAGCTCAGCCGTCGCCGTGCGCTCACCGCCGCGGCCGCCCTCGCCGGTGCGGCCGGCGCCCTGCCGGCCGCCACGCCCGCCGCGGCGGCCGCCGGACACCACCACGACTCCCCCGGCGCCTTCGACGAGGTCTACCAGGGCCGCCGGATACAGGGCCGGCCGGCCGCGTCCGGTCACCACCACCACGGCGCGGGCTACGCCGTGTTCGTCGACGGGGTGGAGCTGCACGTGATGCGCAACGCCGACGGGACCTGGATCAGCGTCGTCAGCCACTACGCCCCGGTGCCCACCCCGCGGGCCGCCGCGCGCGCCGCGGTGGACGAGCTGCAGGGCGCGCCGCTGCTGCCCTTCCCCGCCAACTGACCCGTCCCGACCGGCCCGTACCGCACCGCACCTGGAGCACCCGCACATGGCAGTCCGCAAGAACCAGTCCACCCTGACCGCCGACGAGAAGCGGCGCTTCGTCGCCGCGCTGATCGAACTCAAGCGCAGCGGCCGCTACGACGAGTTCGTCACGACGCACAACGCCTTCATCGTCGCCGACACCGACGACGGCGAGCGGACGGGACACCGCTCGCCGTCCTTCCTGCCCTGGCACCGCAGATTCCTGCTGGAGTTCGAGCGGGCCCTGCAGTCGGTCGACGCGTCGGTGACACTGCCGTACTGGGACTGGACCGCCGACCGCTCCCCGCGCTCCTCGCTGTGGGCACCCGACTTCCTCGGGGGCACCGGGCGCGAGCGGGACGGCCGGGTGTCGGAGGGGCCGTTCGCCGCCTCCACGGGCGACTGGCCGATCAACGTCCGGGTCGACGGCCGGACGTTCCTGCGCCGCTCGCTCGGCACCGCCGTGCGGGAGCTGCCGACCCGGGCGCAGGTGGAGTCCGTGCTCGCCATGCCGGTCTACGACACGGCGCCCTGGAACAGCGCCTCGGACGGGTTCCGCAACCACCTGGAGGGGTGGCGGGGCGTCAATCTGCACAACCGCGTCCATGTGTGGGTCGGCGGGCAGATGGCCACCGGCGTCTCGCCGAACGACCCGGTGTTCTGGCTGCACCACGCCTACATCGACAAGCTGTGGGCCGAGTGGCAGCGCCGCCACCCGGACGCGGGCTATCTGCCGGCCGCGGGCACGCCGGACGTGATCGACCTGCGCGAGACGATGCGGCCGTGGCACGACACGAGCCCGGCGGACCTGCTGGACCACACGCCGCACTACACCTTCGACAGCTGATCAGACCGCCGCGCCGGCGCGGCACTCCGGGTGGCCCCAGCCGCTGTCGTTCTTGGCGATGGACTCGCCGGCCGCGTACGGGCGGCCGCACTGGCAGCGGCCGGGGAACTTGGCCTTGATGGTGCGCGAGGAGCCCTTCGCGGTCTTCGCGGCGCGGGCCGGGGAGGTGCGTGTGCGGGGCCGCGGGGTCTTCGCCGGGGTGTCCGGGGCGGGCGGCGGCTCGGGGGAACCGAGGCCGCTGCCCGCCGGTTCCTGGACCGTGGCGGCCTGGCTGGCGGCGCGGTCGGCGAAGTCGTTGAGCCGGTCGCCGTCGACCTGGTGGGCGGGCACGTAGCGGAACTCCACCGAGCGGCCGTCGAGGAGTTCGTCGATGCGCACGACGAGCTCCTGGTTGGCGACCGGCTTGCCGGCGGCCGTCTTCCAGCCGTTGCGCTTCCAGCCGGGCAGCCAGGTGGTGACGGCCTTCATCGCGTACTGCGAGTCCATCCGGATCTCCAGCGGCACGGCCGGGTCGGTGGCCGCCAGCAGGCGCTCCAGCGCGGTGAGCTCGGCGACGTTGTTGGTGGCCCTGCCCAGCGGACCGGCCTCCCAACGCACCGGGCTCTCGGCGGCGTCGGCGATCACCCAGGCCCACGCCGCCGGGCCCGGGTTTCCCTTCGAAGCCCCGTCGCACGCGGCCACCACTCGTTCACGCATGGGCTCGATCATGCCATGGGCGGGCCGGCCGTCCGGCCCGGAGGGCCGCCCCGGCGTCCGGTGCTATCCCACGTCGGTCAGCTTCGGCATCTCGCCCTCGGTCTTCGTGGTGTCGATGACCGAGAAGTGCGCGCCCTGCGGGTCGCTGAGCGCGGCGAACCGGCCGAACGCCATGGTCATCGGACCGAACCGCAGCACACCGCCGAGCTTGGTGGCCCGGGCCACGGCCTCGTCGCAGTCCTCGACGGCGAAGTAGACGTTGATGTAGGGCGGCACCTCGGGCGGGAAGTCCTCCGTCATCCTCATCCGGCCCAGCACGCTGCGGTCGCCCAGGTCGTAGACCCGGAAGTCCATCTGGTCGTCCTCCATGTCCCGCTGCCGGTAGGAGAAGACGGCCGGGAAGAACGCGTCGGACTTCGCGGGCTCGCGGGTGTAGATCTCCGCCCACACGTAGGCGCCCGGCTCACCGATCACCTCGAAGCCCTCGTGGCTGCCGGCCTGCCAGACGCCGAAGACGACACCGCCCGGGTCGCGGGCCAGGCACATGCTGCCGAAGTCCGCGACCTGCATCGGCTCCATCAGGACCTGCCCGCCGTGCTCGCGGATCCGGTCCGCGGTGGCGGAGGCGTCCCGGGCCGCCAGGTACAGGCACCACTGGGGCCGCTCCTCCTCGCCGCCCTGGCCGGGCATGGGCGGGACGACGGCGGCGACCGCCTTGCCGTCGGCGTAGGCCTGGGTGTAGTTGCCGTACTCCGGCGACGACTCGCCGAACGTCCAGCCTAGGACGTCCCCGTAGAAGCTCTTGGCGCCTTCGAGGTCGCCGAACATCGCGTCGGCCCAGCAGGGGGTTCCTTCAGGTTGCACGGCCATGGCTGCGCCCTCTCCGGATGGGTGACGGGTCCCTTTCCTCACGCTAGTCACCCGTCGGCCGCCTCGCGCGCCGAACGTCCGGCGGACGCCTTCCCCCCGGGGCCGGGCTGTGTTTGCCTGGGTGCCGTTTCGGTGGCGGGGGCGGGAGTTGCCGTATGCGCAAGCCGTGGTGCGTGGGGGTGGTGCTGGGCGCGCTGCTGCTCGGCGGGTGCGCGGATCCGGCGTCCGCGCCCCAGGAGCCGGCGCCGGCCGCGCCGCGCGCGTCGGCGACCACCCACCAGCGCGCCCCTGCCTCACCCGCCCCGCCCGCCGGGAAGCCTGGGGAGCCGGGAGAGCCGGAGAAGCCGGAGAAGCCGGAGAAGCCGCCCAGGGTGCTGTACCTCGGCGACTCCCTGGCCATGGAGAACCAGGAGGTCCTCGGCCGGGAGTTGCGGGAGCAGCTCGGCGCGGAGTACACCGGCGCCCCGTACTCCGGAACCACGCTGTGCGACTACCTGGAGGGCACGTCCGAGCGCTCGCTGGTGCCGGCCGCCGACAAGGCCGCCGCGCTGGTGCGGAGACTGCGGCCCGACGTCGTGGTGCTGCAGTTCTGGGGCAACTCCTGGGGCTACACGCCGTGCATGGACGGCATCACCCACGACGGGTCCCCGGCCCGGTACTTCACCCGCTACGCCGCCGACGCCCGCAGGCTCACCGAGCAGATCACCGCCGCCCGGGGCCCGAGGCGCCCGAGGATCGTCTGGGTGTCCCAGGGCCCCGACCCGATCACCCCCGACCGGATCCGGCGCGTCAACGCCCTCTACGCGCGGCAGGCCGCCGCCTCCGGGGACCTCGTCGCCGACGCCGGGAAGGCGGTGAGCCCGGCCGGCGACCGGTACGCCTGGACGCGGTACCTGCCGTGCACCGCCTACGAGCGCGCCCACCCCGGCTACTGCACCGAGCCGTCCCGCGACCGCACGGCCCTGCACCGCGACGACGACCACCTGCACTTCTGCCTGGCACCCACCACGTCCCGCCCGAAGCCCTGCCCGGTGCGCTCCCCCGGCATCCTGCGGATGGCCCGGGCCGTCACCAAAACCGTTCGACAGTGGGCGCGTTGACGGCTCGAATGGGTGCCATGTGCCCGGTACGCATGCATCAGGACGAGGTGGACCTCGACGTGCCGCTCGTCGCCCGGCTGGTCGCGGACCAGTTCCCGCGGTGGGCGGGGCTGCCCCTGCGGCGCCTGGAGTCCTCCGGCACCGAGAACGCCATGTTCCGCCTCGGCGCGGACAAGGTCGTACGGCTGCCCCGGCACCCCCGCGCGGTCGAGGCCGTCACACACGAACTGCGCTGGCTGCCCCGGCTCGGCCCGGACCTGCCTGCCGCCTCGCCCGTCCCCCTCGGCCGCGGCCGGCCCGGCGAGGGCTTCCCGTGGCCCTGGTCGGTGTACGGCTGGCTGGAGGGCCGCAACCCGGTGCCCGGCGCGCTGGAAGCGCCCGGACCGCTCGCCGCGGACCTGGGGGCGTACGTCACCGCCCTGCGCCGGATCGACGCGTCGGACGGGCCCCCGGGCTACCGGGGCGGGCCGCTGGCGCGGCGGGACGACTCGGTGCGGGAGGCGCTCGCGCTGCTGGAGGGTCGGGTGGACACCGCGGCCCTGACCCGCCTGTGGGAGGAGGCGCTGCGGGTCCCGGAGCACTCCGGGCCGCCCGTATGGGCCCACGGCGATCTGATGGCGGGGAACCTGCTCGTCTCGGGCGGGCGGCTGCGCGCGGTGATCGACTTCGGCACGGTGGGGGTGGGCGATCCCGCCGTCGACCTGATCAGCGCGTGGTGCCTGCTCCCGGCCGGGGCCCGCGGCGCCTTCCGCGAGGCCGTGGGCGCGGATGACGCCGAGTGGGCGCGGGGCCGGGGCTGGGCCCTGTCGATCGCCGTCGTCGCGCTGCCGTACTACTGGGAGACCAACCCGCCGGTCGCGGAGAACTCCCGGCACGTGATCAGGGAGGTCCTGGCGGAGGCGGCGTAGGGGCGGGGCCGGGGCGGACCCGCCCCTGCGGGGCGGCGGTGTCACTCCCCGGCGTAGGCCTTCTCCAGGGCGGCGATGTCGAACTTGCTCATCGCCATGAACGCCTCGGCCACCCGGGCCGCCTTCGCCGGATCAGGGTCGGTGATCATCGCGTCCAGCCGGTCCGGGACGACCTGCCAGGACACGCCGTACCGGTCCTTGAGCCAGCCGCAGGGGCCGGGCTCGCCGCCGTTCTCGATGAGCTTGGCCCAGTAGTAGTCGATCTCCTCCTGGTTCTCGCAGAAGATCATGAAGGAGACCGCCTCGTTGAAGGTGAACTGCGGTCCGCCGTTGAGCCCGAGGAAGCGGTGACCGTTGGCCGTGAACTCGACGGTCATCACGTTTCCGGCCTGCTGGCGGGCGCCCTCGGGGTAGCGCGCGATCTTGCCGATGCTGGAGTTCTTGAAGACCGAGACGTAGAAGTGGGCCGCCTCCTCGGCCTGGCCGTCGAACCAGAGACACGTGGTGAAGCCGTCGGACGCCATGGGTTCCTCCTGCGGAGCGGGTCGTTGTCATCTGTGTCGACCCCCGTACGCGCCGAAACTCATCGGTCCGCGCCGGACGGATGGTCCGGACGGCCCGCACACCCGGGCGCACCGGCGGCCGGACCCGACGCCGTCGCCCACGGACAGCGTCCGTCCGGCGGGACGGCGGCGGCACGGCCGGCCGGCGAAGTGCGGCTGTTCCACGGCCGGTTGCGGCGCCCCGGCCGGGCGCGGTGCTCTGCCGGCAGCGGATCTGCCCAGGGCAGAGAAAGCGCCTGCGGGCGTCGTGCGAGGTCAACAGTGGAGTCGACGGCACCGCCCGCGGCAGTTCCGCGGACGGTGCGCCACGACGAGGAGAGACGAGAGAACCGATGACTCCACGCACGGCACTCGCCCCCCGGGCGGAGGAGGGCGACACCCCTCCGACCCGCTTCGACGACCACCTGGCCGCCCAGTTGCTCGCGCAGCGCATCGTGCTGCTGGGCACCCAGGTCGACGAGGTCTCCGCGAACCGGGTCTGCGCGCAGTTGCTGATCCTGTCCGCGGAGGACCCGCGCACCGACATCAGCCTGTACATCAACAGCCCCGGCGGCGCGGTGCACGCGGGCCTCGCCATCTACGACACGATGCGGCTCGTGCCCAACGACGTGTCGACCCTGGCCATGGGCTTCGCGGCCAGCATGGGCCAGTTCCTGCTCAGCGTCGGCGCGCCCGGCAAGCGCTACGCCCTGCCGAACGCGCGGATCATGATGCACCAGCCGTCCGCCGGCATCGGCGGGACCACCGCGGACATCGAGATCCAGGCGGAGAACCTGGAGTTCACCAAGCGGACCATCGAGCGGATCACCGCCGAGCACACCGGGCAGAGTCCGCAGACCATCTCCCGGGACGGCGACCGGGACCGCTGGTTCACGGCCGAGGAGGCCAGGCAGTACGGCATGGTGGACCGGGTCGTGGAGTCCCTCGCGGACGTCCGCCCGGCGGCGACGCGACGCAGGATGGGGCTGCAGTGATGGGGAGCTACACGATTCCGAACGTGATCGAGCGGACCCCGCAGGGCGAGCGCTCCTTCGACGTCTTCAGCCGGCTGCTGAACGAGCGGATCATCTTCCTCGGCACCGAGATCGACGACGGCGTCGCCAACGTCGTCATCGCGCAGCTGCTCCATCTGGAGTCCTCGGCCCCGGACAGCGAGATCTCGGTCTACATCAACTCCCCCGGCGGCTCGTTCACCTCGCTGATGGCGATCTACGACACGATGTCGTACGTGAAGGCGCCGATCTCGACGTGCTGCGTCGGGCAGGCGGCCTCCACCGCGGCCGTGCTGCTGGCCGGCGGGGACCCCGGGCGGCGGTTCGTGCTGGAGCACGCGCGCGTGCTGCTCGGCCAGCCGGCGAGCGGTGGGCAGCGCGGGATGGTGTCCGACCTGACCCTGCAGGCCAAGGAGATGGTGCGGATCCGCTCCCAGGTCGAGGAGGTGCTGGCGCGGCACACCCACCACGACGTGGCGACCCTGCGCGCGGACATGGACCGCGACAAGGTGTTCACCGCGCGGGAGGCGGTGACCTACGGGCTGGCCGACGAGGTGCTCAGCCGGCGCCTCGAGACGGTCTGAGGCACCGGCCGGCAGGCGTGCCTCAGGCGGCCAGGCACAGTCCGTCGTGGGAGGACGTGGCCGGGGACGCGACGCCGCGGCGGGCGCTGCCCGGGTACCGCGAGGTGGCGCGGGTCAGCTCGCCGTGGGCCCGGGACAGCAGGTCGCCCAGGCTCAGCCCGAGGGCGTGGGCGGCGGCCGCGAGGACCTCCGAGGAGGCCTCCTTGCGGCCCCGCTCCACCTCCGAGAGGTACGGCATGGAGATCCGCGCCTCGTCGGCGACGTCCTTCAGTGTGCGCTCCTGGGCGAGGCGCTCGCGGCGCAGGACGTCACCCACCAGGTCGCGCCAGAGGGGCTCCTTCGCCGCGGGCGCCGGAGGTCCCTGGCGGGGCGGGGCGGCGCCGGGGCGCGCGCCGTGCGGACGCAGGGTGAGGATGCGGGCTTCGTTCGGCACGTGATCGGTCACTTCTCCAGCCTAGGAATCGCGCCCGCCGGGGGAAGGCTCCGGCGTTCCGCCCTGGGTGGAATCACCGGAACGCAAGACTCCGGCAGCCGGGCCGGCGGAGGGACCCGCCTTGCCCCTGGTCACTCGAAGGGGTGAGGATGGTCCGGCGGGCGCGCGTGTGCCGCCGGTTTCGCCCTCCGGGAAATAGGGAGGCATGGTGCACGCGGACCCGGGTACTCGCAACCCGGAAGGACCTAGGCAGATGTCCGCAGTGACTTTCGTGGGAGAGGTAATGGAGACCGCCGTGATCCGGTCGAAGGCACAGGCCGCTGAGAAGAACGCCGAGGCCAGCACGGGTGACGGAGCATTCCCGGGAGTCGTTGACCCGCGTTCCGTCGCCCCCCGGGACGCCCGGGAGCTGTCCCGCCAGTTCTTCCGGCGCCTCACCGAGCTGGAAGAGGGCACGCACGAGTACCAGTACGCGCGCAACACGCTCATCGAGATGAACATGTCGCTCGTGCGGTTCGCGGCCGGCCGCTTCCGGGGACGCGGCGACGACATGGAGGACATCGTCCAGACCGGCATGATCGGCCTGATCAAGGCCATCGACCGGTTCGAGCTGTCGCGCGAGGTCGAGTTCACCTCCTTCGCCCTGCCCTACATCGTCGGCGAGATCAAGCGGTTCTTCCGGGACACGACGTGGGCCGTGCACGTGCCGCGGCGGCTGCAGGAGCTGCGCGTGGAGCTGGCCAAGGCGCGCGAGGAGCTCGCCAGCCGGCTGGACCGCGAGCCGACGGTCGCGGAGCTGGCCACACTGATGAACATCTCCGAGAGCCAGGTCGTCGAGGGGCAGATCGCGGCGAACGGGTACAACTCGTCGTCGCTGGACGCGGCGCTCACCGGCGACGGCCCCGAGGGCGGCGAGGCCGTGCTGGCCGACTTCATCGGGGTGGAGGAGGACGGGCTGCGGCTCGTCGAGGACTTCCACTCGCTCGCCCCGCTCATGGCCGAGCTGAGCGAGCGCGACCGGCAGATCATCCACATGCGGTTCGTGGAGGAGGCCACGCAGGCGGAGATCGGTGAGCGGCTCGGCTGCTCCCAGATGCACGTCTCCCGCCTGATCAAGCGGATCATCACCCGGCTGCGTCAGGGCATGCTGGGGGAACTCGGCTGCGCCTGACAGCGGGCCGCGAACAGGTGCGGGTGCCGTCCTCCACGCGGGAGTGGGACGGCGCCCGCACCTGTTCGCACTCTCACAGCGCAGGCGTGTTCACGCGGCGTGAACCGCACGACCTGGACGGCTCGACGGCTGGTCAGCGGGTCATCCACCGCTCTCGGCGGCCAGCGGCAGCACGGCGCGCACCCGCTTGCCCACCGGCACGCGCTCGACGCTGACCTGCTCGGCGAGGGCGTGGACGATCTCCAGTCCGTGCCGGCCGATGCGCTCGGGATTGCGGGGGAAGACGCGGGGCAGGGCGGAGCTGCTGTCGTAGACCGTCACCGTCACCGCGGCGTCGGTGCCGACGAGCTCCAGGATGTACGGCCCGTTGCTGTGGCGGTCGGCGTTGGTGACCAGCTCGCTCACCACCAGCTGCACGGCACCCTCGACGCGCTCGTCGATGCCCGCACACCACTCGGTCCTGAGCTGGTCGAGGAAGAGCGCGGCGAAGGACCGCGCCTCGGCGATGCAGCCCTGCTCGCCGGAGTAGTGTGCCGCCCGCCGCAGCGGTTCCACGGGCACGTCGAAACCAGTCGGTATCACTGCCCCGTCCAGGTGGTCGATCATAGGTTTCTCTCTGGGAAGCCGGACTGGCCGGACGCTCTGCATCCATGCTCGTACCCCGAGCCGGGCGTCACAGTCCTGACAGGTCTCCGCCCGTCCGGCGCCGAGGGCATTCTCCCCCGCGGGCGGGGCACCCGGAAGGAGTCAGGGCCGGCCGTGGGGCCGGGCCCGATCGCCGGAGGTGCCTGGTGGCCTGGTGGATATGGCTGGTCGTGGTGATCGCGGCGCTCGCCGCCGTCACCTTGGTGACGCTCGCGGTGCAGGCCGGCCGGCGGTCGGGGACGGTCATCGCGGTGCGGCGCAGGCCCGGTGGGAAGGGCGTGCGATGAACGAGCTGATGGCGGCGCGCAGCCTGACGACCCTCCCGGTGGTCACGCTGGGCGGTGACGCCGTCGCACAGATCAAGGACACCGTCTTCGACGCCGGGGCCGGGCGCATCACGGGGTTCACGCTCAGCGGCCGGGGACTGCTGTCGGGCCCGCTGAAGCAGAGCCTGCCCTGGGCGGGGGTGCACGCGCTGGGCCGGGACGCCGTCATGGTCCGCGACGCCCTCGCGCTGCAGGACACCTCCGTCGTGGTGGCGCGCCGCGAGGCGCAGCAGGGCCGGGTGCTGCACGCGAAGGTGCTGACCGACGAGGGCGCCGAGGTGGGCACGGTGCTCGACGTGGTCGTCGAGGGCGGTACCAGCGGCCGGGTCGTGGGCTTCCGGATCGCGGCGGGCAAGGCGCTGGTGCAGGGCTCCCGGCGCCGCCGGCACCGGGTGTACGTGCCGCGCGGCGAGACGCTCGCCGTGTCCGGCCGGGCCCTGGTGATCCCGTCGGACGCCGTCCGCTACGTCGCCGACGACCTGGCGGACTTCGTCGCCCGGATCGGCGCCTACCGGGCCGAGCGGAAGGGGACGCCGTCGTGATGCTGCTCTCGCAGGCGCGGGGCCTGCCCGTGCTGACGCTGGAGGAGGCGGAGGAGCTGGGCGTCGTGCGGTCGCTGACGGTCGACGCCGCGTCCGGTGTGGTCACCCATGTCCGGGTGCGGGGGCGGCACCGCAAGGACACGGTGCTGCCCTGGGGCGCCCTGCACGCGCTGGGCCCGGACGCCGTGCTGGTCCGCTCGGCCGCGCCCCCGGCGCAGGTGCCGCCGCACCACGAGTTGCAGGGCCTGCGGATCCTCGCCGAGACCGGCGACCGGCTGGGCACGGTCCAGGACGTCGCCTTCGAACCGGAGACCGGCCGCCTGGAGGCGGTCCGCACCGCCGAGGGCGATCTGCCGGCCGACCGGCTGCTCGGGCTCGGCGACTACGCCCTGGTCGTGCGGGCCGCCTGACCGGCCCGCCCTGGTCAGGAGGCCGGCGGCTGCTCCGTCGTGTCGGTCCCGGTGTCGGTCCCCGTGTCGGTCCCGGTGTCGCTGGCGGTATCGCTCTCGGGCGGGGGCGGCGACTCCTCGGACGTGGACGTCTCGGGGGGCTTCGACGTCTCCGTGTCCGAGGTCGGCGGCTCGCTCGTGGGCGGCTTCGACGACGGCGTGTCGGACGGCGTCTCTGAGGTCGGCGACGGCGTGGTCACACTGGCCGAGGGGGACGGCTCGTCGGGCTTCTCGGTCTTGCGGTCCTCCTTGCCCGTGTCGCCCTCGCGGCGCTCGAACCAGTCGCCGTCGGGCTCGCACATCACGAACACCTCGACCGGCTCCGGCGCGGGAGTGACCATGACGACGTTCGACGACGAGTAGCCCGGCCAGGCGTCGCCGGTCGTCTTCGGCGTGCCCTGCTGGGCGACCGGCGGGGTCAGCGGGTTGCCGCAGGCGCAGCGCACCCGGGGCACGCCCCGGTCGTCGACGAGGACGGCCGTACCCGCCTGGAGGACGGCCTGGTAGCTGGTGGCCTTGCCGTCCTTGTAGCCGTGGTTGGTCACACGGGTGTCCATGCGCAGGTGCACGGGCGTGAGCGACCGCAGGTAGGAGGGGACGTCGGAGGGCTCGATCCGCAGGACCGCGGCGAACGCGCGCTGCTTGTCCGGGGCCCCGGACAAGTAGTCGATCTGCTTCTGGACGTCGCAGCTGGCCACGTTGCGGGTGCCGCCGTACAGCCCGGGGGCGTCGCCCTGCACGCCCTGGACGGCGTTCGTGGGTGCCGACTCGGTGGCC
This sequence comes from Streptomyces sp. NPDC006624, assembly GCF_040611555.1. Taxonomy (NCBI): domain Bacteria; kingdom Bacillati; phylum Actinomycetota; class Actinomycetes; order Kitasatosporales; family Streptomycetaceae; genus Streptomyces; species Streptomyces sp. NPDC006624. The sequence goes on along the minus strand of NZ_JBEXOM010000011.1, from coordinate 187,860 downwards.
GAGGGCGACACCGGCGAGGCGGAACTCTTCTCCTCCGCCGTCGACTCCGTGAACGGGTCCGGGCCGCTGTCGGCCGCGGGCTGCAGGAAGATCTCACCGCTGGAGGTGCTGGTGCCGCCGTCCGAGGCACCCGTGCCGCCGCCGTCGGGACGGGACAGCACCACGGCGACGATCACGGCGGCCACCACCACGGCGGCGATGATCGCGACCCGGGGGACGGATCCCCACCAGGGGCGGCGGGGTTCCGGCGTGGGGCCGCCTCCGCTGGGCGGCTCGGAGGGCGGGCCGCCTCCCGACGGCGGCTGGGAGGGGCCCGACAACGGGCCCGAGGGAGGTCCTGTGGGGCGGCCGGACGACGGCGGTTCGACGCTCACGAGCTCTTCTTCCCGCGTGGGTTCTCCGCGGCCTCCACACACCGGAGAGATACATCCGGGTATGTGCCGCATTTTCCGCTACGAGTTCATTGTGTGCCCCGGGTGCGTGCCGCCCGCAAGCCGACGCGGACGGACCTTCCCGGCGGGCGCCCCGGGCGGGTGCTGCTTAGCGTGACAGCGTGAATGCGCGCACCCCCTCCGACCGGGAACGGGCCGGCGGCGAGCGGACCGTCGCCCGGCACGGCTGGGCGCAGGCCCTGGTCACGGTGCTGGGCGGCCTGCTCGCCATGGCGGTGGTGGCCGTCCTGGGCCTGTGGGCCGCCGGGGCCGACGACCTTCCGGACGGCGGGTTCGCACCGGTCGTCGCGGCCACCCTGGTCGCCGCCGTCGGCGGCACGCTGGAGCTGTCCGGGAGCGCCGGCGACCTCGCCGACACCCAGGCCGGCCTGACGGTGATCCCGCTGTCTGTCACGCTCACCGGGGCGCTGGTGTTCGCCTGGGGTTTTCTGCGGCCGCTGCGGCACCGCGCGGTGGCCGGTGCCGCCGAACTGGCCGGCTGGGCCGCCCGGGTGGCGGCCCTGTGGCTGCTCGCGCTGATCGGCCTGACGCTCTTCGCCCGCCACACCTTCGACATCCCCCTCGGCAACGACGAACTGGCCGAACTGGGCGACCTGTTCGGCGCCTCGCCCCGGATCGGCTTCACCACGGACGTCCCGCTGTCCGTGTTCGTCGGCATGGTGTGGCTGGCCGGGGTGCTGGTGATCGCCCTGCTGGTGTCGCGCGGTGCGCCGCTGCCGGGCGGGCTGCTGCGCTTCCAGGAGTCGGTGCGGCCGGCCGCGTACGCGATGGTCGCCCTGCTGCTCGCCTGCGTGGTGATCGGCCTGGTCGTCGCGCTGGTCGTCGCGGCGGTCAAGGGGCACGCCCGGGAGACGTTCGCCGTGATCCTGCTCGGCCTGCCCAACCTGGTGTGGCTGGCGCTGACGATCGGCCTCGGCGCCACCTGGAACGGCAGGGTGGAGGGGCCGTTCGGGCTGCCCATGCCGCATGTGCTCGACGAGGTGCTGCGCACCCCGGACATCTCCGAGCTGAATCTGCGGACGCTGTCGGAGCAGGACGGCCGGGTGTGGTGGCTGCTGGTCGTCGACGTCGTGCTGCTGCTGGCCGCCGCGTTCGTGTTGGCGGCCCGGTCACCGGCCCGGGTGCGGGCCTGGCAGCACGCGGTGCAGATGGCGGTCGCGCTGGCGCTGACCGTGTTCATGATCTGCCTCCTCGGACGCCTCTCCGCGCACTACGGGCTGTCCGTGCTCGGCATCGGCGACCTGGGCGGCAGTCTGGCGGGCGAGCTGTTCCTGCGGCCCCGGCTGTGGGGCGCGGTGGGGCTGGCCGTGCCCTGGGGGCTGGTGACCGGGTTCCTCGGGGCGCTGGCGGCGCGGCACGTCCGGCGGCGCGGCGAGGTCGACGCGGCCGGCCCGGGCTGAGCCGCGCGCTACATCCGCTGCACGAAGACGGGTTCGGCCCAGCGCGGGGGCAGCCTGGTGCGCCCGTCCCCGCCGGGCTTCGGGCGGTCCGTGCGCGTCGGCCTGCGCCCGGCCCCGGCCGCGCCGCCGGTCGTGGCGGCACGCAGCGCGGCCACGAAGGCGAGGCAGGACGGGTACCGGTCGTCGGGGTTCTTGGCGAGGGCCTTGGCGAGGACGGCGTCGGCCGCCGCGGGGATGTCGGGCCTGCTCTCGGTCAGCGGCGGCGGGTCGTCGTACTGGTGGGCCCACAGCAGGGCCATGTCGTCGTCCCGGACGAAGGGCGGGTGACCGGCCAGGGCCTCGTAGACGACGCAGCCGAAGCCGTAGACGTCGCAGCGGGCGTCGACCGGCTTGCCGGAGATCTGCTCGGGGGCGACGTAGTCGAGGGTGCCGACGAACTGGCCGACGGTGGTGAAGCCGGTCAGCGACAGCGACTTCTTCGTCAGGCCGAAGTCGGTGAGGTAGACGTGCTCGGGGTGGTCGCTGTCGGTGCCGCTGGAGACCAGGATGTTGCCGGGCTTGACGTCCCGGTGCACCAGTCCGTGGTCGTGGGCGGCGTCGAGCGCGGAGGCGACCTGGGCGGCGACGCGGACGGCGGTGGCGGGCGACATCGGGCCCTCCTGGTCCAGCACGTGCCGCAGGTCGCTGCCGGCGACGTACCGCATGGCGATGTACAGCACGCCGTCCGTCTCGCCGGCTTCGAAGACCGGCACGATGTGCGGATGGTCGATCGCGGCCGCGGCCCGGGATTCGTGGGTGAAGCGGCGACGGAAGGTGTCGTTGCGGGCGAGTTCCGGGGCGAGCAGCTTCAGCGCGACGGTGCGGTCGAGCCGCAGGTCGCGGGCCTTGTAGACGACGGCCATGCCGCCGCGCCCGATCTCCTGCTCGATCCGGTACCCGGCGACCTGCTGCCCGATCAGCTCGGAGGGCCGCCCCGAGAACAGGCTCGTCTGGCGGTTCACCGGCCTTCCCTCTCGTTCGAGACGACCCGGGTGGGCGGTCCTTCGGGCACCTGCGGCTCGGACGGTTCGAGGTCCTCACGGGCCACGACCCGCGTGGGCTCGGGGGACTCTGGGGACTCGGAGGACTCGGGGGACTCGGGGGACGCCGCCGGGGCCGCCGGTTCGGCCGGCGCGGGAGACACCACCCGCGTCGGCTCCCGCGGCTCCGGAGCCTTCGGGGGTGTGAACTCCGCGCGTTCGGGGGCCTCCGGCGGGACCACCCGGGTCGCCTCGGGGGCCTCGGGTGACACGACACCCGTCGGCTCGGGGGCCTCCGGCGGCATGACACGCGCCCGCTCGGGAGCCTCCGGCGGCATGGCGCGCGCGGGTTCCGGCGGGGCCGCGCGCGCGGACGGCGGCGACCCGGGTTCGGGGTCAGGGCCTTCCGCGGCCACCACTCGTGTGCGCGGATGCTCCGGCGGCCCGGCCGGGCGGGACTCCGGTTCGGCCCGGGGCGTGTCGTCCGTCGCGTAGGTGGTCAGCTGGGTGCCGGCGGCGTACACCCAGTGCCCGTGGGCGGTGTCGTAGAGCCACATGGACTCGCCGTCGACGACGACGCCGATCCGCAGCCCGCGGGTGCGCTGGTGGAACGACTCGCCGTCGAGGCCGCCCGCGAGGTCCTCGAGCGCGGAGCGGTAGCGCGCCAGCGACTCCTCCGCGCGGGCCAGCAGCGGGCGCGGGTCGGCGGTGCGGGTGAGCGGCCCGTCCGTGGCGGGCGGGTCCTGCGCCACGGCCACCAGCAGACGGCCGTCGACCCACGCCGACCAGCCGTTGAAGCACAGCACGTGCCCCCAGTCGCCCTGCCGTTCGAGCAGCTGCACGGGCAGCAGCGGGTCGAGGTCCACGGTGGGCCGGGACGGGTCGGGGGCCTCCCACGCGGGCATGCCGTGCCGCGGGACGACGTGCGTGGGCCGGAAGCCGGGAGTCGTCACGGGCCCTCACTGCTTCCGCATCACGGCCGGTTCGTGCCGGCGCAGCAGCCGGGACACCAGGAACCCGAAGACCACCGACAGCACGACCAGCATCCCCACGTTCAGCAGCCAGACACCGGCGGAGTGCTCGAAGAGCGGGTCCTCCGTCAGCTCCCCCGGCACGATCCGGGACAGCCCCACGGTGCCGGCCATCGCCGCCAGCGCCCAGCGCGCCGGCACCAGCCAGCCCAGCTGCTCGAGGCCGGGCACGCCGTCGAGCTGCAGCAGCGCCCCGCAGAAGACGACCTGGATGATGGCGATGAGCACCAGCAGCGGCATCGTCACCTCTTCCTTGCGCACCAGCGCGGAGACGAGGAGGCCGAGCATCATCGCCGTGAACGCCAGGAGGGCGACGGCCACCGTGATCTCCAGCAGGGGCGGCATCAGCACCCCTTCGCCGCCGGGGGCCCGGAGGTCCACGCCGAGCAGGGCGACGACGGTCAGCACCACCGCCTGGAGCACGGTGATGACGCCCAGGACGACGACCTTGGACATCAGGTAGGCCGATCTGGACAGGCCCACCGCCCGTTCCCGCTGGTAGATCACGCGTTCCTTGACGAGTTCGCGCACGGCGTTGGCGGCCCCGGTGAGCACCGCGCCGACGCACAGGATGAGCAGCGCGTTCATCGCCGTGTCGACCGTCAGCTTGCCGCCGGCGAGGGCGCGGGCCATCACGCCCATCACGAACGGCAGGGCGATCATGATGATCAGGAAGGTGCGGTCGGCGCTCAGCGCGGCGGCGTAGCGGCGCACCAGCGTGCCGAGCTGGGCGCCGCGGCTGCGCGGCCGGGGCGGCGGGGCGATGACGACGGGCTCGGAGCGGGGCTGCTCGGGCTGGACGGAGGCGTCGACGACGTAGCGGCGGCGGAAGGGCGAGGTGAGGTACTCCCCGGCCCAGTCCCGGTCCGTGTCCCGCTCGAAGGCCTCGAAGGCCTCCGGCCACTGTGCGAAGCCGAAGAACGCCAGGGCGTCCTCGGGCGGCCCGTAGTAGGCGATCTTCCCGCCCGGCGCGAGCATGAGGAGCCGGTCGCACACGTCCAGGCTGAGCACGCTGTGGGTGACCACGACGACGGTCCGGCCGTCGTCGGCGAGGCCGCGCAGCATGTGCATCACGGAGCGGTCCATACCGGGGTCGAGTCCGGAGGTCGGCTCGTCGAGGAACAGCAGCGACGGCTTGGTCAGCAGCTCCAGGGCGACGCTGACGCGCTTGCGCTGGCCGCCGGAGAGGCTGTGCACGGACTGGTCGGCGCGCTGCTCCAGGCCGAGTTCGCGGATGACCTCGTCGACCCGGTCGCGCCGTTCGGCCTTGGCGGTGTCCTGCGGGAAGCGCAGTTCGGCGGCGTAGGTGAGGGCTTTGCGGACGGTCAGCTGGGCGTGGAGGATGTCGTCCTGCGGGACGAGGCCGATGCGCTGGCGCAGTTCGGCGTAGTCGCGGTAGAGGTCGCGGCCGTCGTAGAGGACGGTGCCGTGGTCGGCGGGCCGCTGGCCGGTGAGGGCGTTGAGGAGCGTGGACTTCCCGGCGCCGCTCGGGCCGACGACGGCGAGCAGGCACTTCTCCCCGACGGGGAAGGACACGTGGTCGAGCAGCGTCTTGCGGCCGTGGTCGACGGTGACGGCGAGGTCCTGCACGTCGAGGGAGATCTCGCCGGTGTCGACGTACTCCTGCAGTTCGTCGCCGACGAGGCAGAACGCCGAGTGGCCGATGCCGACGATGTCGCCCTGGCCGACCGGGGCGGTGGTGACGCGGGCTCCGTTGAGGTACGTGCCGTTGTGGCTGCCGAGGTCGACGATCTCGTACGTGCCGTCGGGCAGGGAGCGCAGCTCGGCGTGCCTGCGGGAGACCACGAGGTCGTCGATGACCAGGTCGTTGTCGGTGGCGCGGCCGATGCGGACGGTGCGGGTGGGCAGCGGCCGCACGGTGGTGGGGGCCCGGTAGGTGCCGGTCACGGCCGGCATCGACACGGCGGAGGGGCGGTCGGGCGTCGGGGCGGGACGGCCGGAGAGGACGATGCGCGGCCCGTCGGCGGGGTTGCCGAAGCGGATGACGGTGCCGGGTCCGACGTCCTGCTCGTGGATGCGGCGGCCGTCGGCGTAGGTGCCGTTGGTGCTGTTCTCGTCCTCGATGGTCCAGTGACCGTCCTCGGGGCGCAGCACCGCGTGGTGCCAGGAGACGCGGTCGTCGTCGATGACGATGTCGCTCAACGGGTCGCGTCCGAGGTGGTAGTCGCGGCCCGGGATCATCACGGTGGAACCCGTCTCGGTCCTCAGGACGAGTTCTGGTGCTACCGACGGCTGCGCCATGGCCAAGATTCTACCGATGTGCCCTGGTATGTGCCTCCGTGAGCGGGTCCGGCGGCAGGTCAGGCCACGGGTACCCCCAGGACGGGCGCGGCCCGCTGCATCCGCAGGGCGTCCACGGACTCGGCGAGCAGTTCGTACTCGGTGGTGTCGTCGCTGGTGGCGATGCGCACCAGCCGTCCGGCCGCCAACTCCTCGGCGACCCCCTCCTGCTGGGCGGGGTCGGCGCACCAGGCGCGCAGCAGCATGGGCACGTCGGGCACGGTCTCGGCGACCGGCACGAGCGAGCCCGTCGGTAAGTGCTCGGCCTCGGGCCGGGGGTCGAGGCGCTGGGCGATCCAGGTGGCCCGGTCGCGCAGCCACCACAGGGCCAGGGCGAGGGTGGGCGCCCGGTAGGTACCGAGGGGCACTCCGATGCGGCGGCCGTCGCAGACGCCGTACGCCGTGACGTGGCACAGAAACTCGTCGTGCACGTGTCCCTCCCCCGCTGCCCTGCCCGCCTGCCCGGACTCGCTCTTCCCGCAGCTCGCGTGCTGTGCGTGAGGACGCCGTCGCTGGATGTGAAAACGCTCTCGCAGGTCAGTATGTTCACTGCTGAAACACTGTCACCACGATTTTCCGGCCACTCTCCTGGCATATTCGCCGCCCGAGTTGGCCGAAACGGTGCGACCTCGCAGCGGGCGATGATTTGTGCGCCTCCCGGCGGTCTCCCCTGGGACAGAACGCCGAGGACCGGAGGACACCATGACCACGACCGGAGCCCTGGACGCGGAGTTCACCGCCGTCCTGCGCAAGAGCCCCGCCGAGGGCGGCTGGACCTATCTGGTCTGGCCCCGTTCCGTCGCGTTCTTCGGTACCCGCGGCCTGGTCAAGGTCCGCGGCACGATCGACGGGCACCCGTTCCGCAGCTCGTTCATGGCCCTGGGCGACGGCACGCACAAGCTGCCGGTGAAGGCCGACGTCCGCAGGGCCATCGGCAAGGAGGAGGGCGACACGGTGACCGTGCGCCTGGAGGAGCGGATCGGCTCCTAGACAGGGTGTGCCCGGGGCGGTCCGCCCCGGGCACAGGTCTCACGCCTGGCGCCGGACGATGGCGTCGATACGGGCCAGCTCGTCCGCGTCGAAGTCCAGGGCGGCGATCGCGCCGACGCTGTCCTCCACCTGCTGCGGGCTGCTCGCCCCGACCAGCGCGGAGGTGACCCGGCCGCCGCGCAGCACCCAGGCCAGCGCCATCTGGGCCAGGGTCTGGCCGCGCGTCTTGGCGATGTCGTTCAGCTCGCGCAGCCGGCCCACCAGGTCCTCGGTGACGGCGTCGGACCGCAGGAAGGGGCTGTCGCTCGCGGCCCGGGAGCCCTCGGGGATGCCGTCGAGGTAGCGGGCGGAGAGCAGGCCCTGCTCCAGCGGGGAGAAGACGATGGAGCCGACCTGGAGTTCGTCGAGGGCGTCCAGCAGGCCCTCGTCCTCGGGGCGGCGGTCCAGCATCGAGTAGCGCGGCTGGTGGATGAGGAGCGGGGTGCCCAGCTCGCCCAGGATGCGGGCGGCCTCACGGGTCTGCTCGGCCGAGTAGTTCGAGACGCCGACGTACAGCGCCTTGCCCTGCTGCACCGCCGAGTGCAGCGCGCCCATCGTCTCCTCGAGCGGGGTGTCCGGGTCGGGGCGGTGCGAGTAGAAGATGTCGACGTAGTCGAGGCCCATCCGCTGCAGGCTCTGGTCGAGCGAGGACAGCAGGTACTTGCGCGAGCCCCACTCGCCGTACGGGCCGGGCCACATCAGGTAGCCGGCCTTGGTGGAGATGACCAGCTCGTCGCGGTAGGGGGCGAAGTCCGCCTTGAGGAACTCGCCGAACGCGGACTCGGCGGCGCCGGGCGGCGGGCCGTAGTTGTTGGCGAGGTCGAAGTGGGTGACGCCCAGGTCGAAGGCGCGGCGCAGGATGGCGCGCTGGGTCTCGACGGGCCGGTCCGGGCCGAAGTTGTGCCAGAGACCGAGCGAGAGCGCGGGGAGCTTCAGGCCGCTGCGTCCGGTGCGCCGGTAGGGCATGTCCGCGTAGCGGTCGGGGTGTGCGGTGTACAACGCGACTCCTGAAGGGGTGGGCACGGTCGGGAAACAACCGGTGTCCACTCTGGCGTGACCTGCTCCCATGCGTCCAACAGAAGAATCCGATGGAATTCAGCGGCTACGCTTCTCAGTCATGGAACTGCGCCACTTGCAGCACTTCGTCGCGGTCGCCGAGGACCAGCACTTCACCCGCGCGGCGGAACGGCTCCTGGTGTCCCAGTCGGGGCTGTCGGCCTCCATCCGGGCGCTGGAGCGGGAGCTGCAGACGCCGCTGTTCGTACGGACGACCCGCCGGGTGACGCTGACCCCGGCCGGGCGGGCGCTGCTCGGCGAGGCGGAGCGGATCCTCGCGCAGGTGCGCGCGGCCCACGAGGCGGTGGCGGCGGTGCAGGGCGTGCTGCGGGGGATGCTCACGCTCGGCAGCGAGCAGTGCATCGCCGGGGTGCACCTGGCGGGGCTGCTCGCCGCCTTCCGGCACCGTCACCCCGACGTGGAGATCTGCCTGCGCCAGGCCGGGTCGGGAGCGCTCGCGGAGGACGTGGCGGCCGGGCGGCTGGACCTGGCGTTCGCCGTGCGGACGCAGGAGGACGGCGAGCAGTTGCGGTCGGTGCCGCTGACCAGTGAGCCGATGACGCTGCTGTGCCATCCCAGCCACCGGCTCGCCGCCGCCGGCGCGGCCGTCACACCGGAGGAGCTGGGCGGTGAGGTGTTCGTCGACTTCCAGCCCGACTGGGGACCGCGGCGCACCACCGACACGGTGTTCGCCGCCGCGGGCGTCCGGCGGACGGTGGCCCTGGAGGTGAACGACGTGCACACCCTGCTCGACCTGGTCGACGAGAACCTCGGCGTCGCCGTCGTCCCCCGGCACTTCGCCCACAAGCGCGCCTCCCTCACCGCACTGCCCGTGAAGGGCACCGGCGAGGCGGTCTACGAGACGGTGGCCCTGCTGCCGCCCCGGCCGGCCACGAGCCCCGCGGCCCGGGCACTGATGGCACTGCTGGAGACCACGGACGGGTAAGGGACGGGCGGACGGCGACGCGGCGGACGCGCGGATGCGCCATGGTGGAGGCATGCATGCGAAGGACATCCTCATCGACGGCTACAACCGCATCCGGGAAGAAGTCCACGCCACCGTCGAGGGTCTCGGGCCCGACGAGCTGACCGCCCGCCCCTCCCCCGACGCCAACTCCATCGCCTGGCTGGTCTGGCATCTGACCCGTGTCCAGGACGACCACGTCGCCGACGCCTTCGGCCTCGACCAGGTGTGGCTGGCGCAGGACTGGGAGAAGCGCTTCGCGCTGGGCCTGCCCCGGCACGACACGGGCTACGGCCACAGCCCCGCCAAGGTGGCCAAGGTCAGGGTCGACTCGGGTGATCTGCTGACCGGCTACCACGACGCCGTGCACGAGCAGAGCCTGGACGCCCTGAAGGGCCTGGCCGCCAAGGACCTGGAGCGCGTCGTCGACGAGCGCTGGGACCCGCCGGTCACCCTGGGCGTCCGGCTGGTCAGCGTCCTGTCCGACGATCTGCAGCACGTCGGACAGGCCGCCTACCTCAGGGGGCTGCTTCAGAGCTCGGCCGCGTAGCCGGGCAGGACCACGTCCCGGATGAGCGCGTTCCGCTCGTCGAACGGGAGGAACGCGCTCTTGACGGCGTTCACCGTCACGGTGCGCAGGTCCTCGACGGTCCAGCCCGCCTGCTCGACCAGCAGGGACATCTCGCGGGTCATGGTCGTGCCGGACACCAGCCGGTTGTCGGTGTTGAGCGTGACGCGGAAGCCCAGGTCCTTCAGCGCGGTGATGGGGTGCTCGGCGATCGAGGTGGCGGCGCCGGTCTGCAGGTTGGAGGTCGGGCACATCTCCAGCGCGATCCGCCGGTCGCGCACCCAGCCGGCCAGCCGGCCCAGCTTGCCCGCCGCGAGGTCGGGGATGTCGTCCGTGATCCGCACGCCGTGCCCGATGCGCTGGGCCCCGCACACCTGCAGGGCCTGGTGGATGCTGGGCAGGCCGTGGGCCTCCCCGGCGTGGATGGTGAACGGCACGTTCTCGCGGCGCAGGTGCTCGAAGGCCGCGAGGTGGTCGGCGGGCGGGAAGCCGTCCTCGGCGCCGGCGATGTCGAAGCCGACGACACCGGCGTCCCGGAACGCGACCGCCAGCTCGGCGGCCTCACGCACCCGGTCGAACATCCGCATCCCGCACAGCAGGGTGCCGACCCGCACCGCCATGCCCGCCGCGGCCGCCTTGGCCATGCCCGCCGCGAGGCCCTCCTGGACGGTCTCGACAACCTCGGCCAGGGTGAGGCCGCCCTTCAGCATCAGCTCTGGCGCGTAGCGCACCTCGCCGTAGACGACGCCGTCGGCGGCGAGGTCCAGGACGTACTCCTCGGCCGTGCGCAGCAGGCCCTCGCGGGTCTGCATCACGGCGAGGGTGTGCTCGAAGGTGGCTATGTAGCGCACCAGGTCGCCGGAGTTGGCGGCCTCGTAGTACCAGGCGGCCAGCTCGTCCGGGTCGGTGGTGGGCAGGGTGTGGCCGACCGCGTCCGCGAGTTCGACGACGGTGGCAGGGCGCAGGCCGCCGTCGAGGTGGTCGTGCAGGACGGCCTTGGGGAGGCGGCGGATCACATCGTTTTCTACGCGCGTAGCAGTCATGGCGGGTCTTTCGTCGAGCGGGCTGTGCGAGGTGGGTGGAGAAGGGTGCGGAGCGACCGTCAGCCGGCGGGCTGGAGCAGGTCCCAGCGGTTGCCGTACAGGTCCTGGAAGACGGCGACGGTGCCGTACGGCTCGTGCCGCGGCTCCTCCAGGAAGGTCACGCCCGCGGCGGTCATCCGGGCGTGGTCGCGGGCGAAGTCGTCGGTGTGCAGGAAGAACCCGACCCGGCCGCCGGTCTGGTCCCCCACCCGGGCGGCCTGGGCCTCTCCCCTGGCCCGGGCCAGCAGCAGGCCGGTCCCCGCCCCCGGAACCCCGGGCTCGACGACCACCCAGCGGGATCCGTCGGGACGGGGCGCGTCCTCGGCGACCCGGAAACCGAGGGCCTCGGTGTAGAAGCGGATCGCCTCGTCGTAGTCGTCGACGACGAGGGTGACCAGGGCGATACGTCTCATCGGGGCCTCTCGGAGCGCGGGGTTGACCGGAGAGGTTATACGTAAAACCCGCCGGATGCCAACCACTCCCGCCGGACTGTAACTACTAGTATGTACACCTCCTGCCCGACGACACCGGAGACGCCATGCCCCTCGTCCGCATCGACACGCTCCGCGCCGGACCCGAGCGCCTCGCCGCTCTGGGCCGGGCCGTCCACGACGCCCTGCGGGAGACCATCGGCATCCCGCCCGACGACCGCTTCCAGATCCTGACCGACCACGACGGCACGACCGGCACCCTGCGCCACGACGACTACCTCGGCGTGCACCGCGACGACGGCATCGCCTATGTCGGGATCACCCTGCGCGCGGGCCGCACACCCGCGCAGAAGCAGGCGCTGTACCGCAGGATCGCCGAACTCGCCCAGGAGTACGCGGGCACCGAGCCGCGGAACGTGTTCGTCGTCCTCACGGAGAACACCTCGGCCGACTGGTCGCTGGGCGACGGGCGGGCGCAGTACCTCGACGGGTGACGCACGCCGCGCGCGACGGGTGACGCACGCCGCACGGAAGGCGTTCGCCCCGCCGCCCGGCGGCCGCCGACCGCGAGATGGCGGATTGTGACGGAAATCCTCTGCATACCGAGGGCTTTTTTGGGTGGGTTGCGTCGTGGGCGTGGATGCGGGACGGTTGCCGTCTGCACAGGTTTCCCAGTACAGGAAGGTGGTGGGGTGCGCACGATGCGTGCCTCCGCTTGTGACCGCTTCGCGCAGTTCCTCCGCCCGCTCACGTAGCGCCGACACCACGGTCGGCAGTTCGTGGGGTGAGGCCCCCTGTCCCATGCTGGTCGTCGACCGGCACGGCGCCCTCGTGCAGCTGAACGAGGCTGCCCGGCTGCTGCTGCCGGAGGCGGTGAGCGGCGACTGGCTGCACGAGTCGGTGCCGACCTGGCTGTCGGACGCGCACCGCGGCCTCGCCGGCGGGCCCCGGGGCAGCGGTGACGGTCCCCTGAGCGGGTCCATCAACGACCGGGTCGTGCTGGCGCATCCCACGCCGGCGGCCGACGGGGACGTGGTGTGGTGGCTGGTCGACGACACCGACCGCCGCGTGGCCGAGGAGGCCGTGCGCAGCGCGCAGGCGCGGTCCGAGATCCTGTCCGAGGTGTCCTCGACGCTGTTGTCGACGCTGAACGTGCCCCGCTGCATGGAGGTGGCCGCGTCGATGGCCGCGCAGCATCTCGCGGAAGCCGCCGTTCTGGTCGCCCCGGCGCAGGGCCGCCGCCACCCGCTGACCTACGCCCCGCAGGGCGGGCCCGTCGTCCAGGTCACGCGGCAGATCGACACGCACAGCGTGCCGGGTCTGCCCGAGGCCCTGCAGGGGTTCCCGCCGGTGCCGGCGCGCTGGATCGACCCCTCGCTCCTTCCCGACTGGGCGATCCCCGACGGCTTCACCGGCCCGGTCGGTTCCGTGATCGTCACCCCGCTGCCCGGGCACGGCGTGCCCGCGGGCGCCCTCATCCTGCTGCGCTCCAGCACCGAGCAGGCGTTCACCGAGGGCGAGGAGATCTTCGCCCGGCTGTTCGCCGCCCGGGCCGGGGCCGCGCTCTCGGCGGCCCGCCTGTACACCGAGCAGACCACCATCACCGCCACCCTGATGCACGAACTGCTGCCGCCGGCCCTGCAGCGGGTGCACGGCGTGCAGTACGCCGGAAGCTACCGGGCCGCCAAGGACCACGAGCGGGTCGGCGGCGACTTCTACGACGTCCACCCCGGCTCCGACCCCTCCCAGGAGACCCTGGTGGTCCTGGGAGACGTGGCGGGCAAGGGCCTGGACGCGGCCGTGCTGACCGGGAAGATCCGCAACACCCTGCACGCCCTGCTGCCCCTGGCCGACGACCACCAGCGGGTGCTCGACCTGCTCAACGGCGCCCTGCTCAGCTCCCGGCACACCCGGTTCGCCACCCTGGTCATGGCCTCGGTGCGCCGCCGCGGGGGCCGGGCACAGCTGCGGCTGACCAGCGCCGGCCATCTGCCGCCGCTCGTCGTCCGTACCGACGGCCGGGTGGAGGAGATGGCGTGCCGGGGCACCCTGATCGGCGCCCTGCCGGTCGTGACCGCGACGTCGGTGGAGACGGTGCTGGAGCCGGGGGACACCTGTCTGCTGTACACCGACGGCATCACCGAGGCGCGCGGCGGCCCGCTCGGGGACGAGCTGTTCGGCGAGGACCGTCTGAAGAGGGTGCTGGCCGAGTGCGCGGGGCTGCCCGCGGAGGCCGTCGTGGAGCGGGTGCAGATGCTGGCCGCCCAGTGGATCGGCTCCGGCCGGCACGACGACATGGCCGTCGTCGCCGTCAGCGCCCCCAGGACGGGCGGGCTGTCGGTGGTCAACGGGCGTCGAGGGAACGAGAAGAAGGACGGGTGAACGATCCCGCGATGTCAGTGACACTGCAGGACCAGTTGTGGCGTGCCGTGGCCGAGGGTGACGAGGACGGCGCGGTCGACGTGCTCTCCGCGGCGCTGGCCCAGGGGCTCGGCGAAGAGGCGCTGCTGCTGGACGTGATCGCGCCCGTGCAGGAGCGGGTCGGCGCCGAGTGGGCCGCCGACCGCATCACCGTCGCCCAGGAACACGCCGCCACCGCCATCAACGAACGCGCCGTCGCCGCCCTCGCCCACCGCACCCCGGACGGCACCGGACGCTCCCCGCGGCGGGGCCGGGTGACCATCGCCTGCATCGACGGCGAATGGCACGCCTTCCCGGCCCGCCTGGTCGCCGAGACGCTGCGGCTGCGCGGCTGGCAGATCGACTACCTCGGGGCCCAGACCCCGACCCCGCACCTGATCGCGCACCTGCACCGGACCAACCCCGACGCGGTGCTGCTGTCCAGTTCGATCCCCACCCACCTGCCCGCCGCCCACAGCGCCATCACCGCCTGCCAGGCCATCGGCACCCCCGTCATGGCCGGTGGCCGCGCCTTCGGCCCCGACGGGCGCTACGCCCGCGCCCTGGGCGCCGACCGGTGGGCCGCCGACGCCCGCCGGGCGGCCGAGACGCTGGAGGCGGGACTCCCCCGGCCCGTCCCGGCGGGGCTGCGCCAGGCCGTGGACGATCTTCCGCACCTGGCCGACCAGGAGTACACCTGGGTCGTCCAGAACCGGGTCCAGCTGGTCCGGCGGACCGTGACCGGTCTGGAGGACCGCCTCCCCGCCCTGCGCGGCTACTCGGACGAGCAGCGCGAGCGCACGGCGGAGGACATAGCCCACATCGTGTCGTTCCTGGCGACGGCCCTCTACGTGGACGACACCGACCTGCTCACCTCGTTCCTGCTGTGGACCGCCGAGATCCTCGAGGCACGGCAGGTGCCGGCCCGGTCCCTGATCGCCGGCCTGGACCTCCTCGCCGGGCAGCTGCACGACTTTCCCCGCGCCCTCGCCCTGATCCGCGAGGGCATCGCCGTCCTCGACGGCCGTCCCGCACGTCCTGTCCCCGGCTCCGAGACTCCCGCATGACGAACCTGCCCTCGAACCAGTTCACCGTCGCCGCCGACCGCGAGCCCCCCACGCTGACCGTGCGGGTGGCGGGCGAACTCGACTACGACACCTCCGGCGAACTCGTCGACGCGGTACTCGACCACCTGTCCGACGGTGCCGGACTGCGCGATGTGCGGCTCGACTTCAGCGATCTGGCCTGGATCGACTCCTCCGGCCTGTCGGCCCTGCTGATGATCCACCGGCACACCAGCGCCACGGGCAAGACGCTGCACCTGGACAACCGGCCCGAGTTCCTGGAGCGCACGCTGCGGCTCACCAACGTCCTGGAGTACCTGACCGGGCCGGCCGATCCGGGCCGGGCGCGGACGGGCGAGCACAGCGGCGACGTCACCGAGGCCGGCGCCACCTGACCGGACGGGAGTCCGGACGGACCCCGCCCGTCCCCATGTCCTCGGTGAGATGGGCAGGGTCGCCCGTGCCGGGGGCGGCGAGCGCGCGGGCATGCACCGCGGGCCGACGACGTCCGGATGGTCGCGGCCGAGCCGGCGCGGGTTCTCCACATCGTGGCCGCGCGGTTCGCCGGGGCGGGCCGAGGCGCCCCACTCCCCCGTGTGCGTCCAGAACAGGCCCACCCGTGCTCACTGTGCTCACTCGGTGAGCCGTGCTGGAAGCCGGCGCTGCCCGTCAGCCGCCTCGCGCCGAGGCCGGGACGGTGGACGGGCAGGTCGCCGGGTTCCCTGGTACCCCGGTGGTACCCGGGGCGGGCCGGTGGAGCGGTGCTACGGATACGTGTACGCGTTGAGGGCGGCGACCGCTGCGGCCGGATCGCCGCGGTCGTAGTGGTCGACGGCGAGGAACGTCGGCTTCTTGCGGGCGGCGGGCTGGCAGAACCGCCGGGCCCGGTCGGCGAGTTTGGTGTTGTCGGTGCCGGCCGTGCCCGTGACCGGGACGTCGCGGAAGTGGTTCATGACGAACAGCGGGCGGAAGCCGGGTTCGGTGCGGATCAGCGGGATGTTGGTGTTCGCGTCGTACCAGCGGCTGTAGCAGGACCAGTCGGAGGAGCCGATACCCGGGCCCATCGACCAGTGGTTCTCGACGGTCCACTCGCGCTGGTACATGACGCCGAAACTGTCCCGTGTCAGCCCGGCGGCCTGGTCGGCGGAGCGGCTGTGGTCGGTGAAGATCAGCAGCCGGTCGCCGGCGGCGATCAGGTCGGCCATCGCCGGCCAGCCGTTCTGCCGGACGCCGGTGAGGTCGGGCCGGTACAGCACGTCCGACAGGCCCGAGACGCGGGCGAGTTCGGCGCGCAGGACGCCCGGGTCGACGTAGTCCTCCAGGAAGACGGTGACGAACTCGTCGGGGTGGGCCTTCAGGAAGTCGACCATGCGCTGGAGGTCGACCCACAGGGCGACGGGCCTGCTGACGAGGGTGCAGCTGTTGTGGCAGAGGATGGCGCCGTCGGGCGTCTGATGGATGTCCAGCATGAAGCCGCGGACGCCGTCGGCGAGTTGGCGCTCGATCCCGCGGGTCTGGTTGGGGGCCAGGTTGATGAAGGGCGGGGCGAAGCCGCCGTCGGCGCCGTTGGCGTAGGCGTTGTGCGTGGTGAGGAAGGTGACCTGGTCCAGGGTGCGCCGGTCCGGCGGCGGCATGGGGCCGGTGGCCGGGTCGACCGGGGTGAGGTACCAGGCGGCGAGGTCGCCCGGGCCGCCGAGGACGAGCCGGGCGGGATGGTTCGCCCCGGCGGGCTTGGCCGCGACCGCGAGGTGGCGCGCGGTGCCCGGGACCTTGAGCGTGTAGCGGTCGGCGCCGGACGCGGTGATCTCCCAGGGGGCGTCGGCGCTCGTGCAGGCGACGGTCGCCGCCTGCTCTCCGCCGCGGCCGAGGCAGCTGCCGGGTGCGTCGGTGTTCTCCAGCAGGTACACGGACCCGCTCGGCCTCAGCCGCCACTGCTGGCGGTCCTCGTCGCCGCGGGGTCTGTGCTGCTCTACGGCGCCGCCGCTGTCGGCCGCGTTGAGTCCGGTCGTGGCGCTCTGGACGTAGTAGGTGCCCGGGGCCGGGACGGCGGCGGCAGCGGGCCGGGGGACCGCGACCGCGGCGGCCAGGGCGGCCGCCGCGGCGAGCAGGGCGTGGGGGGTGCGTGGACGCATGCGCTGTGCCCTTCCTCCGATGGGGTCAGGTGCATGACATCCCGCATGACACCACGCCCGTGGGTCCTTCGTCAGCAGTAGAGGTTGCCGCCGGGGGTGGTCCCGAGGATCTGCGTGAACCGCTGGTAGTTGTTCACGCGGCTCTGCACCTGCGCCGGGTTCTTGCCGTCGCACTCCAGGGAGCCGTTGATGCTGCGGATGGTCTGGCCGAAACCGGCGCCGTTGACCATGGCGTTGTGCGGGGTCATCGAGCCCGGGCCGGTCTGGGTGTTCCAGTACCACAGGGCCGTCTTCCAGGCGACGGCCGAGTCGTTCTGCACCAGCCAGGGGTTGTTCAGCAGGTCGATGCCGAGCGCGTCGCCCGCGGCCTTGTAGTTGAAGTTCCAGCTCAGCTGGATCGGGCCGCGCCCGTAGTAGGCGGCCTGGCCGGCCGGGCAGCCGTAGGGCCGGCTCCAGTCGCAGTAGTGCGGGTAGTTGGCGGTGTTCTGCTCCACCACGTGCACCAGACCGCCGGTCTCGTGGCTGACGTTGGCGAGGAAGGCGGCGGCCTCCTGCTTCTTCACCGTGTCGCTGCCGGTGTTGGCGAAGCCGGGGTAGGCGCTCAGGGCCGCGGTGAGACCGCTGTAGGTGTAGAAGGAATTCCGGTTCGGGAACATCTGGTTGAACTGCGCCTCGCTGACGACGAAACGCGCGTCGGGCGTGCCCGGACCGCTGTCGCAGGCATACGGCTCCCAGTACCAGGTGCTGATGACCGGGTCATAGCCCGGGTTGGCGTGCTCGGCGATGTAGGCCTTGCCGTCGGTGTAGCGGACGATGTCGCCGGCGGCGTACGACTTGCCCGCCACCCAGTTCGGGTAGCTGGAGCACGAGGCGGCTGCGGCGTTCGCCGCGGGCAGCACCACGGGCGCGGTGCCCGCGAGGGCGAGGACGGCCAGCACGGCGGAGACACGGCGTCTCGACACGGGATCAACTCCTTTGCGGGGCACGGCCGCAGCCCGTCGGGGCAGGGCGGAGCAGAGCCCTCGCCGCACGCACCGGTGGACCGGTTCACGGCGTGGGCGCGGCCGTGGTGGGGGGTTGGGGAGGCACACTCAACCGCATTGGTCTGTACCAGTCAAGGGTGTAGACCAGTCATCGTGCGACGCGGCGGCCGGCGCTCGCCGCGAGGGCGGCGAGGGCGGCGAGGGCGCCCGGTTCGCCCCTGGCGCACCCGCGACACGCCCCGGATCGGCTCCGCGGCCGCTCGGCCGCGAGAATCTCCCCCATGACCACCACCCCTCATCCCCTCGTCACCGTCGCCCGGCGCATGGCGCACGACCTTCTCGTCCCGCACGCCGAGCGGGTCGACCAGGAGGGTGTGCCGGCGAGCCATGTCGAGGCGGTGAGACGGTCAGGGCTGCTCGGGGTGGGCGCGCCCCAGGAGTACGGCGGCGCGGGCGCGCCCGTCGACGTGGCGCGGGAGACCGCGGAGATCCTGGCCGGGGCGTGCTGCTCCACATGGTTCGTGCAGACACAGCACCACACCCCGGTGAAGCTGCTCGCCACCCACGCGTCGCCGGTCCGGGAGAGGCTGCTGCGACCGCTCGCGACCGGTGAGCTGATGGCCGGTATCGCGCTCGCGCACGTCCGCGCCTTCCCCCGGGTGCCCGTGCGGGCCGCGCCCCGGCAGGGCGGCTGGGCCTTCGACGGCACGGTGCCCTGGTACACCGGCTGGGGCCTGAACGACGTGATGCTGCTGGCCGGTGTGACGGACGCGGCCGAGGTGGTGTTCGTGATGACCGAGGCCCGGGAGCAGCCGGGGCTGACGCCGTCGGCGCCGATGCGGCTCGCGGCGCTCACCGCCGCGCGCACGGTCTCCCTGGAGCTGAACGGCCTGTGGGTGCCGGAGGAGTCCGTCGTGCTGCGCATGCCGCAGGAGGAGTTCGCCCGGGTCGACCTGCCCCGGGCCGCCAACGCCAGTCCTGCCGTGTTCGGCGTGGCGGACGCGGCGCTGGAGCTGGTGGCGCGGTCCCGGGACGGCGAGGAGACCGCCCGGTCGCTGCGGGCCCGGCTCGACGGGGTCCGGCGCGAGTCCTACGCGCTGGCCGACCACCCGGTGCCGCACGAGTGCGTTCCGGAGCGGCTGGCGGTCAAGGCGCGGGCGTTCGACGTGCTGCGCGCGGCGACGGCCGCGGCGGTCGTGGCGGGCGGCGGGCGCTCCATGGCGCTGGACAGCCGGGCGCAGCGGCTGGCGCGTGAGGGGATGTTCCTGCTGGTGCAGGGCCAGACGGCCGAGGCGCGCCGGACGCATCTCGGCTCGCTGGCGAAAATCTGACCGGCCCGCTGTGACGCGCCCCTCCCGTGGGCGGGACGCGTCACAGCGGGCCGGGGCCGCCGGGCGGCCGTTGTCAGACCTCGGCGTCCTCCGGGACCACCACGAGGAACGCGTCCGACTCCAGGTCCATCACGACGGTGGCCTGCTCCCCCTCGGCGCGGCGCCGCGCCGCGTACTCCTCCGCGGGCCACGAACCGCGCGGGGATCCCGCGGGAAACCGCTCCAACACCTTCGCACTGATGGCCACAGACACGTCCGCTGCCCTCCCCAGTCCTGCGCCGCCCGCCGGGGCGGCGACGATCGGTTCTTGTCGTACACATCCGGATGCCCCCGATCCGCGCGGACATGTACCGAGGGGCAGGCCCTGCCCACGCCCCCGCTCCACCCTCTACACATAAAAGAAAAATAAGCGCAGAATGACATGTAAGCGGCGGATACCGCACACCTCACCCAGCGCGGTCGCCCAGCACGACGAAGGAGACGAGTCATGGCCAACGTCTCGCCCACCCGAGGTGACATCACCAGCCATCCTGATGCCTCCGAAATGAGGGCCCGGTACGCCCGCATGCTCGGCGGCCGTGAGGTGGCACTCGTGGACGGACCGGTGTTCCTGCTCGGTCTGTACTGCGCCGCCTCTCCCTGGATCGTCCACTACACGACAAGCCAGCCTGCGCTGGTGACGCACAACCTGATCATGGGCATCGCGATCGGCCTGCTGGCCCTCGGGTTCACCCGGGCTCCGGAACGCATGTACGGCCTGAGCTGGGCCATGTGCGCCGTCGGGGCATGGCTGATCGTCTCGCCGTGGGTCGTCGGCGACAGTCCGGACGCCGGCGTGATCTGGAACAACATCATCGTCGGCGCACTGGCCGTGATCCTCGGGCTGGTGTGCGCCGCCACGGCGGCGAAGGCCAGCTCCCGGCCGTAGCCCCGCCGGAAACATCCCGGGCCGGTCCGCTCCCCGGACCGGCCGTTTCCCGTCCGCGCGGGCCCGCCGCCGCTACGGGGTCCACAGGTACGGCGTCGTCGAGGTCAGCGGCAGCAGGCCGAGGCGTTCCAGGATGGGGCGGCTCTGGCCGGAGGCGTCGACCTGGACGTAGTCGTACCCCCGGGCCGCGGCGGCGCGGGCGCGGTGGGCCACGAGCGCGCGGTAGATGCCGCGGCCCCGCCAGCCCTCGACGGTGCCTCCGCCCCACAGCCCGGCGAACGGCGTGCCGGGGACCAGTTCCATGCGGGCCGCGCTGACGGGCTCGCCGCCGGCCAGCGCGACGACGGCGACGACCGTGTCCGTGTCGCCCGCGAGCCGGTCGAGGAGCTGCCGTCGCAGCCCGGAGCCGTCGGTGCCGAACACCCTCTCGTGGACGTCGGCGACGAGGCCGGCGCCCTTGGCGTCGGTGACCGGGACGACCCGGACGCCGGGCGGGGGCTCGGTGTCGAGGGCCAGGCCGCTGATCTCGCCGATCATCAGCGTCTCCTCGGGCCCGGGTGTGAAGCCGGCCGCGCGCAGCCGCCGCCCGAGGTCCGCCGGCCGGTCGTGTCCGTACAGCTTCCACTCGAATTCCAGCCCGAGCGCGCCGAAGTGGCCGATCTGCCGGGCGATCGCCGCGTCGGCCCCGGCCTCGTCGAGGCCGGACCACAGGATGCCGCTCCATTCCGGTGCGGCGGCGGTCCGGCGGACGACGCCGCCGCACCGCTCGACGAGGACTCCGGGCCCGTCCGGGCGCGCCTCCTCACGCAGGAGGCGGTCGAACAGGGCGAGCAGCTCGGCAGGATGCATGGACGCACCTCAGCATCCGCCGGGAGGCCCGGCAACGGGTTTTCCCGATGGGTGCGGGCGCCATAGTGTCCTGAGCGATCAGCTCGTCACGGAAGGGACCCGCACCATGGTCGTCAAGGACACGGAACTGCCGTACCTGCGCCGCTGCGTGGAGCTCGCGGCCGAGGCGCTCGACGCCGGGGACGAGCCCTTCGGTTCGGTCCTGGTCGGCGGGGACGGCACGGTTCTCGGCGAGGACCGCAACCGGGTGGCCTCGGGCGACCGGACCCGGCACCCCGAGTTCGCGCTGGCACGGCTGGCCGCGGCCCGTCTGACGCCCGAGGAGCGGGCGGCTGCCACGGTCTACACCTCCGGCGAGCACTGCCCCATGTGCGCGGCCGCGCACGCCTGGGTCGGCCTGGGCCGCATCGTGTACGTCGCCTCGTCGGAGCAACTCGGATCGTGGCTCGCCGAGTTGGACGTCCCCGCGCCGCCCGTCCGGACACTTCCCGTCCGCGAGGTGGCACCCGGTGTAGCCGTCGACGGCCCCGTGCCCGAACTGGTCGATCAAGTGCGGGAGCTGCACGTGCGGTTCCACCGCGGCCGCGGCTGAGACGGCGGCACCCGCACGCGCCGCCCGTGCGGGCCCTCCGCCCGGGGATGCAGGGCCGGACGGGCGAACCTACGATCGAACGGCACCCTGACCCGGCTGTGCCCACGCTTCCCACCGCGGACGAGGGGCCGAGGGGCTGGACGGCCATGACGACGCACAACGACGACGTGGACTGGGACCGCTGGCCGGTCGCCGACTACCTCGCGGAGAACTACCGCGAGGTGCATCCGTCGGACGCGGCCGTCATCGCGCACCACTCCGCGTTCTACCGGGGTCTGCCGCCCGGCGGGATCACGCGGGCGGTGGAGTTCGGGGCGGGTCCCAATCTGTATCCGCTGATCCTGGCGTCCGCGGCCTGCCGCATGATCGACGCCGTGGAGGCGGGCGCGGGCAACGTCGCCTATCTGGAGGAGCAGCTCTGCCACCGCCCGGAGGCGAGCTGGCTCCCCTTCCACGCGCTGTGCCGGCGGCTCAACCCCGCGGTCCCGGCGACGCTGGCCGGTGCGCTCGCCCCGGTGAACGTCGTGCACGGCGACGTCCGCGCGCTGCCGCCGGGCTCGTACGAACTGGCCTCCATGCACTTCGTCGCCGAGAGCGTGACCGAGGACTTCGACGAGTTCGCCGGGCTCTGCCGCGCCTTCGTCCGCGCGGTCGCCCCCGGCGGCCGGCTGGTCGCCGCGTTCATGGAGAACACGGCGACCTACCGGGTCGGCCCGGCCTCGCGCTGGCCGGGCTGCCCGGTCGGCCCGGCCGCGGTCGGCGAGGTCTTCGGCCCGCTGACCCGGGACCTGCGCCTCACCCACATCGACGCCGACCCGACCCTGCCGGACCACGGCGGCACCGGAATGGTGCTGCTGACGGGGGTGGCGGAGGCGGCTTGAGCGCCCCGGGCCCGTGAGGGGGGCGCGCTCAGCCCTCCCGGCGCAAGCGCCGCCGCAGCACGACGCCCCCGAGCACCAGCGCGGCACTCGCGGCGACGCTCTGGAGGGCGTGGTCAGCGCCCGTGTGGGCGAGCGCTCCCTGGGCCCGCGGCAGGGTCGCGGGCCGGTCCGGCTCCGGCTTCGGGTCGAGCTCCGGTTCCGGGGCCGTGCGGGGCGGGGTGGACGGCTCGGGGGCCGGCTTCGGCGGGTGGTGGGGGCGGGGGCGGACGGGGCGGTCGCCGGGGGTGTTCGCGGACGTGTTGCCGGTCGACGGGTTGCCGACACCGGCCACGTTCACGGAGTTGCCGGTGACGTTGACCGGGAGGTCCACCGGCAGCTGGACGCCGTTGCCGGAGACCACGCCCGGTGAGTCCTTCGCACCGCCCTCGGCGGCCGCGCCGCCCGGACCGCCTCGCCGCTCGTCCCGGCCGTCGTCCTCGTTCGCGCAGCTGTTGCCCGCGGCGGGGTTCAGCAGCCCCACCACGTTCACGGTGTTGCCGCACACGTTCACCGGGACGTGCACCGGCAGCTGAACGGTGTTGCCGGAGACCACTCCGGGCGAACCGGCCGCGGAGCCGTCCGCCCCGGATCCGGCGTACGCGGGGACGGTCACGGCCATCGCGCCCGAGGCGGCGACGACGGCGAACACACCGTTTCGGGTAACCCGTCTCATGGGGTCCCTGCCTTCCAGACATCGTCGCGGGCACTCACCCGCACGGGGTAGAACGCGGGACGACCGGTCCGAGTTATGGCTTATCGGCCTTTCACTCCATCGAGCGGCCCGGTTGTCGAACTAGCGGTAAAACCCTTCGTATGGGCCACGCGGCCACCCGCGGCACGGCGGGCCCCCGCGGCCCCGGTTCCCCGGAGGCGCGGCCCGGGGGGCGCGCTTATCGTGGGCGAGGACGCCGTGGGGCGTCCCTGGAGGCATCCATGCTGGCCAAGCTGTCCACGCGCCCCTCGGTCAGGCGCTGCGCGGTCGCCGGCGTGGCCGGGCTGGCCCTGGCGGGTACGGGGCTGCCGGCCGCCGACGACCCCCCACCCGGTCTGTCGCGGTTCTACGACCAGAAGGTCGCCTGGTCCGCCTGCCCGGGCCCGGAGATGCCGAAGGACCTGCAGTGCGGCAAGGTCACCGTGCCGCTCGACTACGCCGAGCCCGGCAAGGGCACCCTCGACCTCGCCGTCGCCCGCTACCGGGCGACGGGCGAGTCCCGGGGCTCGGTCCTGCTGAACTTCGGCGGCCCGGGCGCCCAGGGCGTGAACCAGCTCGCCCTGGGCGGCAAGGACTTCATGGGCCTGACGGACGGCTACGACGTGGTCTCCTTCGACCCCCGCGGCGTCGGCCGGTCCTCGCCGGTCAGCTGCGGGAACGCCTCCGAGGACGCCCTGGAGGCGGCCGCCGGCGAAGCCGGTGCGGCCGATCCGCAGGCGGCGCTGAAGACCCTGCGGGACGCGGCGGCCGAGTGCGCCGAGCACTCCGGCCCGGTCCTGCCGCACATCGGCACGGTGAACGCCTCCCGCGACCTGGACGTGATGCGCGACGCGCTCGGCGACGGCCGGCTCAACTACCTGGGCTTCTCCTACGGCAGCCGGCTCGGGGCGGTCTACGCGGCCCAGTACCCCGACAAGGTCGGCAGGATGGTGCTGGACGGCGTGGACACGCTGACCGAGCCGCTGACCGAGCAGGGCGTGGCGAGCGCGCAGGGACAGCAGACGGCGCTGGAGAACTTCCTCACCTGGTGCACCGACGACATCGCCTGCCCGTTCGGGCGCGACCCGCGGGAGGCCAGGAAGCAGGCCGTCGAGGTGGTCCGGTCGCTCGACAGGGACCCGGTGCCGACGGACTTCGGCCAGGCGTTCTCCGGCCAGGACTTCGCGGGCGCGCTCGCGCAGGGCCTCTACAGCAGGGAGCTGTGGCCCTCGCTCCAGCGGGCCGTCGCCCAGCTGCTGGAGTCGGGCGACACGAGCGGGCTGGAGGCGTTCCTGTACGGCGGTTTCACCCGGCCGCCCGGCCGGGACGCCCACCGCGGGCTCACCGACCCGCAGGACGTGCCCCTGGACAACCTGCCGGCGGCCCTGATGGCGGTCAACTGCGCCGACGACCCCGACCGCCCCTCCGCGGCACGCCTCACCGAGGACCTCGGGCGGCTGCGGGCCCGCTACGAGCAGGCGTCACCGGTCTTCGGCCGGTACCGGCTCACCCAGGTGCTGATGTGCCACGGACGCCCCAAGGGCACCGACTACATACGCGACGAGGTCAAGGACGTCGGCACGCCGAGGATGCTGCTCGTCGGGACCCGCGGCGACCCGGCGACGCCGTACCGCTGGACGGTGGAGACGGCCGAGCGGCTGGGGTCCTCGGCCGTGGTGCTCGACAACCGGGGCGAGGGCCACACCGGCTACGGCTCCTCCAAGTGCGTGCACGCCAAGGTCGACGCCTTCCTGCTCTACGGCACCCTCCCGCCGGACGGCAGCTCCTGCGGCTCCGACCACGACAGCGAGTGAGCCGGAGCCGGGGAACCGGGGGCGCGGCACCAGCCCTCCCGAGGGTGAACGGATTGCCCCGAATGCCCTGAAGGCGAATCGGTTCTATCGTGCTGTCATGGAGCACGTTCTGAGTCCCGCGACCCTCGCCGAGCTGCGGCGCCCGCGCCCCTACCCCGCGGTCTCCGTGCTGACGCCGACACACCGGCGCGAGCCCTACAACGCCCAGGACCAGGTCCGGCTGCGCAACGCGGTGGCCGAGGCCAAACGCCGGCTGCAGGAGGATCCGGCGGTCACCAGGGAGCGGCGCGCCGAGGTCGCCCGGCACCTCGACCGGGCCCTGTCCGAGGTGGACCTGACGTACGCCGAGGACGGCCTGGTGATCTTCGCGGCCCCCGGTGAGCACCAGGTGTGGTCGCTGGCCAGACCGGTGCCGGAACGCGTGGTCCTGTCGGACACCTTCCTCACGCGCAACCTCGTCTCGGCGCAGACGGCCGAGCGGCCCTTCTGGGTGCTGTCGCTCGCCGCCGACCGCGCGACCCTGTGGGACGGCGGCGCCGACCGCGTCACCGAGGCCCACGTCGGGGGCTTCCCGCTGACCCGGCGCGTGGAGAACTTCGACCCGGAGCGGCAGCAGCGCGTCGGCGACGTGGCGAGCGCCTTCCGGGAGGAGCGCACCCGCCAGTTCGTGCGCGAGACCGACACGGCGATGGGCGCCGTCCTGCGCGACCAGCCGCGGCCGCTGTACGTCACCGGCGAGCCGGCCGCCCTCTCCCTGCTGGAGGAGGTCGGCACCGCCACCGGCGAGGCGACGCACGTCCCGCACGGCGGGCTCGCGCACGGCACGCCCGAGGCGGTCCGGCAGGCGATGCGCCCGGTGCTCGAGGCGGAGGCCCGCCGGAGCGCGGACGCCGTGACGCGCGCGCTCGAAACCGCCCGCGGGCGGCGGGAGTTCGCCGCCGGTGTCGACGAGCTGTGGCAGAGCGCGCGGGACGGCCGCGTCCGGCTGCTGGCCGTCGAGGAGAACTACCGGGTGACGGTCAGGGACACCGGCGGACATCTGGTCCTCGTCTCCGAGGGCGACCTCGACTCGCGCAGCGACATCGTGGACGAGATCGTCGAGCAGTGCCTGGAGACCGGAGCGGACGTCCGTTTCGTCCCGGACGGCACCCTCGGTGACGCGGACGGCATCGCCGGGGTCCTGAGGTACTGAGCGGGGCTTCGAACGCAGGGCCGTCGAACACCCGGAGGGACCCGGCGGCGCATGGCCGACGGATCGTCAAATACCATGTGTACCCTACGACTTGACCCTGCGGGCGCGGGGTCCCACGGCTACCTCTGAGTAACTCCGCGAGACGGTGGCATATGCCGGAAGCACCACCGTATCGTGTGGTGCCAAATCCCTTACAGGGCGTCGCGGGCTGTGCGACAGTCGTAGCGGTCCCTTAGTCCGCCTTGGCCGAACCGTTCCCGCATCGGAGTGCGTCATGCCGTCCCACCTCTCCGCGGGCCGCCCCGCCGCCCAGCCGCCCGGACGCGGCTCGGTCGACGCGCTCATCACACAGACGCGGCGGCTGAAGGGCGACGTGGACGCGGTACGCCGCGATGCCGAGGGGAACGGGGCGGACCACCCCCGCGGACGCTGGCAGCGCGCCCTGTACGACCTCGCCCTGCACCAGCTCGACGACCTCGACGAGCACCTCGCCCAGCTGCGCGACGGCCCCCTGCCCGCCGCCGCCCCCGAACCGGCCGCCGCCCCGCAGGGCTCGCTGCTCAGCAGGGTCGGCAGCGCCGAGTGGAACCTGCTGACGGACGAGGCCAGTTGGTCCGGCGAGCTCTACCGGATCCTGGGCCGCGACCCCGCCGCCGGCCCGCTCACCCTCGACGAGCTGCCGTCCCTGGTGCTCGACGAGGACCGGCCGAAGCTGACGGCGATGGTGACCGACTGCCTCGTCGACGCGCGGCCCATCGACGGCGAGTTCCGCATCGCACGCCCCGGCGGCGACGTCCGGACCGTGCACATGATGGGCGAGCCGGTGCTCGACACCGACGGCGGGACCGTCTCGATGTGGGCCGTCCTGCGGGACGTCAGCGAACTGCGCCGCACCCAGCGGGTGGTGAGCGAGACCCGGGACTCGCTCCACGACCAGCGGGAGGCGGCGCGGACCGAGCACCGGCTCGCGGCCGAGCTGCAGGAGGCCGTGCTGCCGCCCTGGCGCGGCTCCCTGCGGCTCCCGCACCGGGGCACCGGCACCCTCGACCTCGCGGCCCGGTGCCTGCCGGCGTCCACACGGACGATGATCGGGGGCGACTGGTACGACGCGCTCGAACTGACCGACGGTGAGACGCTGCTGAGCGTCGGCGACCTGACCGGGCAGGGGGTCGGCGTCACCTCGAACATGACCATGCTGCTCGGAGCCGTGCGCGGCATGGCGATGGCGGGCGCCCGGCCGGGACAACTCATGTCCTGGCTGAACCAGTTACTCGACGCCACCGTGCAACCCGCCCTCGGCAGCGCCGTCTGCTGCCGCTACCGGCCCGCCACCCGCACCCTGGTCTGGGCGCAGGCCGGACACCCCGCCCCGCTGCTGTTCCGCGACGGGACGGGGCGCGCGCTGGACGCACCGGACGGCGTCCTGCTCGGCGCCACCTCGGGCGCCGTGTACGGACAGGCCGAAGAGACCCTCCAGGCAGGCGACCTGCTGCTCCTGCACACCGACGGGCTGGTGCCCGGGCACACCGGAGCGGACGCCGCGCACCTCCTGCTGGACCTGGCGCCGCGCCTGGCCGGAGCCCGCAGCGCGGAGGACTGCGTACGCACCGTCGTCCAGGAGTTCGGCGAGAGCGAGCGCGAGGACAACGCCTGCGTGCTCGTCGTCCGCGTGCCGTCATAGGCACTCAGGCCGGCGCGTGATCGCCGCTCCTGCCCTTCGGCTTCGGCAGGGCGAGCTTGATCTCCTCCCGCAGCTCCTCGATCTTCGGGTAACCGGAGTACTCCGCGGTGAGCCGGTACATCTGGCGCAGCCGGTCCCAGGTGCGGTGCGAGGAGTTGGAGCCCATCGACACCAGCGCCAGGCGCGCGTAGCGGTCGGCCTGCTCGGGGTCGTCCGCGATGAAGCAGGCCGAGGCCATCGACAGGTAGTCGAAGATCTTCGAGCGCTGCCGGCCGTCGATCCTGAGGGCCAGTGCCTTCTCCGCGTAGTGCTGGGCATGGACGGCCGCGCCCGGCTCGAACTCGGCGAGCGTGCGGTAGGCCAGGGCCTGCATGCCGTACAGGTCCTCCTCCTTGAAGGTCTGCATCCAGTCCGGCGGGGGCACGTCGGCCTTGTCGGAGACGAACAGGTCCTCCGCGCGGCCCAGCGTGCGGCGCATGGCCTGGCCCTTGCCCATGGAGGCCTGTGCCCACGCCTCGATGGTGTAGAGCATCGCCCGGGTACGGGGCAGCACCTCCTCGCCCGAACCCGACGTGGCGAGCTTCATCAGGTCCAGGGCGTCGTCGGGGCGGCCCAGATGCACCATCTGGCGCGCCGCGCGGGACAGTGCCTCGCCCGCGCGGGGGCGGTCACCGCCCTCTCTGGCCGCGTGCGCGGCGATGACGAAGTACTTCTGGGCCGTGGGCTCCAGGCCGACGTCGTGCGACATCCAGCCCGCGAGGACGGCCAGGTTGGCGGCGACGCCCCACAGGCGCCGCTGGAGATGGGGTGGGTGACGGTAGGCGAGCATGCCGCCCACCTCGTTGAGCTGGCCCACCACGGCCTTGCGCTGGAGCCCGCCGCCACGGGCGGCGTCCCAGGCGCGGAACACCTCGACCGAGCGCTCCAGTTCCTCGATCTCCTGCGACCCGATGGGGGCGGCCTCGTAGCGGTCGAACCCAGCGGGGTCGGCGTGCAGGGAGTGGTCGAGGTCGGGAGCGTCGGCAGCCAGGGCAGGGTCGGTGTGCAGCCAGTCGTACATGGCGCTGCTGAGTGCGGATCCCGCGGCGAGCGCGGCGCCCGCGCCCACCAAGCCGCGTCGGTTGAGCATGAGGTCCATTCCCGTGAATTCGGTGAGGACCGCGGCGGTCCGCTCGGGCGCCCACGGCACACCGTCGGGAGACTCCGTGTTCCCGCCGCCCTGCCGTTTCCCCGTACGCCCGTGCCGGACCAGACCGAGGTCCTCGATGGTCACGACACGGCCGAGACGCTCGGTGAACAGAGCCGCCAGCACCCGCGGCACCGGATCGCGCGGGATCTCTCCCATGTCGATCCACCGCCG
This sequence comes from Streptomyces sp. NPDC006624, assembly GCF_040611555.1. Classification (NCBI taxonomy): domain Bacteria; kingdom Bacillati; phylum Actinomycetota; class Actinomycetes; order Kitasatosporales; family Streptomycetaceae; genus Streptomyces; species Streptomyces sp. NPDC006624. The sequence continues at coordinate 158,590 of NZ_JBEXOM010000011.1, read as the reverse complement.
CACCCGGGAGGTGTCGGTCGCCAGCTGGGGATGGCCCATGGCCGCCGCCTGCCGGTTGACCAGCCTCGCGAGCTCGCCCTTGGACCAGCCGGCCAGGCCGAACAGGTCCGCGAGCCGGGTGTTGGGTTGTCCACTCACGTCAAGCCCCCAGGTTCTCGGCTGAGTTGACAGTAGCCCGGGCAGACTTGCCGGGCGACTATTCGCCAGGGTTCGCCAGGGTGCGCCAGATGGTGTGCCACCGGCCATCCGGTGTCAGGTAGGAACGCGCCACCCCGACCCGGTCGCCGCAGGGGCATTCCCCAGGGTGATCCCGGGCCTCCGGGCCGGGTGGTGCGCTGTTCTCGCAGGCACACGAAGGGATCTGTCCAGGCCATGTACGCAGCATCGTCCTCCGTGTCCGCACCGCCCCGGTCGCTGCACCCCCGCCCCGCGGACGGCGGCCCCTACCTCGCCCCCGCGCGGCCGGCGGCCCCCGTGCTCGGCGCTGCCCGGGCCCGGCGCGGCGCGTCGCTCGGCACGCAACCGCTCAGCGGGAGACTCGACTTGTCCGGCCCTCAGGGCGCGCAGCTGCGCACGGCCATCGCGTCGGTGCACCGCATCTGCCCGGAGTTCAGCCCGGTGCAGGTGCTGCGCCGCAGCGGCCGGTCCGTGCTGCTGGTCGGTACGACCGGGCGCAGTTCGGCCGTCGCCAAGTGCTTACTGGACCACTCGCCCGCCTGGTCCGAGCGGATCCGCCACGAGATAGCGGCGTACCGCTCGTTCGTCCGGCACCGCCCTCCTGTGCGGGCGCCGAGACTGATCGCGGCGGATCCGGACAACTGCACCCTGGTGATCGAGCGGATGCCCGGGCGGGTGGCGGCGCTCCAGCGGCACCCGGCCGAGGCACCGCCCCGGGGGGACATCAGGGCGGCGCTCGGCGCGATCTGCCGGCTGAACGCCTGGCGGCCGCCGGCGGGCACGTTCGACGCCCCGCTCGACTACGCGGCCCGCATCTCGCGGTACCACGAACTGGGCCTGCTCACCGACCGTGACCTGGGTGACCTGCAGAAACTGCTGCACGGCATCGCGCAGGCCGCCGGGCGGCAGGGCATGGGCCAGTTCTGCCACGGCGACGCGCTGCTGTCGAACATGCTCCTGTCACCGGCCGGTCCAGTGCTGGTGGACTGGGAGCACGCGGGCTGGTACCTGCCGGGCTACGACCTGGCGACGCTGTGGTCGGTGCTCGGGGACGCGCCGGTCGCCCGTCGTCAGATCAGCCAGATCGCGCAGTCGGCGGGCCCGGCGTCCCGGGACGCCTTCCTGGTGAACCTGATGCTGGTGCTGACCCGGGAGATCCGTACGTACGAGACGGCCGTGCAGCGTTCGATGCACGACGCGACCCCGGCGGCACCGGGCCCGGCCCACCCGGCTGCTGCGCCGTCCGGTGAGGAGCAGCGGCTGCTGCTGCGGCGGCTGCACGACGACTGCCAGTTGGCCCGGCGGGCCGTGCGCGCGGCGGTCGGCACTCGCTGACGGGGACGAGAGAGCCGCTGTGCGCCCGGCCGGGCGCACAGCGGCTCTCTCGTGTTCCGGCCGGGGGTCAGTCCTGCTGGAAGAGCTCCGCGGGCAGGGGCTTGAGGAGGGCGTAGAGGTCGTCCGTGATGGGGCGGTCCCAGGCGGCGATGGTCACCAAAACGTTGTCGCTGCGGTCGAACTGCACGCAGGAGATCCGGCTCTCGGAGAGCTTGACGCGGCGCACGATGAGGAGGTTGTCGCCCTGCATCACCGGCACGTCCTCGGTGCCGACGACGGTGACCTCCTCGTCGTTCTCCAGCGCCAGCAGCAGCTGGGCCACCTCGAAGGGGGGCTCGCCCTCGGGGACGTCGCGGGCCGGGGAGCCCTCGGGCAGGTTCCCGATGATCATGGCGGGGCCGCGGCCGCCGAACAGGTCGTAGCGCAGGAAGACGCCCTGGCAGGTGCCGTCGGGCGCGGGCAGCAGTCCCGCACCGAGGTTGCCCGGCCAGTCGCCCGGGTCCATGGCCAGTACGTCGAAGTCGGGCCCGGCGGGCGTGGCGCTGCGGCGGCGGAGGAACGACATGCCGCCATGGTACGTGCCCGGGCCTGCGAAGGGGCGGCCGGGCGGCGGCTGGACCGGCCCTATGCGGTCGCCCGGTGCCGCCGGTGGTGGCGGGCCACCCGGGCGCGGTTGCCGCAGGACGGTGTGCACCATTCCTGGCGGGGGTGCTCTTTGAGGAAGTACCGCACGCAGCGCGGCGCGTGGCAGGCCCGCAGCCGGTCGCGGTCGGGGCTCGCGAGGAACGCGGCCACGGCCTGGGCGAGGGCCGCGGTCAGGTCGCCGGCCCCGCCGGCGGGCTGCCGGCGCAGGGCCGGACCGCCGTCCTCGGGCCAGTCGAGGACCGGCACGGTGGGGGTGCGGGCGGCTGCTTCGTTGAGCCGCCGCAGGGCTTCGGGCAGGGGCATCGTCCGGGCCGCGTCCGCGGGGCTCGGCTCGCCGGGGCGCACGGCCCGGGCGAAGAGCGCGCGGACGGCGGCCCGCAGCGTGCGGACGGCGGCCAGCCGGGCGTCGTCGGCGGTGAAGCGGGCGGCGTCCGGGAGGACCTCGGGATGGGCGCGGACCCAGGCGGTCAGGCCCGCCGGGTCGATGAGGTCGTCGTGGACGCCGCCGCTGCCGTCGTGGCGGAGGGTGAGCGCCAGGTCCAGGGCGAGCCGGGCGTCCCCGCTGATCGGTTCCCGCATGGCGCTAATGATAGCCCCGCTCGTATCCATTAACCCGTGGGGCGCCCCGGGGTCAGGCGTCCGGTGGTGACGGCGGGATGACCGCGACGGGGCTCGCTGCGTGCAGCAGGACGGCGTGGGTGACGGAGCCCATCATGCGGGCGGGTGCCATCAGGTGCCGCCGGTGGCGGCCCACGACGACGAGGTCGGCGTCCGGGGAGGCGGCCACGAGGTGCCCGGCCGCGTCGCCCGCCGCGGCGGCCGTCTCGACCGGGACGTCGGGGTGGCGCTCGCGGTGCGGGGCGAGGAAGCCCTCGGCGAGGACCCGGGTCTCGTCCGCGATCACGTCCTGGTCGACCACCGGCGGCGGCATCTCCCCGGGCAGCATCCAGGGCTGCGCGGGCCACGGGTAGGCGGCGACGGCCTGGAGCCGGGCGCCGCGCCGGGCGGCCTCGGCGAAGGCGAACTCGAGCGTGGCCTCGTCGGGCCCCTCCACCTTCAGCCCGACGACCACGCGGGCTCCGGGACCGGCCGGCGCCGCGCCGCGCACCTCGCGTCCGGCGCGGGGCGGCACCACGACGACGGGGCACTCGGCGTCCCGGGCGACGGCCAGGCTGGTGGAGCCGAGCAGCAGGCTGGCGAAGCCGCCGCGGCCGCGGGAGCCGAGCACGAGGAGCTGTGCGGAGGCGCCCAGTTCGGGCAGGACGGCACTGGCGGCGCCCTCCACACCGACGTAGTCGGTGGCCGGCTGGTCGGCACCGCCGCCCAGGCGGGCGCGGACCCGGTCGAGGACCGGGTCGTCGCGCGGGTCGGCGGCGAGGACCTCGTGCTGGGCCCAGTGGGCGTACTGGCGCACGTGGGCCACGCGCAGGGGCGCCGCGCGCCTGCGGGCCGCGTCGACGGCCCAGTCAAGGGCGCGCAGGCTGTCGTCCGAACCGTCGACCGCCGCGACGACCGGCAGGGTGCTCATGGGGTCCTCACCTCCGGATGTACGACCGTGTGCCTCCTGGGCCAGCCTGGCTCAGGCGCCGGCCGTGGGAGGTTGCCTCAGGTCGCGTGTCCGCAAAAGCGAGCGGAACACCCCCGATCGGCCGCCGGATCACGGCGGCCCGGGCCGAGGGCCCGCCGCCGTCAGGTGAGGTCGAACTCTCCCTCGCGCGCTCCTGACACGAACGCGCCCCATTCGTCGGGCGTGAAGATCAGGGAGGGGCTCTCCGGGCGGCCGCTGTTGCGCATGGCGATGAAGCCTTCCACGAAGGCGATCTGCACATCTCCCCGGCCGCGGCTGCTGGACTGCCACTGCGCGTTGCTGAGGTCCAGGTCCGGCTTGTCCCAGCCCGTGAGCGGGCGCTGCTGGGTGGTGGTGTCGGCCACGTCCGTGCTCCTCCCGGTTCGTCGTCCGCGGCCAGCCTAGCGATCGCGTCCCACCGCCGACAGGGCACGTGAGGGGGGTCCTTCCCGCGGTGGCCGACCGGCCGGCCGCAGGACGCCGCGCCGGCTGGTGATCACCGAGTCGGTCCGGCGGTCGCCGCGCGGCAGGACGGACTGCCGGTGGGCGCGGGAGGTGGCGGAGGCGGCTGGGGTCGCGGACGGGTGATTCTCCGGCCCGTCGGTTGAACCCGAGGTGACGTGCGGACGTACTGGTGGTGGCAGGCCCGCTCACCGGGCTCTGTTTGCCATGCCATCGCAGGACCGCACGGAAGGACCACCGGGTGTCGCTCTTCACTCGCCCGCACCAGCAGCCGGACAGGACCGGGGGCGGGGCGGAACCGGATGACGACGCGGGGGCGGCGCGGGGCGGCGGGCAGTCCCCGGTGGAGGAGAGGCCTCGGGTGGAGGGGGCGTCCTCGGAGTCCCGGGCGGAGGCAGACGCCGACGGGACGGAGCCGAAGAAGGGGACGGTCGCTGCGAAGCCGGAGAAGGGGACGGTCGCCGCGGAGCCGGAGAAGGGGACGGTCACCGCGGAGCCGGAGAAGGGGACGGTCACCGCGGAGCCGGAGAAAGGGACGGTCACCGCGGAGCCGCAGGACGGGACCGACGACCTGAAGCCCCGGAAGGAGACCACCACGCGGGACCCGCGGGCGACGACCGCCGGGGATGTCCCGGACCCGGCGGCGCGCGAGGCCGAGCGCGGCCGGTTCCGCCGGTTCCGCCGGTTGCTTCGGTGGCGTCGCCATCCACGGACCGCACGCGGCGTGTCCGCCGCGACGACCGTGCTGGCCGGGGCGCTCGTGGTGTTCGCGCTGCTGGTGCCGAACCGGATCGAGCGGATCGAGTTCGCGTCGTTCCTGCGGATCCCCGCCGAGGGCGTGCTGCTCGCCGGTCTGCTGCTCGCGCTCCCAGCGCGGCCCCGGAGGATCACGGCGGTCGTGGCGGGCGCGTTCCTCGGGCTGCTCACGGTCCTGAAGTTCGTCGACATGGGCTTCTACCAGGTGCTGGCCCGGCCCTTCGACCTGGTCCTTGACTGGATCCTCATCGAGCACGCCACGGACTTCCTCCGGGAGACCTTCGGCCGGACCGGCCAGGTGCTGGCCGTGGTCGGGGTGATCGTCCTGTTCGTCGCCGTGCTCGTGCTCACCACCCTCGCGGTGGTACGGCTGACGAACCTGATGGTGCGGCACCGGCCCGTGGCCGCCCGTACGACGCTGATCCTCGGCACCGCCTGGATCACCTGCATGACGCTGGGCCTGCAGCTGGGCGCCGTACCGGTCGCGACCAAGGGCAACGCCGAGTTCGTCGGCAACCGCGTGGAGCAGGTGCGCGCGGGGCTGGAGGACGCCCGGGTCTTCCGGAGGCAGGCCGCCGTGGACGCGTTCGCGAAGACGCCGCCGGACCAGCTGCTCACGGGGCTGCGCGGCAAGGACGTCCTGTTCACCTTCATCGAGAGCTACGGCCGGGTGGCGATCGACGACCCGGCGATGGCGGAGCAGACCGACGCCGTGCTCGAGGAGGGCACCGGCAGGCTGAAGGCAGCGGGTTTCGCGTCGCGCAGCGGCTGGCTGCAGTCGCCGGTGACGGGCGCGGGCAGCTGGCTCGCCCACTCGACGTTCCTGTCCGGGCTGTGGATCAAGAACCAGCAGCGGTACCGCAGTCTGACCACGAGCGACCGCATGACGCTCACCAAGTACTTCGGCAAGACGGGTGCCTGGCGGACCGTCGGCATCGTGCCGGGGGTGCGGCGGGCCTGGCCGGAGGGCAAGTTCTTCGGGCTGGACCACATCTACGACTCGGAGCATCTCGGCTACCACGGCCCGTACTTCAGCTGGACGCCCGTGCCGGACCAGTTCAGCATGGAGGCGTTCGAGCGGCTGGAGCACGGCAAGGAGAACCGTGAGCCGATCATGGCGGAGATCATCCTGGCCTCCAGCCACAACCCCTGGTCCCCCATCGCCCGCATGATCGACTGGGAGGACCTCGGCGACGGCTCGGTCTTCCACCGGATCAAGAAGGAGGGCACCGACCCCGCCGAGGTCTGGAAGGACCCGGAGAAGGTGCGCACCGAGTACCGCAAGGCCATCGCGTACTCGATCCGCAGCCTCACCGAGTGGGTCGAGCGCTACGGCGACGACGACACGGTGCTGGTCTTCCTCGGCGACCACCAGCCGGTGCCGACCGTCACCGCCGGGGACACCGGCAAGGACGTGCCGGTGACGATCGTCGCCCGCGACGAGAAGGTCCTGGAGCGCATCGCCGACTGGGGCTGGACCGACGGTCTCAAGCCGGCCGGGGACGCGCCCCGGTGGGGCATGGACAAGTTCCGCGACCGCTTCATGACGGCGTACGGTCCGCGGGGCTGAGGAACTCCGCCACCACCGCGAGGAACTCCTCCGGCCGCGCCTCGTGCACGAGGTGTCCCGCCTCGATCGTCACGTGCCGGGCGTCGGGAAGCAGGCCGGCGAGAGCGGTGATCTGCTCCTGGGGGACGAGGCTGCCCGCTCCGCCGCCGATGAGCAGCGTGGGCATGGTGATGCGCCCCATGTGGTCCCACCACACCGGGTCGGGGGCGTTGCGCTGCCGGTCGGTGGCGAGGATCATCGCCCAGTCGTAGGGCGGTTCGCCGTCGGGCCGCTGGGCGGGCGGGCGCGGCGGGTCCAGCGGCAAGGGCGCGGGCACGTCCTCCAGGACGAGCCGGTTCACGAGCCGCGGGCTGTGCTGGGCGAGCAGACAGGCGACGAGGCCGCCGAGCGAGTGCCCCACGACGTCGGCGCGTTCGGCACCGAGCGCGCCGAGGAAGGCCCGGACGTCGTCGGCCATGGCCTCGAAGCCGTAGTCGCCGGGCCGGTCGCTGCGGCCGTGTCCGCGCAGGTCGAGGGCGTACACCCGGCGCGGTCCGGTGGCCAGTGCCGGTGCGGTCCCCTCCCAGTCGCGGCTGTCCAGACCGCGGGCGTGCAGCAGCACCACGGGCGGTGCGTCCCGCGGGCCCCAGGCGCGGTAGGCCAGGGTGATCCCATTCGCTTGTACGGTCCGCACGGTGGGTGGTTCGGTGTCCATCCGGCGACGGTAGGGGCACGCGCGGCGCGCGGACGGCCCGTTCTGCCGACGGCAGAAGAGCCCCGTCTACGAACGCGGGCCACGCGCCGGGAAGAAGGCGGCGACCCGCCGCGTGAACCACTCCGGGTCGTCCAGCCACGGATAATGGCCGGCACCGGGTTGCACGGCGAACTCGGCCGCCGGAAAGACCTCGGCGCTGCGGCGCGCCAGGGCCGGGACGGGCCCGCCGTCGGCCTCACCGGCCAGCACGAGCACCGGAGCCGCCAGGGAGGCGAGAGCGGCGCGTGTGGCGGCCGGGTCGTAGGCGCCGTCCGCTCCGTAGAGGTCCGCGGCCCGGTCGTTGGTCTCCGCTTCGTCGCGGTCGGCGTGCGCCCGCGCCGCGGCGCCCCAACGTCCGTACCAGAAGGGCCGGATGACGGGGTCGAAGCCCGCGGGGTCCGCCAGCCAGGCCTCGAACGCCGGGAAGGCCTCGGGGAACCACGGCTCGTCCCGCCGTCGCAGGGCCGCGGCCCGCCGCTGCCCGGGCGAGGCCGCCATGCCCAGCGCCCAGGGGATGGCCGTGACGAGCGCCAGCCGCCGCACCCGCTCGGGATACCGGGCCGCGTGGAGCATCGCCAGGCTTCCGCCCGCCGAGTGCGCGAGCACGTCCATCCGTTCCAGCCCGAGGTGCCGCCGCAGCGCCTCGACGTCGTCCACGAGCCGGTCGCACCGGTACGTCGCGGGATCCTCCGGCTCCGCCGACTCCCCCGTGCCGCGCAGGTCCAGCAGGACCAGCTGCCGGTGGGCGTGCAGCCCACCCAGGTCCCCGAGGTAGGCGGAGGCCCGCATGGGCCCGCCGGGCAGGACGACGAGCGGCTCGCCCTCGCCCCGGAGGTGGTAGGCGAGCCGGGTTCCGTCCGGGGCGCTGAAGGTCGGCATACGGTCGATCATGGTCGGCGGTGCGCTGCGGCGCAACGCGGTCGCGGGGCGGGGACGGTGCCGCCGACGCGGCCGTCACCCGCCGGACGCCGTGGCCGCCCCGCCGTCCCCGAACCTCTGTCTGAGCTCCCGTTTGAGGATCTTCCCGCTGGCGTTGCGGGGGAGTTCGTCCACGAACACCACGCGCTTGGGTGCCTTGAACGGCGGGAGCTTCTGCCGTACGTGGTCGATCAGTTCCGCCTCCGTCACGTCGCCGCGCGGGACGACGACGGCCGTCACCGCCTCGATCCAGCGCTCGTCGGGCAGGCCCACGACGGCCGCCTCGGCGACTCCGGGGTGGGTGTAGAGGGCGTCCTCGACCTGGCGGGAGGCGATCAGGACGCCGCCGGAGTTGATGGCGTCCTTCACGCGGTCGACGATCGTGAAGTAGCCGTGGGCGTCGCGCACCGCGAGGTCGCCGGAGCGGAACCAGCCGTCGCGGAACGCCTCGGCGGTCTCCTCCGGCTTGTCCCAGTAGCCCTCGCACAACTGCGGGGAGCGGTAGACGATCTCGCCGGGGGTGCCGTCGGGCACGTCCTTGCCGTCCTCGTCGACGACGCGCGCGTCGACGAACAGCACGGGGCGGCCGCAGGAGTCCATGCGGCCCTTGTGCTCCTCGGGGGCGAGGACGGTGGCCAGGGGGCCGATCTCGCTCTGGCCGAAGCAGTTGTAGAAGGCCAGCTCCGGGAGGCGTGCGCGGAGGCGTTCGAGGACGGGGACCGGCATGACCGACGCCCCGTAGTACGCCTTGCGCAGGCCGCTGAGGTCACGGGTGGCGAAGTCGGGTCGGCCGGCCAGGGCGATCCAGACGGTGGGCGGCGCGAACAGGCTGTCGACGCGGCCCGTCTCGATCAGGTCGAAGAGCCGGTCGCCGTCGGGTGCGTCGAGGACGATGTTCGTCGCGCCGACCGCGAGGTAGGGCAGCAGGAAGACGTGCATCTGCGCCGAGTGGTACAGCGGCAGGGAGTGCGCGGGGCGGTCGCCGGCGCTGAGGTCGAGGGCCGTGATGGCGCTCAGGTACGCGTGCACCAGGGCCCGGTGCGTCATCATCGCGCCCTTGGGCAGGGCCGTCGTCCCGGAGGTGTACAGCAGTTGCACGAGGTCCTCGGCGTGCGGCTCCGGACCGTCGTACGCGGGTGCCCCGGGCAGGCGCGCGAGCAGGGAGTCGCCGGCGTCCCGCAGCGGCACGGTCCGTACGCCGTCGGGGAGCCGGTCGGTGAGGCCGGGGTCGGCGAGGACCAGGGAGCTGCCCGACTGGCCGACGATGTAGGCGAGTTCGTCGCCGGTGAGGTTCTGGTTGACCGGGACGTGCACCAGGCCCGCGCGGGCGCAGGCGAGGAAGGCGATGAGGTAGGCGTCGGAGTTGTGGCCGTAGGCGCCGACCCGGTCGCCCGGGGACAGCCCCTGGCCGAGGAGGACGCTCGCCGCGCGGGAGACGGCCGTGTCGAGTTCCTCGTACGTCCAGGTGCGTTCGCCGTACTCCACCGCGACGCGCGCCGGGGTGCGCCGGGCGCTGCGCCGTAGGACTCCGTCGACCGTGCTGCCGTGTCCGGGCGTCGTCATGAGACCCGATCCTCGGTTCACCGCCTCGGGAGGTCAAGGACCGCTGCTGCCGCCGCCCGCCGCGGCCCCGCATCACGCCGGATCCCCCACATCGCCCCCACGTGGCGAGAACCGTACCGGTGGAATCAACCTCCCCGGATGGATCACGCGTCCGGTGTCATGGATCCGACAGCCGGGCGTGCGCGGTCGCGTGCGCCTGGCCGCACCTCTCCTCGACCAGGATGAAGCCGGGAGGCACGATGCGCACCCGCTGGAGACGACTCGTTCTCGGGGCCACGGCCCTGTTCACCGCCGCGTCCGCGTTACCCGCGGCGGCCGCCCCGGACGAGGGGCGAGCCGGGCAGCGCCCCTCGGGCGCCGGCCTGTCCGCCGTCATCCGGTACACCGAGTACGGCATTCCGCACATCCTCGCGAAGGACTACGCCGGCCTGGGCTTCGGCACGGGCTGGGCGCAGGCCGCCGACGAGGTCTGCACCCTCGCCGACGGGTTCGTCACCCTGCGGGGCGAGCGGTCCCGCCACTTCGGCGCCGACGCGGCCGCCGGCGGCGACCTCTCGGGCGCCCGCACGAACCTCGCCAGCGACCTGTACTTCCGCGGGGTCCGCGAGTCCCGCACGGTGCAGAAACTGCTCGAGAAGCCCGCGCCGGTGGGCCCGAGCCGCGAGGTCAGGGCCCTGATGCGCGGCTGGGCGGCCGGGTACAACGCCTGGCTGAAGCAGCGGAAGATCACCGATCCGGCCTGTGCGGGCGCCTCCTGGGTCCGTCCGGTCACCGAGCTGGACGTGGCGGCGCGGGGTCTCGCCATCGCCTCCGTATCCGGCGAGGGACGCTTCGTGGACACGATCACGGCCGCGCAGCCGCCGGCCGGACCGGCGACCGCCACCGGCGCCGCTGTCCGCACCCCCGACGCGCGGGCCGTGGCCGAGGCGGCGGACGAGCTCTGGGGCGATCCCGGCATGGGCTCCAACGCGGTCGCCTTCCGCGGCGACACCACGGCCGGCGGGCGCGGTCTGCTGCTGGGCAACCCGCACTACCCGTGGGAGGGCGGGCGCCGGTTCTGGCAGTCGCAGCAGACCATCCCCGGCGAGCTGAACGTGTCCGGCGGGTCCCTGCTCGGCATACCCGCGATCTCCATCGGGTTCAGCGCACATGTGGCGTGGACCCACACCGTCTCCACCGGCATTCCGGCCAACTTCCACCGGCTGACGCTGGATCCGGCCGACCCCACGACGTACCTCGTCGACGGCAGGCCGGAGCGGATGACGAAGCGGACCGTGACGGTCGCCGTGAAGGACGGCACGCCGGTGACCCGCACCCAGTGGTGGACGCGCTACGGCCCCGTCGTCACCTCCCTCAGCCCGCAGGTGCCGCTGCCGTGGACGGCCACGACGGCGTACGCGCTGTACGATCCGAACGCCGCCAATCTGCGCTTCGCCGACACCTCGCTGGGCTTCGGCAAGGCGCGGAGCACGGCGGATGTCCTGGCGTCCCTCGCGCGGCACCAGGGCATCCCCTGGGTGAACACGATCGCCGCCGACCGCGCGGGACACTCCCTCTTCACCCAGTCCCAGGTGCTGCCGCGCATCACCGACGAGCTGGCCGAGCGCTGCTCGACGGAGCTGGGCAGGACCACGTACCCGGCGTCCGGCATCGCGGTCCTCGACGGCTCGCGCGGTGACTGCGCGCTCGGCCGCGACCCCGACGCCGTCGCACCGGGCATCTTCGGGCCGGCGCGGATGCCGACGCTGCAGGACGCGCCGTACGTGGCGAACTCGAACGACACGGCCTGGATGACCAACGCGGACCGGCCGCTCACCGGCTACGAGCGGGTCTTCGGCACGGTGGGCACGCAGCTCGGGCTGCGCACCCGCGGCGGGATCGAGGACGTCGCGGCGATGGCGGACCGGGGCGGTCTGACCGTGCGCGACCTCCAGCGGCAGCAGTTCGCCAACCGGGTGCCTGCGGGTGACCTCGCCGCCGGGGACACGGCCAGGGCGTGCGCCGCGCTGCCGGGCGGTACGGCGACGGGCAGTGACGGCACGGCCGTCGACGTGTCGCAGGCGTGCGGGGTGCTGAGGAAGTGGGACCGCACCATGGACACCGGCAGCCGGGGCGCCCTGCTCTTCGACCGGTTCTGGCGGAAGCTGGAACCGTCCGTGCCGCGCGGGCAGTTGTGGAAGGTGCCGTTCTCGGCCGCCGACCCGGTCCGCACCCCCCGCACGCTGAACACCGGGGCGCCCGGCTTCGCCACCGCCCTCGCCGACGCGGTGGCCGAACTGCGCGCCGCGGGCATCGCGCTGGACGCGCCGCTCGGGGCGCACCAGTTCGTCGTCCGCGACGGCGGGCGGCTGCCGATGCCGGGCGGCGCGGGGCGGCTCGGCGTCTGGAACGTGCTGGAGCCGAGGTGGGACCCGGCAGGCGGCGGTTACACGCAGGTGCCGTTCGGGACGAGCCACCTCCAGGCGGTGGGCTGGGACGACAGCCGCTGCCCGGTGGCGCGGACGCTGCTGACCTACTCCCAGTCGTCGAACCCTCACTCGCCGCACCACGCCGACCAGACGCGGCTGTTCTCCGGTGAGAAGTGGGTGACGTCGCGCTTCTGCGAGCGGGACATCCTGTCCTCGCCGCGGCTGGAGGTCGTCCGGGTGCACGAGCGCCGCTGACCGTGCGGGCAGGGGTGCCGCCGACCGTGGCGGCACCCTGCCAGGGGCGGCGACAAATCTCTGATGCTCCATCAGGACGCGTCCCGCGGAAGGTCGGCGGTACCGGAGCGGCGCCGCTGCGGACCGCTCGCCGTCCGGTTCACCGCCGTGTTCGACGGACATACTTCCGGGGACGTATGCGGCGGTCGAGGCGAAGGGGTGTGCGGTGACCGGCAGACCGGCGAGCGGAGAACTGACTCGGCGTCAACTGACCCGAGGAGGGATGGCCCTGGGCGGTGCGCTCGCCCTCGCGCCGCTGTCCGTGCTGGGCGCCCGGCCCGCCGACGCCGCCCCGCCGGGCCATCGCCCCACCCTGCGGCACGGAACCGCCGCACGCGCCGGGCTGCTCGCCGCGCCCCTGCGCCGTCTGGTCACCGACGCCGAGGCCTTCCTCGGCCCGTCCCCCGAGCACCCCTGGTACGCGGGCGCCGTCCTGCTCGCCGGGCGCGGCGGCACCGTCGCGCTGCACCGGCCCCTCGGCACGGCCGTGCGCTACCGGGCCTACGACGAGAAGACGGACACCGGTGTGGAGTTCCCGCCCGAGGAGCAGATCCCGATGGCCGAGGACACCGTCTTCGACCTGGCCTCGGTGTCGAAGCTGTTCACCTCGCTCCTCGCCGTGCAGCAGGTGGAGCGGGGACGGCTGGACCTGGAGGCGAAGGTCGCCTCGTACCTGCCGGAGTTCGGCCGGGCCGGCAAGCAGGACGTCACGGTCCGTCAGCTCCTCACGCACACCTCGGGGTTCCGCGCCTGGATCCCGCTGTACAGCGCGCCGACGTACGAGGAGAAGCTCCGGCGCATCTGGGACGAGAAGCCGGTCAGCGCCCCGGGCACCGCGTACCTGTACTCGGATCTGAACCTCATCTCGCTGCAGCTGGTGCTGGAGCAGATCACCGGACGCGCCCTGGACGTCCTGCTGCGCGAGGAGATCACCGCGCCGCTCGGCCTGCGCCGCACCCGGTACAACCCGCCCGCCTCCTGGCGCCCGAAGATCGCCGCGACGGAGGACGCGCGCCCGCCGTGGTCGGGGCTGGACCGGGGACTGGTGTGGGGCGAGGTGCACGACGAGAACGCCTTCGCCCTGGGCGGGGTCGCGGGCCACGCGGGCGTGTTCTCCGACGCGTGGGACCTGGCGGTCCTCGGCCGTACGCTGCTCAACGGCGGTGTCTACGGGCGGACCCGCATCCTGCGGCCGGAGTCGGTGGAGCTGATGTTCACCGACTTCAACACCGCGTTCCCCGGGGACGAGCACGGGCTCGGCTTCGAGCTCTACCAGCACTGGTACATGGGCGCGATGGCCACGCCCCGCACCGCCGGGCACACCGGGTTCACGGGTACCTCACTGGTGCTCGACCCGACCACCGACTCGTTCCTCGTGGTGCTCGGCAACTCCGTGCACCCGGTGCGCACCTGGCGTTCCGGGTCCGCGCCCCGGGTGGCCGCCGCGAACCACCTGGCGCGGGCCGTGGCGGTCCGCCCGGTGCGGGGCCGCACGGCCTGGTTCTCCGGTATGGCGGCGTCGGCGACGGCCACGCTCACCCTGCCCGCGCTCGACACGTCCTTCGGCGGGGTGCGGCTGGAGTGCGTGCTGTGGTGGGACACCGAGCCGAAGGCCGACGCCCTGGCGCTGGAGTCCTCCTCCGACGGCGGTACGACGTGGCAGCCGGTGCCGTTCACGACGTCGCGCCGCGGCGAGGACCCCGAGCGCCACCCGTCGGGGACGGTCACCGGCTGGTCGGGCCGCGTCTGGCACCGGCTCACCGCCGGCGTCCCCGCGGCCCGCGCCCTCACCCTGCGCTGGCGGTACGCCACGGACCGGCTCTACGTGGGCCGCGGCTGCTATGTCGACGCGCTGCGCGTGACGGCGGCCGACGGCGTCCTGTTCGACGAGGCGCGCCCGGCGGACCGGGCGCGCCTCGAAGCGGCGGGGTGGGCGCCGTCGGCCGGCTGAGGCGGTCGCCTCACTGGTCGGCCCTTGAGTGCCTCCTGGAGGTCCGGCCGGGCTGAGCCCGGCCAGGGGAGCCTCCCGGGTCGGTGCGGCCGTCCGCTGGGGCGGCCGGCGGTACGGATCACTTGCGTGCATTCGGAGTGCCCGCGGATCGGTGTGCGCTTCAGCCGGCCCCGTCTTCCAGTACGGCCTTCGCCGCGTTGTGCCCGGGCACCCCGCTGACCCCTCCCCCGCGCACCGCGCCGGCCCCGCACAGCAGCACGTTGGCGTGCCGGGTCTCCACGCCCCAGCGGCCCGTGCCGTCCTGGGCGTGGGGCCAGCTCAGCGGGCGGTGGAAGATGTGGCCGCCGGGCAGGCCGAGGTCGCGCTCCAGGTCGAGCGGGGTCCTGGCCTCGATGCAGGGCCGTCCGTCCGCGTCGGTGGCCAGGCAGCCGGCGAGGGGTTCGGCCAGGTGGGCGTCGAGCCGGGCGAGGGTGGACTTCAGGAGTTCCTCGCGCACGGCGTCGTTGTCCCGGTCGAAGAGCCGGGCCGGGGTGTGCAGGCCGAACAGGGTGAGGGTGTGGCAGCCGCGCTCGGCGAGGCCGGGCCCGAGGATGGTCGGGTCGGTGAGCGAGTGGCAGTAGATCTCGGAGGGCGGCACCGCGGGCAGCTCACCGGCCGCGGCCTGGGCGTGGGCGGTCGCCAGCTGTTCGTAGCCCTCGGCGATGTGGAAGGTGCCGGCGAACGCCTCGCGCGGGTCGACGGCGGTGTCGCGCAGCCGCGGCAGGCGCTCCAGCAGCATGTTGACCTTCAGCTGGGCGCCCTCGGCGGGGGGCGGGGGCGGGTCGCCGGTCAGGTCCGCGAGGGCCTGCGGGGACGCGTTCACCAGGACGTGCCGGGCGGCGACCGTGCCCTCGGCGTCGGCCGTGCGGTAGGTGACCTCGGCCGTGTGGCCGTCCGTGGCGATGCGCAGCACTTCGTGGCCGGTGGCCAGGACGGCGCCGGCGGCGCGCGCCGTGTCGGCGAGGGCGTCGGTGAGGGCGCCCATGCCGCCGACGGGCACGTCCCAGGCGCCCGTGCCGCCCCCGATCACGTGGTAGAGGAAGCAGCGGTTCTGCTCCAGGGACGGGTCGTGGGCGTCGGCGAAGGTGCCGATGAGCGCGTCGGTGAGGACGACACCGCGCACCAGGTCGTCCGTGAAGCGCCCCTCGACGGCGACCCCGATCGGCTCCTCGAACAACGTCCGCCAGCCCTCCTCGTCGTCGAGGCGGGCCCGTAGTTCCTCGCGGGTCGGCAGCGGTTCGGTGAGGGTCGGGAAGATCCGCCGGGCGGCGCGGCCGGTCATGCCGTAGAAGTCCTGCCAGGCCCGGTACTCGCGGTCGGAGCCGGTGAGCCGGGCGAAGGCCTCCCTGGTCCGGCGCTCGCCGCCGCCGACCAGGAGCCCGGTGGGGCGGCCGTCGCGCTCGGCGGGGGTGTAGGAGGAGACCGTACGGGTGCGTACCCGGAAGTCCAGGCCGAGGTCCCGGACGATCTTCTTCGGGAGCAGACTGACCAGGTACGAGTAGCGGGACAGCCGGGCGTCGACGCCGGCGAACGGCCGCGTGGACACCGCCGCCCCGCCGGTGTGGCCGAGCCGCTCCAGCACCAGCACGGAGCGGCCGGCCCGGGCCAGGTAGGCGGCCGCGACCAGGCCGTTGTGGCCGCCGCCCACGATGACGGCGTCGTACGTCCGGTGCACGCGGTTTCCCAGGGGTGCGGTCATGGTTCTTCGTAACACGGGGTGATCCACGTCGGCCAGAGCGCGCTGGGCCGGAAGGCCCCACCCCGCCTCAGGCCCGCTGCTGCCGCAGGGCCGCCAGCCTGCGGTACAGCGCCGCGGCCTCGGCGCGGCGGCCCAGTTGCCGCAGGCAGTGTGCCTGGTCGTGGCGGGCGGCGAGGGTGTCGGGGTGGTCGGCGCCGAGGACCCGTTCGCGGGCGTCGGCCACCTGCCGGTACGCGGTGAGGGCGTCGGCCCAGCGGCCCAGCCAGCCGAGGCCGACGGCGACCTCGCGGCGGCTGACCAGGGTGTCCGGATGGTCGGCGCCGAGGACCCGTTCGCGGAGGGCGCTCACCTCGCGGGACTCGGCCAGGGCCTCCTCCCAGCGGCCGAGCCGGCCGAGGTTGACGCAGCGGCCGTGCCGGGCGCGCAGGGTCTCCGGGTGGGTGGGGCCCTGGATGCGGGTGCGGTCCCCGGCGAGGGCGCTGTAGAGGTCCAGGGCCTCCGCGCCGCGGCCGAGGCGGCCCAGGCTGATGCCGATCTCGTGGCGGGCGGCGAGGGTGTCCGGGTGGTCGGGGCCGAGCACCCGGGCACGGGCGGCGGCCACCTCCCGGTAGGTCTCCAGTGCCTCGTCCCAGCGGCCCAGCTGGCCGAGCGCGTAGGCGACCTCGTAGCGGGTGACGAGGGTGTCGGGGTGGTCCGGGCCGAGCACCCGGGCGCGGGCGGCGGCCACCTCGCGGGCCGTGCGGTGGGAGTCCTCCGGGCGGCCGAGGCGGCCGAGGTTGAAGGCGAGGTTGTGGCGGCAGCGCAGGGTGTCGGGGTGGTCGGGGCCCATGGTGCGCTCCCGGGCGGACAGCACGCAGGTGTAGACCCGGTGGGCGTCGAAGGGGCGTCCCAGCCGGCCCAGTACGTAGGCCATCTCCTGGCGGGCGGCCAGGGTGTCGGGGTGCTCGGCGCCCAGGGTGCGGATCCTGGCCTCCGCGACCTGCTTGAACGCGCGCAGGGCCTCGGGGGCGCGGCCGGTGCGGCTGAGGGTGAAGGCGACCTCGTAGCGGCTGGCGAGGGTGTCGGGGTGGTCGGGGCCGAGGAGGTGCTCGCGCTCGGCGGCGACGGCCCGGTGCACCTCCCCCGCCTCCGCCCACCGGCCCAGCCGCCCGAGACCGAGCCCCGCGTCGTGCCGGCCCGCGAGGGCGCTCAGGACCTCGGGCGACGGGGTGGGCCGCGCCTCGGCGACGGTGTCCTGGACAGGGCCGGTACCGGGCCGGGCGATCCACTCACCGGACAGCCGGGCCTCGGGGCCGGGCACCGCGGCGCGCGGCCCGGCACCTGCCGTCGTGCGGCCGGTGGTCATGCCCCGGGTCCAGGACGGCAGCCGGGGGGCGGGGGGCGCCGTGAGGTGGGAGGCGGGGCGGGGCTGCCGCGCTGCGGAGTGGGGTGTGAGGGGAGTCCCCGGCGCCGGGGAGTGCGGCGCGGGTTCAGCCTCCGCCGGGGCGCCGGGCGCGAGCCGTGCCGGGTGCGGCCACGGTTCGGGGACGGCCCGAACGCCCTGCGCCAGCCCGTCAGCCGCGACGGCCACCCCGTCAGCGGCGACGCGAGCACCTTGCACTCCCGCGCCGGCCGCAGGCCACACGCCCTGCCCCGTCGCGTCGGAGGCAGACTCAGCCACCCGCTGCTCCGATCCGGCCGCGTCCTCCCCCACGGCAGGTGCGGGCCAAGCCATCGCCGCCCCCTGGGCGGACACGGGCCATGCCGGGGCGGGCCGGGGCGCCGAGACGGCCGGGACGTACACCGGTGCGGCCCGGTGCGCGCTGATCCGGCGGGCCAGTTCGCGGGCGTCGCCGGGGCGTTCGGCGGGTTCCTTGGCGAGCAGGTCGAGGATGACCGCCTCCAGGAACCCGGGCAGTCCGGGTCGGTGCTCGCGCGGCGGGCGGGGCGGGGTGTCGCGGTGGCCTACGAGGATCGCCCAGGCGTCGTCCAGGTCGAACGGCGGTACGCCGGTGGCCATCTCGTACAGCACGCACCCGAAGGAGTAGAGGTCGCTGCGCTGGTCGACCTCGGTGCCGCTGATCTGCTCCGGGGACATGTAGTGCGGGGTGCCCATGGCGATGCCCGTGCCGGTCAGCCGGGAGGTGAAGCCGATGTCGTGGCCGAGGCGGGCGATGCCGAAGTCGCAGATCTTCACCGTGCCGTCGGCGAGCCGCACGATGTTGGCGGGCTTCAGATCCCGGTGGACGATGGCCTGTTCGTGGCAGTAGGCGAGGGCCGCGGCGGTCTGCTCGGCGATCTCGAGGACCTCGGCGACGGGCAGCGGATGCCCCTTGTTGTCCTCCAGGAGCTGGCTGAGGTTGCGGCCCTCCAGCAGTTCCATGACGAGGTAGAGGACGCCGCCGGACTCACCGAAGTCGTGGACGACGGTGATGCCGCGGTGCTGCAGCGCGGCCGCCACCCGGGCCTCGCGGCGGAACCGCTCCCGCAGCACCCGGGTGAAGGCGTGGTCGTGGCCGGGACCCAGCGGCTTGAGGCACTTGACGGCGACGTGCCGGCCCAGGGACTCGTCCCGTGCCCGCCACACCTCGCCCATGCCGCCGCGCCCGATCGGATCGAGCAGCCGGTACCGGCCGTGGATGAGCCTGGTCTCCCCCATGTCGCGCGACGCTCCCCCCGGTAGCTGTTCGCCCGCCCCCTGGCCCACCCAGTATGGCGGGCTATCGTCCGAGTTTGTACGGTGCCGGACGCGCGTGGGGGCCGAGCCGCTCCACGGCCCGCAGGATGTGCCGGGGCGGGAGTTGCCAGCGCACACGGGCGGGAACGCGGCGCAGCAGGAGACCGGTGAGGCGCAGTCGCCGGGTCACGGTGGCGGGCGCGGGGGCCGGTCTGCCGTACAGCTCGTGGGCGTACGGCGGCAGGGAGGCGTACGCCAGATGTGCCACGCGCCGCCACAGCACCTCGCGGGCCGGTACGAGGAGCGGGTGCGTCGGCGGGCGGAGCAGGAAGTCGTCCACCTCGCGTGCCTCGGGTCCGGCGGCCAGCCGCGGGCGCACCTTCGCGAAGTACTCCGCCATCCCGGCCCGGTCGGCGGGCACGGCGGCGGGGTCGAGGCCCACCAGGCGGGCGCTGTGCCGGTGTTCGGCGAGGTAGCGGTCGGCCTCGGCGTCGGTGAGGCGGATCCCGGACCGGCGCAGGACGTGCAGGTACGAGTCGACCTCGGCGCAGTGCACCCACAGCAGCAGCCCGGGTTCGTCGACGCCGTAGCGCTCGCCGGTGTCCGGGTCGGTCGCGGACAGCATGCTGTGGATCTTGCGGACGCGGGCGCCGGCCCGCTCGGCGGCCTCGGTGGTGCCGTAGGTCGTCGTGCCGACGAAGTGCGCGGTGCGCATCAGGCGGCCCCAGGCGTCACGCCGGAAGTCTGAGTTCTGCAGGACGCCGCGCACGGCCCGGGGATGCAGGGCCTGGAGGTAGAGGGCCCGGATGCCGGCGATCCACATCATGGGGTCGCCGTGGAGCTGCCATGTCACCGATCTCGGGCCGAACAGCCCGGGGTCCGCGCCGGTCACGCGCCTCACCTCCGCCCGGCGCCCACGATGGCACAGCCGGGGCGGCGGGTCGACAGCCGCGCACGGCGGTCACCGCGGTCACCGCGGTCGATGTGCGGGCTCGCCGGGGTGGTCATAGGTTGGTGGACGCCGGTACTGCTCCCTGGCCGTGGCCCGCATCCGCGTTCCGGGATCGGCACGGCTCACCCGAGAAGGGAGAGCGCGATGAGCGAACAGAGGCCGCTCCCCCCTGCGGAGGCGTGGCGGGCCGTGGCGGCGTGTTTCCTGGCCTCCGGCGCGCTGCTCGCGGCGCGCCGGCTCCACCTCCCGCGGGAGCACGTGGGCAGGCGCGTGCGGTTCGCCGACGGCACCTCGGCCCGCGTCTACCGGGAGACCCGCCTCGGCAGCGGGCTGGCGAGGAACCCCTGCACGCTGGTGGTGGTCTTCCGGCTGCGCCGGGTCCACGGGGCCGGGCACGCGGTCTTCCGTGCGGAGAGTCTGCTCAACACGCCGTTGTTCGCCGGCTTCCCCGGGTTCGCCTCGAAGCTGTGGCTGGAGAACGACGACCGCGGCCGTTACCGCGGTCTGTACGAGTGGGACGGCGCCGGGCGGGCCGAGCACTACGCCCGGTCGCTGTGGCGGGTGCTGGCCCTGGTCAGCGTGCCCGGCTCGATCGGCTACACCGTGCTGCCCGGGGTGCGCCGCGACGACGTCCTCGCCGGGAACCACCCGGTCGGGGGCGGGGCGAGGGACGACGCGGGGGAACGGGACGGCACCTCCGCGTGGGGGCCGGACGACGCCCCGGTGTGGTGGCGGGTGACGGCCGGGACGCGGCGATGACGGTGGACGTCCTGGTCGTCGGCGCCGGTCCGACCGGTCTGACGCTGGCGCTGGCGGCGCATGACCACGGGGCGCGCGTCCGGCTGGTCGAGCGGCGGCCCGAGTTCTTCCGACCGTCGCGCGCGCTGATCCTGCACCCGCGCACCCTGGAGGTCCTGCGTCCCCTCGGGCTCGCCGACGCCGTACTGGAACGGGCGGACACCGCCCCGTCGGCCGAGCTGCGTCTCGGCTCGCGTGTCGTCGAGGCCGGTCTGTCCGGTTTCGCGCTGCCGGAGACGGCGTTCCCGTATCTGGCGCTGGTGCGGCAGACGGACGTCGAGGGGGTGCTGACACGGGCGCTCGCCGACCGGGGTGTGCGGGTGGAGCGGGGCACGGAGCTGGTCGTGGCCCGCGACGGCGGGCACGAGGCGTCGGCGGTGCTGCGCTCGCCGCGCGGCACGGAGGAGATCGGCTGCCGCTTCGTCGCCGGGTGCGACGGTCCGGCCAGCACCGTGCGGGCGTGCGCCGGCATCGGGTGGCAGGGCAGGCCGTACGCCGTGGAGGTGGTGCTCGCCGACCTGGACCTGGCGGATGCGGCCGGGGCCCCCGGCTCCTCGGGTGCGCGGGTGTTCGCGGGCCGTGACGGCCTGGCCTTCCTCTTCCCGCTGGGCGAGCAGGCCGACTGGCGGCTGCTGGCCACGCGGGCGGCCCCGCCGGGAGGCGCCCGCAACTTCGGCCAGCCAGGGCCCGCCGTCCCGCAGGCGGATCTGCAACGGCTGCTGAGCGACGCGGGGACGGAGGCGGACATCGAGCGTGTGGCGTGGTCCGCGCGCGTGCCGCTGCGGTGCGGCCTCGCCCACCGGTTCCGCCGGGGGCGGCTCTTCCTCGCCGGGGACGCGGCCCACAACTACTCCCCGGCCACCGGCCAGGGCATGAACGCCGGCATCCAGGACGCCGTCAACCTCGGCTGGAAACTGGGCTTCGCCGCGGCACGCGACGGTGACGGGGCCGGTGCCGGGCCCGACGACGCGGTACTGCTGGACTCCTACGACGCGGAGCGCAGGGCGGCCGCCCAGCGCCGGCTCGCCCTCACGCACACGGCGTTCTGGGCGGAGGCGTCGACCGGGCGGATCCCCTCGTGGCTCCGCGGAGTGGCCGCGCCCTGGGCGGCCCCGGCCGTGCCCGTCCTGCTGAACCGGAGCCGGCTGGTGGCCGAGGGCGTCCGCGTGCTGTCCCAGCTCCGGGTGAACTACCGGCACAGCCCGCTGTCGGTGCAGGGCACACCCCGGCTGCGGGGCGCTCCCCGCCCGGGCGACCGGCTGCCGGACGCGACCGTCGTCACCACGGGGGCGCCGCGGCGGCTGCACGGCCTGCTGGCCGGGCCGGGTGTGCATGTGCTGCTGCAGCGCGACGCCGAGCGCCCGCTGCCGGAGGCCCTGCCGGATGCCCGGGTCACCGTCCTGCGGCTGGCGAACAGCCCGGGCCGCGGACTGGTGGCGGTCCGGCCGGACGGCCACGTCGGCTACCAGTGCGGCGCGACCGACCCGGCGGGCCTGGCCGGCTGGCTGGCACTGGCCGGCGTGCCGGTGTCCCCGCACGCCCTGGTGTGACGCCTTCGGGTACGCGGCCGCCCGGCCGGCCCTGGTGTGACGCTCTCGGGTACGCGCCCGCCCGGCTTCGCACCGGCTTCGGTGACGCCTTGGTGTGCGGCCGCCCGGCTTCGCGCCGACCGCGGTTCTGCCGGCGCCCCCTCGGCCCCTCGACGGCAGGGCCTCAGGCCAGCGACAGAAAGAGCTTCTCCAGCCGCGCCCGCATCTGCTCCCGGTCCTCCGGGGCGGCCGTGTCACCGTCGCTCAGGCACCTCTGCAGGCCCGTGGCGATGATCGCGAAGCCCGCCCTGTCCAGCGCCCGGGACGCGGCGGCGAGCTGCGTGACCACCTCCTCGCAGTCCCGGCCCTCCTCGATCATGCCGATCACCCCGGCGATCTGGCCCTGCGCCCGGCGCAGCCGGTTCACCACCGTCTTCAGTTCCCCGGCCGCCATCGCCAGTTCCACAGCCCACACCCCTTCACCGATACCCCGGCGGGTATCCTACCGAAGGGGTGACTCACACGAGCAAAGGAAGTGCCCATGTCCCACACCGCCCTCACCGCCGATCAGGCCAGCGCGCGCCTGCACGAGCTGACCGTCATCGACGTACGCACCCCCGGTGAATACGCGACCGGCCACCTGCCCGACGCGCACAACATCCCCCTCGACCACCTCGACGTCGCCCTGCCCACCCTCAGGGAGGCCGCCGGGCGCGGTGACCTGCTGGTCGTCTGCGCCTCCGGCGCCCGCTCCGCGGAAGCCTGCCGGCGCCTGGCCGAGGAGGGCATCGAGGCCGCCACCCTGACCGGCGGCACCAGCACCTGGACGCAGCTCGGCCACGACGTCCACCGCCCGGCCGGCACCCGCGCGCCCTGGGCGATGGAACGCCAGGTGCGCCTGGCCGCCGGGGCCCTCGTGCTCACGGGACTGCTCGCCGGACGGCTGCGGCCCAAGGCACGGTGGATCTCCGCGGGCGTGGCCGGCGGCCTGGTCTTCTCGGCCCTGACCGACACCTGCGGCATGGCCCGCGTGCTCGCCAGGCTGCCGCACAACCGGCCCAGGGCGGCCGACCTGGACGCCACCCTCGCCGCGCTGCGCGGCTGAGGTCCGCACCGCCCGGCGGGCGCCTCAGGCGCTGTCGCTGCCGGTGACGCCGGTGAGCGCCGCCCGGCCCGCCTCCAGCCGGGCCGCCGGGAGCCGGAACGGCGAGCAGGAGACGTAGTCCAGGCCGGCCCGGTGGAAGAAGTGAATGGACGCCGGGTCGCCGCCGTGCTCGCCGCACACGCCCGTCTCCAGGCGCGGGCGGACCGCGCGGCCCGCCTCGACGGCGATCTCCACGAGCCGGCCCACGCCCTCCTGGTCCAGGGTCTCGAAGGGGGACGCGGCGAAGACGCCCTTCTCCAGGTAGAGGGGGAAGAAGGAGGCCTCGGCGTCGTCGCGGGACAGGCCCCAGGTGGTCTGGGTGAGGTCGTTGGTGCCGAAGGAGAAGAAGTCCGCGAGCTGGGCGATCCGGCCGGCGGTGAGGGCGGCCCGGGGCAGTTCGATCATGGTGCCGACCGGGCAGTCCAGGGTCGTGCCCGTCCCGGCGGCGACCTCGGCGAGGACCTGCTCGGTCTCCGTGCGCGCCAGCCGCAGCTCCTCGACCGTCCCGACGAGCGGGATCATGATCTCGGCGCGGGGCCGCCCGCCCTCCCCCAGCCGGTGCACGACGGCCTCGGCGATCGCCCTCACCTGCATGGCGACCAGACCGGGCACGGCCAGGCCCAGGCGCACGCCGCGCAGCCCGAGCATCGGGTTCTCCTCGTGCATGCGCTCCACGGCGGCGAGGAGCTCGCGGTCGTGCGGGTCCGGGTGCGCGGCGGAGGCGAGGCGGACGGCCAGGTCCACGCGGTCGGGCAGGAACTCGTGCAGCGGCGGGTCGAGCAGCCGGATCGTCACCGGCAGGCCGTCCATGGCCGCCAGGATGCCGGTGAAGTCCTCGCGCTGCAGCGGAAGGAGCGCCGCGAGGGCCTCCTCGCGCGCGGTGTCGTCGCGGGCCAGGATCATCGCCTCGACCAGGGCCCTGCGGTCGCCGAGGAACATGTGCTCGGTGCGGCACAGCCCGATGCCCTGGGCGCCGAGCCTGCGGGCGCGGGCGGCGTCCTCGGGTGTGTCGGCGTTGGCGCGGACCTCCAGACGTCGCACGGAGTCGGCGTGGGCCAGGGCGCTCAGCACCGCGCGCGTCAGCGGCCCGGTGGCCTCGCCCGTCTCCAGGCAGCCGCTGACCTCCGACGCGGTCAGGGGCACCGCGCCCAGGTAGACGTTCCCGGCCGTGCCGTCGACGGAGACGGTGTCGCCCTCGTGGACCTCCACCCCGGCCGGGGTGGTGAACTGCCGGGCCGCGGTGTCGACGACCAGGTCCTCGGCGCCGCAGACGCAGACCTTGCCCATGCCGCGCGCCACGACGGCGGCGTGGCTGGTCTTGCCGCCGCGGCTGGTCAGCACCGCCTGCGCGGCGATCATGCCGGGCAGGTCGTCCGGGGTGGTCTCGCGGCGGACCAGCACGGTGTGCTGCCCGGCGGCCGCGCGCCGCCCGGCCGCCTCCGAGTCGAAGACGACGACGCCGACCGCCGCGCCCGGCGAGGCGGGCACGCCGTGGGCGACGGGCACGTCGGTGGTGCGGGTGGCGAAGCGGGGGAACATCAGCCGGGTCAGCTCGTCGCCGTCGACGCGGGCCAGCGCCTCGTCCGCGTCGACCGTGCCGGACGCGCGCAGCTCGTGCGCGATCCGGAAGGCGGCCTCCGCCGTGCGCTTGCCGACCCGGGTCTGCAGGATCCACAGCCGTCCGCGCTCGACGGTGAACTCGACGTCGCACAGGTCGCGGTAGTGGCCCTCCAGGGTGCGCAGACGGTCGCCGAGCTCGTCGTACACCCGGGGGGCGAGGTGCCTCAGCTCGGTCAGCGGCACGGCGTTGCGGACCCCGGCGACGACGTCCTCGCCCTGGGCGTCGGGGAGGTAGTCGCCGTACACGCCGCTCTCGCCGGTGGCCGGGTCGCGGGTGAAGGCGACGCCCGTGCCGGAGTCCGGGCCGAGGTTGCCGAAGACCATCGCCTGGATGTTCACGGCGGTGCCGAGGTCGTCGGGGATGTGCTCGCGGCGCCGGTAGA
This sequence comes from Streptomyces sp. NPDC006624, assembly GCF_040611555.1. Lineage (NCBI taxonomy): Bacteria > Bacillati > Actinomycetota > Actinomycetes > Kitasatosporales > Streptomycetaceae > Streptomyces > Streptomyces sp. NPDC006624. Next base: position 133,391 of record NZ_JBEXOM010000011.1, on the reverse strand, counting down.
CGCGGGCGCGTTCGCTGTTCCAGGAGGCGAAGACCGCGCGGATGGCGCGGTAGAGCTGCTCGAAGGGATCCTGCGGGAAGTCCTCACCGGTCTCCCGGCGGATGACGGCCTTGAACTCCTCGACGAGGGCGGCCATTTCACCCGCGCCGAGGGCGTGGTCGTCGGTGGCGCCCCGGGCGGCCGTGTGCGCGGCGATGGCCTGCTCGAACAGGGCGCCGTCCACGCCCATGACGGTGCGGCCGAACATCTGCAGCAGCCGCCGGTAGGAGTCCCGGGCGAACCGCTCCTGCCCGGACGCCTTGGCCAGGCCGACGACGGAGTCGTCGTTGAGGCCGATGTCGAGGATGGTCTCCATCATGCCGGGCATGGAGAAGCGCGCCCCGGACCGGACGGACACCAGCAGCGGGTCGTCGGCCCGGCCGAGCCGGCGTCCCATGGCGCGTTCCAGGTCCGCCAGGGCGCTCGCCACCGCGGCGCCGAGTCCGGGCGGCTCCTGCCCGGTCTCCAGGTACGTGCGGCAGGCCTCGGTGGTGACGGTGAAGCCGGGTGGCACGGGCAGGCCGAGCCTAGTCATCTCGGCCAGGCCCGCTCCCTTGCCGCCCAGCAGGCCGGCCATGTCCCGGCCGCCCTCGGCGAACGTGTACACGTACGGGGTCGGTGTGCTCATGGATGGCGTCCCTCGCTCGCGCGGCACGGCGGTGACGGTGCTGCCACCCCACCGCCGGCGTCACGGACAGCTCCGGCCCCCGAGCCGGGGCCGCCGGTCCCGTCCGGCGGGAGCCGGCCGGCCCGTACCCCAGTGTCGACCGGCTCGGCCGGCACCGCACGCGGGCGGTCCGGCCCGCCGGGTGGGGGCCGTTCGGCCCTGGGGGCGGGGGCCGGGGCGGGCGCAGCGTGGAGTGCATGGGGTCGCGGACGCGGATCGCCGTCATCGGCGTCGGGAACGAGTTCCGGCGGGACGACGGCGTGGGCTGGGCGGTGGCCGCCCGGCTGCGGGAACGGGCCGGGAGCGGCGCGCTTCCGCCCGGCACCGTGGTCGCGACCTGCGACGGTGAGCCGGGCCGTCTGATCGGGCTGTGGGAGGGCGCCGGTCTGGCCGTGGTGGTGGACGCGGCGCACGCGCACCCGGGGCGCCCCGGCACGGTCCACCGGCTCGAACTGGACGCCGAGCGCCTCGGCCGGCCGCCGACGACCAGCTCGCACGGGCTCGGGCTCGGCGAGGCCGTCGACCTCGCGCGCGCCCTGGGCCGGCTGCCCGGGCGTCTCGTCGTGTACGCGGTGGAGGGCGCCGACGACTCCCTGGGCACCGGTCTGACCCCCGCGGTCGAGGGCGCCGTGGCACCGCTCGTCGCCTCGGTCGAGGACGAGATCGCCCGCTACCGCTCCGCCGGAGCGAGGTCCGGGCCATGACCGTGCGGCGCTTCGAGGTCCTGGGGATCGTGCAGGGGGTCGGCTTCCGGCCCTTCGTCTACCGCACGGCCGTCGGGCTGGGGCTCGACGGCTGGGTGGCGAACGTCGACGGGCACGTGGAGGGCGAGGTCGCCGGGGACCCGCGCGCCATCGACGCGTTCGCCGCCCGCCTCGGCACCGGGGCACCGCCCCTGGCCCGCGTACGGCGGGTCGGCCTCGCCCGCGGGCTCACCGTCCCCGGCCGGGGCTTCCACGTACGCGACAGCGTCCCCGGCGCCGCGCGGGCGGCGGCCCGCGAGGTCCCGCCCGACGCGGCGGTCTGCGACGCCTGTCTGCGGGAGCTGTACGACCCCGCCGACCGGCGCCACCGCTACCCGTTCATCAACTGCACCGACTGCGGGCCCCGGGCCACGATCATCGACGGCCTCCCCTACGACCGCGAGCGCACGACCATGCGCCGCTTCCCCCTCTGCCCGGCGTGCGCGGCCGAGTACGGCGACCCGGCGAACCGCCGCTTCCACGCCGAGCCCGTCGCCTGCCCCGACTGCGGCCCCCGTCTGGCGTGGGCCGGGCTGCGCGGCGAGGACGCGCTGCGGGCGGCGGCCCGGGTGATCGCCGGCGGCGGCATCGTCGCCCTGAAGGGACTGGGCGGCTACCAGCTGGTGTGCGACGCGGACGACCGGCGCGCCGTGGCCGAGCTGCGGCGGCGCAAGCAGCGCCCGGCCAAGCCGTTCGCGGTGATGGTCAGGGACGTCGAGGCGGCGGCCGCCCTGGCGCGGATCGGCGGCGGCGCGCGTTCGCTGCTCACCTCGCCGGAACGCCCCGTCGTGCTGCTGCCCGCCCGGCGCCGGCACCCGGTCGCGCCCGAGGTGGCCCCCGGTGCGCCGCGGCTCGGTCTCTTCCTGCCGACGACCGGGCTGCACCACCTCCTGCTCGACGGCCTGGCCCGCCCCCTGGTCGTCACCAGCGGCAACCTCGGCGGCGAGCCGATCGCGATCGACGACGACGCGGCGCGCCGCGCGCTCGCCTCGGTGGCCGACGGCTTCCTCACCCACGACCGTCCGATCCGGTCCCGCTACGACGACTCGGTGGTGCGGGTCACGGGCCGGACCCGGATCACCGTCCGCCGGGCCCGCGGCCTGGCCCCGGCGCCGCTGCCCCTCGACGTCCCCACGCCCCTGGCCGGGGCCGGCGCCCAGCTCAAGCACACCTTCACGCTCGCCGCGCACGGCCGGGCCCATCTGGGCCCGCACACCGGCGATCTGTCCGACGCGGCGACCCACGAGGCGTTCCTGCGGGCCTACGACGATCTGAAGCGGCTCACCGGCGTCGAACCGGAGGCGGTCGCGCACGACCTGCACCCCGGGTACCTGTCCACGCAGTGGGCGCTCGGCCTGCCGGTGCGCCGGATCGCGGTGCAGCACCACCACGCGCACGTGGCCGCCGTGGCGGCCGAGCACGGGGTGCGCGAGCCGGTCCTCGGCGTCGCCTACGACGGCCTGGGCCTCGGGGACGACGGCACCCTGTGGGGCGGCGAGGTCCTCGTGGCCGGTCCGGGCGGCGGCTTCTGCCGCGTGGGCCGGTTCGCGACCGCGCCGCTGCCCGGCGGTGACGCGGCCGTGCGGCACCCGTGCCGCACGGCCCTGGGCCATCTGCTGGACGCCGAGGCGCTGGGCACGCCCCGCCCCTCCCCCGGGCTCGTCCGGCGGTTCACCGAGCGCCTGGACCCGGCCGAGGTGCGGGCCGTGAGCGCGATGGTGCGGCGCGGCGTGCGCTGCCCCCGCGCGTCGAGCGCCGGGCGCCTGTTCGACACGGCCGCCGCCCTGCTGGGGCTCGGCGGCCACGTCGGCTACGAGGGCGAGGCGGCGGTGCGGCTGGAGGCCGCGGCCGGGACCGCGACCGGGCACGCCGTACCGCTCGCCCACCGCATCGTGCGGGCGGGCGGCCTGTGGGTGTACGACTCGTCGGCCACGGTGGCCGACCTGCTGGAGCGGCGGGCGGGCGGTGAGCCGGTGCCCGCTCTGGCGGCCGCCTTCCACCGCACGCTCGCGCTCGCCACCGCCGGCCTGGTCGCCCGGGCCGTCGAGGCGGGCGCGCCCCGCACCGTCTGCCTGGGCGGAGGGTGCTTCGTCAACGGGCTGCTGCTGACCGAGGTGCGGCGGCAGCTGCGCGCGCAGGGGCTGCGCGTGCTCGTCGGGGGCGAGGTTCCGGTCGGCGACGGCGGCATCAGCTACGGCCAGGCCGCGGTGGCCGCCGCCCGGCTCGCCGAGGAGAGGTGAACGGTGATGTGCCTGGGCATCCCGGGACGTGTCCTGGAGATCCACGACGACGACGGACTGCGGACGGCCACCGTCGACTTCGGCGGGGTGCGGCGCGAGGTCTGCCTCGACTACACGCCCGGCGCGGACGTCGGGACGTACGTCATCGTGCACGTCGGCTTCGCGATCACCGAGGTCGACGAGGCCGAGGCGCGGCGCACGCTGGAGGTGCTGCGCGCGATGGCGGACGCCGTGCAGACCGAGCTGGGCGAGCCGCTGCCGTGACGGGACGCCCCGGGACCGTCGGGCCCCGCGGCGTGCCCCGTCCGGCCCATCGGCCCACCGCCTCACCGGGGCGAGGCTGAGAGTGCAGAGCTGCCGACGAAAGGCTTGCCATGACCGCCATCCCGGACTCGGGCGAACGGGTGCACGCGCTGCTCACCGACGGCACGACGGTGTGCGTACGGCCGGCGGGGCCGGACGACCGGGAGGGCGTCCTGCGGCTGTACGGGCAGATGTCGGAGGCGAACCTGCGGCGGCGCTTCTTCTCCGTGAGCCGGCGCTCCGCCGAGCAGGCCGCCGCCCGGGTCGCCCAGCCGGAGGGTTCCGGCTACCGGGCGCTGGTCGCCGAGCACGGCGGCCGGATCATCGGCATCGCCGAGTACCAGACCGGGGACGGGTCGCAGGACAGCGCGGAGATCTCGCTCGCCGTCGGTGACGACCGGCACCACCGCGGCGTGGGCACGCTGCTGCTGGAGCACCTGGTCTCCGCCGCCCGCGCGCACGGGGTGCGGACCTTCACCGCGGACGCGCTCGCCGAGAACCACGAGATGCTCAAGGTCTTCGCCGACCTGGGACTGCGCGCCGAGCGGCGGTTCTCGGGACCCGAGGTGCACTGTGTGATCCCGCTGGAGGACACGGAGGACTACCGCACGAGCGTCGAGCGCCGCGGGCAGGCCGCCGACGTGGCCAGTCTGGTGCCGCTGCTGCGACCGCGGTGCGTCGCCGTGGTCGGGGCCGGGCGCAGGCCGGGCTCGGTGGGGCGGGCCGTGCTGCACAACCTGATCACGGGCCGCTACCGGGGCGCGCTGTTCGCGGTCAACCCGGCGGCGACGACGATTCTCGGCGTCCGGGCCCACCCGTCGGTCAGTGCGCTGCCGCAGGTCCCCGACCTGGCGGTGATCGCCGTGCCCGCCGCGGACGTCGCCCGGGTCGCCGAGGAGTGCGGGCGAACCGGTGTCCGCTCGCTGCTGGTCGTCTCCGCGGGACTCGCGGCCGAGCAGTCCCGGGCGCTGCTGGCGGCCTGCCGCGAGCACGACATGCGGCTGGTCGGCCCCAACTGCCTCGGCCTGGCCAACACCGAGGAGGGCGTGCGGCTCGACGCCACCTTCGCCGCCGCCCACCCCGCCCCGGGCAGCGCCGGCGTCGCCGTGCAGTCCGGCGGGGTCGGGATCGCCCTGCTCGGCGGTCTGGAACGGCTCGGCATCGGCGTGTCCAGCTTCGTCTCGCTCGGCGACAAGTACGACGTCAGCGGCAACGACCTGCTCCAGTGGTGGGAGTCCGACGGGCGCACCGACCTGGCGCTGCTGCACCTGGAGTCCTTCGGCAACCCCCGCGCGTTCTCGCGCACCGCGCGCCGCGTCACCCGCCGCATGCCCATCCTGACCGTCGACGCGGGCCGTACCGAGGCGGGCCGCCGGGCGGCCGCCTCGCACACCGCGGCGGCCGCCACGACGACCATGACCCGGCGCGCGCTCTTCGCCCAGGCGGGGATCACCGCCACCCGCACCGTCCCGGAACTGCTGGAGACCGCCGCCCTGCTGCACTCCCAGCCGCTGCCCGCCGCCGGCCGGATCGTCGTGGTCACCAACGCGGGCGGCGCCGGGGTGCTGGCCGCCGACGCCTGCGCGGAGGCCGGGCTGAACCTGCCCCCGCTGCCGCCCGGACTGACCGAGGACCTGCTCGGCGTGCTGCCGCCGGGGGCGAGCGCCGCCAATCCCGTCGACGCGTCGGCCGCGGTCTCCGAGGAGCAGCTGCGCGCCTGCCTGGACCGGCTGGCCGCCCACGACGGCATCGACGCGATCCTCGTCGCGCTGGTACCGACCGCCGTCGCGGCGGCGACCGGCGACGACCTCGTCAAGGCGCTCACCCGGGCGCCCGGGCGGCGCGGCCGCACGACCGCCGCGGTCCTGCTGGACCAGGAGGTCCCGGTCCGGCTGCTGCCCGCGGGCCCCGGCCACGTGCCCGCCTACGCCGACCCGCAGGCGGCCGCCCGCGCCCTGGCCCACGCCGCCGGGCGCGCCCGCCGGCTGGCCCGGCCGGCCGGCACCGTCCCCGCCCTGGACGGCGTGGACACCGCGCGTGCCCGGGCCGTGGCCGACCGGTTCCTGGAACGGCATCCCGAGGGGGCCTGGCTCGATCCGCGGACCTGCGCCGAACTGCTGGACTGCTACGGCATCCCGCAGTCGCCGTGGGCGTGGGCGGAGACCGAGGACGAGGCGGTGCTCGCCGCCGACCGGCTCAAAGGGCCGGACGGGCAGGTCGTGCTGAAGGCGTACTGGCCGGGCCTGGTGCACAAGACAGCCGGGCACGCGATCCATCTGGACCTGCGCGGCGACGCCCAGGTGCGGGCCGCCTTCCGGGACTTCGACGTCCGCTTCGGCCATGTGATGACGGGGGCCGTGGTGCAGCCGCTCGCGCCGCGCGGCATCGAGCTCTTCGCGGGTGTGGTCCAGGACGAGGTGTTCGGGCCGCTGGTGCTGTTCGGGCTCGGCGGCACGGCCACGGAGGTCCTGGCCGACCACGCGGCGCGGCTGGCCCCGCTCACCGACCAGGACGTGCACGACCTGATCACCGCACCGCGCTGCGCCCCCCTGCTCTTCGGACGCGACGGCAACCGCCCGGTCGATCTGGAAGGGCTGCAGCAGTTCCTTCTGCGGCTGTCCCGGATGGCGGAGGACCTGCCGCAGCTGGCGGAGGCGGACGTCAATCCGCTGCTCGCCCGGCCCGAGCGGGTCACCGCCCTCGACGCCCGGATCCGGCTGCTGCCGCGCCGCGCCCACGACCCCTATCTGCGCCGCCTCCGGTGAACGCGCGCAGCACGGAAGGAAGGCGGGAGGCCATGAAGCACAGCAAGGTCGGTGCCCTGATGACGGCCGACGTCGTCCGCGCCGAACACGGCACGCCGTTCAAGGAGGTGGCCCGGCTGCTCGCCGAGCACCGGATCAGCGGCCTGCCGGTGGTGGACGACGACGGGAAGGTCCTCGGGGTGATCTCCGAAACGGACCTGATGACCAGGCAGGCCGAGACTCCCGGCCCGTCCGCGACGCGGCACCGGATCCACCCGCCGCGGTGGACGCCGGGCGCGCGGGCCCGCCGCGCCAAGGCGGGCGCGCGGACGGCCGGGCAGCTGATGTCCCGCCCCGCCGTCACGGTCCGCAGCGACGCGACGGTCGCCGAGGCGGCCCGCGTCATGGCGCGCCACCGCGTCGAACGGCTGCCGGTCGTCGACGACGAGGAGCGGCTCGTCGGCATCGTCACCCGGCGCGACCTGCTGCAGGTCTTCCTGCGGCCGGACGCGGAGATCCGGTCGGCGATCCGCAACGAGGTGCTGGTGCGCGCCCTGTGGCTGACGCCGCAGGCCGTCGACGTGGACGTCCACGAGGGCGTGGTCACGCTCACCGGGACCCTGGAGCGGCGCAGCGAGGTGATCCTGGCGGTGGAGATGTGCCGGCAGCTGGACGGTGTGGTCGCGGTCGTCGACCGCCTCACCTGCCGCTTCGACGATTCCTGGCGGCAGCAGGGCGAGCCGGCCCCGCAGGCGATCACCGATCACTGGCTGCGCGGACTGTGAGGAGGTGCGGAAGCGATGCAGGAGCAGGTACTGGTGGCCTACGGGTCCACCAACGGATCGACGGCCCAGATCGCCGAGCACATCGGCGAGATCCTGGCCAAGGAAGGGCTGGCCGTGGCCGTGCGGCCCGCCTCGGAGGTCACCGACCTGAGGCCGTACGGCGCGGTCGTCCTCGGCGGCGGACTGTACGCGGGCCGCTGGCAGCGCGACGCCCGCCGCTTCGCGCGGCGGCACCGCAAGGCCCTGGCCGACCGGCCGGTGTGGCTGTTCAGCAGCGGGCCGCTGGACCCGTCTGCGTCCGAGCGGGACATCCCGCCGGCGCCCGGGGTGCGGCGGATCGCGGACCGGATCGACGCCCGCGGCCACGTCACCTTCGGGGGACGTCTGGAGGGCGAGGTGAAGGGGCGCGTGGCCCGGATGATCGTCAACTCCGGCAAGGGCGGCGACTTCCGCGACTTCGAGCAGATCAGCCGGTGGGCCGCCATGGTGGCCGGGGACCTCGAGGGCCCCGAGCTCTGACGGCCCGTGCCGCACGACGTGCCGCTCCGGCCGGGCCTCCCGGCCGGAGCCCGTCGCCCAGAAGCAGTACCTCAAGCCGGGCTACTTCGAGAGCGCCACCGTCACCGCCGCCCCCGGCGCCCCCCCCCGCCCCCCCCCCGCCGCCCCCGCCGCGCGCCCCCCCCCCGCCCCCGCGGCCCCCGGCCGGACAGTACGGTGCTGGAACACAGGCCCGAGGCGCCGTGGAGCGCGGGGAGGCGGCATGGCGGACAAGAAGACGGCGAGGCTGCCGCGCAAGGCGTACGAGAGGGAACTGCTGCGCCTGCAGACGGAGTTGGTGAAGCTGCAGGAGTGGGTGCGCGCCGAGGGTGCCCGTCTGGTCGTCGTGTTCGAGGGGCGGGACGCCGCCGGCAAGGGCGGCACCATCAAACGGGTGGCCGAGCACCTCAACCCGCGTGTCGCACGGATCGCCGCGCTGCCGAGACCGACCGAGCGGCAACGCACCCAGTGGTACTTCCAGCGGTACATCGAGCACCTGCCGGCCGCCGGGGAGATCGTGCTGTTCGACCGGTCCTGGTACAACCGGGCCGGCGTGGAGCACGTGATGGGCTTCTGCACCAAGGAGGAGCACCGGCTCTTCCTGCGCCAGTGCCCGATCTTCGAGCGGATGCTGACCGAGGACGGCATCCTGCTGCGCAAGTACTGGTTCTCGGTGAGCGACACCGAGCAGCAGGAGCGTTTCCGGCGGCGTCTGGAGGATCCGCTCCGGCGCTGGAAGCTGTCCCCGATGGACCTGGAGTCGGTGACCCGCTGGGAGGCGTACTCGCGGGCGAAGGACGAGATGATGGTGCACACCGACATCGCCGAGGCGCCCTGGTACGTGGTGGAGAGCGACGACAAGCGCCGCGCCCGGCTGAACATGATCGCGCATCTGCTGGACTCCGTGCCGTACCACGAGGTGCCGCCCCAGGTGCTGGAGCTGCCGGACCGGCCGCCCTCGACGGGCTACCAGCGCCCGCCGCGCGACCTGCAGACGTACGTCCCCGACCACGCGGCGCGCCTGTGACGGACGGTCCGGGGCCGGGGACCGCTCCCCGGGGTCACGGGTGTGCCACGACGGCGACGGGTGCGGCGGCGTGGTGCATCACCGCGTGGGCGACGGAGCCGATGTGCGCGCCGAACGCGCTGCGCCGGATGCGCCGTCCCACGACGATCAGGGAGGCGTCGCCGGCGCCCTTGACGAGATGGCTCGCGGGGCTGCCGCAGCGGGACTCCTCGACCACCTCGACGGCCGGGTACTTGTTCCGCCAGGGGCCGAGCGCGTCGGTGAGCTCCTCGGCGTGCTTGCGCACCAGCTCGTCGTAGAGGCTCACCCCGTCGGCCAGGCCGTAGATGTTGTACGGCGGCAGGTTCCAGGCGTGCAGCACGCACAGGGGCGTGCCGCGGCGGGCCGCCTCCTCGAACGCGAACGAGACGACCGCCTCGTGGTGGCCACGGGTGTCCAGGCCGAGCAGGACCGGGCGGAACGCGGTCGCGGCGGACGGGATGCCGGCCGGGTCCATGGCGTGCTCGTCGGCGGCCTGCTCACCGGCCCGCACCAGGATCACCGGCGCCTGCGCGCGGGCGACGACGGCCTGGCCCACGGAGCCGACGACGAAGCCCGCGACCCCGCTCATCCCGCGGGAGCCGAGAACCAGCAGCTCCGCGTCCCGCGCCGCGTCGGACAGCACGTCGGCGGGACGGCCCTCCTCGTGGACGGTGGTCACCTCCACGCCCGGGTGACGCAGCGCCAGCCCTTCGGCCGTCTCGCGGGGGATCCACTCGGTCCAGTCCTGGACGGTCTCCGGGCCGAGCAGCGGCGCCTGGGCCAGGTGAGCGGGGACGGGCTCCCGGACATGCACCAACCGCACCGGGACATGACGCAGCGTGGCCTCACGCGCCGCCCACTCGGCGGCGGCCCGGCTCTCGGGGGAGCCGTCGAGGCCGACCATGATGGTGCGCGACATGCTGTCCACCTCCTGATGCTTCATCATCCGGGGATCCGGGGATCCGGGGATCCGGGGATCCGGGGATCCGGGGATCCGCCCTCAGGATCGTGCCGGGGCGTGCTCGCCGGGCAGGGGCCGCTGGTCCCCGGCACGGCCCGTTCGGCCCCACCGCCGCGGCGCCGGCCGCACCGCGCGCAGGACGAGTTCCACCAGCAGCACCGTGGACGCGGTGGCCAGGCACACGGCCCACTGGCCGGCGCTGAGCGGGACCGTGCCGAAGACCTCGCGGGCCCAGGGCAGGTGCACGGCCAGCACCTGGACGGCGAGCACCCCGGCCAGGCACCACCACAGGGTGCGGTTGCGCAGCTGGTCGCGGCCGAGGAGCGGGCCGTCGTCGGCGCGCGCGTTCAGGGCGTTGAACAGCTGGAACAGCACGAACGTGGTGAACGCCATGGTCAGAGCGGTGTCCGTGCCGAACGGCGCGCGCGCCAGCCACAGCAGGACGACGGTGCCCACGGCCATGACGGCGCCCGCCCGGCCGATGGCGAGGATCCTGCGGGCGTCGAGGATCCGCTCGCCGGGGTCCCGCGGGGGGCGGCGCATCACGTCGTCGCGGGCGGGGTCGACGGCCAGGGCCATCGCGGGCGGGCCGTCCATGATGATGTTGACCCACAGCAGCTGGGCGGCCGTGAGCGGAGCGGGCAGTCCGGCCAGGGCGGCGCCCAGCAGGGTCAGGATGGCGCCGATGTTGGTGGCGAGCTGGAAGCGCACGAACTTGACGATGTTGGCGTAGATGGCGCGGCCCTCGCGCACCGCCCGCACGATGGTGGAGAAGTCGTCGTCGGTGAGGACCATGTCGGCGGCTTCCTTGGCGACGTCCGTGCCGGTGACGCCCATGGCGACGCCGATGTGGGCGGCCCGGAGCGCGGCGGCGTCGTTGACCCCGTCGCCGGTCATGGCGACGACGTGCCCGCGGCTGGTCAGGGCCCGGACGATCTTCACCTTGTGCTCGGGGGCCACCCGGGCGAACACCCCGATGCCGTCGACGCGCTCGGCGAGCTGCCCGTCGGTCATGGCGTCCAGGTCGGCGCCGGTGGCCACGTCGCCGCGGATGTCCAGCTCGCGGGCGATGGCGGCCGCGGTGTCGGCGTGGTCGCCGGTGATCATCTTGACGGCGACCCCGGCCGAGCGGCACAGGGCCATCGCGTCGCGGGCCTGGGGGCGGGGCGGGTCGGCGATGCCGGTGATCGACACCAGCGTCAGCCCGGTCAGCCCGCCCGGGCCCGGCACGCCGTCCAGGACGGCCGTGGCCGCGCCGAGGACGCGCAGCCCGGCCCCGCCCCAGCGTGCGGTCACGGCCTGGATCTCGCCGCGGTGCCGGTCGTCGAGAGGCTCCGTGCCGTCCTCCGTGAGCACGTCGGAGCACATCCCCAGCAGGACGTCCACCGCGCCCTTGACGTACACGCGGACGCGTCCGCCGGGCCCGGGGTGGAACGTGGCCATGAACTTGGCGGCCCCGTCGAAGGGCACCTCGCCCGTGCGCGGCGCCTGCGACCGCAGCCGGCCGGCGTCGATCCCCGCCTTGGCGGCGAGCACCACCAGGGCGGCCTCGGTGGGGTCCCCGACGAACCCCCGGTCGGTCAGGCGCGCGTCGTTGCACGCGGCGAAGGGCAGCACGGCCTCCCGCAGGGCCTCGGCGGGCGCGGCGGCCGAGGAGCCGGCGGGGCGGACGGCACCCGTCGTCGCATATCCCTCGCCGGTGACCTCGTACAGCCGCCCGGCGCTCCACAGGGCCCGCGCCGTCATCTCGTTGAGGGTCAGCGTGCCCGTCTTGTCGCTGCACACCACCGTCGCCGCCCCCAGCGACTCCACCGACGCCAGCCGCTTGACGATGGCGCCGCGGCGGGCCATGCGGTAGACGCCCAGGGCGAGTGTCAGGGCCAGCACCGCGGGCAGCCCCTCGGGAATGGCCGCCACGGCCAGGGCGACGGACCGCAGCGCGATGTCCGCGAGCGCCTCCCCGTGCAGCAGGGCGACGACCGCGTAGGCGACGACGGCGACGCCGCTGAGCACGGCGAGCCGCCGGCCGAGGCTGTCCAGCTGGACCTGCAGCGGGCTCGGCGGCTCGGCGCCGGAGCGCAGCGCCTCGGCGATCGCCCCGAGTTCGGTGCGCATCCCGGTGGCCGTGACGATCATCTCGGCACGGCCGCGGGTCAGCGCCGTGTTCATGAACAGGACGCTGCCGCGCTCGGCCACCGGCAGCGGCGCGTCCGCGCCGGTGGCGACCGCGGCCGCGCTCTTGGGCACGGGCTGGGACTCGCCGGTCAGGGCCGCCTCGGCCACCTCCACGGACTCCGCGACGGTCAGCCGGCCGTCCGCGGGGACCCGGTCGCCGGCCTCCAGCAGGACCATGTCGCCCGGGACGAGCGCCGCCGCCTCGATCCTCTCCTCCACACCGTCCCTGCGGACCCGGGCGGTCGGCACGAGCATCCGGCGCAGCGCCTCCAGGCTGCGTTCGGCACGCCGCTCCTGCAGATAGCCGAGCACGGCGTTGATCTGCAGGACGACGGTGATGACGACGGCGTCCCGGAAGTCGCCCAGGGCCGCGGCCACCACGGCCGCGATCAGCAGGATGCCGATCAGCCAGTTGCGGAACTGGTCGAGGAACTTCAGCCATTCGGGGCGCCGGGCCGGCTCCGCGAGCCGGTTCGGCCCGACGGCTGCGAGGCGTTCCTCCGCCTCGCCCGCGCTCAGCCCGGTCGCCGGATCGACACCGAGGTGCGCGGCCACCCGGGCGGCCTCCAGCCGGTAGGCGTCCGGGACCGCGGCGGGTTGCCGAAGGGGGGCCGTCCGTGTGACTTCGGCCGTCGGCTGACCATCCATGTCACTCCTTGTCGTGGGGCGACGGCCGGGACGGGACGGCGGCAGCCTCCGGTCTCCGGGCACCCGCCCGGCGAGCTGCTCCTGCGCATCCAGACTGGACGGCGCCCCGCGCCGGGCACAGGGCCGGAGGGGCTCGGTGGCGGCGCCGACCGGCCCTAGCGGGCTCCGGCCGGGCTCAGGGCTGCTTCACCGGCACGGACCACACCAGGCACACGCCGCCGCCGGCCGGGCTGGTCACCTCGAACGTCCCGTGCAGCTGCTCGGCGCGTTCGGCCATGTTGCGCAGGCCGCTGCGGCGTCCGCCGGGCGGGATGCCGACGCCGTCGTCGGTGACCGAGAGGCGGACCTCGCGGCCGTCGGTCTCCAGGGCCACCTCGGCCCGTTCGGCCCGGGCGTGGCGGGCGATGTTGGTCAGCGCCTCCGACAGGACGGCGACCACGTGGTCGGCGATCTCCTTCGGCACCTGCGTGTCCAGCAGGCCCTCCATCCGCAGGCTGGGCGCGAAGCCCAGCACGGGCGCGTTCTCCCCGACCACGTGCACCACCCGTGCGCGCAGGCCGGAGCGCGCCGCGTCCTCACGCGAGCGCAGCCCGAAGATCGTGGACCTGATGATCTTGATGGTCTCGTCGAGGTCGTCCACCGCGCGCATGACGCGCTGCGAGGCCTCGGGGTGCTCGATGAAGCGTCCCGCGCTCTGCAGCGTCATGCCGGTGGCGAACAGCCGCTGGATGGCGAGGTCGTGCAGGTCGCGGGCGATGCGGTCGCGGTCCTGGAGCATGGCGATCTGCTCGACGTCCCGGCGGCGCTCGGCGAGCTCCATGGCGACGGCGGCCTGCGCGGCGAACGCCTGCAGCGGCTCGGTCTCCTTGTCCGTGAACGCCGGGCTCCCGGCCTCGCGCACCAGCAGCGCCACTCCCCGCACGCCCTCGCCGGTGCCGATGGGGACGGCGACGGCCGGCCCGAGTCCGGTGACGCGCGCCGGGTCGGCGGACAGGCTCTCGTCGGCCGACAGGTCGGCGCTGGTGACGGGGCTGCCCCCGGAAAAGGCCCGGCCGATCAGGCTGCCCTGCACCGGCAGCACCCGCCCCCGGTGCGCCCCGGCTCCCTCGCCGAGGGCGAGTTCCACGGTGAGCGACCCGGTGCCCTCCACCGGCACCGCGACCACCGCGAGAGCGGCGGCGGTGATCTCCCGCGCGCGTTCGGCGATCAGCCCGAGGACCTCGCCCCGCTCGCTGCCGGACATCAGGCTCTGCGTGATCTCCGCGCTGACCTGCAGCCAGCGCTCGCGCAGCCGCGACTCCTCGTACAGGCGGGCGTTGTCGATCGCGACGCCCGCCGCGACCGCCAGTGTCGCGAGGACCGACTCGTCCTCCTCGTCGAACGCCGCTCCGCCGCGCTTCTCGGTCAGGTAGAGGTTGCCGAAGATCTGGTCGCGCACCCGGATCGGGACGCCCAGGAAGGTGTTCATCGGCGGGTGGTGGGCCGGGAAGCCGTAGGACGCCGGGTGCTCGGAGATCTTCTCCAGCCGCAGCGGCTCGGGGTGGCGGATCAGCTCCCCCAGGATGCCGTGGCCCTCCGGATAGTGGCCGATCTCGGCGATCTGCTCCTCGGAGACGCCCTCGGTGAGGAACTCCGACAGCCGCTCGCCGTCCGGGGTGATCACACCGAGGGCGGCGTACTCGGCGTCGACGAGCACGGCGGCGGCCTGCACGATGCTGCGCAGGGCCTGTTCCAGGTCCAGTTCACGGCCTACCGAGAGCACCGCCTCCAGCAGGCTGTGCACCCGGTCGCGGGTGCCCCTCGCGGCGTCCAGCCGCGCCTGCAGCTCCTCCAGCAGCTCGTCCAGCCTGAGCTGCGGCAGCCGGACGCGGGCATCCTCGGATTCGCCGGAGCTTGTCACGGGTGGTCCTCCAGCTCCCCTTCGCCGTCACCACGCCCGCAGCGCCCCGGAACACGTGGGAGTCGTCACCCGGGCCTGGGGCTCCGGGCGGCGATGGCCGGGCCGGGTCGTACCGACGGTGGTCTTCCGCCCCCTCATTGTCGTCCCCGGCGGCGGTCTTGACCAACGCTGCCGGTCAGCGGGCGTCAGTGGCCTTCCGGCCTGGTCCTGTCCTGGGCCTGGGTGGCGATGACGGCGGCCTGGATGCGCCGCTCGACGCCGAGCTTGGCGAGGAGGCGGGAGATGTGGTTCTTCACCGTCTTCTCGGCGAGGTAGAGCCGCTGGCCGATCTGGCGGTTGGTCAGACCCTCGCCGATGAGCGCCAGGATCTCCCGCTCGCGCGCCGTCAGGCCCGGCAGCGCCTCGGGTTCCGCCCCGGGCTGCTCGCCGCCCTCGCGCAGCCGGGCCATGAGCCGGGCCGTGGCGGCCGGGTCGAGCAGCGACTGGCCGAGGGCCACGGTGCGCACGGCGGAGACGAGGTCGGAGCCCTGGATCTGCTTCAGCACGTATCCGGACGCCCCGGCCATGATCGAGTCGAGCAGCGCCTCCTCGTCGTCGAACGAGGTGAGCATCAGGCAGACCAGATCGGGCAGGCGCGAGCGCAGCTCCCGGCAGACGCCGACGCCGTCGCCGTCGGGCAGCCGCACGTCCAGTACGGCGACCCGGGGCCGCAGGGCGGGGACGCGCGCCAGGGCCTGCTCGGCGGTGGCGGCCTCGCCGACGACGGTGATGTCCGGCTCCTCCTCCAGCAGGTCGTGCACCCCGCGCCGCACGACCTCGTGGTCGTCCAGCAGGAACACCCGGATCGGGTCGTCCGGGCCGGGCCGCTGCTCGCTGTCCGCCATCGGAGGGCTCCTTCCGCGTCCGGCGCCGGTGCCCGGCCGTGAGCGGCGCCGGCGTCCCTCCGGATCCTTCTCGCTCCCGCGCCCCGTGGCCAGGGCCGGTCGGCCCCGACCTGCGGGAGACCACCCGATCGGCCCTCACCGCGGTGGCGGCCGGTCAGTCGCCGCCGCGGGCCGGTGCCGGGCCCGGAGGTCCTTCCCGGATGTCGCGGCCGCTGATCTCGACGGCGTCGATGCAGACCCACATCTCGCGCCGGCCGCCCGCCCAGGGCGTGCTGCGGGCCGCGTCCCGCAGCCGGCTGAGGGCCTGCGGGTCCGAGACGCCGTGGGCCCGGCCGCGCACCAGGACGCTCCAGCCGCGGCTGAACGCCTCGTCGAGGTGGTCGACCTCGAACGCCACGCGGGTGCCGAGCACCTGTGCGGGGACGGTGCCGGGGGCGGTGCGGAAGGCGATCGTGCGGTCGACGACGGTGTAGTTGACGGGCAGGACCGTGGGTCCGCCGGCGCTGACCAGGGCGAGTCTGCCCACGCCGTGCGCGCCCAGCCGGCTCCAGCACTCCTCGGCGTCGAGCGTCACCAGTTGCGGTCGCCGGCCCGCCCCGGCCAGGCCGGGCGGCAGGTCGCTGTCGCCCCCGGTGAGCGTGGTCAGGGTGGTCTCCAGCGCCCCGGCGAGCTGGAGCAGCGCGCCGCGCCCCGGCGTGGGGGCGCGGGACTCCTCCAGGTAGCGCAGATAGCTGGTGGCCATGCCCGCGCGCCGGGCCGTCTCCTCCTGCGTCAGACCGAGTTCCGCGCGGCGCGCGGCGACGCGGCGCCCCAGGTCGCCCCGGACCTGCATGTGGTGCTGCACGAGTCCGTCGCCTCCTTCTCCCCTCGCGCCGTCATGCCGCCGGGACGGCCAGCTCGTCGTGGCGCGGCTCGCCGAGCACGACCTTGAGCGCGCCGGTCTCGCCGGCGTGCGCGAAGACCTCGTAGGCCTCCTCCATGCGGTCCAGCGGGAAGGTGTGGGTCACCAGGGGCGAGGTGGGCACGCGTCCGGCGGCCGCCATCCGCAGCAGCGTGGGCGTGGAGGACGTGTCGACCAGTCCGGTCGTGATGGTCACGTTCTTGATCCACAGCTCCTCGAGGTGCAGGGTCGCGGGCTCGCCGTGGACGCCGACGTTGGCGACGCGTCCGCCGGGCCGCACCATCCGGGTGCACATCTCGAAGCTCTCCGGCACGCCCACGGCCTCGATCACCACGTCGGCGCCCAGGCCGCCGGTGAGGTCGGAGACCAGCTGCTCGGGGCCCTCGCCCGCGGGGACGACGGCGTCCGCGCCGAGCCGCCGGGCGGCCTCCAGCCGGGATTCGGCGAGGTCCACGGCGATGATCCGCTCGGGCGAGTACAGCTTGGCGGTGAGGATCGCGGCGAGTCCGATGGGCCCGGCTCCGACGACGGCGACCGTGTCCCCGGGCGCCACGGCCCCGTTGATCACGCCCACCTCGTAGGCGGTCGGGAAGATGTCCGCGAACAGCACGGCGTCCTGGCTGGTCAGGGTGCCCGGCAGGGGGTGCACGGACAGGTCGGCGTACGGCACGCGGACGTACTCCGCCTGGGTGCCGTCGATCAGGTGGCCGAGGATCCAGCCCCCGCCGCCCTGGCACTGGCCGTAGGCGGCCTGCCTGCAGAAGCGGCAGCGGCCGCAGGCGGTGATGCAGGAGACGAGGACCCGGTCCCCCGGCCGCACGGTGCGTACGTCGCTGCCGGTCTCGACGATCTCGCCGACCGCTTCGTGCCCCAGCACCGTCCCGGCGGGCACCTCGGGCACGTCGCCCTTGAGGATGTGCAGGTCCGTCCCGCAGATGGTCACGGCGTCGACCCGGACGACGGCGTCGGTGGGATCCTTGATGCCCGGGTCCGGGACCTCCTCCCAGGCGGACTTGCCGGTGCCGTGGAATACGAAGCCCTTCATGAGCTGCCTCCCTGGGCCTTGGGCCGTTCGGCGTGACTGCTCGGAACCGTCGGGCGCACGCGGCGCCCCCTGCGGGCGCCGGAAACGCCCCACTCCTTCATCTTTGACCAGCTGGACGAGGTCCGCATGGGCCGGTCGGCCCCCATCGCGGCGCCACGCGGCCGGCCGGCGCGCCGACTAGGGCCGTAAGCCCCTGCCGCCGCCCCCGCCGGACGCGCTGTCATGGTGGGGGGCCTTGTCGACGGTCGCCGCCCGGACGGACCGAGGTGTCTCATGAACGTCTCCGCCTTCACGAACCGTCTGCGCCGCCTTGCCGCGGCGCCCTCGCTGGAAGCCGTGCTCCTGGTCGTCACGGCGGCGGCGGTGACCGCCGGCGGCGCCGCCTGGCTCGCCGGCGACGAACCGCTCGCCGACCTGCTGTGGGCCCTGGGCACCGTCGCCGCGGCCGTTCCCGCGGTCGGATGGGTGCTTCTGGCGCTGCACCGCGGGCACGCGGGCGTGGACGTGATCGCGGTCCTCGCCCTCGGCGGCACCCTGGCCGTCGGCGAGTACCTGGCGGGGGCGCTGGTCGGGCTGATGCTCGCCACGGGGCGGGCGCTGGAGGCCGCCGCCCGGCGGCGGGCCTCCCACGATCTGCGCGCCCTGCTGGAACACGCGCCGCGCTCGGCCCGTCTGCGCACGGCCGACGGGGTGCGCACGGTGGCCCTGGACGAGGTGGCCGTCGGGGACCCGCTCGTGGTGGGCCCGGGCGAGGTGGTCCCCGTCGACGGCACCGTGGAGAGCGATACGGCCGTCCTCGACGAGTCGGTGCTCACCGGTGAGCCCCTGCAGGTGGAACGGGGCCGCGGGACGGGTGTGCGCAGCGGGGCCGTCAACGCGGGCGGTGCCTTCGGCCTGCGCGCGACGGCGACCGCGCGGGACAGCACGTACGCCGGGATCGTGCGGCTGGCCGGGCAGGCCCGCGCGGAGAGCGCGCCGGTGGTGCGGCTGGCCGACCGTTACGCGGCCTGGTTCCTGCCCCTGTCGCTGGCCGTGGCGGGGCTGGCGTGGCTGATCAGCGGCTCCGCGGTGCGGGCGGTCGCGGTGCTGGTGGTGGCCACGCCGTGTCCGCTGCTGCTGGCCGCGCCGGTGGCGATCGTCTCCGGTCTCTCGCGGGCCTCCCGCCTGGGCGTGGTCGTCCGGGACGGCGGGGCGCTGGAGAACCTGGGCCGGGCCCGCACCCTGCTGCTGGACAAGACGGGCACCCTCACGGGCGGCCGTCCGCGCGTCGTCGACGTCAGCGCCGCGCCCGGCTGGACGCCGGCGGAGGTGCTGCGCCTGGCGGCCTCGGTCGACCAGTACTCGCCCCATGTGCTCGCCCGGGCCATCGTCACCGCCGCCCAGGAGCGCAAGCTGAGGCCGGCGGCCGCCGCCGACGTCACCGAGGAGCCGGGCCGGGGCGCGACCGGGACGGTGAACGGGCACCGCGTCGCCATCGGCCGCGCCGACTTCGACGGCCCCCGGCCGGCCTGGGCCAAGGCGGTCGGCAACCGCGCCCTGCTCGACGGGGCGGCCGTCGCCTGGCTCACCGTCGACGGGCAGGCCGCCGGCGCCGTCCTGCTGCGCGATCCGCTGCGCCCCGACGCCCCGCGCACCGTGCGCCACCTGCGCACGGCGGGGATCGAGCGGGTGCTGATGCTCACCGGGGACCGCGCCGAGCCCGCCCGCGAGGTCGCCGCCGTGCTGGGCCTGGACGGTGTCCGCGCCGAACTCGGCCCGGCCGACAAGGTCGCCGCCGTGCGGGCCGAGCGGAAGAGCGCGGTCACCGTGATGGTCGGTGACGGCGTGAACGACGCCCCCGCCCTCGCCGCCGCGGACGTCGGCGTGGCCATGGGCGCCCGCGGTTCCACGGCCGCCTCCGAGGCCGCCGATGTCGTGCTGACCACCGACCGCGTGGACCGTCTGGCCGACGCGGTCTCCATGGCCGTGCGCGCCCGGCGCATCGCGGTGCAGAGCGCCCTCGGCGGCATGCTGATGTCGCTGGCGGCCATGGCGGCGGCCGCCGCCGGGCTGCTGCCGCCGGCCGTCGGCGCGCTGCTGCAGGAGGGCATCGACGTCGCGGTCATCCTCAACGCGCTGCGGGCGCTGCGGGTGGACCGGGCCGCGCGGCCCTCCCTGACCCCGGCGGCCGAGGCCCTGATCCACCGCTTCGCCGCCGAGCACGACGACCTGCAGGACGTGCTGGAAGCGGTGCGCACCGCCGCGGACCGGCTGTCGGACGACCCCGGCCCCGAGGCCCTCGCCGCGGTCGAGGACGCGCACCGGCTGCTGACCGAGCGGCTGCTGCCGCACGAGTACGCCGAGGAGCACCGGCTCTACCCCGCCCTCGCTCCCGCTCTCGGCGGTCCGGAGGCCACCGCCACCATGAGCCGCGCGCACACGGAGATCGAGCGCCTCGCGCGCCGGATCGACACCCATCTGCGTCTCGCGCACGCCTCCGGTGACGGCGGCCCGGCCCCCGAGCAGCTCGACGACCTCCGCTCCTGCCTGTACGGCCTGAACACCGTGCTGCGCCTGCACTTCGCGCAGGAGGAGGAGAGCTACTTCTCCCTGGCCCCATGAGCACCCCCGCGGGGGCCGTTCGGCACTGGTGCGGCCGGCCCGCCCGCGCGCAGGGTGAAGACGAAGGAGCGGCTCCGGCACGGGAGTGATCACCATGGAAGCCAAGCAGTGGACGGTACAGATCTTCATCTCCGAAGAGGGCGACACCACGCACGCACGTGCCGTGCTCAGCACCCGGGACACCTCGACCGTGACGGGCAGGGGGACGGCCCGGCGCAATCCCATCGACCGGCCGGTGCCCGAGATCGGAGACGAACTCGCCGCGAGCCGGGCCCTGGAGGACCTCGCGATCCGGCTGCACGACGTGGCGGCCGACGACATCGTCATGCTGACGGGCCCCGTCGACGCCTGATCCCGGCCCCGGAACCGCGCGTGTGCCGCCGGCGCGGCGCACGCGCGGTTCTCAGTCGGGCAGCAGCAGCCGGCTCGTCCCGCCGGGCTCGACGCCCACCGTCCGGTCGGGCAGCCGCACCGCGATCGGGGGGAGCTCGGAGGGCGGCACGGAGACCTCCAGCAGACCGCGCTCCAGCCGCAGCCGCACGCCCCAGTGCCCCTGGTACTGCAGGGAGAACCCGTACGACGAGAGCTCCGGCAGCGGCACCGGGTCCAGCCACAGCGCGCCCTGCCGGGTCTCCAGCCCGGTCAGGCCCCGCTGGACGAGGTCGAGGGTGCCGGCCATCGCGCCGAGGTGGATGCCCTCGCCGGTGGTCCCGCCCTGCAGGTCGGCCACGTCGCCGCGCAGGGCCTCCTGGCAGAACAGCCACGCCTCGGCGCGCCGGGCGCGGGCCAGGATCCAGCCGTGGACGAGTCCGCTGAGCGTGGAGCCGTGGCTGGTGCGCGCCAGGTAGTAGTCGACGGTGCGGTGCCAGCTCGCCTCGTCGAGCCGGTGCCCCAGCCGGTGGAACAGCGACTGGAGCTCGCCGGGGGAGAACAGGTAGCCGAGCATCAGCACGTCGGCCTGCTTGGAGGCCTTGTAGCGGTTGACGGTGTCCCCCTCGGCCTCCAGGATCCGGTCGAGCCGGCGGATGTCGTCGTAGCGCTTCTGGTAGCCCTCCCAGTCGAGTTCGACGAGGTCGCCGTAGCCCTCGAACTGGCTGACGACCCCGTCGTGGAAGGGGACGTGCAGGGTGCGGGAGACGGTCTCCCAGCGTTCCAGCTCGTCGCCGGCCAGATCGACGCGTTCGAACAGCTCGCGCCGCCGGGCCTGCGGCAGCTCGCGCAGCACCTCCAGGGTGCGGGCGAGGACCCAGGCCGCCGTGACGTTGGTGTACGCGTTGTCGTCGAGGCCGGGCGCCGCGGCGCCGGGGTAGCTCTCGTGGTACTCGTCGGGGCCGACCACGCCGCGGATCCGGTGGCGGCCCAGCCCTTCGTCCCAGGTGGCCGAGTCGGCCCAGAAGCGGGCGATCTGCAGCAGCATCTCGGCGCCCTTGGTGTGCAGGAACTCCGTGTCGCCGCTGGCCTCGCAGTACTGCCACACGTTGTAGGCGATCGCCGAACCGACGTGGTGCTGCAGATGGGTGTGGTCGGGCAGCCAGCGGCCCGAGCGGGGGTTGAGGTGCAGGCGCTGGGTCTCCTCGCGTCCGTCGCTGCCGCTCTGCCAGGGGTAGAGGGCGCCGCGGCAGCCGATGGCCCGGGCGGCTGCGCGGGCCCGGTCCAGGCGCCGGTGGCGGTAGCGCAGCAGGGCGCGGGAGACCTCCGGGAAGTGCAGGTTGAGGTAGGGCAGCACGAACAGCTCGTCCCAGAAGATGTGCCCGCGGTAGGCCTCGCCGTGCAGACCGCGGGCCGGGACGCCCACGTCGAGGTCGGCGGTGTGCGGGGAGAGGGTCTGCAGGACGTGGAAGAGGTGCAGGCGCAGGATGGCCCCCGGTTCCCCGGGGACGTCGATCTCGGCCCGCCGCCACAGCTGGCCCCAGGCGGTGACGTGCCACCGGAGCAGCGTCTCGAAGCCGGGGGCGTCGCCCACCCGGTCCACGGCGGTCTGCAGCGGGTCGCTGATCGCCGGGTCGCGCGAGGTGTGCAGGGCGACGGTCTTGTCGACGGTGCGGGTGCGGCCGGGTTCCAGGAGCAGCCGCACCCGCTGCAGCGCCCGCGGGTGTTCGTGGCTGTCGGTGACGGGGGCGTCGGCGGTCAGCCGGGCCGCCATGCCGACGCGGATGTCGGAGGTGCGGGTGCGGCAGCGCAGCCAGACCGTGCCGGGGGCGGCGGTGCCGGTGTGCACATGGGTCAGGTGGCGGCCCTCCAGCCCGCGGTAGCGCCGCACTCCGGCGTTGACGACTCCCCCGTCGAGCGCCGCCTCGACCTCCAGCTCCGTGGCGCCGCCGTCGACGGTGAACTCGGTGCGCAGGGCGGCCAGGTTCGGATCGGCCATGTGGACGAGGCGCTGCTGCCGTACGGTCAGCACGCGATCGCCGTCCAGGCCGTAGCGGGTCTCGCGCTCCAGCAGCCCCGAGTCCAGGACGAGCACCAGGCAGTGGTCGAGGACCGGGGCGGTGTCCGGGGTGAGCCAGGTGCCGCCGACGGGCCGGAAGCGCAGCGGCAGCCAGTTCGGCAGGTTGACCATGTCCTCGTTCTCGACGCGGCGTTCCGCGACGACGGAGACGAGGCGGTTGTAGCAGCCGGCCGCGTAGGTGCCGGGATAGTGGACGTCGTCCGCCGCGCACTCCGGCAGCGCCCCGCGGGTGGCGAAGCGCCCGTTGCCGAGCGTGCACAGCGCTTCCTTCAGGCGCTCCTGTGTGGGGTCGTATCCCTCGTACTGCCAGGTCCAGGCCCGCATGCGGCTGCCCCCTTCGCGGCTCCGGGGCCCGGTGCCCCGGATGGAGGTCCTGCCGGACCAGTGTCACCCCGGGCGGGCGGGCCCCGGTGTCCCGCGGCACGGGCGACGGCGTGTCGCCGGAGACCAGGGCGTTCACCGGCGCGGCGCGTACCGGCCGGCTCTCAGGTCCGCTGGGGCACGACCGCGACCGGGCAGGCCGCGTGATGCAGCAGGGTGTGGCTGACCCGGCCGAGCTGGAGGCCGAAGTGACCGGACCGGCGCCGGGCGCCGACGACCACCAGATCGGCGGCGGCCGAGCGGTTGACCAGCACCTTGCGGGCCGGTCCCTCGACCGTCACCCTGCGCACCCGGACGGCCGGGTGGTCGGCGGCCTCCTCGGTGACCAGCGCGTCGACCAGCTCGGACGCCTGCGCCTCGTGCTGGTGCGCGGAGTCCTCGGCCAGTGCCGCGTGATCGGCGCTGTCGCTGACCGGGCAGCGCCAGGCGCGCACCACGTCGAGTTCGCAGCCGCGCGCCTCGGCCTCCCGGAACGCGAACCGGACGGCCTCGCCGCTGGTGTCGGGGTCTCCGGCGCCGAGCAGGACCCGGCCGTGGGTGCCGGCCAGACCCGCCTTGTCGCCCCGGACCACGACGACCGGGCAGTACGAGCGGGCGGCGACGGCCAGGCTCACCGAGCCCAGCAGCGCGCCCGCCAGCTCGCCGCGGCCGCGTGAGCCGGTGATCAGGGCGGTGGCGTTGTCGCCCTCGCTCAGCAGGGCCGACACCGCTTCCGCCGCCACCGCCTCGCCCGACACCTTCAAATCGGGGTTGAGCCGCCTGACGCGTTCCTCGGCGGACGCCACGATGTGGTCCGCCATCACCTTCTCCGAAGGGCGCTCCCGGTTCAGTGACGGCAGCGCCCCCTCGTAGCGCTCCCACAGGGAGGCGTAGACCAGCCGCAACGGCAGACCGTGGCGGGCGGCCTCGTCCACCGCCCAGTCGATGGCCAGGATGCTGCCGTCGGATCCGTCGACTCCCACGACCAAGGGCAGTTCCATGACTTCACCGCCAATCTTCCGGGCTGCCGTGTCGTGCAGCAGGGGGTATCACTGTCACGGTCGCACTCCTGCGCGGCCGTCGGCAGGGGCGATCGGGCCACGGCCCAGGACGTTCGGCCCTCCCGGGGCGGGGGTCCCGTTGCGCACCGGGAAAGGGGCCGGTCGCCCCTTACCGGACCGCCGCGGATCGGTGAGGCTGGGCCCCTGGAACGCGTCACGACGTGAGGCGATCAGCATGAAGAGGATCCAGGAGACCAAGCGCCCCCGGCCCGTGCCGCGGCCGGATCCTCCCGACCCGCGGACTCCGTCCGGGCGCCCCCTGCCCTACTGAGCGGCCCCGGGGGCGGCCGGTGACCCCGGGGGCGTCCGGCCGGCCCTTCCGGGCCGAACGGCCCTGGCGGCCGCGGCGCGCACGTGGTGTGCTGACAGTGACGGGAAGGACATCACGGAAGACGCGGGGAAGCGGCTCCGGGCCGCGCACCGCGCAATCAGGATCTGCGAGAAGCGGATGTCCTTCCCGTCCATCGTGCGCGGGTGACGTCCCGGCCTCCGCCGGCGGCGCCCGCCGCCCACGCCCCTCCCTCTCCCGCCGGCCCCATCGAGGCCGAAGGTCCCCATCGCGGTGCCCGGGCGGCCCGTGGTGGCGCACCCGCCGGAGGAACAGGCTGACAACAGGGGGTCCGACGACACGCGGAGGGCGACGACGATGAACAGCCCGGCAGACGGCGTCCTGGACAGGGACGGGCTGGACGCCCTGGTCCGGCTCCTGGACGCGCGTGGCCGCACCGTCATCGGGCCGACCGTCCGGGACGGTGCCGTGGTGCTCGACGCGATCACGTCCGCCGACGACCTGCCCTTCGGCTGGGGCACGCAGGTCGAGGCGGGCCGCTACCGCCTGGTGCCGCGCGACGACGGCGCCGTGTTCGCCCACACGGCGGGTCCGCAGTCCTGGAAGACCTTCCTGCATCCCCAGCGGGAGAAGCTCTGGGAGGCCGACCGCACCCCGGACGGCGGCCTGGCGGTCACCGAGGCGGACGCCGGGCAGCCCTCGTACGCCTTCCTGGGGGTACGCCCCTGCGACCTGCGGGCCATCGCGATCCAGGACCGGGTCCTGGCCGGCGGGCGGTATCAGGACAGCGGCTACGCGCGGCGGCGCACGGGAGCCTTCCTGATCGCCGCCGAGTGCACGGAACCGGGCGCCACCTGCTTCTGCGTCTCGATGGGCAGCGGTCCGGCCGCCGACGCCGGGTTCGACCTGGCGCTGACCGAGGTCCTGGACGACGGGGGTCACCGCTTCCTGGTCCGCGTGGGCAGCGAGGCCGGGCAGGAGGTGCTGTCCGCCGTACCGCACCGGCCGGCCGACCCGCCGACGCGCGACGCGGCCCGCGACGCGGTCGACGCGGCCCGCGACCGGATGGGGCGGTCGATGCCGCCGGTGAACCTGCGCACGCTGCTGGGCGCGAGCCAGGAGGCCGACCGCTGGGACGACGTCGCGGCCCGCTGCCTGACCTGCGGCAACTGCACGATGGTCTGCCCGACCTGCTTCTGCACCACCACCGAGGAGGTCACCGACCTCACCGGCGACCATGCCGAGCGGTGGCTGCGCTGGGACTCCTGCTTCGACGTGGACTTCTCGTACCTCCACGGCGGGCCGGTGCGGTCCTCGGGGCGCAGCCGCTACCGCCAGTGGCTCACCCACAAGCTCTCCACCTGGTACGACCAGTTCGGCAGCACCGGCTGCGTGGGCTGCGGACGGTGCATCACCTGGTGCCCGGTCGGCATCGACATCACCGAGGAGGCCGCGGCACTGCACGGCGAACTCGCCGACCGCCTGCGGCGCGAGAAGCAGAAGGAGCCGGAACAATGACCTCCGCCACCACCCTGTCCATGGCCCTCCCGGTCGAGCACCGCGACCGGCTGATGAGCATCGCCCGCGACGTCTCCTTCGAGGGCGGGCAGCGCCTCTTCGAGGAGGGGCAGCGCGCCGACCGGTTCTGGATCATCCGGACCGGGACCGTCCTGCTCGACCTGCACGTGCCCGGCCGCCGCGCCGCCGTCATCGAGTCCCTGGGCCACGGCGAACTGCTCGGCTGGTCCTGGCACTTCGCACCGCACGTGTGGCAGCTGGGAGCCGAGGCGCTCAGCCCGGTGCGGGCCTGGGAGTTCGACGCCGAGACCGTGCGGGCGATGTGCGCGCAGGATCCCGAGTTCGGCCGGGCCGTCGCGACCTGGGTGGGCCGGGTCGTGGCGCACCGGCTGCAGGCCTCCCGGATCCGGCTGCTGGACCTGTACGGGCCGTACGGCAGCGGGAGCGGGAGCGGGCGATGAGCGATCTCCCCGTACCCCACCGGGTGAGCCGCGTGCGGCGCGAGACGGCCGACACGGTCAGCCTGACGCTGGTGCCCGCCGGCGAGCGGGCCCTGGAGCCGTTCGCGCCGGGGCAGTTCGCGATGGTGTACGCCTTCGGGGTCGGGGAGATCCCCGTCTCGGTGTCCGGCATCGGGCACCGGGAGCTCGTCCACACCATCCGTGCGGTGGGGGCGGTCTCGGCCGCGCTGGCCGCGCTGCGGCCGGGCGCGACGGTGGGCCTGCGCGGCCCTTTCGGCACCGGCTGGGGACTGGAGCGGGCGGCCGGTCAGGACCTCGTGGTCGTGTCGGGCGGCATCGGCCTCGCGCCGCTGCGCCCGCTCGTCCTGGCCGCGCTGGAGGCCGGGCGGGCGTACGGCCGACTGAACCTCCTGGTGGGGTCCCGCACGGAGGACGACCTGCTGTACGCGGGCCAGGTCCGCGCCTGGGCGGACTCCCCCGGCCCGCCGCACTGCCGGGCCACGGTCGACCGGCCGTCCCGGACCTGGTGGGGCGACGTCGGTCTGGTGACCACGCTGCTGAACACGGCGGCGTTCGCACCAAAGCACACCACGGCCTACGTGTGCGGCCCCGAGGTCATGATCCGCGCCACCGCCCGCGACCTGCGCCACCGCGGTCTGCCCGCGCACCGCATCCGGGTCTCGCTGGAGCGGAACATGCGCTGCGCCACCGGGCACTGCGGCCACTGCCAGCTCGGCGGGGTGCTGCTGTGCCGCGACGGTCCGGTGATCGGCTGGGACCGCGCCGAATCCCTGCTCTCGGTGAGGGAGTTGTGACATGACCCCCACGCTCGCGGTGTTCAAGCTCGCGTCCTGCGACGGCTGCCAGCTCACCCTCCTGGACTGCGAGGACGAACTCCTCGCCCTCGCCGGGAAGGTGCGCATCGCGCACTTCCTGGAGGCGTCGAGCGCGGTGGAGCCCGGCCCGTACGACCTCGCGCTGGTGGAGGGGTCGGTCACCACCCCCGCCGACGCCGAGCGGGTGCGGGAGATCCGCGCGCAGTCCCGCTTCCTGGTGACGATCGGCGCGTGCGCCACCGCCGGGGGCATCCAGGCGCTGCGCAACTTCGCGGACGTCGAGGAGTTCACCCGCACCGTGTACGCGCGGCCCGACTACATCGACACCCTGGCCACCTCCACCGCCGTCGCGGACCACGTGGACGTCGACTTCGAACTGCGCGGCTGCCCCATCGACCGCCGGCAGCTCCTGGAGGTCATCACCGCCTTCCTGGCCGGCCGCAGGCCGGACGTGCCGGACCACAGCGTGTGCTTCGAGTGCAAGCGCCGCGGGACCGTCTGCGTCACCGTGGCGCACGGCACCCCCTGCCTCGGGCCGGTCACGCACGCCGGGTGCGGGGCGATCTGCCCGGCCTACGGGCGCGGCTGCTACGGCTGCTTCGGCCCGTCGGGGTCGCCGAACCTGCGCGCGCTCATCCCGCTGCTGCAGCGCGACGGCCTCGACGACCGCGACGTCGAACGTCTCCTGCGCACCTTCAACGCGACCGCCTTCGACAAGGAGGTGCGGTCATGACCCACCGCGGCTCCCGTGTCCTGCGGGTCGGCTCCCTGGCCCGGGTGGAGGGCGAGGGCGCCCTGCACCTGCGCGTCGCCGGCCGCAGGGTCGAGCAGGCCCGGCTGCGGATCTACGAACCCCCGCGCTTCTTCGAGGCGTTCCTGCGCGGCCGCTCCTACACCGAACCGCCCGACATCACCGCCCGGGTGTGCGGGATCTGCCCGGTGGCGTACCAGATGAGCGCCTGCCGGGCGATCGAGGACGCCTGCGGGGTCACGGTCGACGGTCCGGTCCGCGACCTGCGCCGGCTGCTGTACTGCGGCGAGTGGATCGAGAGCCACGCCCTGCACCTGTACCTGCTGCACGCCCCGGACTTCCTCGGCTGCGACAGCGCCGTCGGCCTCGCCCGCACCCGGCGCGAGGACGTGGAGCGCGGGCTGCGGCTGAAGCAGGCGGGCAACGCGCTCCTCGAACAGCTCGGCGGCCGCGCCATCCACCCGGTCAACGTGCGCCTCGGCGGCTTCCACCGCGCGCCGGCGCGGGCGGAGCTGCGGCCGCTGGCCGAGCGGCTGCGCCGCGCCGCCGACGACGCCTGGGACACCGTCCGCTGGGTCGCCGGCTTCGACTTCCCGGACTCCGCCCTCGACGCCGACTTCCTGGCCCTGGACTCCCCGGCGGGGTACGCCATCGACGACGGCACCCCGACCGTGCTGCGCGCCGACGGGGTCCGCACGGCCTTCCCGGTCGCGGAGTTCCCCGACCACGTGCGCGAGGAGCAGGTGCCCCACTCGACGGCGCTGCACTCCCGGCTCGACGGACGGCGCCACCTCACCGGTCCGCTCGCCCGGTTCGCGGTCGGCGGCGCCCGGCTGTCGCCCACCGCCCGGGAGGCGGCCCGCGAGGCCGGGCTCGGCGATCCCGCGCGGGGCGCCGTCTGCCGCAACCCGTACCGCTCGGCGCTGGTGCGGGCGGTGGAGGTGGTGTACGCGGTCGACGAGGCGCTGCGGATCATCGACGCGTACGAACCGCCGCAACGCCCCCACGTCGACGTCCCGCCCGCGGCCGGGACCGGCCACGGCGCCACCGAGGCACCGCGCGGGCTGCTCTACCACCGCTACCGGCTGGACGCCGAGGGCACCGTCACGGACGCGTGCCTGGTGCCGCCGACCTCGCAGAACCAGGGCGCCATCGAGGACGACCTGGTCCGCACGGTCGAGCGTGTCCTCGCCGAGGGCGATCCCACCGACGAGGAACTGACGCACCTGTGCGAGCGGGCCATCCGCAACCACGACCCGTGCATCTCCTGCTCCACCCACTTCCTCGACCTGACCATCGACCGCGTCTGACGTCCCGAGGAGGACACCATGCGCATCAGCCCGCACATCGTCAGCGACGTCATGACCCACACCGTCGTGGCGGTGGGCCGTGACGCCTCGTTCAGGGACCTCGTCAAGCTCATGCAGGAGTGGAAGGTCAGCGCCCTGCCCGTGCTGGAGGGCGAGGGGCGGGTGATCGGTGTCGTGTCCGAGGCCGATCTGCTGCCCAAGGAGGAGTTCCGCGGCGGCGACCCGGACCGGCTCACGCAGATGCACCGGCTGACCGACCTGGCCAAGGCCGGGGGGATGACCGCCGCGGACGTGATGAGCACGCCGGCCGTCACCGTCCATCCCGACGCCACCCTCGCGCAGGCGGCCCGGGTGATGGCCCAGCGCAAGGTCAAGCGCCTGCCCGTCGTCAACGCCGAAGGGCTCCTCGAAGGCGTGGTCAGCCGGGCCGACCTGCTCAAGGTCTTCCTGCGGACCGACGACGAGATCGCCGAGGAGATCCGCCAGGAGATCCTCGCCCCCCTCTTCCCCGCCTCCGAGGCGCCCGTCCGGGTGGAGGTCTCCGACGGCGTGGTGACCCTCACGGGGACCCTCAGGGACACGTCCCTGGTGCCGATCGTCGCCCGTCTGGTGCGGTCCGTCGAGGGTGTCGTCGACGTCGACCTCGCGCTGTCCGGCGGGGTGAGCGTGCGGGATCCCGGATGAAGTACCTCGACGAGTACCGCGACCCGGCGCTCGCCCGGCGCCTGCTGGACGAGCTGCGCCGGACCGCCTCCGCGCCCTGGCGGATCATGGAGGTCTGCGGCGGCCAGACCCACACCCTGGTCCGCCAGGGCATCGACGAACTGCTGCCGGCCGGCATCCGCATGATCCACGGCCCCGGCTGCCCGGTGTGCGTCACGCCGCTGGAGACCCTGGACCGGGCGATGGCGCTGGCCGCCCGGCCGGGTGTGATCCTCACCAGCTTCGGCGACATGCTGCGGGTGCCGGGCACCGGCACCGACCTGCTGTCCCTGCGGGCGCGCGGCGCGGACGTACGGGTGGTGTACACGCCGATGGACGCGGTGCGCATCGCCCGGGAGCACCCGGAGCGCGAGGTCGTGTTCCTCGCCGTGGGGTTCGAGACGACCGCGCCCGCCAACGCCATGGCGGTGCTGCACGCCGCGCGGCTGGGGCTGGGCAACTTCTCGATGCTGGTCAGTCACGTCCTGGTGCCGCCCGCCATGACCGCGCTCCTGGAGGACCCCGGCTGCGAGGTGCAGGCGTTCCTGGCGGCGGGACACGTCTGCGCGGTGATGGGCTGGCGCGAGTACGAGCCGATCGCCGCCCGGCACCGCGTGCCCGTCGTCGTCACCGGGTTCGAGCCGCTCGACCTGCTGGAGGGTGTGCTGATGGCCGTACGGCAGCTGGAGGAGGGGCGCTGGGAGGTGGAGAACCAGTACGCGCGGGCCGTGCGGCGGCTGGGCAACACCGAGGCGCAGGACGCGATGCGCACG
Organism: Streptomyces sp. NPDC006624; assembly: GCF_040611555.1. Lineage (NCBI taxonomy): Bacteria > Bacillati > Actinomycetota > Actinomycetes > Kitasatosporales > Streptomycetaceae > Streptomyces > Streptomyces sp. NPDC006624. The sequence continues at coordinate 102,660 of NZ_JBEXOM010000011.1, read as the reverse complement.
GTGTTCCGCGTCACCGACCGGGCCTGGCGCGGTATCGGCAGCCTGCCCGGCAGCGGCCTCGAACTGAACGCGGAGTACGAGCGGTTCGACGCCGCGAAGCGGTTCGACGTCGGCGGTGTGCACGCCGTCGAGGACCCGGAGTGCATCGCCGGTGCCGTCCTGACCGGCGCCCGGCTGCCCACCGACTGCCCCGCCTACGGCACCCGTTGCACGCCCCGCCGTCCGCTCGGCGCGCCGATGGTGTCCGCCGAGGGCACCTGCGCCGCCTTCTTCGCCGCCGGCCGCACGAAGGAAGGGCTTCCGTCATGACCCTCGACTGCCCCGTCCCGCACCACGAGGACGACGTCGTCCTGCTCGGTCACGGCGCGGGAGGGCGGCTGTCGGCCGAGCTCCTCGACGCGCTGGTGCTGCCCGCCCTCGACGGTCAGCAGGAGGTCCTGGAGGACGCGGCGCTGCTGCCGGGCCACCCGGATCTGGTGATCAGCACGGACAGTTTCGTCGTCAGCCCGCTGTTCTTCCCCGGGGGCGACATCGGCTCCCTCGCCGTGCACGGCACCATCAACGACGTCGCCATGCGCGGGGCGCGGCCGATCGCGCTGTCCGTGGCCCTGATCCTCGAGGAGGGGCTGCCGCTGGCCGAACTGCGCGGGGTGCTGGAGTCGCTGGGCAAGGCCGCCCGCGAGGCGGGGGTGCCGGTCGTCACCGGTGACACCAAGGTCGTGGGCCGCGGCGCCGTGGACCGGATCTTCGTCAACACCACCGGCGTGGGACAGCGGCACCTGGGGCTGCGGCCCTCCGCCGCGCTCGCGCGCCCCGGGGACGCCGTGCTGCTGTCCGGTCCGATCGGGCTGCACGGCACGACCGTGCTGTCCACGCGCGAAGGGCTCGGTTTCGAGAGCGACATCGCCTCGGACAGCCGCCCCCTGCACCGCCTGGTCGACGCCCTGGCGCCCCTCGGTGCGGCCGTGCACACGCTGCGCGACCCGACCCGGGGCGGACTGGCCGCGGCCCTGAACGAGATCGCCCGTGACGCGCGGGTGACCGTGCGGATCGAGGAGAGCGCCGTCCCGGTGCCCCCCGCCGTCGCCTCCGCCTGCGACCTGCTCGGCCTTGACCCGCTGACCGTGGCCAACGAGGGCTGCCTGGTGGCGTTCACCGCGCCGTCGGCGGCCGAGGAGGCGCTCGCCGCGCTGCGGTCCCTGCCCGAGGGGCAGGAGGCCGTGCGCATCGGGGAGGTGGGCCCCCCGGAGCCGGCCGGCCGGGTGGTGCTGCGCACGCTGGTCGGTGCGCGGCGCGTGGTGGACATGCCGCTGGGCGAGCAACTGCCGCGGATCTGCTGAGCCGTCCGCGGCAGGCGCCGGGCACGCACCGGGTACGCGCAGACGTGTGCGCGGTCGGTGTGACACCGGCCGCGCACACGGGGTGGTGCGGACGCCCGCCGCTCTCAGACGTGCCGCACCGGGATGGCCCTGGTTCCCGTCTTCGCCTCCGGGACCGGGACCTTGATGGTCAGGACACCGTCCTCGTACTCGGCCGTCGCCTCATCGTCCTTCGCCCCGGCGGGAAGCCGGACGGAACGGACGAAGGTGCCGTAGCGGAACTCGGTGCGGTGCTTCTCGGTCGTCTGCTCGGACCGCTCGGCGCGCAGTGTCAGCAGGCCGCTGTCGACGGTGATCTCGACGTCCTTCTCGGGGTCCACACCCGGGAGTTCGGCCCGTACGACGTACGTGCCGTCGTCCGTGAGGTGCTCCTCGATGCGGATGCCGTGCAGCCCGGGGGCGACGTGCGCCCCGGGGAGCCCCGTCTCCGCCCAGCCGAACAGGTCGGGCCAGCCCGGCAGTCGCTCCAGCATGCTGCTCATATCACCCTCCTTCCCGCACTTTCAGTCTCCGCCCGCCGGGCGCGTTCCGCGAGGGCCGGACGGCCCGTCCGCAGGGCCGCCCGGCCCACCCGGGCACCTCACGCCTTCCGTTGAGGCACCGACCGCCTGCCCTCCTCCTCTGTTTCGAGGTCCGGTTCCAGAACCGGACGGTGCCGGGGGCCGGTGAGCTCGCAGCGCACGTCCACCACGCCCTCCACGGACCGCACCAGGCGCACGGTCAGGGGGATGACGGAGCTGTCGGGCACCCGGCCGGTGAGCGTGACGACCCCCTCGCGCACTTCGACGCGGACCGACCCGATCCCGTCGGGCAGCCGGCCGGCCAGGATGTCGTGCCGGATCTCCTCGGCGAGGTCGCCGTCCGCCCGGAGGAAGACCCGGAGCAGGTCCGAACGGCTCACGATGCCGCGCAGCACCCCGTCGTCGTCCACGACCGGCAGCCGCTTGACCTTGTGCCGCGCCATGATCCGGGCGGCCCGGGCGAGGGTCGCGTCGGGGTGGACGGTGACGGCCGGGGACGTCATCAGGTCGCTCGCCGTGATCCCCTGGGCCTTGCGCAGCCCTTCCGGCGGCCGGGCCCGCGGTCCCCGCTCCAGATCGCTGCCGCGGAACTCCTCCTTGCGCAGCAGGTCCCCCTCGGAGACCACGCCGACGACCCGGTTGCCGGAGTCGACCACGGGCAGCGCGCTGATGCGCCGCCCCTCCACCGCCCGCACGATCTCCTTGAAGGGGGCGCCGACGGCCAGGGCGACGACGGTCCGGGTCATCACATCGCTCACGGTGTACACAGAGCCGTGCATGACGTCCTCCCACCTGCGGGGCGACAGCTCCCGACGCTCCCAGGATCCCCCGTCCAGGCGCCGGGGGCATGGGCCGAACGGCCCGGCCCCGCGTCCCGTACGGCTGATCCGGGCCGGTCGGCCCTACTGCCCGCCCCCGGCGCGCGGAAGGCTGGCATGAGCGCGCGAGCGCGCGTTGCGAACGGAAGCGACGACTAGTGAGTGAGGCGACCATGGATACTCCCGAGCCGACACCGCGGCTGGTCGTGGGCGTGGACGGGTCGCCCTCCTCCCATGCGGCCCTGCGCTGGGCCGAGCGGTACGCGCGGACGGTCGGCGGGATCGTCGAGGCGATCCACGTCTGGGACACGCCGTCCGCCCGCGGCTGGAGCGGACCGGCGATCGATCCGGAGTTCGATCTGGAGCAGGCGCGGGAGCGCTTCGCGGAGGAGCTGCGTGCCGTCTTCCCGGGCGAGCCTCCGGCGCTGCTGCGGGAGGTCCTCGTCGAGGGCGACCCGTCGGAGGCGCTGATCCAGGCATCGGAGGGGGCCGAGCTCCTGGTCGTGGGCCGCCGCGGCCGGGGCGCGTTCGCCCGGGCGATGCTGGGGTCCGTCAGCCAGCGCTGCGCCCAGCACGCGTTCTGCCCGGTCGTCGTGGTCCGCCAGGACAGCGATCCCGCACACTGACCGCACACCGCGCGACGCCGTCCCCCGCGGGCGGCCGCGCGGGTGCCGCGCGGTCTCGCAACGCTGACCGGTACGCCGCGTACCCGCACCGGTCCAGCACCCGATCTGCCCGGTCGTCGTGGTCCGCCGGGACAGCGATCCCGCGCACCGACCGCGCACCGCGCGACGCCGTCCCCCGCCGGGCGGCCACGCCGGTGCCGCGCGGTCTCCCAGTGGCGACCGGTACGCCGCGTGACTCCGGCGGCGGTCACTGGAACGCCGCGTGGATCTCCTCCTCGCCGGCGGCGTGGGAGACGAGCAGGAGTTCGTCGCCGGGCCGCAGGACCATGCCGGGGCTCGGCGCGGTGGGCACGCCGTCCCGGACTACGGTGGCCACGAGGGTGCCTTCGGGCAGGCGCGTGTCGCCGAGCGGCCGCCCGGCCGCTTTCGACCCGGCGGTGATCGCGGTCTCGATGATCCCGACGCCCGCGCTGCTCAGCCGCAGCAGTGCCACGGTGTCCGCCGCCCCGGTGGCCTCCTCGATGAGGGAGACGATCGGGGTGGCCGCCGGGACGGCGCTGTCGACGCCCCAGCGCCGGTCGAACAGCCAGGTGTTCTCGTCGTCGTTGACGCGTGCGACCACGCGGGGCACGGAGAAGCGGCGTTTGGCCAGCAGGCTGATGACGAGGTTGTCCTCGTCCCGCCCGGTGGCGGCGACCACCAGGTCGGCGTGGGCGGCGCCGGCCCGTTCGAGGACGGCCGCCTCGCTGCCGTCCCCGGTGACCAGGCGGGCGTCGAACCGTCCGCCCAGCGCGTCGAGACGGGCCTCGTCGGCGTCGACCAGGGTGACGGCGTTGCCCGCCGCCGCGAGCACGTGGGCGACCTGGGTGCCCAGCCGGCCCGCCCCGGCGATCAGTACGTTCATGTCCCCAGCTCCTTGTCCAGGAATCCGCGCAGCCGGCGCAGTGACGTGGCGGCGACGGCGAAGGTGACGACGTCGTCCGGGGCGGCGGTGGTGGTGTGCAGGGGCAGCACGGAGCGGCCGCCGCGCGTCACCTCGACCACCCGGATCTCGCCCTCGACCTCGAACTCGGCGAGCGGCCGCCCCGTGAGGTAGGCCGGCACGGCGGAGCGGATCAGGAGTGTCTCCCCGTTGCCGAAGCTGATGTCGGGCGTCAGGTCGCGGTGCAGGAGGAGCTGGTGGATGCGGTGCACGGACCAGGTGACGTCGCAGACGGCCGGGATGCCCAGTCCGGCGTAGAGGCTCACGTGCCGGGGGTCGTGGACGCCGGCGAGGACGATGGGGACCCGGTAGGTCTCCTTGGCGGTCCGGGCGATGACGAGGTTGCTGTTGTCGCCGGAGGTGACGGCGACCAGTGCGTCGCTGTGCCGTACCCCCGCCTGCTCCAGGACGCCGCGGCTGAAGCCGTTGCCGACGTGGTACGGGCCGGCGAACCCCGGCGGGAGGCGGCGCCGGGCGGCCGGGTCGCGGTCGACGACGTGCACGTCGTGGTTCTCGTGGGCCAGCCGTACGGCCAGGGCCGAGCCGATCCGGCCGCATCCGGCGATGAGGACTCTCATCGCGGGTCTCCTTCCGGTCGGGACGCGTGTCGCGCGCGCAGCCGCATCTTGCGGAGTTCGTCGGCGGCGAGCGGCAGGGTGCCCACGGCGGTGAGCAGCGCCCAGTCGCCGGCGGCGAGCGGGGCGGTGTGGAACACGCTCTGCAGCAGCGGGAGATAGCTGATCGCGGCCATGAACCCGATCCCGATCAGCCCGGCCACGATCAGCCGCGGGTTGCTGAACAACCCCGCCTTGAACACGCTCACGCGCTCGGTGCGCACGGCCAGGGAGTTGAAGAACTGGCTGAGCACGATGCCGCCCTGGGCCAGGGTGATGGCTTCCCGGTACACGGGGTCGTCGGCGGTGAAGTCGGCGAAGGGGATGCCCGAGCTGCCGACGTGCCAGAAGAACACCGCGCACACGCCCAGGGCCTGGATGCCGCCGAGGAACAGGATCCGGCGCACCACGGCCAGCGAGAAGAGCCGCTCGTGGCGTGGTCGCGGCGGCCGGTCCATGACGTCGGACTCGGGTGGTTCGGCGCCGAGTGCGAGGGAGGGCAGGACGTCCGAGCCGAGGTCGATGGCGAGCACCTGGACCGCGGTGATCGGGACGAGGGGGAAGCCGGTGAAGGTGGCGGCGAGGATGGGGACGAGCTCCCCGATGTTGGAGCTGAAGAGGTAGACCAGGAACTTGCGGATGTTCTGGTAGACGGCGCGTCCCAGCCGTACGGCCACGGCGATGGAGCCGAAGGAGTCGTCCAGCAGCACCATCTCGGCGGCCTCGCGGGCCACGTCGGTGCCGGAGGCGCCCATCGCCACGCCGATGTCGGCGTGTTTGAGGGCGGGGGCGTCGTTCGCCCCGTCACCGGTGACGGCGACGACCTCGCCCCGCCCCTGGAAAGCGGTCACCACGCGCATCTTGTGCTCAGGGGCGACCCGGCACAGCAGCAGTTCCCGCTCCTGCCCGACGAGGCGGTCCAGCGCGGTGTCGTCCAGGGCGTCCAGCTCCGCGCCGGTCACCACCCCGGGCCGGTCGCCCCGGACGATGCCCACGCGGCGGGCCACAGCCTCCGCCGTCAGCGGGTGGTCGCCGGTGACCATGACGATCCGGATGCCGGCCCGGCGGCAGGAGTCGACGGCGGCCCGCACCTCCTCCCGGGGCGGGTCCATCATGCCCGCGAGGCCGAGCAGGGTCAGGTCACGCTCGTCCCGGTCGCGGTCCTGCGACGGGTCCGTCAGCTCCCGCTCGGCGACCGCGAGCACGCGCAGGCCCTGCGCGGCCATCCGGTCGGCCACCTCGGCGGCTCTCGCACGCCGGGCGGCGGTCAGCTCGACCGGGGCGGAGCCGTCGTCGATCCGGGTGCAGCGGTCGAGGACCTCCAGCGGCGCGCCCTTCACCCGGATCCGCCGGGTGCCGTCCTCCTCGTGCACGGTGCTCATCAGCCGCCGTACCGAGTCGAAGGGGTGCTCGGCGATGCGCGGGGCCGCCGCCTCCTCCGCCGCCAGGTCCAGCCCCGCCTTGGCGGCGGCGACCAGCAGCGCCCCTTCGGTGGTGTCCCCCAGGACGCGCCGGCGGGCGCCGTCGGACGGTGCCAGGAGCCGCGCGTCGCAGCACAGCGCCGCCGACCGCAGCAGTTCCCGGACCTGCCCGGGCTCGCTCACCTCTCCGGTGGGTTCGTAGCCCACTCCGGTGACGGTGTGCTCGCGGTCCCAGGCCCAGAGCCGTACGACGGTCATCTCCGCCTGGGTGAGCGTGCCGGTCTTGTCGGTGCAGATCACCGTGGTCGACCCGAGCGCCTCGACCGCCACGAGCTTCTTGACCAGGGCCTGGTGGCGGGCCATCCGGCGGACGCCGAGGGCGAGGGAGACCGACAGGGTCGCGGGCAGCCCCTCGGGCACGAGCGCCACCATCACACCGAGGGCGAAGACGAACGAGGAGACGGTGCCCTGCCCGGTGGGCAGCCGGACGGCGAAGAGCAGCAGGCCCACGGCCAGCGCGGTGAGGGAGACCCGGCGGGCCATCCAGGCGACCTCGCGCTGCAGGGGCGTCTTCTGCCGGGGCGCTGCCGCCGTCAGACGGTAGATGCGGCCGAACTCGGTGGCCTGCCCGGTGGCGAAGACCACGGCCCGGGCCGCGCCGGTGATCACGTCGGTGCCCATGTGGACGCAGTTGCGGGCCCGCAGGGCCTCGTCCCCCGCGTCGGGCCCGGCCGTGCGGGGCACCGGTTCGCTCTCGCCGGTGATGGCCGCGTTGTTGACGGTCACGTCGTGGGCCTCGACCAGCCGGCAGTCGGCGGGCACGGTGTCCCCCGCCTCCAGCATCACCACGTCCCCCGGGACGAGGTCCTGCACGGGAAGCTCGCCGGGCCGGCCGTCGCGCAGCACCCGGCAGCGGTGCGGGACCATCGCCTGCAGGGTCTGGGCCGTGCGTTCCGCCGAGTACTCCTGCACGAACCCGATCGCCGCGTTCAGCAGCACCACGCAGACGATGGCCACGGCCAGTTGCGCGGTGCCCGGCTCGCGGGGCTCCTCCAGGGCGTAGGCGAGGAAGGTGATGGCCGAGGCCGCCATCAGCACGATCGCGAACAGGTCGGTGAACTGGGCCGCCAGCTGGCGCCAGGCGGGGCGGCGGCCCGCGACGGGCAGTTCGTTGGGGCCGTGGGCCGCGCGCCGCTCGCCGGCAGCCTTGGTGGTCAGGCCCTGGGCGGAGCTGTCCAGGGCGGCGAAGACGTCCGGGACCGCGAGGGTGTGCACGCGTGCGTGCACACCCTCCTGCCGTGCCCCCTGCCCGGTCGGCGGCGCCGGTGTGCCGGCGCCCGCGGGGGCGGCATGCCGCTCGCCCTGCCGGGGGCGCAGGGCCTTCATGGCCGGGCGTGGCCGCCCGGCCGGCGGCCGCTCATCCCTGGCTCGCCTGCGGTGCGCGGGCGGCCTCGGTGCCGGCGGCGCACCGGACCTCCAGGTCCACCTCGGGCGCCCGGGCCAGGGTGTTGGTCACGGTGCAGTGGGAGACCACCGCGCGCAGCGCCGCCTGCCGTCGCTCGGGCAGGGCGGGGGCGGTGACGGTCAGCGTCAGGGCGGCGACCCGGGCCGGCCGGTCGTCGGCCATGCGGTACTCCGCGCGGACGGACAGGCCCTCCCGGCTCACGTCGTGGCGGTCGAGGTAGCGGCCCGCGTAGTGCGCCGCGCAGGAGGCCACGGAGGCCACGAAGAGCTCCACCGGGGTGGGGGCGGTGTCGTTGCCGCCGTCGGGGACCGGCTGGTCGACCGTCAGGACGTGGCCGCGCACGCGAATCTCGTAGGCGTCGCCCTGGATCGGCACCACCTCGGCCACGTCCGGCGGGCCCGCCGGTTCCGGGTCCACGGCGGCGGCCTGGAACAGCAGCAGCCCGGCCAGGCGGCGGGCCTCCTCCGCGGTGAGCGACGCCCACAGCTCGCCCTCGTCGTGCGGGGCGAAGGAGGTGTCCAGGACGACGCGCCCCATGGGGGCGGGCAGCCCGGGCGGGGCGAACCGGGTGACGTTGATCGTGCGGCCACAGCGCGTCTTCATCTTCCTCACGGCTCCTGTCGGCTGGTCCTGCCGCGACGGTCCCTGCCTCACGCGCCGCCGGCCGGGACGATGCGGCGTCCGGTCAGCCGGTCGACGGCGATCGAGATCCACAGCGTGCGCCCTCCGCCGGCCCAGGGGCCGGTGCGCGCCCGCTCGTCGAGGCGGCGGACGGCCTCGGGGTCGGTGACGGCCCGGGCCCGGCCCACCGCCAGGACGCTCCAGCCCTGGCTCATGGCGTCGTCGACGTGGTCGACCTCGAACGCCACCCGGTGGCCCGCGGCGCCGGCCGGGGCGGCGTCGGGCGCGGTGCGGAAGGCGATGGCCCCGTCGACCACGTCGTAGTTGACGGGGAAGACCGCGGGACCGTGCGGTGTGGTCAGCGAGATCCGTCCCACGCCGTGGGTGGAGAGCAGGGTCCGGCACTCCTGCTCGTCGAGGTCCCGCAGGTCCGGGTGGTACATCGCCTGCCCCTGCCCCGGGGGCCGTTCGCGGTCGCCGCCCTGCAGTTCGAGGAGGGTGGTGCCGAGCGCGTCGGCCAGGCGCAGCAGGGTGCCCACGCTCGGGTCGGCGGCGCGGGTCTCCAGGTATTCCAGGTACTCCGGTGACATGCGGGCGCGGTGAGCGGTCTCCCGCACGGTCAGTCCGCGCCGTCGGCGTGCCGCGGCCACGCGGCGGCCGACGTCCCCGGATCCGGCGGGCGGGCCGGCGTCCGGCCGCGGCGTGCGCGGCGCGGGCTCCTCGCGGTCCGCGGTTCCGCCGGTGGATTCCGGGCCTGCGGTTTCTCGGCCTGCGGTTTCTTGGCCTGCGGTTTCTTGGCCTGCGGTTTCTTGGCCTGCGGTTTCGTGGCCTGCGGTTTCGTGGCCTCGAGGGAGGACGTGGGCGTCCGGCCCGGGGAAGAGGAGGGTGACGTCGCCGGTGTCCGACCAGCGGACGTCGTACGGCGGTGTGCCGTCCTCGTGGTGCAGGCCGACGATCTCACCGTCGCGCCGGACGCTGCCGGTGGACGGGCTCTCGACGATCAGCCGGTCGCCAAGGTGGGCGTGCATGACCGTGCCCTCTCCGTCGATGGCTCTGTCCCTCCAGCATCACGCGGGGGGCAGGCCCGCACCAACGGACCGAAGGTCCCGGCGGTCCGGGGCGAAAGGGCCCCTCCGTCCTGCACGAAGGCCCCAAGCGCGTCCCGGTGCCCCCGGTCAGCCTGGAAGGAGAGGACTGCGGGCGGCCGCCGAACGGGCAGGGCCCGCGGTCGGTCGCCGGACCCGAGGGAGGAGCGCCATGCAGCACCGCACGGTCGGAGACCTCATGACCCACGGCGTCGTCCGGGTGCACCAGGACGCGCCGTTCAAGGACATCGTCAGACTGCTGGCCGAGAACGAGGTGACCGCGCTGCCCGTGGTCGACGACCTGGGCCATCCGGTGGGTGTGGTGTCGGAGGCGGACCTGCTGCGCACGATCGCGGAGCGGCCCGACCCGGCCGTGCCGCCGCCGCTCACGTACACCGTGGACGGGGCCCCGGAGCCGGACAGCGCTCTCGTGGCCGGGGAGCTGATGTCCGCTCCGGCGGTCTGCGCACGGCCGGAGTGGACGGTCGTCGAAGCCGCGCGGCTGATGGACGCCCGGGGAGTCAAGCGGCTGCCCGTGGTCGACGAGACGGAGCGGCTGGTCGGCATCGTCAGCCGCGGTGACCTGCTGCGGGTCTTCCTGCGCAGGGACGACGCGCTGCGCGACGAGATCGCCGGCGACGTGCTGGTCCGCACCCTGGGCCTCGCCCCCTCCGACGTGACGGTCGAGGTGCGCGAGGGCCGGGTGGTCCTCAAGGGCCGCGTCGACTCCGAGCGGCTCATCCCGGTCGTCGAGCGGCTGTGCCGCGGCGTCGACGGGGTGGTGTCCGTGGAGGCGGACCTGACCTGCCGCTCCTAGCGGCCGCGAGCCGCCCCGCGCGTGGCGGTCCTGCTCGTGGGGCCGGTGGGCCCCGTCCGGGCCCGAGCGGTGCCCGAACGGCCCCTCCCCCGCGGTGCCTCCCGGCGTGACGCTGGAGGCGAGGGCCGGAGGTGAGCACGATGCGTACGAGCAGAACCGTCCGGCGATCGCGCCTGTGGCGCTGGCGCCGCAATCCGCTGCGCCGCCGCGAGGACGTGCTGGAGGCCTGGATCCTGCTGGCGGTCTGGCTCGTCGTCGCCGTGGCCGGTCCCGTGGCAGGCGTGCTGAGCGCCCGGGCCACGGTGGACTCGCTCGCCCAGCGCCGGGCCGAACGCCAGGCCGTCACCGCCACCCTGGTCCGCGACACGTCCGATCCCTTCACCGGCGGCGGGACGGTCGGCGACCGGGTCGTCGGGACCGTGCGCTGGACGGCGCGGGACGGCGCGGCCCGCACGGGGGAGACGCAGGTGCCCACCGGGGCGAAGGCCGGTGAAGAGGTCGTCGTGTGGACGGACCGGCAGGGGCGGCTCGCCCCCGAACCGCAGAGCCCGGGCGAGGCGGACATCGAGGCGGCCTTCATGGGCGCCGCCTCCTTCGCCGCCGTCGCCGCCGCGGCCGCCGCGGGCTTCTACGGGGCGCACGTCGTCCTGGAGAGGCGCCGCGGGCGTGCCTGGGACGAGGATTGGCAGAAGGCCGACTCCCAGTGGGGCCGCGCGACCAGCTGAGCCGGCGGCTCCGGCCGGGGCCGCTGCCCGGACCGCTCCCGAGGGCGGTTCACCGGCCCCCGGGCCCGGTGAAGGGCGGGAGGAGGAGTGATGAGTGACCTGGTGATCGCGGGAGTGGACGACAGCGGGCAGAGCATGGACGCCGTCGCGTACGCGGCCCGGGAGGCCGCGTTCCGGGGCGCCGCGCTGCGTGTGGTGCACGCCCAGGCACGGCCGGGCCGCCTGCCCGTGGACACGGTGCTGCCGCGGGCCGTGGTGGAGGGGGCGCGCCGCACGGCGGAGTCCCTGGTCGCCGACGCGGTGCTGCGCGCGCGGAGCACGGAGCCGGACGTCGAGGTCTCGGGGCTCGTGCTCCCGGGCGAGCCGCTGAGCGTGCTGGAGGCGCAGTCCCGGACGGCGGGGATGATCGTCGTGGGCAGCCGGGGCCACGGCGGGTTCGCGGGGCTGCTGCTGGGCTCCACGGCCACCGGGCTGGCCGCTCACGCGCGTTGCCCCGTGCTGGTGGTGCGTGAGCACGCGGACCCGGCGGGACCGATCCTGCTGGCCGTCGACGGGTCCCCCGCGGGCGCGGCCGCCGTCCGGTTCGCCCTGGAGGAGGCCACCGCCCAGGGTGCCCCGGTCGTGGCCCTGCACGCGTGGACGACGTGGAACGCCCAGTTGCCCCCGCCGCAGGACCCGTCCGAGCCCTACTCCAACCCGCCCGGAGCGCTCGCCGCGGCGGAGGAGCGGCTGCTGGCCGAGGCCCTCGCCGGGACGTGCGAGCTGTACCCGGACGTGAAGGTGGAGCACAAGGTCGTGCGCCGGCCGACGCGTGAGGCCCTGATCGAGGCGAGCCGGACCGCCCGGCTCACCGTCGTCGGCTCGCGTGGCCGCGGCGGCTTCTCCGGCCTGCTGCTGGGCTCGGTGAGCCAGGCCGTGCTCCATCACGCGCACAGCCCCGTCGTGGTCGTACGGGGATGACCGGCCCGGTCGCGAGCCGGCCGGGCGACGACCTCTGGAGGCGTTGACGATGCTCACCGCAGGACGCGAACCGATCGTGGTCGGGGTGGACCCCGATCCGGGCAGACGCATGGCACTGGCCTGGGCCGCCGACGAGGCGGAGCGGCGCCGTCTGCCCCTGACGCTGGTGTACGCGCAGGGCGAACCGGTCCCCGGGTACCGTCCCGAGGAGGGGCTGCCCAGCTGGGAGCAGTGGCGGGCCGACCTGCACACGGCCGGGAACGACGCGCTCAAGGACGCGCTCGCGTTCGTCGAGTCGCGGCACCCCCGCGTGGACACCTCCACGCTGCTGGCCGAGGGGCACCCGGCGTGGGTCCTGGCCGAACAGTCGCACCAGGCCACGCTGATCGTGCTCGGGTCCCGGCATCTGGGCCCGGCGCGGGAGCTGTTCACCACGGCCGCGGTCGCCCTGCCGCTCACCGCGCACGCGGCCTGCCCGGTGGTGGTCCTGCGCGAACCGGAGCACGTCACGCAGCAGCCGCCCCACTTCGTCGTCGGCGTCGACGGCAGCCCGCACGCGGCAGCCGCCGTCGACCTGGCCTTCGAGGAGGCGTCCCTGCACGGCGGCGCGCAGCTGCGGGCGCTGTACGTCTGGCACACGCCGGTGCTCGGGGTGCTGGACGAGCACGCGGCGCTGCAGGAGTGCCGCCGGCTGCTGTCGGAGACGGTGGCGGGACGCGCCGGCACCCGGCCCGACGTCGAGCTGCGCCACGAGGTCGTCAAGGGGCACCCCGTCAAGACGCTCGTGGACGCCTCCGAGCACGCGCTGGGCCTCGTCGTCGGCACCCGCGGGCACGGCGGCTTCGGCGGGATGCTGCTGGGGTCGGTGAGCCAGGGCGTCCTGCACCACGCGCGCTGCCCGGTGTTCGTGGTCCCGCGGCACCGGGAGCGGTAGCGGCCCGCGGCCCCGGTGCGGGCGGGAGGAGCTGACATGACGAAACCGGTGGTGGTCGGCCTGGACGGCTCCCCGTCGAGCCTGGACGCGGTCACGGCGGCGGCGCACGAGGCCGCGTGGCGCGGCGCGCAGTTGCGGCTGGTGCACGCCTTCGGCTCGCCGCATCTGCACGGGCTGCCGGCGGGACCGCCGTGGAACCCGGCGACGGCGGGCGTCCGCGAACTGCTGGACGGCACCCTGGCCGAGGCCGAGCGCCGCGTCCGCGCGGTGGCAGCGGACCTGGACGTCGACCGCGACATCGCGGTGGGCGAGCCGCTGATGGTGCTGGAGATCGCCTCGCGCACCGCGTCGCTGCTGGTGGTCGGCAGCCGCGGCCTGGGCGCCTTCGGCAGTCTCCTGCTGGGCTCGACCTCCGCGCACCTCGCGGCGCACGGCCGTTGTCCGGTGCTGGTGGTCCGGGGCAGGACCGGCCCGGGCGGGCCGGTCCTGCTGGCGGTCGACGACGCGCCGGCGAACGAGGCGGCCGTCCGGTTCGCGTTCGCCGAGGCGTCCCTGCGGGGCGCGGACCTCGTCGCGGTGCACGTGTGCCGCCCGGGCAGCCCGGAGGCCTACGCCGGTCCGGCCGACCCGCCGTTCGTCACCTTCGACGAGATCCACCTGCTGGAACACGCCGGGCACGTCCTCGAAAAGGCGCTGGCCGGCGGGCGCGAGAGGTACCCGGACGTGCGGTTGCGGCAGCGGCCGGCCGTCGGCCAGGTGCGCCGCACCCTCATCGACGCGAGCGCGAACGCGCAGGTGCTCGTCGTCGGGGCGCGGGGCAGGGGCGGTTTCACCGGCCTGCTGCTCGGGTCGGTCAGCCAGGCCGTCCTGCACCACGCCCACTGCCCCGTGATCGTGGTGCGTCCCGGGCAGGCCTGACGTGTCCGGGCCCTTCGGCCCCGTGCGCGCCGCGGCGTTGTGACGGATGGTGGAGACAGGCCCGGTGGGAAGGGGGCTGACATGTCCTGGCAGACGGTCCGCAAGGACCCCGCGCCGCGGGTGCCGCCCAACCTGGACGACTACGACGCGGCCCGGGCGGCCTTCTCCTGGTCCGCCGCCCGGGCCGAACTCGACGGACTGCCCGGCGGACAGGGCCTGAACATCGCGCACGAGGCCGTGGACCGGCATGTCGCGGCGGGGCGCGGAGAGGCCCTGGCGCTGCGCTGCGTGGGCCGCGACGACACGGTCACCTGCGTGACGTACCGGGAGCTGGCCCGCTCCACGGCCCGGTTCGCGCACGTCCTGCGCGAGCTCGGCGTCGGCCGGGGCGACCGGGTGACGACCCTGCTGGGACGCTGCCCCGAGCTGTACACCGTGGTGCTGGGCACGCTGAAGAACACCAGTGTCCTGTGCCCGCTGTTCTCCGCCTTCGGGCCCGACCCGGTCGCGCAGCGGCTGCGGCTGGGCGACGCGCGGGTCCTGGTGACCACGGCCGAGCTGTACCGCAGGAAGGTCGCGGGGCAACGCGAGCGGCTTCCGGGCCTGCGCCATGTGCTGATCGTCGGCGAGGGCGCGGGCGACCTGCCGGGCACCCTGGCGTACGACGCGCTCACGGCCGCGGCGCCCGACACCTTCGCCATCCCGCCCACGTCACCGGACGACATGGCGCTGCTGCACTTCACCAGCGGCACCACCGGGACGCCCAAGGGCGCCGTCCACGTCCACGAGGCGGCCGTCGCCCACTTCGCGACCGCGCGCTACGCCCTCGACCTGCACCCGGACGACGTCTTCTGGTGCACGGCCGACCCGGGCTGGGTCACCGGCATGTCCTACGGCGTCGTCGCCCCGCTCATGCACGGGGTCACGGTCGTGGTGGACGAGGGCGACTTCGACGCCCGCCGCTGGTACCGGATCCTGGCCGAACAGCGGGTCGGCGTCTGGTACACCGCGCCGACGGCCCTGCGGATGCTGATGCGGACGACGCCGCGCGACGGGCCGCACGACCTGCCCGGCTCCTTCGACCTGCACGCGCTGCGCTTCATCGCCTCGGTCGGCGAACCGCTCAACCCGGAGGCGGTGCTGTGGGGGCGCGACGTCCTGGGGCTGCCGGTGCACGACAACTGGTGGCAGACCGAGACCGGCGCCATCATGATCGCCAACTTCGCGGGCTGCGACATCCGCGCCGGTTCCATGGGGCGCCCGCTGCCCGGGGTGGAGGCGACCGTCCTGCGGCGCGGCGAGGACGGCCGCGCCCTGGTCGCCGACGGCCGGGTGACGGAGGTTCAGGATCCCGGCGAGGAGGGCGAGCTGGCGCTGCGGCCCGGCTGGCCGTCGATGTTCCGGGGCTACCTGCACGACGAGCGGAGGACCGAGGCGGCGTTCGCGGACGGCTGGTACCTCACCGGGGACCTCGTGCGGCGGGACGCGGACGGCTGGTACTGGTTCGTGGGGCGGGCCGACGACGTCATCAAGTCGGCCGGGCACCTCATCGGGCCGTTCGAGGTGGAGAGCGCGCTGATGGAACATCCGGCGGTCGCCGAGGCCGGGGTGATCGGGCGGCCCGACGCCGTGGCCGGCAACGTCGTCAAGGCGTTCGTGTCCCTGCGGCCGGGCTTCGAGCCGGGCGCCCCCATCCGGCGGGAGCTGCTCGCCTTCGGCCGGCGGCGGCTCGGTCCGGCCGTGGCACCGCGGGAGATCGCCTTCGACCAGCACCTCCCCCACACCCGCAGCGGCAAAGTCATGCGCCGTCTGCTGCGCGCCCGCGAGACCGGGCTGCCGGAAGGCGACACGTCCACCCTGGAATCGACGGAGGGGTCCGCATGACCACCACCCGCCCCCCGCGCAGGCCCCGGGCCAAGTCCAAGGCGCGCACCGACCGGCAGGCGGCGCACCGGCTGTCCCTGCTGCACTCCATGCTGCGGATCCGCCGCTTCGAGGAACGCTGCGTGGAGCTGTACAGCCAGGCCCGGATCCGCGGTTTCATGCATCTGTACATCGGCGAGGAGGCCGTCGCCGTCGGCACCAACGAGGCACTGACCGAGGACGACGCGGTGGTCTCGACGTACCGGGAACACGGTCACGCCCTCGCCCGCGGCGTCCCGGCCGAGGCGGTCATGGCAGAGATGTTCGGCAAGGTGACCGGGTGCAGCCGCGGACGGGGCGGCTCCATGCACCTGTTCGACGCCGGGCGCCGCTTCTACGGCGGCAACGCCATCGTGGGCGGCGGGCTGCCCCTCGCCGCAGGCCTGGCCCTCGCCGACCGTATGGCCGGCCGCTCCCGGGTCACCTGCTGCTTCTTCGGTGACGGCGCTTTCGCCGAGGGCGAGTTCCACGAGACGGCCAACCTCGCCGCGCTGTGGGAACTGCCGCTGCTGCTGGTCTGCGAGAACAACCTGTACGCGATGGGGACCGCCCTGGAACGCCACCAGGCCCAGACCGATCTCGCGCTGCGCGCCGCCTCCTACGGCATGGTGTCGTGGGCGGTGGACGGCATGGACGTGCTGGCCGTGGAGGAGGCCGCCCGCCGGGCCGCGGAGGGCGTGCGCTCGGGGACCGGGCCGCACTTCCTGGAGATGCGCACCTACCGCTTCCGCGCCCACTCCATGTACGACTCCGACCGCTACCGGGACAAGGCCGAGATCGAGCGCTGGAAGGAACGCGACCCGGTCGACCTGCTCGACACGCGGCTGCGCGAGCAGGGGAAGCTGGACGACGCCACACGCACCGAGCTGGAGGAACGGGTCCGGGCCGACATCGACCGGGCCGTCGCGGCCGCCGAGCGCGCTCCGGAGGAACCGGCCGGGGACCTGCTGAAGTACGTCACCAGCCCGGTGGAGGAGGTGGCCCGGCCATGACCGCCGCCCAGGCGCCGGGGGGTGACCCGGCCGAGCACAAGACCACCTACCGCGAGGCGTTGCGCGAGGCGCTGCGGGACGCGCTGCGCGCCGACGAGCGGGTCTTCCTCATGGGGGAGGACGTCGGCAGGTACGGCGGCTGCTTCGGCGTCAGTCTCGGCCTGCTGGAGGAGTTCGGGCCCGAGCGGGTGCGCGACGCGCCGCTGTCGGAGTCCGGGTTCGTCGGCGCCGGCATCGGCGCGGCCCTGGCGGGGATGCGGCCCGTCGTCGAGATCATGACCGTCAACTTCAGTCTCCTGGCCCTCGACCAGATCCTCAACAACGCCGCGACGCTGCTGCACATGTCCGGCGGCCAGCTGCCCGTGCCGATCGTGATCCGGATGACGACGGGCGCCGGGCGGCAGCTCGCGGCCCAGCACTCGCACAGCCTGGAGGGCTGGTACGCCCACATCCCGGGCCTGCGGGTGATCGCCCCGGCCACCATCGCCGACGCCCGCCACACGCTGGCCCCGGCGCTGGCCGACCCCGACCCGGTCCTGATCTTCGAGCACGGCGGGCTGTACAACACCTCGGGCGACCTCCCGCCCGACGCGGGCCCGGTCGACCTCGACCACGCGGCCGTGCGCAGGCCCGGCACCGACGTCTCCCTGATCACCTACGGCGGCTCCCTGCCCAAGGCGATGGCCGCGGCCGACGAGCTGGCGGGCGACGGCGTGGACGCGGAGGTCGTGGACCTGCGCGTGCTGCGGCCCCTGGACGACGCCACGATCGGCGGCTCGGTGGCCCGCACCCACCACGCCGTCGTCGTCGACGAGGGCTGGCGCAGCGGCAGCCTGGCCGCGGAGATCTCCGCGCGGCTGACGGAACAGCACTTCTACGACCTCGACGCCCCGGTCGAGCGGGTGTGCAGCGCCGAGGTTCCCGTGCCGTACGCGCGCAAGCTGGAGCAGGCCGCGCTGCCGCAGCCGGCCGGCATCGTCGCCGCGGCGCGCCGCACGCTCGGCGAGCCCGTCCGCTCCCCCGGTGCGGCGGCGCCGGCCGAGGCGGGGAGGGCGGGTTGATGGCCGAGTTCACGATGCCCTCGCTGGGCGCGGACATGGAGGAGGGGCTGCTCCAGGAGTGGCTCGTCGGGCCCGGCGACCGGGTGCGCAAGGGTGACGTGGTGGCGGTCGTCGAGACGGACAAGGCCGCCATCGAGGTGGAGTGCTTCGAGTCCGGAACGGTGGGGCGCCTGCTCGTGCCCCCGGGCACGCGCGTGCCGGTGGGCACGCCGCTGGCGGTGATCGAGAGCGGGCCGGCCGCCGGGCGGGAGGGGGCTGGAGGGCCGGTGGAGGGGGGTGTGCGGGAGGCGCCCTCCGCCGCCCGGGAGGAGGCCCCCGCGCGACACGCCCCCACCCCGCGCGCGGCACCGGCCGCACGCGAGCCCTCCCCCGCACCCGAACCCACGGCGGCGCCGTCGCCCCCTGCCGCGGCACCCGCCCCCGGGCCGCCCGCCGGGCGCGGGCCCGAGCCCGGTCGCGTGCCGGAACCGGCCGGAGGCGCCCCGGCCCCGCCGCCCCCGGAGCCACCGCCCGACGAGCGTCAACCGGCCGCCGAAGCGGGCCCCTTGGTACGGCACCTGGCGGCCGACCGGGGCGTCGACCTGTCCCACCTGCACGGCACGGGCCGGGGCGGCCGGATCACCCGCGCCGACATCGAGCGTGCCGCCGCCCCGGCCGGGCCCCGACGCACCACCGCCCCACCCGCAACCGAAACGGCCCCTGCCACGCCCGATCAGAGGACGGCCCCCGCGCCGCCCGGACCCGAGACGGCCCCTGCCGCGCCCGGACCCGACACAGCCCCTCCCCCGCACGAATCCGAGACGGCCGCCCCTGCCCCGTCGGCGCCCGGGCGCGTCCGCGCCACCCCGTACGCCCGGCGCCTCGCCCACGAGCTCCGCGTCGACCTGACGGTCCTGCACGGCACCGGGGAGAACGGTGCGATACGGGCCGCGGACGTCCACGCGGCGGCGGCCGCGCCGACGGGGGCCGCGCCGTACGAGCCGGGCCTGCGCCCGTCCCCGCCCCCGCCGCCGGACGGCGAACGGCCCCCGTCCGCACGGGAACCGGCCCCGGTGCCGCGGCACGGCGAGGAGCGGCAGCAGCGCTCCGCGGCGATGCGCCGGGCCGTCGGCGACCTCATGAGCCGCTCCAAGCGCGAGATCCCGCACTACTACCTGTCCACCGTCATCGACCTGGCGGCGGCCCTGCGGTGGCTGCGCGAACGCAACCAGGGCAGGCCGCCGTCCGACCGGCTGATCCCGGCGGCCCTGCTGCTGAAGGCCGCTGCCGTGGCGGCGCGGGACGTCCCGGAGCTGAACGGGTTCTGGCGGGACGGCGGTTTCGTCCCCGCCGACGGCGTGCACCTGGGCGTCGCCGTCTCCCTGCGGGAGGGCGGACTGCTCAGCCCGGTGATCCACGACGCCGACACCCTCCCGCCCGAGGCGCTCATGGCCACGCTCAAGGACCTCGTCCGGCGGGCACGCCAGGGCCGTCTGCGCGGCAGCGAGTTGACGGGGGCCGGCCTGACCGTCACCAACCTCGGCGAGCAGGGCGTGGAGACGGTGTTCGGCGTGATCCACCCGCCGCAGGTCGCGCTCGTCGGGTTCGGCACGGTCGTCGAGCGGCCGTGGGCCACGGACGGGCTGCTGGGGGTGCGCCCGGTGGTGACCGCCACCCTGTCCGCCGACCACCGTGCGAGCGACGGCGCCGTCGGGGCGCGCTATCTCACGCAGGTCGGGCGGCTGCTGCAGCGGCCCGGGGAGTTGTAGGGCGCGGGAGGACCGAGTCCCGGCAGAAGCGAGGAGTGTGACCGCGATGGAGACCCTGAACCGCGCCGACGCGCTGACCGTCCTGAAGGAGTCCCTCACCGACATCGTTCCGGACGCCGACTTCGACCGTCTGCGCCCGGACGACCCGTTCCGCGACGCGCTGGAGCTGGACTCCCTGGACTTCCTGACGCTCGTGGAGATCCTGTCGCAGCGCACGGGCGTGCACATCGACGAGTCCGACTACCCGAGGCTGACCACCCTGGCCGACTCGGTCGACTTCCTGGTCGAGAGGACCGGGTGAGGAGGACCGGGTGAGGAGGACCTGGTGAAGAGGACCTGGTGATGAGGACCTGGTGAGCGGCTCCCCCACCGCGCACGGCCCGCGCCCCGCGCCCACGCGGCCCCCCGCGGGGTCAGGTCTCGGCGAGCAGGTTCTCGACCTCGTCCACGTCCGGGATCCGCGCGAGCGCGTCGGTCAGCGCGGGGATCCGGTCGGCGGCCAGGACGCCGGTGAGGGTGACGACGCCGTTGCGGACGCGCACCGCCACCCGTGCGGGGTCGACCCCGCACGCGTCGAACACGCGCGAGACGATCTCCTCCCGGACCGCGGCGTCGTCCCGCACGAGCGCGTGGAGCAGTTCGTTGCGGGTGACGACGCCGGCCAGCCGGCCGCTGTGGTCGGTGACGAAGACCTGCCGGATCCGGGAGCGGGCGGCCTCGCGCGCCGCCGCGGCCACGGTGGTCCAGGGGTGGACGGTGAGCGCCGGCGCCGTCATGAGGGTGGCGGCCGTATCGCCCGCGTCCTCGCCGCGCCGCCGGCCGAACAGCTTGCCGAACAGGCCCGGTTCCTCCTCCGGTCCGGTGAGGCTCGCGACCCGGGCGAGCAGATCGGACTCCGCCACGACGCCGACGACGCGTCGCTCGTCGTCCAGGACGGGCACGGCCCCGGCCTTGCTGCGGGCCAGCGTCCGGGCGACGTCCAGGAGCGGGGTGCCGGCGTCGACCGAGGCCACGGGCACCGAACGCCGCATGATGTCGAAGACCTGAAGGTCCGTGAGCGGCTTCTGCCGCGGGGCGGCGGCCGGGCCGGTGGCCTCCTGGACCGGTTCGGCGGTGCGCGCCGTGGACGCCATGGCGCGCAGGTAGCGCACCATCAGGTCCTGGCGGAACTCCTCGGCCGGCTCGCCGGCGAGTGCCGGAAGGGTGCGCCGCGCGTCGGCCGACGCCCGGCCCGCTTCCCTGGTGTCTCGGCCGCTCATGGCAACCTCCCGCGCTCATGGTCCACGACCCCGAGTCCACCGTCTCTCCGGGGCCGGTGGCCGGGCCAGGGCCGCCCGGCCCCTGCCGCGGGTCGAACGGTCCATGTGTGGCCGCCGCCGTTCTTCCCTAGCGTGGAGGCAGGAGCGGTGGCCGCAGCCCGCGGCACCGGCGTCGGGCCAGGAGGTGCGCATGCCTGGATTCCGTGAGTTCCTCGCGCGCTTCCGGCCGGCCGGTTCACCGGGTCCGGCCGTCGGCGGGAACGTCCCGGCCGACCGCTCCGCCGAACTCGCCGCCGAGCTGAGCCCTCCGCTGGCCCTGCTGGACGAGGCCACCGCCGAGGCCACGGCGATCCGGGAGGCCGCCGCACGCGAGGCCGCCGAGCGGCGCCGCGTCGCCGCGGAACGGGCCGAGCGGACGGTGGGTGACGCCCTGGCGCGCGCGCCCGGGGTCCGCAAGGAGACCGCCGACCGGCTGGTGGCCGAGGCGGAGCGGGAGGCCGCCCGTGCCGAGGCCGCCTCCCAGGCCGGCGTCCGGGACCTGCGCCGGCGGGCGGCCGAGCGCACGCCCGCCCTGGCGGCCCGCCTGGTGGCCCGGGTGGCCGCCGAACTGACCGGCGAGCCGCCCGGCGCGCCCCACGCCGGGCCGGCCGGACCGTCCCGGGAGGCGTGATGGGCGCCGGATGGGCAGCGGGCGTGACCCGGGCGCGGGCGATGGCGGGCCGGCGCGCCGGCCCGGAGACCGCACGCGGCCTGGCGACCGCGCCCGGCCTGTTCGACGCCCTGCGCGCCCTGGCCGGCACGCCCTACCGGCGGGGACTCGACGTGCGGGCCGGACCGGCCGAGGCCGGGCGGTCCGTCACGGCGGCCCTGGTGTGGCAGTTGCGCGTGCTGGCCGGCTGGCAGCCGCGGCCCGGTTCCGCCGCCGTACGCCTGCTGGCCGCACGGTTCGAGATCGACAACACCCGGGACCGGCTGCGCGCGCTCGCGGGGGAACCGCAGCCGCCCCCGCACCGCCTCGGGGCGCTGTCCACCGCCTGGCCCCGCCTGGCGGGTGCCGCGTCCGCCGCGGAGGTGCGCGCCGTCCTGGCCGCCTCCCTGTGGGGCGACCCCGGGGCGGACTCGCCTGCGGCGATCCTCACCGGGATGCGGCTGTCGGCGGCCGCCCGGACGGTGGCGAACGTGCCGACGGCCGCCCGCTGGGCCGCCGGGGAGGCCGCCCTGCTGGTGGCCCGCGAGAAGTTCCTGGCCGCCCGCCCGCTGGCGCCCGCGGCCACCGCGTACGCGGTCCGCACGCTGGGCGCCGCCGTGCGGGCGACGGCGTTCGACGACTTCCGCACCGCGCTGCCTCCCACGGCCCGCTGGGCCCTGCGGGACACGGGGCGGCCCGGGGACCTGTGGCGGGCCGAGGCGCGCTGGTGGTCCTCGATCGAGCGGGAGGGTCTGCTCCTGCTGCGCCGGGCGCGGCTGGACGTGACGCCCGTGGTGGGAGCGGTGGCGGTCCTGGGCGCCGACGCGTGGCGGGTCCGCGCCGCCCTGGAGTGCGCCGCGCACGGCGGCCCGGCACGGGAGGCCTTCGATGAACTCGTGGGCTGAATCCTGGACCCCGGCCCGGATGCGGCGGGTGGCGGTCGTCGCCCCGCGCCCGGCGCTGCGGGAGGTCCTGGTGCGCGTCGCGGAGGCGGGCTGCGTGGAACTGGACCGCGGCGTCGACGACGGCGACGAGGCGCCCGGACCGGCCGCGCGCCGGCTGAGGTCCCTGGGCGCCGCGCCCGTCCGGCCGCTGCTGTCGCCCACGCCGCCCGACCTGGACGCCCTGCGCGCGCAGGGCCGCGCCGACCTGCTGGCGGGCGAGGAGCAACTGGAGCGTTACCAGCGGGCCGCGGTGCCGCACGGTGCCGTGGCGGCGCTGGCCGGGTGGTGCCCGGCCGCCGACGTCGAACGGCTCGGCGCCCGGCTCGCGGACGCCGGGGGCGCCGTGGTGCCGCTGCGCGCGCCGGGCGGCGTGGACCCGCCGACCCGGCTGTCCGAGGCGGGTCGGGTGCGGCGGTCCATGGTGCCGCTGGTGCGCACCTACGGCACCGTCCCGTACACCGACATCGACCCCACGCTGCCCGCGGGCGTGGCCTACGTGGTGATGTTCGGGATGATGTTCGGCGACGCCGGTCACGGGCTGCTGCTGCTCCTCGGCGCGTTGCTGATCCGCTCCGGGCGGCTGCGCCGCTGGCCAGCGCTGCGCCCGGCGTGGCCGTTCCTCGCCGCCGCTGGCGGCACGAGCGTCCTGGCGGGGGTCGCGTACGGCGAGTTCTTCGGCCCGACCGGTGTGCTGCCGGTGCTGTGGCTGGACCCCCTGGACGAGCCGATGCGGCTGCTGGGCAGCGCGGTGGCCTTCGGTGCGGTCCTGCTGGCGGCGTCGTACGCGGCGGGCATCGTCAACCGGTGGCGCGAGGGCGGACCGGCCCGGGCCCTGTACGCGGCGTCGGGCGTGGCGGGGGCCGCTGTCTTCCTCGGTCTGGCCCTGCTCGCCTGCGGGGTGCTGCTGCGCGCGCCGGTCCTCGCCGGTGGCGGGGCGGTCGTCGGCGTGGCCGGGCTGGCGCTGGCCGGCACGGGGCTGTTCGCCACGTCGGGGGGCGGGGCGGCGGGGGCGCTGCAGACCGGCATCCAGCTGTTCGACGTGGTGGTCCGCATCGGGTCCAACACGATCTCCTTCGCCCGGCTCGCCGCGTTCGGGCTCACGCACGCGGCGCTGGGCTCCATCGTCTGGCAGGGCACCACGGCCCTGGCGGGGGCGGGCCCGGTGGCGTTCGCCGCGGCGGTGCTCGTGTTTGTGCTCGGCAACGCGCTGACCTTCGCCCTGGAGGCGCTGGTCGCCGGCGTCCAGGCCCTGCGCCTGGAGTTCTACGAGTTGTTCTCCCGGGTGTTCGACGCGGAGGGCCGGCCGTTCAGGCCCTGGCACGTGCCGACCCAGTCCCGCACGGAGGTGACACCATGACCACTTGGCTGATCGCGCTGCCCGCGCTGCTCGCGGCCTTCGCCGCCACCCGCATGCTGCTGCGGCGCCGCGGCAAAGCCGCGCTGCGGTGGGTCCTCGCCGCGGACGGGGCGCTGTTCGCGGGGGCCCTGGCGCTGCTGCTGGTGGCGCTCAGCGGGGGCGCGGCGCGGGCGGACGCCGCCACGACGGCGGCGGAGAGCTCCGGCTCCGGTTCGGCGGCCCTCATCGGCGCCGCCATCGCGGTGGCCGGGGCCTCGATCGGCGCGGCGATCGCCGTCGCCTACACGGGCGCGGCGGCGCTGGCGGCGCTGAGCGAACGCCCCGAGCTGTTCGGCCGCGCCATGGTCATCGTCGGCCTCGCCGAGGGCATCGCCATCTACGGGCTGGTCGTCGCCATCATCCTCATCGGGAAGGCGTAGCGATGGCGGGCGTGGCGGCGATCGGCGAACGGCTGCGGGTCCTGGGGCTGGCCACGGCGGGTGTCGTGGTGCTGCCGGCCGAGGACGCGGACGCGGTACGGGCCGCCTGGGGCCGGCTGCCCGCGGGGACCGGGCTGGTGATCGTCACCCCGGCGGCGGCGCGGGCGCTCGGCACCGGCCGGCTGGAGGGCGGCAGTCCGCTGGTCGCGGTGATGCCGCCATGACGCGGACCACGCTGCCGGAGGGAGCGGCCGCCACGGTGGAGCCGGTGCGGGAGCGGCTGCTCGCCGCCGCCCGGGCGGAGGCCCGCGCCCTGCTGGCGGACGCGGAGCGGGACGCCGCCGCCACGCTGCGGGACGCCGAGGGCCGGGCCGGGGAGATCCTCGCCGAGGCGCGGGCCCGGGGCGAGGCCGACGCGGCCGCCGCGCTGGCGGCCGGGCGGGTGCGCCGGCGCCGGGCGGCCCGCGCCCGGGAGCTGCGGGCCCGCCGCGCGTGCTGGGAGGAACTGTGCCGGCAGGTGGAGCACGGCGTCGGGCAGCTGGCCTGTGCGGAACTGCGGGAGCGGCTGGCCGAGCGGGCGCGCCGGGTGCTGGGACCGGACGCGCGGATCGAGCGGACGGCGGACGGCGGCGTGGTCGGTGAGGCGCCCGGGCGCCGTCTCGACCTGTCCCTGACCGCGATCGCCCGCCGGTCGGCGGCCCTGAACGGGGTGGAGGTGGAGGAGCTGTGGGCGCCATGACACGCGAGCCGGGCGGCGCCGGCCGCATCGTCCGTGTCGCGGGTCCGCTCGTGCAGGCCGAGGGCCTGGGCGGGACGGCCATGAACGACCTGGTCGCCCTGGGCGAGGCGGGGCTGCCCGGTGAGGTCGTCGCGATCCGGGACACCGTCGTCACCGTCCAGGCGTACGAGTACACCGGCGGTCTCGCACCCGGCATGCCGGCCCGTCCGCTGGGCAGGCCGCTGACGGCCGCCCTCGGCCCGGGCCTGCTCGGCGGGATCTTCGACGGGCTGCTGCGTCCCCTGTCGACGACGGGCGCCTGGCTGGAGCCCCGTCCGGCCGACGCCGGCCCCCCGGCGCCGGTGGAGCGGGACTTCGTGCCGCTCGCGGCCGAGGGCGGCGACGCCGCGCCCGGTGACGTCCTCGGCGAGATCCACGACGCCGGACCGGTGCGGGTGCGGATCATGACACCGCCCGGGTGCTCCGGCCGGATCGAGTACCTCGCCGGAGCGGGCCGGTACGCCGAGGACTCGGTCGTCGCGACGGTGGCCGGGACCGACGTGCGGATCACGACGCGCTGGCCCGTGCGCAGACCCCGGCCGGTCCGCTCACGCCTGGACTCCTCCCGGGCGCTGCACACCGGGCAGCGCGTCATCGACCTGCTCTTCCCGGTGGCGCTGGGCAGCACGGTCGCGGTGCCGGGCGGTTTCGGGACGGGCAAGACGGTGCTGCTCCAGCAGATCGCGAAGTGGTGCGACGCGGACGTCATCGTCTACGTCGGCTGCGGTGAGCGCGGCAACGAGATGGCCGACGTCATCGACGACTTCAGCGCGCTGACCGACCCGCGCACCGGCGGACGCCTGGCCGACCGCACGGTGATCGTCGCCAACACCTCGAACATGCCGATGATGGCGAGAGAGGCCAGCGTCCACACGGGGGTGACGGTCGCCGAGTACTTCCGGGACATGGGCCTGGACGTGGTCGTCATCGCGGACTCCACCTCCCGCTGGGCGGAGGCGCTGCGCGAGTTCGCCTCGCGCACGGGCGCGCTGCCCGCCGAGGAGGGCTACCCGGCGGGGCTGGCCTCGGCGATCGCCGCGTTCTACGAGCGGGCCGCGGCGGTGACCACGCTCGGCGGGCGCGAGGGGTCGGTCACGGTCATCGGGGCGGTGTCCCCGCCCGGCGGCGACATGGCGGAGCCGGTCACCGCCCACACCCAGCGCTTCGTGCGCTGCCTGTGGACCCTGGACCGGGACCTGGCGTACGCGCGGCACTATCCGGCCGTGTCCTGGGCGGAGTCCTTCTCCCGCGACGCCGAGGTGCTCGGCGGGCGCACGGCGACCGCGGACGACCCCGAGCGGCCGGTCCGCCGGGCCCGTGTGGCGGAGCTGCTCGCCGAGGCGGACCGGCTCGCGGACCTGGTCGACCTGCTCGGCATCACCGCGCTGCCCGACCGGGAGCGGGTCAGCGTGCTGGGCGGCCGGCTGGTGCGCGAGGGCCTGCTGCAGCAGAGCGCCCTGTCGGAGCGGGACGCCTACAGCAGCCCGGAGAAGACCGCGGCCCTGGCCGACGCGGTGCTGGCGGTCGTCGCCCGCTGCCACGAGCTGGCCGGCGCGGGGGTTCCGGCCTCCCGGATCGAGGAGGTCGACTTCTCGCCCGTCCTGCGGGCCCGCGAGGAGGCCGGACCGCACGACGCCCCGTTGGTGCGGACCCTGTGCGACACGATGCTGGCCCGGCTGGAGGAGCTGAGATGAGCGCCGGCCGTGCGGAGCGGGACCGTGTCGAGTTCACCTCGGTACGGGAACTGCGCGGGCCGCTCGCGGTGGTCGACGGAGTCGAGGGGGTGGGCTGGGACGAGTTCGTGCTGCTCTCCCCCGACGGTGAGGCGCAGCGGCACGGACTGGTCCTGGAGGTCGACCGGGGCACGGCCGTCGTGCAGGTCCTTGAGGACACCGCCGGCATGGACCCGGCGCGGCTGCGGGCCGCCTTCACGGGTGCTCCGCTGCGCGTCCCGGTCGGGCCGGGCTGGCTGGGCCGGGTCTGCAACGGGCGCGGCGAGCCGCTCGACGGCGGGCCGCCGGTCTTCGCCGCCGGCACCTCGGCGGTCGGCGGCAGCCCGGTCAACCCGGTGCGCCGCGAGCCGCCCGCCGAGCCGGTGCTGACGGGCGTCAGCGCCGTCGACGCCCTCACCACGCTCGTCCGCGGGCAGAAGCTGCCCGTCTTCTCGGCGGCCGGGCTGCCGCACCTGGAACTGGCCGCGCAGATCGCCGCCCAGTCCACGTCCGGCGGGGAGCCGTTCTGCGTGGTCTTCGCCGCCATGGGCGTCACCCACGCGGACGCGGCGTTCGTCCGCGACGCCCTGGAGGAGCGCTCCGCGGCGAACGAGCTGGTGCTCCTGCTGAACACCGCCGACGACCCGGTGATCGAGCGGATCCTGACCCCGCGCATCGCGCTCACCGTCGCCGAGCACCTGGCGTTCAGGCAGGGCCGCCACGTCCTGGTCGTCATGACCGACATGACGAGCTACGCCGAGGCCCTGCGCGAGGTCTCCGCGGCCCGCGGCGAGATCCCCGCCCGCCGCGCCTACCCCGGCTACCTGTACAGCGATCTGGCCTCCCTGTACGAGCGCTGCGGACGGGTGCGGGGTCTGCCGGGCTCGGTCACGGTGCTGCCGGTGCTCACCATGCCCGCGGGCGACATCACGCACCCGGTGCCGGACCTCACGGGCTACATCACGGAGGGTCAGATCGTGCTCTCCCGGCACCTCCAGGCCCGGGGCGTCTACCCGCCGGTGGACGCGCTGTCCTCCCTGTCCCGCCTGATGCGCAAGGGCGCCGGACCCGGCCGGACCCGTGACGACCACCTGGACGTCGCCGCCCAGCTGCTCTCGGCGCTGGCCCGCGCCCGCCAGGTCAAGGAGCTGGCCGACCTGGTGGGCCAGGCGGCCCTCACGCCGACCGACCGCAGCTACCTCGACTTCGACGAGGCGTTCGCGCACGGGCTGGTGGACCAGCGGCGCGACGAGTCGCGCACGCTGGACGAGACGCTGGAGCGGGCCTGGCGGGTGCTGCTGACGCTGCCGCGCAGCCAGCTGACCATGCTGCCCGCCGGGTTCCTCGCCGCCCGTCTCCCCGACGAGAGCGGGTGAGGCCGTGGCCGATCTGCGCACCCCGCCCGGCCGGGCCGGCCGGATGCGGCTGTCCCGCAGCCTGGAGGTCGCCCGGCGCGGGGCGGACCTGCTGGACCAGAAGCTGCGCATCCTGCGCACCGCGCACGACCGGCTGCTGCGCGAGGACGCCGCCGCCCGGGATCGCTGGCACGCGCGCCTGGCCGAGGCCGAGACCTGGCTGCGGCGCGGACTGCTGCTGAGCGGCGAGGACGCCCTGGACACCCCGCCCGCAGCCCCCCGCGCCACGGTGGAGGTGCACTGGACCTCCACCATGGGGGTGCGCCATCCGGGCGCCGTGTCGTGCACGGTCCCCGAACGGGCCCCGGACGGCCCGCCCGCGGCGAACACCGCGCTGCTCCGGGCCGAGGCGGCCTACGCCGAGGCGGTCCGGGCGGCCGCCGAGTCGGCCGCGGCCGGTGAGGCGGCACGCGCGGTCGGAGCGGAGACCCGCACCACCCGCCGGCGGCTGCGCGCGCTGCGCCGCCAGTGGATCCCGCGCCTGGAGAGCGCGCTGGCCCGCGTGGACGCCATGCTGGAGCAGGCGGAGCACGAGGACGCCGTACGCAGGCGGTGGGCCTCGGAGTCCCGGCGCGACTGACACCCCGGACGGACCGGGGCCCGGCGGTCGCCGTCCGCCCGCGCGCGGACGCGGGACGTCGCCTAGGGTTCGCTGCGGAGGCACACGGCACACCACTGCAGGCCCCTCGGAAGCGGGAGCGGAACGGCGTGGAGATCATCGCGTACGGAGTCCTCACCGACGAGCAGCCCCTGCTGCGGGCGGCGTTCGACCAGGCGTTCGGCGACCGGCGCGAGCTGCGGTGTCTGCAGCTGTTCCTCGACCGGGACACCGCGCCCACCGCGGCCGGTCACGAGATCGTGCTCAGCAGCGTCAACGACACCCTCGACGCCGAGGTGCTGCGGGAGCTCTCCCGGGGCGGCACCGAGCTGATCGCCCAGCGGGCCACCGGCTACAACAACATCGACCTGGCCGCGGCCCGGGAGCTCGGGCTGAGCGTGGCCCGGGTGTCGTCCTACTCGCCGTACTCGGTCGCGGAGTTCGCCTGGGCGCTCGCCCTGGCCGTGGGGCGGCGCATCGTCCGGGCCGCGCACCGCACGCGCGAGTTCGACTTCCGTCTCGACGGTCTGCTGGGCCGGGACCTGCACGGCCGCACCGCGGGGGTGGTCGGCACCGGCAGGATCGGCACCGCGTTCGCCCGGATCGCCCACGGCTTCGGCATGCGCCTGCTGGGGTGGGACGTCGCCGAGAACCCCGAGTGCCTGGCCCTCGGCATGGAGTACGTCCCGCACGAGCGGCTGTTCGCCGAGTCCGACCTGGTCAGCCTGCACGTACCGCTGGTTCCGGACACCCACCACCTGGTGGACGCCCGGATGCTGGAGCTGATGAAGCCGGACTCGGTGCTGGTCAACTCCAGCCGGGGCGGCCTGCTGGACACCGACGCCCTGCTGGCCACGCTGCGCGCCGGCCGGCTCGGCGGCGTCGGGCTGGACGTGTACGAGGAGGAGGCGGGGGTGTTCTTCCTCGACAAGTCGCTGGAGGTGATGACCGACGAGCGGCTCGCCCGGCTGATGACCTTCCCGAACGTGCTGGTCACCTCCCACCAGGCGTACTTCACCCGTGAGGCGGTCGGCCAGATCGCCGAGACGACCGTGCGCAACGTCGAGGACCACCTGGCCGGCCGGACGAGCCGGAACACGCTGGTCCACCCCGGTTCCTGACACACCGGCGGGACGGCGCGGTGCCGCACCGGCGGCGCGGCCGTGCCGTCCCGGCAGGCGGCCGCTACGGCGCGGACCCCGGCTCCCGCGCGGGCTCCGGGAGACCGGCGGGGTGTCCGGCGCGTCGCGAGCGGGTGAGGGCCCGCCGGCCGATCGCCAGGGCGAGCAGTCCCAGGAGCACGGCCACGACGGCGCCCACCCTCCCGTCCCGTTGCCCGTGCCGGGACCACCGCTCGAGGTGGCCAGGTGCAGCACCGCGAGGGTGCCCAGCAGGCCCACCGCCATGGCCGACCGAGCAACGCCTGACGGTACGTCAGCGGCGGGCCGGTCCTGTCGGCGCACACCGCCGTGGCCGCACCGCGGACGGCGCCGGGTCAGTTCAGCGTCGCGAGGAAGTTCGTGCAGGCCCGCGCGCACGCGCGGCAGGCGGCCGCCGAGTCCTCCGCTCCCGGTTGCCGGTCGAAGACGTGGGCCGCCTCCAGGCACACGGTCCGGCACCACTCCACCTGCACGCGGATGCTCGACTCGTCGACCTGGTTCTGCTCGGACAGCACACGGCAGGTCGTGTCGCAGACCTCCGCGCACATGATGCCCTTGCGCCGGACGAGTTCCTGGTTCTCGGTGCCGTCGGGATCCACGAGGCTCGCGCGCAGCGCGCACGCCCGGGCGCACTCGGTGCACGCCTGCGCACACGCGAAACGGTCCTCCAGGAACCGGAACAGCTCCTGCTGGGATGTCGTCGAAGTCACACCGCGCGGGTAGCCCCGGTCGGCACCGGTCAAACCCGGTCCCCGCACGGGTTCCGCCCGGTTTTCCCGCCCGGCCCGACGGGCACCCGGCCGGCGCGGGAGGACGAGACACGGAGGTGGGTGACATGCCCGGGCGAGAGGAGCTTCCCTCGACTCTGGAGCGGTCCTCCGAGGAGGCCCGGCGCACCTGGATCAAGGCGCACGACTCGGCGGTGGAGCAGTACGGCGAGGGGCGCACCGCACGGCCTTCGGCGCCCTGAAGCACACCCATGAGAAGGTCGGCGACCACTGGGAGCGCAAGGAGGGCGGCCGCAAGGGACCCTCGGACCCGCGGTCGGCCCGGCCCCGGCAGCGGGGCGGCCGCAGCGGCGAGGGCGTCGACGAGCACGCGTCCAAGGAGCACCTCTACGACCTCGCCAGGCGGCTGGGCGTCGAGGGGCGGTCGCGGATGTCGAAGGCGGAGCTGCTGGACGCGGTCCGCGGGGAGAACCGCTCGCGGACCCGGTCCTCGCAGCCGTCCTCGCGGTCCTCGCGTTCGGACTCCGGGTCGTCCCGAAGGTCGCGCCCGAAGTCGCGGTGAGCCGGTTCGCCGTGAGGTCCGGGGGTACCCGCGTGCCATGAATACCGCATGGATGGAGCTGGCCGCGGGCCGTGGCGCCCTCGGAATCGGCCTGGTCGTGGCAGGTGTGGTGGTCGTGGCTCTGCTGCTGGGAGCCTTCGTCCTCGGCTATCGCAACAAGCGCAGGGAGCCGCCCGTACCGCGCCCGGAGGAGCAGCCGCGGCTGCCCGACGGAGGGCCGGTCCGTGAGACGCGTGAGCACCGGGAGCCGGAGGAGGTGCCGAGAAGCGACCAGCGTCTGACGCCGCACGAGCTGAAGGCGAACGGCGGGCAGAGCGACCGGACGAGCGCGTCGCGGGAGCGCCCCCGGTGGAACGGGGGCGGCAGCGGCGGCTTCGGCAGCGGCGGCCCCGGCGGCCACTGAACCGCCGCACCGCGGCACCCCGCCCCTCACGTCGTGCGAGAGCAAGTCGTACACGCCGTACACAGGGAAGTGAGAACGATGGCCGATCCCGCCCGCGACAGCCTGCCGCTGCCCGACTACGACCATCTGCCGATCGGCGGCCTGGAGAGCCGTGTGCGGTCGCTGTCCGAGGACGAGGTCGAGGAACTGCTGGCGTACGAGCGGTCGCACGCCGACCGGCTGCCGGTGACCGAGCTGCTCGGCTCCCGCCTTGAGCAGCTCCGCGCGGGCGCCGAGCCGACGTCCGGCGATCCGGGCGCGCTGCGTCCCGAGACGGGCCGGGGCCAGGCGGGTTCCCCGGTGTCGCCCGCGACCTCGCCCGAGCCGTTCGGCCCGCCGCCGCACGGCACGCCCGACCAGCGGGGCAAGCCGAAGGGTGACCGCACGTAGGAACCCGGCCGGTCCACGAGACGACCGGCCCGCCTGCCGAAAGAAGGGCCCGTGCCTGCGCACGGGCCCTTCGCCATGCCCGGACCGCCTCCCGGCCCGGACCGCCTCCCGGCCCGGACCGCTCGGGAGCGCGCACAAGTGAGGTGGATCACAGGTTTGAAGTGCATCGCGGGGAGGGGTCCAGCGTCTTTGGAGAGGTGTAGGAGGCCACTGAGACGCAGGACGGTGAGGATGGAGCAGGTTCGGGGGGCGGACGGCTTCGACGAGTTCGCGGCCGCCCGCTGGTCGGCGTTGCTCCATGTCGGGCGGCTGCTCACCGGCGGCGACCGGCAACGCGCCGAGGACCTGGTGCAGGAGGCCCTGGTCAAGCTGTGGTTCGCCTGGCCGAAGGTCGCCGAGCAGGCACCGGAGGCGTACGTGCGCACCGTGCTCGTACGGCTCGCGGCCCGCTCGGCCCGCCGCCGCTGGTGGGGTGAGCGCCCGGTGGAGCAACTGCCCGACCGGGCCGGCCCGGGCGACCTCTCGTCCGCCGTGGCGGAGCGCTCGCGGCTGGAGGCCGCCCTCGCCCTGCTGCCGCCGAAACAGCGCGCCGCGGTGGTGCTGCGCTACTACGAGGACCTGCCCGAGGCCCAGGTCGCCCAGGCTCTGGGCTGTCCCGTGGGCACCGCGCGGTCCCACGCGTCACGCGGGGTCGCCCGGCTCCGCACGCTCCTGTCCGACGCCGTCAGGCCCGTGGGGTGAAGGGAGAACCGATGGACGACTTCGAGCGGGACCTGTCGCGCCTGCTGCGCGACACCCACCAGCACACCCCCTACGAGCCCGAGCACCGGCAGCGGCTGCACGCGGGCATCCGGGCCCGCCGCCGGGCGCGGCTGCTGTGGAGGGCGGGCGGCTCCGCGGTGGCCGTGGCCGGGATCGGCGTCGGGCTCGCGCTGCTGCCCGGCATGCTCACCCGGGCCCAGCCGCCCGCCGACGACCGGCCGCCGCCGGTGACGAGCCGGACGCCGGTGCCCGGCAGCCCCTCGCCGACCGAGTCTCCCGAGCCGAGCGGGACCCCGACAACACTGCCGTCGACGTCCTCCCCCGCCACCCACGCCACCACCGTCACCCCGGTCACGACGACGAGCGAGCCGGCCGTTCCGGCACCGGCCACCGAGTCCCCCGAGCCTCCCCGGCCCAGGGCCACCTCGGCGCCGCCGGCACCCGAGCCCACCCCCACCCGCACCACCGTCCCGCCGTCCCCGCCCGCGCAGACGGAGGAGCCCTCGGCGTCGGCCTCCCTCGAATAGCCGCCTGAGCGGCCCTCCCCGACCCGGGGCACCGCGCCCCGCACCCCGCACCACCCGCCACGGGCGTCTTCGGCATGCCCGGAAAACGGCGTCCGGCCCGCCCGGCGCCGGAAGGAGACCGTGAAGCACCCATGAGAACCGTTCGGCGGTCGCCGCTGATCGACCGCCCGGCCGCCTGCCGGGCGTCCGCGCTGCCGCGCCGGGCGCCCCTGCCCGCGCACCCCGGGGATCCCGTCCTCGACGTGGTCGTCCCCGTGCACAACGAGGAGGACGACCTGGAGCGGTCCGTCCGGCGGCTGCACGCCCACCTCCGCGAGACGTTCCCGTACGCCTTCCGCATCACCGTCGCCGACAACGCCAGCACCGACCGGACCCCGCAGATCGCCGCACGGCTCGCCGCCGAACTGCCCGGCACGGACTGGATCAGGCTGGCCGCCAAGGGCCGGGGCCGCGCGCTGCACGTGGCCTGGTCGCGCTCCGACGCCCCGGTGCTCGCCTACCTCGACGTCGACCTGTCCACCGACCTGGCGGCGCTGCTGCCCCTGGTGGCGCCGCTGATCTCGGGCCACTCGGACATCGCCATAGGGACCCGGCTGGCGCGCGGCTCGCGGGTGGTGCGCGGACCCAAGCGGGAGATCATCTCCCGCTGCTACAACGGGCTGCTGCGCTCCACGCTGGCCGTGGGGTTCTCCGACGCGCAGTGCGGGTTCAAGGCGGTGCGGCGGGACGTCGCCGAGCGGCTGCTGCCCCTGGTCGAGGACCGCGGGTGGTTCTTCGACACCGAGCTGCTGGTGATCGCCGAGCGCGCGGGGCTGCGGATCCACGAGGTGCCGGTGGACTGGGTCGACGACCCGGACAGCCGGGTGCACCTGCTGTCCACGGCGCTGGCCGACCTGCGGGGCATGGCCCGGCTCGGCCGCGCCCTGGCCCGCGGCCGGCTGCCGCTGGCCGCGCTGCGCCGCGGCGACGGCGATCCGGCCGGGGAGGTGCCGGCGGGACTGGCCCGGCACCTGGTCCGCTTCGCCGCCGTCGGGCTCGCCAGCACCCTGTGCCACCTGCTGCTGTTCACCGCGCTCAGGCCGGTGGCGGGAGCCCAGGCGGCGAACGCGCTCGCCCTGCTCGTCGGCACGGTCGCCAACACCGCCGCCAACCGGCGGCTCACCTTCGGGGTGCGGGGCCGCGGCGGCGCGCTGCGCCACCACCTCAAGGGTCTCGGAACGTTCCTGGTCGGCCTGGCGCTGACCAGCGGCTCGCTCGCGGTCCTGCACCACGGCGCGCCCGGGGCCGGTCACCGGGTCGAGCTCGGGACGCTGGTCGCCGCCAACCTGGCCGCCACCCTGGTGCGTTTCCTCCTCTTCCGGGCCTGGGTGTTCCCCTCCCGCCGCACGACGGGACCCGCCGCCTCATGAGCACCGCCCAGCTGCACCGCCCACCCGTCGGCACGGACCGCGACGACCCTCAAGTTCCGGGCGGCGCAGAGGAGTTCCGTGCCCGGCTGCGCGCGGCCGCCCTGCGTCTCGGGCCGGTGCTGCTGACGTACGGCGTGCTGAAGCTGGCCGGTTTCGCCGTCTTCATGTACCTGCTGGACTCCGCGGGCGACTTCCGCGAGAAGAACCCGCGCTTCGGCGGCGGCGAGCACCCCTGGGACGTGCTGGCCAGCTGGGACGGCTGGTGGTACCAGCAGATCGCCCGGCACGGCTACGACCCGGCGCTGACGCCGGTCCCGGGCGCCAAGGGCCTGATCACCCTGGAGGGCAACTCGGCCGCGTTCTTCCCGCTCTACCCGACGCTGATGCGCCTGGTCTCGGAGGGCACCGGACTCGGCCTGTACGGCGCCGGCCTGACGGTCTCCGTCGTCGCCTCGTTCGCCGCCGCGCTCGGCATATACGCCGTCACCAAGCAGCTGGGCGGCCACCGGGCCGGGCTGGTCGCGGCCGGACTGTGGGCGGTCTGGCCGGGCTCCGGCACCGAGTGGTCGGGCTACTCGGAGTCCCTCTACACGGCTCTGGCCGCGTGGGCCTGTCACGCCGTCATGACGCGCCGCTGGCTGACGGCGGGCCTGCTCACCTTCGCGGCGGGGCTCTGCCGGCCCACGGCCGTCGCGCTGGTGGCCGCCCTGGCCGTCGCCGCAGTGCTGTCGCTGCGCCGGCGCGAGGACGGGCCGCGCCGCCCGCTGGCCGCCGTCGCGATCGCGCCGCTGGGCCTGTTCGGCTACCTGGCCTGGGTCAACTACCGCATGGGCGACCTCAACGGCTACTCCAAGCTGCAGGACGGCGCCTGGGCCCACAAGTTCGACTGGGGTGTGCACACCGCCGACGTGCTGACGTCGATCCCGGTCGGGCACTTCGACTATCTCTTCGCGATGCCGTTCGAGGACGTCATCGGGGTCTGCGTGGTGCTGGCGGTGCCGGTGCTGACCGTGCTGCTGCTGCGGCTGCGGCCTCCGGCCGTGCTGGTCGTCTACACGGTGCTGTCGTACCTCATGGTGATGGCCACCCAGCAGATCTTCGGCAACGTCTCGCGCTATCTGCTGCCGCTCTTCCCGCTGTTCGTGCCGCTCGCCCTCGCCCTGCGCCGCCTGAGGTGGCCGTCCCTGACCGCGGTGCTCGGCACGGCGGCCCTGGCCTCCGGGTCGTACGCGGGCTACGTGCTGTTCGAGCTGGGGGTGCCGTAGACGGCGGGCGACCGCGCCGGCACGTTCCAAGTCGGTCTCGGCGGCGCAGCGGCAGCCGTGATGAGGCGGCGGCCGCGGGGCCCGGGCGTCATACTGATCTTGACCGCGCACTGACCAGGCCGACGGTCGGAGAGGGGATGACGGCAGATGACCACCGACGAACCGGACGACGGGCGGGGGCAGCCCGGCCGGCCGGACGGTGCCGCGCCGCTTCCCGACGAGGTGTGGCTGAAGTTCCTCACCGACAGCGAGTCCGCCATACGCGCCTCCGCGCCCAGGGAGCCCTCCGCGAAGGAGCGGGCGTCCGGCCGTCAGCCGCAGCCCGCGTACGCCGTCGGCGACCTGTGGCAGCCGGAGGACCTGTGGGTCCGCGTGGCCTGGCGGGACCTGGACCGCCGTGCCAGGACGCGGCGCGTGGGCCGGGTCGTCGCCACCGCCGCCGCGGTGGCCCTGGCCCTGGGCGCCTGGGCCCAGCTGTCCGCCGGCCCGGGCACGGGTGACCGGCCGGGTCCCGGCCCGGTCCGGCAGGTGGAGGGAGCCACGGCGCCCACGGCCACCCCGCTCCCGACGGGATCCCCCGTCCCGCAGCCCTCCGGACAGCACCCGGAGTCAGCGCCCCGGACCGGATAGCACCCGGAGTCAGCGCCCCGGACGCGTCGGCACCTCGCCGCGGCGGGTGCGCCGCCGCCCGTGCTCACCCCGTCTTCCAGCCGCGCCGCGTGTCGATCCGCTCCCACTCCGCGTCCCACTGCGCCATCCGCAACCGGTCCAGACCCAGCCGGGCCAGCCGGGCGGCCCCCAGCAGCACCCCGCCCGCGAAGGCGCCGGCCAGCGCGCCCCCCATGCCCGTGTGGAGCCAGGCCTCGCCGTCGGACACCGGCGGGCTCGTCGGGTCGCCGCCGCGGTCCACCCAGACGGGGATCGTGCTCCCGGCGGGCGCCCTGGGTGGGACCCGCGCCCGGTCCCGGTGGACCGAGCCGTCCGGCGCGGTCCAGCGCACCGCGCCCCACACCCGCTGGTCGCTCGCCGCCCGGTCGGGGGACGGGCCGGGCGCGTCCCGGACGAGGACCGCCCGCACCTCATGGCTCCCGGCGCGCTGCCGTTCGACGGCCTGCCCGACGGCGCCCGCCGCCGCCAGCCCCGCGACCGCCCCGCCCAGCAGGGCGCACACCCAGCCCGCGAGCACCACCCAGGCCTCGACGACGTCGACCCGGCGCCGGAGCGGGTTGCTCCGCCACCGCCACCACCGCACGGTCGTGCGCTCGGATGTCCTCATTCGCCGACACCCCCTCATGAGCACCGGCAGCACTCTTCCAGTGTGCTCCCGGGACCGCCCGACGGTCCTGTGCGGGGCGGGTGCGCGGACGGCGGCGCGTCACACGGCCCACCGGTTCTCGCCCGGCTTGCGCAGCACGGTCAGCAGGCCGTCCTGTCCGGCCACCGCCTCCAGGGCCAGCGTGCGGTAGCCGGCCTGCCCGAAGAACACGGTGATGCGGTCCTGGTCCTCGCTGAGCACCGTCCCCTCACCCCACTGCCCGTGCCGTACCTCCGTGCCGACGGGGTAGGCGGCCGCGGCGGGGTGGGCGGGGCGTTCCCCGGGCCCGGCGCGGTCCTCGTCGCAGAGGTCGCAGTTGCCGCAGGGCTCCGGGTGGTCCTCGCCGAAGTAGCCGAGCAGGAAGCGCCGGCGGCAGCCGGTGGTCTCGGCGTACGCCCGGGCCATCTCGACCCGGCTCCGGTCGGTGCGGCGGTGCGCCCGCGCCGTCTGCCCGGCCTGCTCGGCCGCCTGCTCCGGCGGTACGCCGGGGGCCGGGTGGACGTCGCCCTCGGCGCCCGTGGCCACGGCGTCGGCCTCCTCGAGCAGGTTCACCGCGGCCGTGACGCGGTTCCTGGACAGGCCCGTCTCCGCGCGCAGTTCGTCCAGGCCGGGGGCGTCGCCGTCATGCTCGTGGACGGCCCGGGCCACGTCCGACAGGGTCTCGCGGCCGGGTGTGCGCCCGGCGAAGTAGGTCTGCATGCCGGTGTCCTCGGACCGGTAGTGCAGGACGGCCAGGGCGGGCTCGCCGTCCCTGCCGCAGCGGCCGATCTCCTGGTAGTAGGCGTCCAGGGAACCGGGCAGCGAGGCGTGCAGGACGAACCGTACGTTCTCCTTGTCGATGCCCATGCCGAACGCCGAGGTCGCCACCACCACGTCGGCCGTGCCGGAGAGGAAGGCGTCGTGGACGCGCTCGCGTTCGGCGGCGCGCAGTCCGGCGTGGTAGGCCTGCGCGGCCAGTCCGAGGGCGGCCAGCTCGCGGGCGTAGTGCTCGCTGTCCCTGCGGGTCCCGGCGTAGACGATGCCCGGTCCGGGTTCGGCCGCGGCGCGTTCGACCACGGCCCGGCGCCGCTCCTCCTCGTCCAGGAAGCGCCGGACCTCCAGTCCGATGTTGGGCCGGTCGAAGCCGGCCACCAGCAGCCGCGGCCGGCGCATGCCCAGGCGTTCGGCGATCTCCCTGCGCACCGGCGCGGCGGCGGTGGCGGTCAGGGCCAGCACGGGTGGTCCGCCCACGCGCCGGATCGCCTGCTCCAGGCGCAGGTAGTCGGGGCGGAAGTCGTGCCCCCAGGAGGACACGCACTGGGCCTCGTCGACGACGAACAGGGCGGGCCCGGCCTCGGCCAGCCGCTCCACCACCTCGTCCTTGGCGAGTTGCTCCGGCGACAGGTACAGCAGCCGCACCTCGCCCCGGCGCAACGCGTCCCACGCGTCCTGCGTGTCGCCCGCGTTGAGGTCGGAGTTGATCGCGACGGCGCCGGGCACCCGCTCGTCGTCCGGCAGGCCGGCGATCTGGTCGCGCTGGAGGGCCAGCAGCGGCGACACGACCACGACCGGCGCGGACAGCAGCACCGCGGGCACCTGGTAGACGGCGGACTTGCCCGACCCGGTGGGCATGACGACGAGGGTGTCCTCGCCGTCGAGCACCCACTCCATGGCGGCGAGCTGCTCCGGCAGGAGGCTGTCCCAGCCGAACACCTCGGCGGCGGCCTCCCGCAGGCGCGCGGCCGGGGCCGCTTCCGTCCGCTGCGCCCTGCGTCCCATGCGGGCTCCTTCGCTCGGGGCGGGCGCGTCCCGACACCGCCCGCGGCGCACTCTGGGTACCCCACGGTCCCGTGCCCTATCAGGCGGCCGCCGCCGGCCGCGTCACGCGGGGGACGCCGCGACCCGCACCCGGTCGCTCTCCCCGGCGGACAGGAAGGACGCCAGCGCCCGGCCCTCCTCGGCGACGGCGCCGCGGTCGGCCCGCGAGAAGCGGCGCAGCGGCGTGACCTCGACGGTGTCCGCCGCGACGGTCCAGGTGGCGGCGACACGGCCGTCGACCAGGACGAGGCGGGCCCCGGCGACGGACAGCCCGCGGTGGGCGTCGTCGATGATCCGGCCGCGGTCGTGGTAGCCGAGGACGGCGTTGTCGAACGCGGGCAGGAAACGCACCGGGGCGGGTGTGCCGGGGTCGGGGCGCGGCGCGCCCGGCAGGTCGAGCAGTTCGCGGCCGCGTTCGTCGCGGAAGGAGACCAGTTCCCCGCGTACGGCCTTGACGGCGGCGGGCAGTCCGGCCAGGCCGCACCAGGCGCGCAGGTCGGCCGAGGCGGCGGGGCCGAAGGCGGCGAGGTAGCGCCGGACCAGCGTCCGTCCCACGGGGTCGGAGCCGTCCGGGGACGGCGGGTCGGCCTCGCGGCCCAGCCAGGAGGAGACCAGCGCGTACCGCGCGCCCCCCGTGGCCCGCCACACTCCGCGCGGCGGCAGCTGCACCGCCGGGAGGAGCGCGGCGACGAGCATCTCCCCCAGCGGCCGGGTGCCCGCCCGCGGCCACCGGGCGGCGACGGCTCGTGCCAGTTCGGGCATCGAGCGGGGCACGCCGTCGGCCATCACCTCCCGGCCCGCCCGCGCGAGTTCCTCCAGGTCGACGTCCGCGAGCTCGCGGCGGTAGACCCCGAGGACCCGCTGGCGCAGCATGGCGTCGTGCCGGGCCCGCCAGGACAGCAGGTCGCCGGCGGTGACGAGGTGGACGGTGCGGCGCATGAGGGGGGCGCGCACCACGCGCCGCCCGGTCAGCAGCTCCGACAGCTCCGACGGGTCGAACGCCCGCAACCGGGACCAGAGCCCGGTGAACGGCTCCTGCGGTTCCTGCGCCTGCAGCCCGCACACGTGCGCGACGGCGTCGTGCACGGGGAGGTCGGCGCGGTCGAGCAGCAGCTGGCGGGCGAGCGTGGCGCGGTTGAGCGCCCGGGTGTCGAGCACGGTCATCGGGGCACCTCGGTCCTGGGAGTCGTGGGCCGGCCCGGGGCGGGGTGGTCCGGCCGGGCCACCGTCCCAGCAGTCGCGGTCAGATCCTGACCGCATGCCGCGCCGGCCGGCGGATCAGCCGGGGTCTTCGGGCGTGCCGTCGGGCGACAGGCCCGTCAGGACGGCCGCGGTGTCGGCCGGTTCCAGGTGCGGGCCGATCCACTCGCACATCAAGACGGTGGCGTCGTCCTGGAGCCGGCCGTCGTGGTAGTCGAGGACGGCCTGGATGAGGCGGCGCAGGGTCTCGGGGACGGGCAGGCCGTCGGCGTGGTGGCGGATCAGGAAGTCGGTGAACTGCTCCAGGCCGAACTCCGGGCCGCCGGCCCGGCGTGCCTCGGTGATGCCGTCGGTGTAGAGCACGATGCGGTCGCCGGGCTGCAGCTGCTCCTCGCAGATGGTGGCGGGCAGGCCGAGTTCGGTGCCCATGGGGTGGGAGGGCCGGCAGGTGAGGTGGCTGGTCCAGCGGTTGCCGCGGATCAGGATGGGCGGGTGGTGGCCGCGGTTGACCCATTGCAGGGTGCCGGTGCGGGTGTCGAGGGCGGCCAGGACGCCGGTGACGTAGCGCCGGTGGCCGTACTGCTCGACGAGGGCGGCCTCGACGGCGTCGCCCTTGCCGAGGAGGTCGGCGCCCTGGCGGCGGGAGTTGCGGCAGGCGCCCAGGGCGAGGGCCCCGGACAGGCCCGCCGCCGTGTCGTGGCCCATGGCGTCGAAGATCGTCAGGTGGACGAGGGGCCCGTCGACGGCGTACTCGAAGACGTCGCCGCTGATGTCGTAGGCCGGTTCCATGGCCGCGGAGATGGTGACCCTGCCGTCCGCGTAGGTGCGGGGCGGCAGCAGGTTCCACTGCATCTCGGCGGCCAGGCTCATGGGGCGTGCGCGCACCAGTTTGGCCAGGGTGTCGCTGGTGCCGCGCTTGCTGACGATGATCAGCGAGATGAGGGCCGCGAGCGCCTCCATGTCCGCCCGCGCCCCGGCGTCGTTGTGCTCGGCGCTCACCCGGAGCATCCCGATGCGTTCCGTCCCGTCCAGCAGCGGCACCCACCACTCGAAGGCGTCCCCGCCCGGGGGCCCGGCGGGCAGGACGTCGCCGTACTGGAAGGCGCGCCCGGCGACGGTGCCCTCGACGGGCAGCTCCCTCTCGTGCCCCTCGGGGGCCGCCCCTTCTCCGGACAGCAGGCACAGGGTGTGGCGGCGCAGGTCGGCGACGTAGATCAGCACCTGGTGGAAGGAGGCGGCCCGGGCGCACTCGGTCGCCTTGGCCGGGAGCAGCTCGATCGGCATGAGGTGGCTGGCGTTCAGCAGCTCGGCGAGCATCCGCCGGCCGCCCTCGCCGTTACGCTCCGTCACGGTCCACCTCCTTCGCCCCGCTGCTCGCTTACCCGCGAATCGGGGTCTCACAGGCCGGGTCACGGACCAGCGCTCCGGCGGCCGCGCCGATGCGGCGTGGAACCGACGCTTCGAAGCGCTTCCCCCGGGTACTTCCATGGTGCATCGACCCGCCGAGGCAGGAAACGGAGGCGCGGAGGCCGTGCTGCTTTCCCATTCGCTCGATCACGGAGTACTCGTCATCACGGTCCATCGCGA
Organism: Streptomyces sp. NPDC006624; assembly: GCF_040611555.1. Classification (NCBI taxonomy): domain Bacteria; kingdom Bacillati; phylum Actinomycetota; class Actinomycetes; order Kitasatosporales; family Streptomycetaceae; genus Streptomyces; species Streptomyces sp. NPDC006624. The sequence continues at coordinate 60,736 of NZ_JBEXOM010000011.1, read as the reverse complement.
CCCCGGCATCGGCGGACGCGCCGCGCTCCTCACGAAGATCACCGATCTGGTCCACGCCTTCCGGCCCGCGCCGGTGGTCGTCGTCCTGGACGAACAGGCCTCGGCGGGCGCGGCGGTCAGCGTGGTGCTGCGGGTGCACCGGCTGTGCAGCCGGCTGGGCGTGCTGATGTCGGTGGTCTCGGGCAGCGCGCCCACCCGCCGCGCGCTCGAGGACAACGCCGACACGGCCGGCACCCGCCTGGTCGTCCACGCCCGCCCGGACACCGCCGTGGCCGCCGCCTACACCGCGGCGGCCTGAGGGGCGCTGCCCGCGCGTCACGGCATCGTGCTCTCGGCGCTGATCAGCTCGGTGACCGCCCGCAGGCCCCCCTGCGCGAGGGCGGCCCGCTGCCGGTCGGCGCCGGTGCCGTTCTGCAGCAGCCGGTGCACCAGGGAGGCGACCTGCCGGGCGTCGCCGGACGCCTCCAGTGCCGGGGCGACGTACCGCAGCAGCTCGTACAGCACGTCACCGGCCCGGTGCGGCAGGCCGTGCGGGCCGATCAGGGTGTCGTCCAGCCCGTAGCGGGCGGCGTGCCACATGGCGGCCTGGAGCACTTCCGGGTCGTGCTCGGGCGCGGGCGCGCCGGTGACCGCTTCCGCCAGGGCCGTCTCGACGAGCGCCCGGGTGACGGCGGCGAGCATGACCGCCTCGTCCGCCTGCAGCTGGACGTCCAGGCACCGCACCTCGACGGTGGGATACGTCGACGACAGCCGGGCCAGCCAGTAGAGCTGGCCGCAGTCGGAGATCAGCCCGCTCTCCTGCAGCCGGGCCACGCGCCGGTCGTAGTCGTCGGCGTCGCGGAAGTAGGGGGGCATGCCGCTGACCGGCCAGCGGCCGAAGATCACCGTGCGCCAGCTGGCGAAGCCGGTGTCGTGGCCGTCCCACATCGGGGAGTTCGCCGACATGGCCGTCAGGGTCGGCAGCCAGGCCCGGAGCCGGTTCATCACCTGCACGCCCGCCTCGCGGTCGGGCACGCCGACGTGCACGTGCGTGCCGTTGACGAGTTGTTCCGCCACCAGTTGCGGGGCCTGCGTCACCATGGCCCGATAGCGGGCCTGGTCGGTGACGGCCACCGGGCGGCCGTGCCGGACCGGAGGCGTCCCGCAGGCCGCGATCCGGCAGCCGTGCTCCTCGGCGGCCACCCCGACCGCGTGCCGCAGCCGCAGCAGGTGGCCGCCGACCTCCTCCAGCGTGCTGGAGACCGGGGTGGCGACCTCCACCTGGGCCTGCAGCAGTTCGTACTGCACCTCCTGGTCGGCCACCAGACGCCCCAGGCCCGCAGCCAGGCGCACCTTGTCCGCCTGCGGCACCGGCAGGCCCGTGACCGGGTCGACCAGCAGGTACTCCTCTTCCACGCCGATCGTCGTCATCGACCACCCTCTGTTCCGCCCGGTGACCGGGCCGGGTCGGGCCAGGCCCGTGCGGGGTCCGAGTGCCGCGCACACCACCCGGGCAAACCAGGACGAGCCCGGCACCCCCCGAAGGAGTGATTGATGGGGTCGTTCGGCTCAGCGGTGGGCGGCGCGGGGCGATGCCGCCCGGGGCCGGGGGCTAGGTTCCTGCGGGCTGCCCACCCCTGCCCGGCTTTCCGGGCACCGTTGCTGCCGAACGAGGAGCGCATGGCGACCTACACCGAACCGGTCTCTCCCTCCCCCGCGGTGGAGCGCCGCGGGAGAGGGAAGGTGATCGTCTCCTGGTTGACGACCACCGACCACAAGAAGATCGGGCATCTGTACCTGATCACGTCCTTCGTCTTCTTCCTGGTCGGCGGGGCGCTGGCGATGGCGATCCGCGCGGAGCTGGCCCGGCCGGGGCTGCAGATCCTCTCCGGCGAGCAGTACAACCAGGCGTTCACCATGCACGGCACGATCATGCTGCTGCTGTTCGCGACGCCCACCTTCGCCGGTTTCGCCAACGCGATCATGCCGCTGCAGATCGGCTCGCCCGATGTCGCCTTCCCCCGGCTGAACATGCTGTCGTACTGGCTGTTCCTCTTCGGCGGCCTGATCGTGTTCTCGAGTTTCCTGACCCCGCAGGGCGCGGCCGACTTCGGCTGGACCGCCTACACCCCGCTCAGCGGCGGCGAGCGCACCACGTACGTCGGCGGGGACCTGTGGATCATGGGCCTGGCGCTGTCCGGGTTCGGCACGATCCTCGGCGCGGTCAACTTCATCACCACCGTCATCTGCATGCGCGCCCCGGGCATGACCATGTTCCGGATGCCGATCTTCACCTGGAACGTGCTGCTCACGTCGGTGCTGGTGCTCCTGGCCTTCCCCGTCCTGGCCGCCGCCCTGCTGGTGCTGGAGGCGGACCGGCGTTTCGGGGCCCAGGTGTTCAACCCCGAGAACGGCGGCGCGATCCTCTGGCAGCACCTGTTCTGGTTCTTCGGCCACCCCGAGGTCTACATCCTGGCGCTGCCGTTCTTCGGTGTGATCTCCGAGATCATCCCCGTCTTCGCCCGCAAGCCGATCTTCGGCTACACGGGGCTGATCGGCGCCACCATCGCCATCGCCGGGCTGTCGGTGGCGGTGTGGGCGCACCACATGTTCGCCACACAGGCGGTGCTGCTGCCGTTCTTCTCGTTCATGACGTATCTCATCGCCGTGCCGACGGGCGTGAAGTTCTTCAACTGGATCGGCACGATGTGGAAGGGCTCGCTGTCGTTCGAGCCTCCCATGCTGTGGGCGGCCGGCTTCCTGGTCACCTTCCTCTTCGGCGGTCTCACCGGCGTCATCCTGGGCTCCCCGCCGCTGGACTGGCACGTCACCGACAGCTACTTCGTGGTCGCCCACTTCCACTACGTGCTGTTCGGCACCATCGTGTTCGCGATGTTCGGCGGATTCAGCTTCTGGTGGCCGAAGATGACCGGCACGATGCTCGACGCACGGCTGGAGAAGGTCCACTTCTGGACGCTGTTCGTCGGGTTCCACGCCACGTTCCTGGTGCAGCACTGGCTGGGCGCGGAGGGCATGCCCCGCCGCTACGCCGACTACCTGGCCGCCGACGGCTTCACCGCCCTCAACACGGTCTCCTCGATCGGCGCCTTCCTCCTGGGGCTGTCCACCTTCCCGTTCCTCTACAACGTGTACCGGACGGCCCAGAAGGGCGAGCGGGTCCAGGTCGACGACCCCTGGGGCTACGGCCGTTCCCTGGAGTGGGCCACCTCCTGCCCGCCGCCCCGCCACAACTTCCTCACCCTGCCGAAGGTCCGCTCCGAGTCCCCCGCCTTCGACCTGCGCCACCCGGACGTGGCCGTCCTGGACCAGGCGGAGAACACCGGCAGGCGCGACGCCGTGGACATCGAGGGCCACAAGGGCGAACGGCCGTGAGACGCGGCCGGCACGAGGCGCTGGAATCCGCCGGGCAGGGCGATCTGGTCCGGGAGGCCGAGGGCTATCTGCTCGCCCAGGCCCACCACGACCGCATCCGGCGCGAGGCCGATGAGCTGTGTGCGCGGCTGCCGTGGCTGACCACGGCCCAGTCCGAGGAACTGACGGATCACTACGTCCGCCTGCGCCTCGACGTCTCCCGCCAGTTGCTGCTGGGCACGGTCCAGCGCGCCCAGGAGCTGCGCCGGGAGTACGAGAGCCGCTACGCCGGACTGCGGGCCGCCCTGCTGCGCCGTCACACGGCCGGGGCCTGCGCGGTCCTCAGCGGTGCCGCCGGGCTGAGCGCACTGGCCTGCCTGCTCTCCCGCTGACCGGCCGGCCCCGGCCCGCGGCGGAGATCCCCGAAGCGTGACAGGCTCGAAGGAGAGCCGAGCGGCGAGGAGGGGAGCGATCGTGAGCCGGATCCGGGTGACCGGGTCCGCGGACGGGCTCGGGCGCTACGCGGCCCAGGCCCTGCTGTCCGGCGGGCACGAGGTGGTGGTGCACGCCCGGAACCGGGAGCGCGCCTCCGGGCTCGGCCCGCTGGTGGACCGCGGGGCGGGGCTCGTGGTCGGCGACTTCACCGACCGGGACGCCGTACGGCGCGTGGCCGACGAGCTCAACGGGTCCGGGCCGCTCGACGCGGTCATCCACAACGCCGGTGTGTGGAGCGGGCCGGCCGTCATGCCGGTGAACGTCGTCGCCCCGTATCTGCTGACGTCCCTGCTGCGCGGGCCGCGCCGGCTGGTGTACCTGAGCAGCGGCTCGCACTACGGCGGGCGGCCCTCGCTGGAGGGGGTCGACTGGCGGGGCGCCGGGGCCGGCTCGTACGCCGACAGCAAGCTCTTCGTCACGGCCCTCGCGGCCGCCGTGGCCCGGCTGCGGCCCGGGGTGCTGAGCAACGCCGTGGATCCCGGCTGGGTGCCGACGAAGATGGGCGGACCGAACGCGCCGGACGACCTCGAACTGGGCCACCGCACGCAGGAGTGGCTCGTGACGAGCGACGACCCGGAGGCGCTGACCAGCGGCGGCTACTGGTACCACGGCAGGCGGCGGCAGCCCCATGGCGCGGTGCACGACGAGGGGTTCCAGAACCGCCTCGTGGGGGCCCTGGCCGAGGAGACCGGCAGCGCGCTCTGAGACGCCGCGGCCGAGAGGGGCCGGTCCTGATCGCTTATCTTGGCGCCCATGCAGTCCTACACGATCGGCCAGGCGGCACGGCTCCTCGGCGTGAGTCCCGACACCGCGCGGCGCTGGGCGGACGCGGGCCGGGTGGCGACCCATCGGGACGAGGGCGGGCGGCGGCTGATCGACGGGCGGGATCTGGCCGCCTTCTCCGTGGAGCTGGCCAGGAGCGGGGACGGCGAGGAGGACGTGTCGTACACCTCCGTGCGCAACGCGTTCCCCGGCATCGTCACCGCCGTGAAACTCGGGGACGTCGCCGCCCAGGTGGAGATCCAGGCCGGGCCGCACCGGCTGGTGTCGCTGCTGACCCGGGAGGCCGTGGAGGAGCTGGGGCTGGAGGTCGGCGTGGAGGCCACCGCCCGGGTGAAGTCGACGAACGTGCACATCGACCGGGCGTGACACGGGCCGCACGACACCGGCCGCGCCCCGTAGGAACGCACATGCCAGCTTGACGAGCGTCCTGTACCGCTTATGCGAAGACACAGGTGACTCGCCCCTGGCATCTGCGGCAGTATCATGGGCGTCGCCGAGAGTCCGCAGAGGGAGTGCCACCCGTGATGAGCCGTATCGCGCGCCGGACCCGCCGCCGCCCTGTGCGCCCGGCCGCCCTGGGCTCGGTCGCCCTGCTGGCACTGAGCGCCTGCTCGCCGGCCGGCCCGGACGCGTCCCCGGCGTCCGGCTCGGGCCGGGTGTCCGGCGAGGTGACCGTCTTCGCCGCGGCCTCGCTCAAGGAGAGCTTCACGGCCCTGGGTGAGCGCTTCGAGAAGGCGCACCCGGGCACGGAGGTCACCTTCAGTTTCGGCGGCAGCGACTCCCTGGCCGCGTCCATCACCGGCGGCGCCCCGGCGGACGTGTTCGCCTCCGCCAGCCCCGCGACGATGAAGGTCGTCACGGACGCGGGCGACGCCGCCGGCACACCCGCGACCTTCGTCCGCAACGAGCTGCGGATCGCCACCCTGCCCGGCAACCCGGACCGGATCACCGGCCTGCGGGACCTCACCCGGCCCGGCCTCAAGGTCGTGCTCTGCGACGCGGAGGTGCCCTGCGGCGCCGCCGCGCGCAAGGCGCTGGACGCGAGCGGGCTGAAGCTCACCCCGGTCTCCTACGAGCAGGACGTCAAGGCCGCTCTGACGAAGGTCGAGCTGAAGGAGGCCGACGCCGCGGTCGTGTACGCGTCGGACGTGCACGCCGCGGGTGACAAGGTGGAGGGCGTGACGTTCCCCGAGGCCGCCGACGCCGTCAACGACTACCCGATCACCCTGCTCAGGAACGCCCCGAACGCCGGCGCCGCCAAGGCGTTCCTGGCGCTGGTGCGGTCCGCCGAGGGCCAGGAGGTCCTGGCCGGGAACGGGTTCCTGAAGCCGTGACCGCGCCGAGCGGCCCGTCGGGTGCCGGGACCGGGACGCGCAGGGGCGGTGCGCGGCGCGGGCCCGTGCGCGGCGGCGTGCCGCTGCCGCTGCTGCTCCCGGCGCTGGCCGGCCTGGCGTTCCTGGTCGTGCCGCTGGTCGCCCTGCTCGTGCGCACGCCGTGGCAGAGCCTGCCCGAGCAGCTGACCAGCGCGGAGGTCTGGCAGGCGCTCAGGCTGTCCCTGCTGTGCGCCACGGCGGCGACCGCGGTGAGCCTGGTCGTCGGCGTGCCGCTGGCCTGGCTGCTGGCCCGGGTCGAGTTCCCCGGCCGGGGTCTCGTACGGGCCCTGGTCACCCTGCCGCTGGTGCTGCCGCCGGTCGTCGGCGGCGTGGCCCTGCTGATGGCGCTCGGCCGCAACGGGATCGTCGGGCAGTGGCTGGACGCGTGGTTCGGGATCACGCTGCCGTTCACCACGGCCGGGGTGGTGGTCGCCGAGGCGTTCGTGGCGATGCCGTTCCTGGTCATCAGCGTCGAGGGGACGCTGCGGGCCGCCGACCCGCGCTACGAGGAGGCCGCCGCCACCCTGGGCGCCTCCCGCTTCACCGCGTTCCGCCGGGTCACGCTGCCGCTGATCGCCCCGGGCATCGCGGCGGGCGCGGTCCTGGCCTGGGCGCGGGCGCTGGGCGAGTTCGGCGCGACGATCACGTTCGCGGGCAACTTCCCCGGCCGCACCCAGACGATGCCGCTGGCCGTCTACCTGGCCCTGCAGAGCGACCCGGAGGCGGCGATCGCCCTGAGCCTGGTGCTGCTGGCGGTGTCGGTCGCGGTGCTGGCGGGACTGCGGGACCGGTGGATGAGGGCCGGATGAACGAGCCGCGCGATGCGAAGGAGCCGTGCGTGCCGGACATGACCGGGATCCACGACCACGACGTCCCCGCCGGCACCGCCGCGGACGGGCTCGACGCCCGGCTGGTGGTGGACCGGGGCGGCTTCCGCCTCGACGTGGCCCTGACCGCCGCCCCCGGCGAGGTCGTCGCCCTGCTCGGCCCGAACGGGGCGGGCAAGACCACCGCCCTGCGTGCGCTCGCCGGCCTGACCCCGCTCGGCGGCGGTCATCTGCGCCTGGACGGGACGGAGTTGGACCGCACGCCGCCCGAGTCGCGCCCGGTCGGGGTCGTCTTCCAGGACTACCTCCTCTTCCCGCACCTCACCGCCCTCGACAACGTGGCGTTCGGGCCCCGCTGCCAGGGCGTGCGGAAGGCGCAGGCCCGTGAGCGGGCGGCCGAGTGGCTCGACCGGCTGGGCCTCGCCGACCACGCCGGCACCAAGCCGCGCCGGCTCTCCGGCGGCCAGGCCCAGCGCGTCGCCCTGGCCCGCGCCCTGGCCACACGCCCCCGGCTGCTGCTCCTCGACGAGCCCCTGGCGGCCCTCGACGCCCGCACCCGGCTGGAGGTCCGGGCCCGACTGCGGCGACATCTGGCCGACTTCGAGGCGGTCGCCGTCCTCGTCACGCACGACCCGCTCGACGCCATGGTCCTGGCCGACCGCCTGGTGGTCGTCGAGCACGGCCGGGTCGTCCAGGAGGGCGTCCCGTCCGACATCGCCCGCCATCCCCGTACCGACTACATCGCGCGGCTGGTCGGTCTGAACCTGTACCGGGGCGAGGCCGACGGCCACACCGTCCGGCTCGCCGACGGGCCGCTGCTCACCACCGCGGAGCTGCTGTCCGGGCCGGTCTTCGTGGCCTTCCCGCCCAGCGCGGTCACCCTGCACCGCGACCGGCCCACCGGCTCCAGCGCCCGCAACCTCTGGCACGGCGAGATCGCCGGGCTGGAGACCCACGGCGACCAGATCCGCGCCGACCTCACCGGCGAACTCCCCCTGGCCGCGGACCTGACCACCGTCGCCGCGGCCGAACTCGGCCTGCACCCGGGCGCGGAGGTCTGGGCGACGGTCAAGGCGGCGCAGACCCACGCCTACCCGGTGTGACGGCCCGTCCGCCGCACGAGCCGCCCTCCCCGGGGCAGGACAGCGTTTCTGACGCGCCGCCACACGCCCGGGGCGCTCCGGACGCGTGACCGCGGTGTCGCCGGGTCGGTACGCTCCGACGGCACCGAGTCGGCAGGCCGTGGCCGACCCCCCTAGGAGCTGATGACCCGTCACCCCGGTCGGCGGCGACAGGCAAGATCGACAACTGGCCTAACCCATCCCGGCTTGCGAAAATGAGGGCCAGGGCCTATCTGCTCCTCTTCCCAGGAGGTACCCGTGAAGATGCTGATCAACGTCCCGGAGACCGTGGTCGCGGACGCGCTGCGCGGTATGGCGGCCGCCCACCCGGAGCTGACCGTGGACGTGGAGAACCGGGTGATCGTGCGGCGGGACGCTCCCGTGGCCGGAAAGGTGGGGCTGGTCTCGGGCGGCGGCTCGGGGCACGAGCCGCTGCACGGTGGTTTCGTGGGTCCCGGCATGCTGTCGGCGGCCTGTCCGGGCGAGGTGTTCACCTCCCCCGTGCCCGACCAGATGCTGCGCGCGGCCGCCGCCGTGGACAGCGGGGCCGGGGTGCTGTTCATCGTGAAGAACTACACCGGCGACGTGCTCAACTTCGACATGGCCGCCGAGCTGGCCGAGGACGAGGGCATCCAGATCGCGAAGGTGCTGGTCAACGACGACGTGGCGGTGACCGACAGCCTCTACACGGCCGGGCGGCGCGGTACCGGCGCCACCCTGTTCGTGGAGAAGATCGCGGGGGCCGCCGCCGACGAGGGCATGCCGCTGGAGCGCGTGGAGGCGATCGCGCGGCAGGTGAACGAGAACTCCCGCAGTTTCGGTGTGGCGCTGAGCGCCTGCAGCACGCCCGCCAAGGGCAGCCCGACCTTCGATCTGCCGCCCGGCGAACTGGAGTTGGGCATCGGCATCCACGGCGAGCCCGGCCGGGAGCGGCGGGCGATGATGACCTCCGGCGAGATCGCCGAGGCCGCCGTGGAGGCCGTGGTCGAGGACCTGCGGCCGCGCAATCCGGTGCTGGTCCTGGTCAACGGCATGGGCGCGACGCCGCTGCTGGAGCTGTACGGCTTCAACGCCGAGGTGCACCGGGTGCTGGCCGCGCGCGGTGTGCCCGTGGCGCGGGTGCTGGTGGGCAACTACGTCACCTCGCTGGACATGGCGGGCGTCTCGCTCACCCTGTGCCAGGCCGACGAGGAGCTGCTGCGCCTGTGGGACGCGCCGGTGAAGACACCGGGCCTGCGCTGGGGCATGTGAGACGGACGGGGTAGAGGATCCGCACGTACCTACCAGGCAAGGAGACCCAGTGCTCGACGCCGACTTCTTCCGCCGCTGGATGACGGCGGCCGCCGCGTCCGTCGACCGCGAGGCGGAACGGCTCACCGCTCTCGACTCCCCCATCGGGGACGCCGACCACGGCACCAGCCTGCAGCGCGGCTTCCGGGCCGTGGTGGCCGCGCTGGAGAAGGAGTCCCCCGGCACGCCCGGCGGGATCCTGACGCTGGCCGGACGGCAGCTCATCTCGACGGTCGGCGGCGCTTCGGGGCCGCTGTACGGGACGCTGCTGCGCCGCACCGGCAAGGCGCTCGGCGACGCCGCCGAGGTGAGCGCCGAGCAGCTGGCCTCGGCGCTGCGGACCGGGGTGGAGGCGGTCATGACACTCGGCGGGGCCGCGCCGGGCGACAAGACCATGATCGACGCGCTGGTGCCCGCGGTGGACGCGCTCGGCGACTCGTTCGCGGCGGCGCGGACCGCGGCGGAGGAGGGTGCCGTGGCGACGACGCCCATGCTGGCGCGCAAGGGCCGGGCGAGTTATCTGGGCGAGCGCAGCATCGGGCACCAGGATCCCGGTGCCACGTCGTCGGCGCTGCTCGTCGCGGCCCTCGTGGAGGCCTCCCATGAGTGACGAGCGGCTGGTGGGGATCGTGCTGGTGTCGCACAGCGCGGAGGTGGCCGCGTCGGTCGCCGCGCTGGCCAAGGGTCTCGCGGGCGGCGGCACGGCGGTGCCCGTGGCCCCGGCGGGCGGCACCGAGGGCGGCGGGCTCGGGACGAGCTCCGAGCTGATCGCCGCCGCGGCGGCGTCCGTCGACCGCGGTGCCGGTGTCGCCGTGCTGACCGACCTGGGCAGCGCGGTGCTCACCGTGAAGGCGCTGCTCGCGGAGGGCGACGAACTCCCCGAAGGGACAAAGCTGGTGGACGCCCCGTTCCTGGAGGGAGCCGTGGCCGCGGTCGTCACGGCCGCCACCGGGGCCGACCTGGCGGCGGTGGAGGCGGCGGCCGCGGAGGCGTACACGTACCGGAAGGTGTGAGCAGCCGCAGGTCAAGGGGGCCGGGCACGCCGGGAGGACGGCGGGCCCGGCCTCCGGCACGTCCGTGACGTGCCGTCACCCCGCCCCGGCGCCCTCGGCCGGCCGGTCTCCGGCGACGAACTCCCGTGCCAGCCGCTCTCCGGCCGCCACGGCTTGCGCGTGGTCCTCGATGGGCGACACACGGCTGTTCTTGAACACGATGTAGGTCACGCCGGAGGGCACCCCGCCGCCGTGCGGGTCGGGCCGGATGCCGAGTGCCTCGGCGGTCGCGTAGGAGGCCTCGCCGATGATGCCCTGCGGGCCCGTGTCGCCGACGACGGCGTACTGCACCCGGTCCCGGTGGATGACGGCCACGACCGAGCCGCCGGTGATGCCGTGTTCCCGGAAGTCCCAGATGCGGCTCGGCGCCGGCACGACGATGAAGGGGAGGCGTTCGGCGCTCAGCGGGCGCCCGTCGGACTGGGCGAACGCCGTGGTGGGCGCGAAGTAGGGGTCGGTGCGGCGGTTGCAGCGGGGTCCGGGCCGGCCGTCGCAGTCGATGTCCATGTCCGCCTTCCAGAACACCGCCGTCGGGGTGCCGCAGACGGGGATGTTCGCGGGGGCTCCGTTGTCGCTGCGGTACCGGCCGCGGGAGACGGGAGCGCAGTCGCGCACCTTGGCCAGCAGGTCGGCGGCGGGGACGGTGCCCTCGCGCCACTCCACCGGCAGGGGGTGCGCCTGGGTCTGGGCGGGGGCTGTGGACGGGGCGAGCAGGGCGACGCTGGCCGCGGCCAGGGTGAGCGACTGGACACGCACGATACGGGAGCCTCTCGTCGGGGACCTGACGGGCACTCAGCCCAATCTGGCCCCGGGGCGATCACCCGTCCACCTCTGGGGGGCCGGACGGTGCACCCCGTCAACCCACGACGGGGGCCGGGCGCCTGAGTCCGTGTGAGACCCGGGCCGCCCGGCCGCCCGCACCGGCGCGGGATCTGCGACGACAGCGGTCCGCGCGACAGGTCCGAACTCCTCGACGTGCGTCAGGAGTTCGACCGAACGGAATATCAGCATACGTAACCCCTGGGGGTGGTCGCGCACCATGGGGTGCCACCTGTGCACGGACAGCACCCACCGCGCCTCCCGACGCCCTCTTGATGTGATCGCGTCAGTCACGTCATATTGGTCCGGACCATTCCCGAGTGCCGTCCCGGGAGGCTGTGCCGTGCGACGCCTCATCGCCCCTCGCCGTTGCGCCGTGCTCTGCGCGACGCTCACGCTCGTCACCTCCTGCGGCTGGGCCGGAACCGGCCGCGGCGACGGCGGTTCACCTCCCGGCGCGCCCACCGGGGTCACCGCCGAGGCGGGCAGCGCGACGAGCGTGCACGTCATGTGGAACGCCACCGCGCGGGCCGAGGGCTACGAGGTGTATCGGGGCACCACGAAGGTCAGGGAAGTGCCCGGTGCGGAGCACATGGTGGACGTCACCAGGCTGCGTCCCTCCACCACGTACGTCTTCTCCGTGCGGGCCCGCGACGCCGACGGGCGGCTCGGACCGCCCAGCCGCGAGGTCCGGGCGACCACACCCGCGGCCGCGGCGGACGACCGCACGCCCCCGGCCCGCCCGGCGGCGCCCCGCGGGCGGGCGGCCGGCAGCCGGGCCGTCCAGTTGTCCTGGTCCGCCTCGACGGACGACCGGGACGTGGTGTCGTACGACATCCACCAGGGGGACACGAAGATCCACAGTGTGGGCGGGAACCAGACGGCCACCGTGGTCACGGGGCTGCGGCCCGGCACGGACTACGTGTTCAGCGTCCGGGCCCGGGACGCCGCCGGCAACGTCTCCCCCGCCAGTGCCGCCGTCCGCCTCACCACCCCGGGCACCGGCGACGGCCGCGGCACCGCGCCCACCGGCTTCCGGGCGGCGAGCCACCGCGAGGACGGGGCGTACCACCTCGATCTGAGCTGGGTGCCGCCGCGGGTGGACGGCGTGGTCACCGAGTACGAGGTGCGGCTGGACGGCCGCACGGCCACGTCCCTCGTGTTCGGCGGGAACCCCCCGCGCGACCGGGCGACCTACAGCTTCTACGTGGGGCGGGAGCCCGGCCGGACCCACCGTGTCCGCATCCGGGCGATGCTGCCGGACGGCACCTGGGGAGGCTTCTCGCAGGAGCGGACCGTGACCACCGGCGGGAAGCGCTGAGGACCTCCCCGGCCCTCGCCCGGACGGACCCGCCGTCACCTGCACGGCGGCACCCGGCGTGCGGCGCGGACGCCGGGCGCTTTGGCTGACCCTGAGGCAGCACGGGCGTTCCCGACCCTCGGCGGCGCTAGGGATGTACCGCCAACCGTGCCGCCGGAGGGCAGTCCACATGCGCAACTCATCGTCAGTTCTCCGCTCCGGCCTGACCGTGGCCGCCGCCGCGCTGCCCCTTGCTCTGGCGGCGGTGCCCGCTGCCGCGGGCCCGGGCATCTCCGTCAGCACCACGGGTTCCACGGTGTCGGTCACGACCACCTCCTGCACCCAGATCAACGGCAGCTGGGGCACCGCCTCCCTGCTGACCAGCAGCCAGGGCAGCTTCGCCCAGGGCCGCCAGGTGACCCTGTCGGGGACGGCCACGAACCAGTCGGCCGCCTGGTCGAACGTCACCCCGGGCACGTACACCGTCATCGTCATCTGCTCCGACGGCACCACCGCGGGCACGCAGTCCGTCGTGGTGTCCACCGCCTCCCCCACCCCCTCGCGGTCCGCGACCCCGTCGCCCTCGCCGTCGCGGGGCGTCATGGGCGGGTTCGGCGGCAGCTCGACGGACTACGGCACCGTCACCCTGGTGGCGGGCGGCACGCTGGTCGGGTCCGGTCTCATCGCGACCGCCTGGTACCTGCGCCGGCGCAACAAGCCGTACCGGCTCTGACCCGGTGCGGACGGCGGCCCGCCTGGCCGAAGCGCTCCGGCCGGGCGGGCCGTCGTCATGCCCGGGGCCGGGCGGGGCGTCGTCATGCCCGGGGCCGGGCGGGGCGGGCCGGCCGGGTCTCGGGCAGCTCGGCGAAGTCCGCCAGGGCCCGCCTGAGCCACTGGGTCCAGAACGTCTCCAGGTCGATGCCGGCCTGCAGGACCAGATGCCGCAGCCGGTCCTCGGCGCTGTCCCGGCCGGGCGGGAAGTCTCGCTTGTCGATCTCCCGGTACTCCGCCAGCTGCTTCTCGTGCAGCTCCAGATGGCGGCGCAGATCGGCCTCCAGACCGGCGGTGCCGACCACGGCCGCGGCCCGCAGCCGCAGCAGCAGCGGGTCGCGGTGCGGCTTGGGGTCCTGGGAGGCGGCGGTCCAGCGGGCCAGTTCGGCGCGGCCCGCGGGCAGGACCTCGTAGCTCTTCTTCTGCCCGCGGGCCGGCTGCTCGGACGGCAGGGCCCTGATCAGCCCGTCGGACTCCAGTCTTCCCAGCTCGCGATAGATCTGCTGGTGCGTCGCGGACCAGAAGTACCCGATCGACCGGTCGAACCGGCGGGTCAGCTCCAGGCCCGAGGACGGCCTCTCGAGCAGGGCGGTGAGGATCGCGTGCGGGAGTGACATGGAGTCATCCTAGGGACGGGCCGCGGTGCCCCTACAGGGCCGCGGCCAGCTCCGTGCCCTGCTTGATGGCACGCTTGGCGTCCAGTTCCGCCGCCACGTCCGCGCCGCCGATGAGGTGGGCGCTGCGCCCGGCGGCGAGCAGCTCGTCGTAGAGGCCGCGCCGGGGCTCCTGGCCGGTGCACAGCACGATCGTGTCGACCGGGAGCACCGTGCTCTCCTCGCCGACGGTGAGGTGCAGCCCGGCGTCGTCGATGCGGTCGTAGCGCACGCCCGGGACCATGGTGACGCCGCGGTGCTTGAGTTCGGTGCGGTGGATCCAGCCGGTGGTCTTGCCGAGGCCGGCGCCGACCTTGGACGTCTTGCGCTGCAGCAGGTGGACGGTGCGCGGCGGGGCGGGCCGCTCGGGTGCGGCGAGGCCGCCGGGGCCGCGGTAGTCCATGTCGACGCCCCACTGGCGGAAGTACGTCCGCGGGTCCTCGTGGGCCTTGTCGCCGCCGTCGGTGAGGAACTCGGCGACGTCGAAGCCGATGCCGCCCGCGCCGAGGATCGCGACCCGGTCGCCGACGGGGGCGCCGTCGCGGAGCACGTCGAGGTAGCCGAGGACGCTCGGGTGGTCCACGCCCGGGATGTCCGGGGTCCGGGGGGTGACGCCGGTGGCGACGACGACCTCGTCGAAGCCGTCGAGCCCGGTGGCCGTGACGTGCGTGTTCAGCCGGACGTCGACGCCGTGCCAGTCGAGCTGGGTGCGGAAGTAGCGCAGCGTCTCGTCGAACTCCTGCTTGCCGGGGACCTTGCGGGCGACGTTGAGCTGGCCGCCGATCTCGCTCGCGGCGTCGAACAGCGTCACCTCGTGCCCGCGCTCGGCGGCGGAGACCGCGCAGGCCAGTCCGGCCGGGCCGGCGCCGACGACCGCGACGCGCTTGCGCAGCCGGGTCGGGGAGAGCACCAGCTCGGTCTCGTGGCAGGCGCGCGGGTTGACCAGGCAGGAGGTGATCAGGCCGCTGAAGGTGTGGTCGAGGCAGGCCTGGTTGCAGCCGATGCAGGTGTTGATCGCCTCGGGGCGGCCGGCCTCGGCCTTGGTGACGAAGTCGGGGTCGGCGAGCATCGGCCGGGCCATGGACACCATGTCGGCCGCGCCCTCGGCGAGCAGCTCCTCGGCGAGCTCGGGGGTGTTGATGCGGTTGGTGGTGACCAGCGGGACGGACACCTCGCCCATGAGCCGCTTGGTCACCCAGGTGTAGGCGCCGCGCGGCACGGAGGTCGCGATGGTGGGGATGCGGGCCTCGTGCCAGCCGATGCCGGTGTTGATGATCGTCGCCCCGGCGGCCTCGACGGCCTTGGCGAGCGTGATCACCTCGTCCAGGGTCGAGCCGCCGGGGACGAGGTCGAGCATGGACAGCCGGTAGATGACGATGAAGTCCTCGCCGACCGCCTCGCGCACCCGGCGCACGATCTCCAGCGGGAAGCGCGTGCGGTTCTCGTACGAGCCGCCCCAGCGGTCGGTGCGCTGGTTGGTCTGCCGGGCGATGAACTCGTTGATGAGGTAGCCCTCGGAGCCCATGATCTCGACGCCGTCGTACCCGGCCTGCCGGGCGAGGCGGGCGGCACGGACGTAGTCCTCGATCGTGCGCTCGATGTCGGCGTCGGTGAGCTCGCGGGGCGGGAAGGGGCTGATGGGCGCCTGGAGGGGGCTGGGGGCGACCAGGTCCTTGTGGTAGGCGTAGCGGCCGAAGTGCAGGATCTGCATCGCGATGCGCCCACCGGCCTGGTGCACGGCGTCGGTGATGACGCGGTGCTGCTCGGCCTCCGCCTCGGTGGTGAGCTTGGCGCCGCCCTCGTAGGGCCGCCCCTCGTCGTTGGGGGCGATGCCGCCGGTGACGATGAGGCCCACTCCCCCGCGGGCCCGGGCGGCGTAGAAGGCGGCCATGCGCGCGAACCCGCCCTCGGCCTCCTCCAGGCCTACGTGCATCGAGCCCATGAGGACGCGGTTGGGCAGGGTGGTGAAGCCCAGGTCGAGGGGGCTCAGCAGGTGCGGGTAACGGCTCATCGGGCCCTCCGTGCGCGGTGTCGTTCCCGTAGTTGTAGAGGACTACCGCCGGTTTATGCAACTAGTTGCACAAGGTGTGGGAGAGGGCACAGCAGGGCCGGGTGGCGAGGGCGGTGGAACCGGGGACGGCGGGCGCGGTGAGCTGCGGCGCGGGCACGCGTGCCGGGCGGTGCCGCGCAGCACACGGGCGGTTCCCCGGGCGCCGGGGTGTGCCGCGCCGACCCGGAGACGTGACGGGGGGCGGGGCGAGGGCGGGGACCTGCCGGCAGTCCGGACGCGACGCGGGCACGCCGGACGGCGCTGCGGAGGCGCCGCTACGGAGTCCAGCGGCGGTCGGTGGCGGTCAGCGGCTCTGGAGCCGTACGTGCAGTTCCTCCTCCTGGTCGCCGGAGGCCGTGCTCAGGTCGTGCACGTCGAACAGCGAGTCCAGGGTGGTCCGCAGCCGCTCGACGGCCCAGTACCCGCCGTACAGGTCGGCGTCGACCGAGGAGGACAGCCGGGCCTCCGGGCGGGCGCCCTCGTGCGCGTCGGCGACGTCGAAGGTGCCGAGCCACACGGTGGGACGGGTCTCGTCGAGTTCCTCGGGGACGTCGTCGGCGCACCGGTCGGACTCGAAGCAGGCGCACAGCGTGTCGAACACGACCCGCGCGTCCTGCACACTGCACCCGCTGATCTCGACCGAGACGGAGTGGGGGCGCGCTCGTGCCTCGTCCATGGCCATCGTGATCGCTCCTCTCGTGGCGCCCCGCCGCCTTGCCCGACCTACCCAGCAAAGCACCACCTTCCGGGGAGCACTACCGGCGCCGCCCCGCCATGAGGGCGAAGCCGCGGGGCGGCCCGTGCCGGGGTGGGAGATGCGGAAAGGTGACGGAAGGGGCCTCGGAGGGACGGCTCCGCGCGGTAGAACTGGGGTGTGGGCACCGTGACGGCGTGCCGCGAGGAACGGCGAAGGCGGGGCGTGGGATGAGTGCGAGCGGGTCTGCCGAAGCCGGCGGCGACCGTTCGGCCGGCGGGTCGGCGCGGCCCAGCGGGCTGCTCGACGTCCTGCGCGTGGCCTCGGTGGTCCTGGACTCCGCGGGCCGCATCGTGCTGTGGAGCCCGCAGGCCGAGGAGCTGTTCGGGTACGAGGCGCGGGAGGCGCTCGGGCAGTACGCCGCCCGGATCATGGTCCACGAGGAGCACGTCGACCTCGTGGTGAAGCTGTTCGCGGACGTCATGGGCACCGGGCAGAGCTGGGCCGGGGCGTTCCCGGTCCGCCGCAAGGACGGCAGCACCCGGCTCGTGGAGTTCCGCAACATGCGGCTGCTCGACGACCAGGGCGACGTCTACGCGCTGGGGCTGTGCGCCGACCAGTCGACCGTGCGCCGGCTGGAGCGGGAGGTGGCGCTGTCGACGCGGATGATCGCGCAGTCCCCGATCGGCCTGGCGGTGCTGGACACCGACCTGCGGTACGTCTCGGTCAACCCCGCGCTGGAGGACATCAACGGCGTGCCGGCCGAGGAGCACCTGGGCCGCACGGTGCGCGAGGTGGTGCCGCGGATGGACGCCGACGCCCTGGAGGCCGCGGCGCGCCGGGTGCTGCGGACGGGCCGGCCGGTCGTCGACCAGTCGACCATCGGCCGCACCCCGGCCGACCCGCACCAGGACCACGCCTGGTCGGTCTCGCTGTACCGGCTGGAGAACGCCTTCGGGACGGTGCTGGGCGTGGCCGTCTCGATCGTCGACGTCACCGAGCAGTACCGGGCCGGTATCGAGGCCGAGGCGGCGCGGCGGCGGCTGGCGCTCATCGCGGACGCCTCGGGCCGTATCGGCACCACCCTGGACCTGGACCACACGGCCCGCGAACTCGCCGAGGTGGCCGTGCCGGAACTCGCCGACGTCGCGGCCGTCGACCTGCTCGACGCCGTGGTGCAGGGCCGGCAGTCCAGTCTCGGCCCGGCCGAGGCGGCGGTGATCCGGGCCCTGGCGGTCCAGGCCTACGACTCCGCGGAGGCGCTGGAGGCGGCCGACCCGCCCGGGCAGGTGGCCCGGTACGCGCCCGACCGGCTCGTCACCCAGTGCGTGCGCACGGCGAACCCGGTGCTGCTGCCGGAGGTCGGGGACGAGGACCTGGCGCGCATCGCCCGGTCCCCGGAGGCGGCCCGGCTGCTGAGCCGGGCCGGGGTGCACTCCTATCTGGCGGTGCCGCTGATCGCGCGCGGCGAGGTGCTGGGCGCCCTGGACCTCAAACGCACCCGCAATCCCCTGCCGTTCACCGAGGACGACCTGCTGCTGGCGCGCGAGCTGGCGGCCCGGGCCGCCGTGCAGATCGACAACGCCCGCTGGTACCAGAGCGCCCGCGACACCGCGCTCACCCTCCAGCGCAGCCTGCTGCCCAGCCATCCGCCGGTGACGGGCGGGCTGGAGGTCGCCTCCCGCTACCAGCCGGCCGGGGCCACGAGCGAGGTCGGCGGCGACTGGTTCGACGTCATCCCGCTGGACGGCGGCAGGACCGCGCTCGTCGTCGGGGACGTGATGGGCAGCGGCATCCCCGCGGCGGCGGCCATGGGGCGGCTGCGGACGGCGACCAACACGCTGGCCTCCCTCGGCCTGGACCCGGCCGTGCTGCTGGAGCACCTGGACAGGATCACGGCCGGTCTCGAGCAGGTCATCGCGACCTGCGTGTACGCCGTCCACGATCCGCATCTGCGGGAGTGCCGGATCGCCAACGCCGGGCATCTGCCGCCGGTGCGCCTGCGGGCCGGGCGGCCTCCGGAGCTGCTCGACCTGCCGACGGGGGTGCCGCTCGGCGTGGGCGGGGTGGCCTTCTCCACGACCACCGTCGACCTGGAGGCCGGGGACCGGCTGGTGCTCTACACCGACGGCCTGGTCGAGACCCGGCGCGACCCGCTGGACGAACGGCTCGACACGCTGCTGTCCCTGCTCGACGGGCCCGACCGGCCGTTGGAGGAGGTCTGCGACGAGCTGCTGCGCACGCTGCACGAGCCGGACAACTTCGACGACGTGGCGTTGCTGATCGCGCGGGCCACGGCACCCGGCTGACCGGCACGGGACCGGGAGGCTCCGCCCCGGCCCGGAGTGGAGCCGGCCCTGCGGTGCGTGGGCGCCTCAAGGGGGTCCGCCCAGCATGATCTTCCACACCCGGGTCGCGACCTGCAGGTTGAGGCGGTCCTCCACGTTCGTGAGGTCGTGGCCGCTGATCTCGCGGATGCGTTGGAGCCGGTAGCGAAGCGTGCTGCGGTGGATCGCGAGGGATTCGGCGGTCTCGGTGTAGTTGCCGCCGCAGTCGAAGTAGCGGGACAGGGTCTCCACGAGCGCCGTACGGTGCCGGCCGTCGTAGTCGACGAGCTGTCCGAGCCATTCCCTGACGAACCCGTCCAGCTCCTGGTACTCGTTCCCAGGTCCCAGGATGCGGTAGAGACCCAGATCGTCGAAGAACGTCGTGCCATATCGGCTCCGAGACCGGCGGCGTACCTCCAGGGCACGCAGTGCCTCCTGGTAGCGGCCGGGAATACCGCCCGGGGTGTCGCAGCGGGCACTCACCCCGATCGTCCCGTCCGGTGTGCCGGTCTCCCGGGCGAGGGTCTCGTACAAGGCGTGGCCGTCGGGCCTGCCCTCGGCGACCAGGACCACGTGGTCGGAACGCCGGGTCACCAGCGACGGCATCCCCACGGCCGAAGCCGCGCGGCCCACGATCCGGGCGAAGGCGTCGTCCGGGGCCCGGCTCCTCCACTGCACGACGACCACGTACTGGATGCGGTGCAGGTCGTGTCCGAACGCCTCGGACCGGGCGTAGGCGCTCGCCTCGTCCGTGCCTCCCAGAAGGTCGTCGACCAGTGCGCGGCGCAGTCGCAGCTCCACCTCCGCCAGATGGCGCAGGTGCGACAGTTCCAGGGCGAGGGACGTGGCGGCGTGCTCCAGAGCGAACACGGTGTACTCGTCGGCGTCGTCCCGGGGGTCGACCAGGGCCAGCACTCCGAGGACCTCACCGCGGGGGCGTACCAGGGAGATCAGTCGGTCCTTGACGCGCACGGGCCCGCCTCTGCGGGCGACCTCCTGGAGCATCTCTTCACGGCGGGCGGGGTCCGGTTCCGGATAGGGGTCGGGCCGGCCGGGACCGGTCCAGGACCGCAGCCGGCCGAAGCGGTCCTCCACCAGCACCGGAAATCCGGTGAGTTCATGCAGTGCGCTGGTGACGGCCTCCTCGCCGCCGCCCGACGCCGCGGCCTCGGCGAACGCGTCCTGCACGGCCCGCTCATATCCCGCCTCGGCCGTGAGGGAGATCAGCCGCTGCTGGAGGGTTGCGCGTTCCCGTCGCAGCCGGTGCAGTTCCAGCGCGTCGTCCTGCCGGCGGCGGTGGTCGACGGCGACCGACAGGGCTGCGGCGGTGAGGCGTACCAGCGTGGCGAGCAGGACGTGCTGGGCATGGGTGGGCCGGGTGCGCGACGTCACCACGAGGTAGCCGTGCAGTCCACCGGGTCCGTGCAGGGCCAGTGCCCGGCCCCGTGACCGGCCGGGAACGGCCACGGGGCCGTCCCGCCCCGTCAGCTCCCGCACCGTCCGGTCGACGGCTGCCGCGTGCTCCGGCCCGCCCTGCGGGCTGGGGACCAGGTGGCCGTGCACCCTGAGGTATCCGGCCTCGGCTCTGTACGGGCCGAGGGCCGACACGTGGTCCATGGCCAGGCGCAGGATCTCGCCTTCGTTCCGGGTGTCGAACAGGGCGCGGAAGACTGCCAGCAGTTCATGAGGGGGCCGGGTCCCCCGGACCGGGAAGGTGCCGGCGGGACCCGCTTCACGAGAGCGCCGGGCGCCACCCGGACGGCTCCGCGGAAGGCTGCCTTCCTGGCCGGGACGGCCTCGGTGCGGGTTCCGGGCCCAGCGGCCGACCATGGGATCACTCCCTTTCCCGAGCCCTCATGGAGGTGGGCGTACTCCGCCTACCCCGCTGAGACCGGCTCACCCGAGTTCTCGGGGGTTTTCGCCTCGTGCTCGCGGGGGGACGGGCTCCCTCGTTCTTTGACCTGCCGGGTGCAGGCGTGGAGCTGCCCGGTTCGCGAGTCTGAGGTGTGCCGGGTCCGCCGTGCACACAGGCAGGAAGGACTGCGCGATGACCGAGCAGCCTCGCAGGCCCGTTGCCGCGTACGAGACGTACCGGGAAGCCGAACGCGCCGTCGACCACCTCTCGGACCAGGGGTTTCCCATGGAGCGGGTGGCCATCGTCGGGGCGATCGCGGGCGCGCTGTTCGGTCTGCTGCCGTACGCCCTGCGGGGCGGCCGCCGGGACTTCGCCTCGCTCCGCTCGATGGAGCCGAGCCGGTACGACGGCGTCGTGGACGAAGCGGTCGCCGATGAGGCCGTACGGCTGCTCGGCGGGCCGCAGACCACCAACGTCGGCGGACCTCCCGCCCGTACGTGAACGATCGGATCCGCAGGTGCGGCGCGTGCCGCCGCACCGGGAGGAGTTCCTCATGGCCAAGGCAGTGGGCATCGACCTGGGCACCACGAACTCGGTGATCGCCGTGTGGGAGGGCGGCGAACCCTCCGTCGTGCCCAACAGCGAGGGCAACCGTACGACACCGTCCGTGGTGGCCTTCACCGACACCGGGGAGCGGCTGGTGGGCCAGCTGGCCCGGCGCCAGGCGATCCTCAACCCCAAGGGCACCATCTACTCGGCCAAGCGGTTCATCGGCCGGCACTTCGACGAGATCCCGGACGAGGCCAGGGCGGTGGCGTACGACGTCGTCGAGGGCCCGGGCGGTGTCGCCCGCTTCAAGGTGCGCGACAAGCTCTACGCGCCCGAGGAGATCAGCGCCCAGGTGCTGCGCAAACTCGCCGACGACGCCTCCAGGCAGCTCGGGGAGCGGGTCACGGAGGCGGTCATCACGGTGCCGGCCTACTTCAACGACGCCCAGCGCACCGCCACCAAGGACGCCGGGCGGATCGCGGGCCTCGAGGTGCTGCGGATCATCAACGAGCCGACCGCGGCCGCCCTCGCGTACGGCATGGACAAGAAGCAGCACGAGACGGTGCTGGTCTTCGACCTCGGCGGCGGCACGTTCGACGTGAGCATCCTCGACGTGGGCGACGGCGTGGTGGAGGTGCGTTCCACGGCGGGCGACAGTCACCTGGGCGGTGACGACTTCGACCGGCGTCTGGTGGATTACCTCGCGGACGACTTCCAGAAGGAGAACGGCATCGATCTGCGCAAGGACCCGCAGGCGCTGCAACGCCTGTTCGAAGCGGCGGAGAAGGCCAAGACCGAGCTGAGTTCGGTGACGCAGACACAGGTCAGCTTGCCGTTCATCACCGCCGACGCCTCGGGCCCCAAGCACCTCACCGACTCGGTCATGCGGTCCACGTTCGAGCAGATCACCAGCGACCTGGTGGAGCGGTGCCTGGAACCGGTCCAGCAGGCCATGGCCGACGCCAAGGTCGGCGAGAGCGACATCGACGAGGTCATCCTCGTCGGCGGTTCCACCCGCATCCCCGCCGTCCAGGCCCTCGTGCGCCGGCTGACCGGCGGCAAGGACCCCAACATGAGCGTCAACCCCGACGAGGTCGTGGCGCTGGGTGCCGCGATCCAGGCCGGGGTGCTCAAGGGCGAGGTCAAGGACGTCCTGCTGCTCGATGTCACCCCCCTGTCGCTGGGTGTCGAGACACGCGGCGGTGTGATGACGAAGATCATCGAGCGGAACACCACCATCCCCGTGCGCCGCACCGAGACCTTCTCCACCGCCGAGGACAACCAGCCGGCCGTCGACATCGTCGTCCTCCAGGGCGAGCGCGAACGGGCCGCCGACAACCGGGTGCTCGGCCGCTTCCAGCTCACCGACATCCGCCCGGCGCCGCGGGGCGAGCCGCAGGTCGAGGTCACCTTCGACATCGACGCCAACGGCATTCTCAACGTCAAGGCCGGAGACCAGGACACCGGCAAGGAACAGGGCATCACCATCACCGAGAGCTCCAACCTCGACCGCGGCGAAGTCGAACACATGGTCCAGGAGGCCGAGCGCAACCAGGGCCAGGACCAGGCCCTGCGCGAGGCCGTCGACGCCCGCAACGAGCTCGACGCCGTCGCCTACCAGGTCGACAAGCGCCTCGCCGAACTGGGCGACGCCGCGCCCGCGCACGAGAAGGCACGCGCCGAGATGCTGGTGTCGGACGCCCGGGCGGCGGTCAAGGAGGAGGCAGGCGTGGAGCGGGTGCGTCCGCTGACCTCCGAACTCCAGCAGGTGCTGTCAGCGCTGGCGGCGCATCAGGCCGGCGCCGCCACGGGCGGTCCCGGCCAGGGCACCACCGGGGACGGTGCGACCGGCGGCGGCCCGAGCGGCGGTGGCGGTGACGAGGACGTCATCGATGCCGAGTTCGACAAGGACTGAGGAACCGCCATGCCGATCCACCCCAGGGAATCCGACCCGGCCGTGCCGGACCCGGCCGACCCGGCTCCGGAGGGCGCCGTGCGCCCTCCCCGAGGGGATCTTCCGCGCTCGAGCCCGCCGACCGGGCCGGGGTCCGGCACGGCCGGGGAACCCGGCCCCGACGCGGCCGGTGGCCCCGCACCGTCCGGGGACCAGCACACGGCCGAGCTCAGGGAACTCGAGGACCGCTGGCGGCGCGCGCTCGCCGACCTCGACAATCTCCGCAAGCGCCACGCCAGGGAACTGGAGCGGGAGCGGACGGCCGAGCGGTCCCGTACCGCCGCCGCCTTCCTGCCCGTCCTGGACAACCTCGAACTGGCGCTGACCCATGCGGGATCCGACCCCGGCGCGATCGTGGAGGGCGTCCGGGCGGTCCGCGACCAGGGGGTGAACGTCCTCGAACTGCTCGGCTACCCGCGGCACGCGGAGACCGGCGTCGCCTTCGACCCGGCCCGGCACGAGGTGGTCGGCGTCGTCCAGGCCGCTGATGCCCCACCGGGCACGGTCGTGGAGGTGCTGCGGCCGGGCTACGGGGACGGGGAACGGCAGCTCAGGCCCGCCGCCGTGACGGTCGCGAAGCGGGAGTGACCGGTCATGGCACAGGACTTCTACGAGGTGCTGGGCGTGTCACGGACCGCGAGCCAGGACGAGGTCCAGCAGGCATATCGCAAACTCGCCCGCAAGTACCACCCCGACGTCAACAAGGACCCGGGTGCGGAGGAACGCTTCAAGGATTTCAACGAGGCGTACAGCGTCCTGTCGGACCCCAGGACCCGGGCCCGCTACGACCGCTTCGGCGAGGACTTCCGGAAGGTCCCCGAGGACTGGGAGGAGCGGGTCGGCGCCGGCGCGGGACCCGGCGGCGGCTTCCACGCTCAAAGGACCGCGGGCGCGGGCGGCTCTCGTGTGCGGTACGCCGGCTTCGGCGACGGCTTCGGAGCGGAAGGCATCGACATCGAGGACCTGCTCGGTTCCATGTTCGGAGCCGGCGCTGCCCCGGGCGGCGTCCCCGGAGCCGACCAGGAGGCCGAGCTGCCGCTCACCGTCGAGGAGGCCTACAGGGGCGGCCGCCGCACCGTCACGCTCGCCGGCCCCACCGGGCAGCCGCGGCGGTACGAGGTCGACGTACCGCCCGGCGTCACCGACGGGCAGCGCATCCGGCTCGCGGGCGAGGGCGGCCGGGGAAGCGGTGACGCCCCCGCGGGCGACCTGTACCTGCGGGTGCGCATCCAGCCCCACCCCCGGTTCCGGCTGGACGGCCGCGACGTCCATGTACAGGTCCCGGTCAGCCCCTGGGAGGCGGCCCTGGGTGCGACCGTGCCGGTGCCCACCCCCGGCGGCGGCACGGCCAAGGTCACGGTGCCCGCGGGCTCCTCCAGCGGCCGGCGGCTGCGGCTGCGCGGCGAGGGCATGCCGAACCCGCGCGGCGCGAACGGCGACCTGTACGCCGAACTCCGCGTCATGGTGCCGCCCGCCCTCGGCGACCGGGAGCGCGAGCTGTTCGAGGAGCTCGCCGCCACCTCTTCGTACGACCCCAGGAGGACGCCATGAGCGACCGACCCTCATGGGCCGCGACCGGCGGCCGGACCGCCCGGGCCGAGGCGGGCGGACGTCCCGTACGGACGAGCGCCGGTTCCACGGCCGTGCGCTACGCGCTCGTCCCCGTGCCCAGGCTGTCCCTGGACACCGTGGCCCGCCGCGCGGGCCTCCACCCCGACCTGGTCCGCCGGTTCGTCGCCCTCGGCCTGGTCGACGCCGAACGCGACGCCGCGGGGCACCTGGTGTTCGACCCCGCGGCCCCGGCGGTCCTCGCCCGCGTCCAGCGGCTGCGCTCAGGACTCTGCCTCAACTACGCATCCATCGGTCTGGTGCTCGACCTGCTCGACCGCATCAGCCTGCTCGAAGCCGCACTGCGCGACCGCGGCAGGAGGAGTGACTCACCCCCATGGACATGAACCGTCTCACCCAGAAGTCACAGGAGGCCCTCCAGGAGGCGCAGACCGCCGCCGTCCGCATGGGCCAGACCGAGGTCGACGGTGAGCATCTGCTGCTCGCGCTCCTCGACCAGGAGGACGGCCTGATCCCGCGGCTGCTGCAACAGGCGGGCAGGGAGCCCGAGGAACTCGGTGCGGCTGTGCGTCAGGAGCTTTCCCGCCGGCCCAGGGTGACCGGCCCGGGTGCGGCACCGGGCCAGGTGTTCGTCACCCAGCGCCTGTCCCGGCTGCTGGACGCGGCCGAGCGGGAGGCCAAACGCCTCAAGGACGAGTACGTGTCCGTGGAGCACCTCCTGCTGGCCCTGGCCGAGGAGGGCTCGTCCACCGCCGCCGGACGGCTGCTCAAGGAGCACGGCATCACCCGGGACTCGTTCCTGAGCGCGCTGACCCGGATCCGCGGCAACCAGCGGGTCACCTCCGCCAACCCCGAAGTGGCCTATGAGGCTCTGGAGAAGTACGGCCGCGACCTGGTCGCCGAGGCCAGGGACGGCAAACTCGACCCGGTCATCGGCAGGGACGCCGAGATCCGCCGCGTCACCCAGATCCTCAGCCGCAAGACCAAGAACAACCCGGTCCTCATCGGCGACCCCGGCGTCGGCAAGACCGCCATCGTCGAGGGCCTCGCCCAGCGCATCGTCCGCGGCGACGTGCCCGAAGGACTGCGCGACAAGACCGTGTTCGCACTCGACATGGGCTCCCTGGTGGCCGGCGCCAAGTACCGGGGCGAGTTCGAGGAACGCCTCAAGGCCGTGCTGTCCGAGGTGAAGGCAGCCCAGGGGCACATCCTGCTCTTCGTCGACGAACTCCACACCGTCGTCGGCGCGGGCGCCGCCGAGGGAGCCATGGACGCGGGCAACATGCTCAAGCCGATGCTCGCCCGCGGCGAACTGCACATGATCGGCGCCACCACCCTCGACGAGTACCGCAAGCACATCGAGAAGGACGCCGCCCTCGAACGCCGCTTCCAGCAGGTCCTGGTCGACGAGCCGAGCGTGGAGGACACCATCTCCATCCTGCGCGGACTGCGCGAACGCCTGGAGATCTTCCACGGCGTGAAGATCCAGGACACCGCCCTGGTATCCGCTGCCACCCTCTCCCACCGCTACATCACCGACCGGTTCCTGCCCGACAAGGCCATCGACCTCGTCGACGAAGCCTGCGCCCGGCTGCGTACCGAGATCGACTCGATGCCCGCCGAACTCGACGAGATCACCCGCCGCGTCACCCGCCTGGAGATCGAGGAGGCCGCCCTCTCCAAGGAGACCGACCCCGCCAGCAAGACCCGCCTGGAGGAACTGCGCAAGGAACTGGCCGACCTGCGCGGTGAGGCCGACGCCAAACACGCCCAGTGGGAGGCCGAACGGCAGGCGATCCGCCGTGTGCAGGAACTGCGCCAGGAACTGGAACAGGTCCGCCACGAGGCGGAGGAGGCCGAACGCGCCTACGACCTCAACCGCGCCGCCGAACTCCGCTACGGCCGCCTCCAGGACCTGGAACGCCGGCTGAAGGCCGAGGAGGAGCAACTGGCCGCCAAACAGGGGCAGAACCGGCTGCTGCGCGAGGTCGTCACCGAGGAGGAGATCGCCGAGATCGTCGCCGCCTGGACCGGCGTTCCCGTCGCCCGCCTCCAGGAGGGCGAACGCGAGAAGCTGCTGCGCCTCGACGAGATCCTGCGCGAGCGCGTCATCGGCCAGGACGAGGCTGTCAAGCTCGTCGCCGACGCCATCATCCGCGCCCGTTCCGGCATCCGGGATCCGCGCCGCCCCATCGGCTCGTTCATCTTCCTCGGCCCGACCGGCGTCGGGAAGACCGAGCTGGCCAAGACCCTCGCGGCGGCCCTGTTCGACTCCGAGGAGAACATGGTCCGCCTCGACATGAGCGAGTACCAGGAGCGGCACACCGTCAGCCGGCTGATGGGCGCACCGCCCGGGTACGTCGGCTACGAGGAGGGCGGTCAGCTCACCGAGGCCGTACGCCGCAAGCCGTACTCGGTCGTGCTGTTCGACGAGATCGAGAAGGCGCACACCGACGTCTTCAACACCCTGCTGCAGATCCTCGACGACGGCCGCATCACCGACGCCCAGGGCCGCACCGTCGACTTCCGCAACACCGTGATCATCATGACGTCCAACATCGGCTCCGAGCACCTCCTCGACGGCGTCACCGCCGAGGGCGAGATCAAGCCGGACGCCCGCGCCCTGGTCATGGGTGAGCTGCGCGGGCACTTCCGCCCGGAGTTCCTCAACCGCGTCGACGACATCGTGCTGTTCAAGCCGCTCGGTGAGCGGCAGATCGAGCGGATCGTGGAGCTGCAGTTCGACGAACTGCGCCGCCGCCTGGCCGAGCGCCGCATCACCGTCGACCTCACCGAGGCGGCACGCGAGCTGATCGCCCACCAGGGCTACGACCCGGTGTACGGGGCCCGGCCGCTGCGGCGTTACATCTCCCACGAGGTGGAGACGCTGGTCGGGCGCGCCCTGCTGCGCGGCGACGTACAGGACGGCGCGACGGTCCGTGTGGACGCCGAGCACGGAGAGCTGGTCGTCACCTACGACCAGCCCGAGGGCATCAAGGGAGCGAGGGCGGCATGAGTACCGTGCAAGCCACCAACGTCACCTGCCCGCACTGCGGGCGCACCAACCGGGTGCCCGTGGCCGCCGAGGGCCGCCCCACGTGCGGCAACTGCAAACAGCCGCTGCCGTGGACGGCCGACGCGGGTGACGACGACTTCACCGAGGTCGTCGAGCAGGCCACCGTGCCCGTCGTCGTCGACCTGTGGGCCACCTGGTGTGGCCCCTGCCGCATGGTGAGCCCCGCGCTGGAGAAGGTCGCCGCCGATCTCGCGGGAAAGATCAAGCTGGTCAAGGTCGACATCGACCAGAACCCGCGCCTGGCGCAGCGGTTCGAGGTCCAGGCGGTACCGACGCTGCTGGTCCTCGACAAAGGGCGGACCATCGCCCGTCAGGCGGGTGCCGCACCTGCCCCTGTCCTGCGGCGGTGGGTGGAGCAGTCGATCGCCCCCCGCGAACCGGCCGGGAACGGGTGAACAGCCATGACCCTGAGAACCGACCCCCACCTCGCGCTCGTCCGGCCGGTCCGGCCGCTCACCCCCGAAGGGTGTCAGGAGTGTCTGCTGCTCGGCTCCCCGTGGGTCCACCTGAGGCTCTGCCTGACCTGCGGCCACGTCGGCTGCTGCGATTCCTCGCCGAACCGGCACGCGCGCCGTCACGCCGCCGCCGACGGCCATCCGATCGTGGCGTCGCTGGAGCCCGGCGAGGACTGGCGATGGTGCTTCGTCCACGAGGCGTTCGTGTGATGTCCGGCCACGAGACGCGGCCCGGCGCAGCGCAGGTGCCGGACGAGACGCAGGAGAGCGTCCCCTTCGAGACCGCCGACATCTACGGCGCCTATCCCCGCCTGCCGGAGGAGCAGATCGACCGCCTGGCGCAGCGTGGCCGGCGGCGCGCGGTTGACGCCGGCGACGTGCTCATCCGGGAGGGAGAGCGGTGCGAGACGTTCTATGTCGTCCTCGGCGGCTCGGTCGCCATCGTCGAGGGCTACGGCACACCCGACGAACGGCTGCTGCGGGTGCACGGCCCCGGCCGCTTCATCGGCGAACTCGGCCTGCTGAACGGGCAGGTGGCCTTCTACACCGCGACGGTCAGGGACCCCGGTGAGGTCCTCGCCCTGTCCATGGACCAGCTGCGTGACCTGGTGACCCGGGACTCCGTCCTCGGCGATCTG
Organism: Streptomyces sp. NPDC006624; assembly: GCF_040611555.1. Classification (NCBI taxonomy): domain Bacteria; kingdom Bacillati; phylum Actinomycetota; class Actinomycetes; order Kitasatosporales; family Streptomycetaceae; genus Streptomyces; species Streptomyces sp. NPDC006624. Next base: position 31,734 of record NZ_JBEXOM010000011.1, on the reverse strand, counting down.
GTGCTGCGCGCCTGCCTCGGCCGCCGTGCCCTGCTCGTCGGGCAGGGCGCCGGATTCCGCATCGTCGGCTCGCGCTATTCGCCCGACACCCGGCGGCTGCGTGAGTTCGCCGCCCGCAACCGGCTGCCGTACCGCTGGATCGATCTGGAGACGGACGAGGAGGCCGAGGCGCTGCTGCGCCGCTTCGCGGTCGGTCCGGAGCAGACACCGCTGGTGATCTGGCGTGACACGACCCTGCTGCGCAATCCGAGCAACGCCGAACTGGCCCGGTTGATCGGCTTGCCGCCCCTGCCGTCGGGCAACGGCCGCGGCGATCTCCTCATCGTCGGCTCCGGTCCGGCCGGTCTCGCCGCCGCGGTGAACGCCGCCTCGGAGGGCCTCGGCACGACCCTGGTCGAGGCGATGGCCACCGGCGGCCAGGCCGGGACGTCGTCCCGCATCGAGAATCTGCTCGGCTTCCCTTCCGGCATCTCCGGCGCCGAACTCACCGACCGCGCCGTGCTCCAGGCCGGCAAGTTCGGCGCCCGGATCAGCGTCCCGGCGGAGGCGGCCCGCCTCGAACCGCGGGACGGCCACTACGCCGTCGGGTTCGCCGACGGCAGCGAGATCACCGCCCGCGCCGTCGTCCTGGCCACCGGCGCCCGCTACCGCCGCCTCCACGTGCCCGGCATCGAACGCCTGGAGGGAACGAGCGTCCACTACTCGGCGACCGTCTACGAAGCCCAGCAGTGCCGCACCGACCCGGTGGCCGTCGTCGGAGGCGGCAACTCCGCGGGCCAGGCCGTGCTCTTCCTGGCCGGGTACGCACCGCGGGTGCATCTGCTCGTCCGTGGGCCGAGCCTGGAGGCGCACATGTCCCGCTACCTGATCGATCAGGTCGAGCGCCACCCGCGGGTGCGCGTGCTGCTGCGCACCGAGATGACCGAGGCACTCGGCGACACGACGCTGGAGGCCGTCGACGTGGTCGACCACCGTACGGGCGAGCACCGCCGGCTCACGGTGCGGGCCCTGTTCGTCTTCACCGGCGCCGACCCCCACACCGAGTGGCTGTCCGGCGTGCTCGCCCTCGACGCGCGGGGCTTCGTGCTCACCGGCCCGGAGGCGCAGGCCCGCTCCGTTCCCGACGTGTGGCAGAGCCAGGGCCGCGACTGCATGACCCTGGAGACCAGCCTGCCCGGCGTCTTCGCCGCCGGCGACGTGCGCAGCGGCTCGGTGAAACGCGTGGCCTCCGCGGTCGGCGAGGGCGCGATGAGCATCCACTTCGTGCACCGCTGCCTGGGCCGCACGGCCGCGCCCGGCGGCACCGACAGCGCCCCGCGCACCCGTCCGAAGGGGTCCGCTTGGCTCGCATGACCCCGGAGAGCGACGAGATCACCAGAAGGAGAAGGAGGCGATGGGAGTGACCGCGCCCGTTCGGTACCAACGGGGTCGCAAAGCCCCGTCACGTCGAGATCAGCGAGGCGAGTGAAGGCACCGGGAGCAGCGGCTGAGACGCGAACGCCGCGGTTCCGGACCCCGTCCGGCACCGCGGCCGGACCGGCGAGGCCCGACGTCCGGGGTGACTCGTGGATGACGTGACTCGTGAATGACGTCCCGTGCCACACCTCTGCCCGTCTTCAACGCTTGCCCCCCTCTGCTCCGCACCCACGCGCGCAGCGTCAGGGCAGCGCGTCGCCCTCCTGGCGGACGAGGACATGGCTCATGCCGGCCTGTCATGGCCCCCCAGGCAGCTCTGCCGGCGGCGGTCACGCGCCGACGGACGGACGCGGCCGGCCCGGCAGCGCACCGGGCGAGCCCTATGACCAGCGGTGACCCCGGCAGAAAGAGGCAGCGATGAAATACGACGGATTCCTCTTGCGCAGCGCTTCCGGGGCGCTCTGCCCTGCTGCGGTCGACCGGATGATGTGGTCGGTGAAGCGCTGCAGGCCGAACTCCTCGCCCGCCTCGTCGCGTGACTCCACCACGCCGTCCGAGTAGAGCAGAATCCGGTCACCGGGTTCGAGGCTGACGTCGTGCACCAGAACTGCTCCGGAAGCCACGTCGCGAGCGCCTCGTCCGTGGTGCCCGCGAGTTCGTTCAGGTCTGCCCCGCTGCGTCGGGCGTTACGGCAGCCTGCCATGGCGGCAGAGGTGGCAAGGCCGGACGCCAGATCGTGCCCCATGTTCAGTGCGAGGAGCAGTGCCGCCGTTCGGCAGCGCCGTGGTATGAGCCCTCAGGGTGCTCATGTTCAGCCTCACGACGCCCAGCCGCTCCGCCCCGTCGGTCAGGGGCAGCCACACCTTCGAGCCGTCACGATCTGAGCTCTCCGGCACTCGAACTGGTGGCCGATCAGTCCGGAAGGCTGGGATGTGCCCTGCCGTGCCTGCGCCCCCGGGTGCGGTCGCCCCTCACAGCAGGAGGTCGAAGACGGCTCGTGCCTCGTCCCAGTGCTGAGTCCGGGGGTTCTTCAGGTCGGGGTGGAGGATCTTGAAACTCTCGGCGAGGGCCAGGCTGAGTCCGCCGATGATGTCCGGATAGGCCGCCTCGGTCTCCTCATCGGGCGTACGGTCCAGAGCGGGGTGGGTGGCGAGCTGTTCCAGGATCGGCTTGAGTTCTACTTCCTGGTCGATCTTCCGGAAGTGGTGAATGCTCTCCTGCAGACCTTTCGTGATCGGCAGGTCACAGGTCCGGATGACGTCGCGCCCGTTGGCCTTGGCGGTGGCCTGGGCGACGGTCAGCAGATCGTAGAGCTTGGCGTCGACGAAGTCGCTGTAGCGCTTGAGATCGTTCTTGTCGACGTTCAGTCCTGCGGCCGCACGGAAGAACTTCTCGAACCTGGCGATGGACATCACGGTCATGACGGCAACCTCCGGCTGCGGAGCCGGGTGGCTCCCGGCTCCTGGGCTTCTCAGTCAGCCTGGCCGACGGGGACGCGCGAACGCATGCGCATGTCGGGCCCAATCGGCCTCTCCGTCTTGCCCTGCCAGGCCCAGGCGTCCGGCTGCCCGGGGCGTTGGATGGGCGTGCGGACCGACGGCAGGGCCGGAGAGCGCTGGGGAGAGGCCGGTGAGCGGCGGCCCGCGCCGTCGACACGGCTCTTCCCGCCCACCGGCCGTCCCGCCGGATGCAGGCGGGGGCCCGCGTGTCACGCGGCGTCGGCGTTACCCAGGTGACGTCTGTGGGCACTTGGGATCGCGGGGCAGCCGGCGAGGAGGATCCACTCATGCGGGTGTCGTCTCAGGGCGTTACGGTCGTGGCTCTGCTGGCGGATCCGTACGCGCCGACGGAGATCGCACAGCGCATGGCCCGGACACTCTCCGCCCGGCTCGCCGACAGGTCGGGCCAGGGGCGACGGTTCGATGTCGAGGTGGTCAGTGAGCCCTTCACCTCGGGGACGGAGGACCCGCCCACTTTGATGCGCCGGATCATGGACCGTGGGAGCACGGAGAACTGGGACATCGTCGTGGCCCTCACCGACCTTCCGCTGCACTCACACGGCCGCAGGCTCGCGGTGAACCTGAATCACGAACACGGCTTGGCGCTGCTCTCGCTTCCCTCACTGGGGGGCCTGCGGCTGCTGACGAGGGCCCGGCGGGCCGTCGAAGAAGCCGTGCTCGACCTGGCGGGCCCGCACACCACCGGCGCTGAGGCACCTCCGCGACGTCGGACGACTCTGGGGCCCTTCGTCAATCGTCTCGCGCCCATTCGTCCGGGCCCGATCGGTGAGGAGGGGACCGACGATCTTCGGTACGTCGCCAGGGGGCCGCGCGGTTACCTGCGAGTACTCTTCGGCATGGTTCGCGCCAACCGGCCGTGGCGGTTGGTGACGGGCTTGTCGAAAGCCCTGGCGGCCGCACTCGCCACCGGGGCCATCGCCACCCTGGACTCCACCACCTGGAGCATCGCGGAGGCCCTGAGCGCGCCACGGCTCGTGATCGCCATGGTCGGGTCCGTCGGGCTCATGATCGGCTGGCTGATCGTGGACGGGGAGCTCTGGCATCGCTCAGCAGAAGGCGCACCGGAAGCGAGACGGAGGGCCAGGCTCTACAACGTCTCGACGGTCGTGACCGTGGGTGTCGGGGTGCTCGTCTGCTACGTGGGCTTGATGGTCATCAACTTGGTGTGGGCGCTGTTCATCCTCAACGACCAGGTGTTCGCTTCCCTGACGCGCACCCCGCTGCACGCCGAGGAGTACCTGACGCTGGCCTGGTTCGTCGCTTCGGTCGCCACCGTGGGCGGCGCGCTGGGATCGGGCTTGGAGAGCGACGAGGCGATCCGGGCGGCCGCCTACTCCAAGCGCGAACAGGAACGTCGCCGCACGCTTGAGAACGACCACGAGGACTAGCCGGAGTACGAGTCGGGGACACGGCGGTGGCCGGTGGTCGTCCGGATGAGAAGATCCTGCTGATCGATGCGCGCGTGCTCGTTTCGCGTCGAGGTCGACGGGGACCCGGGCGGCACGCCGCCGGCAGTCCGCATCGCAGGCCGCCGGCCGCGCCGTTGCACCTGATCCGGGTGAACGACCCGCAGAGGCATGCCGGAGCCACGGACCGCCTCCCACGCCCCCGGCGTTCCACGCCCGGGAGTGAGGCCTTTCGCGCCGTCTCGTCACCGCATTGGTGCGGTCATGCCGCCACAGCAAGGGACTGCAGTCATGAGAGCAGCGGTATACGAAGGCCCGCGAACGGTCGCGGTGAAGGACGTACCGGACGCGAGGATCGAGCACCCCTGCGACATCCTCGTCAAGATCACCACCACCAACATCTGCGGTTCGGACCTGCACATGTACGAGGGCCGCACCTCGTTCGAGTCCGGCCGCACCCTGGGACACGAGAACATGGGCCAGGTCGTGGAGGTCGGCTCGGCCGTGCGCAAGGTCCAGGTCGGCGAGTATGTGGTGCTGCCCTTCAACATCGCCTGCGGCTTCTGCAAGCAGTGCGAGCGGGGGCTGACCAACTACTGCCTGACCATGCAGCCGGAACCGGCCCTCGCCGGAGCCGCCTACGGATTCGCGGAGATGGGCCCCTACCAGGGCGGCCAGGCGGAACTGCTGCGCGTGCCCTACGGCGACTTCAACGCGCTGCGCCTGGGCGAGGACGCCGCCGAGCGGCAGACCGACTACGTGATGCTCGCCGACATCTTCCCCACCGGCTATCACGCCACGGAGATGGCCGGCGTCAAGCCGGGCGACCAGACCATCGTCTTCGGGGCCGGTCCCGTCGGGCTGATGGCGGCCTACTCGGCCCTGCTCAAGGGCGCAGGGCGCGTCTGGGTGGCCGACCACCAGCCCGACCGGCTCCGCAAGGCGGAGGAGCTCGGGGCCATCCCGATCAACACCGCCGAGCAGGACCCGGCGGAGGTCGTCAAGGAAGCCACCCTCGGTCTGGGCGCCGACAACGGCTGTGAATGCGTCGGCTACCAGGCACACGACCACGAGGGACACGAGGACGCCAGCATCACGCTCAACGGCCTGATCGACTCGGTCAGGTTCACGGGCCACATCGGCGTGGTGGGCGTGTTCCTGCCCCAGGACCCCGGCGGCGAAGAGGCCCAGGGCGAGCTGGAGGCGCAGGGGAAGGTTCCGATCGACTTCGGCATGATGTGGTTCAAGGGCCAGCGCATGGGCACGGGGCAGGCGCCGGTGAAGAAGTACAACCGGGCGCTGCGGGATCTGATCGCCGGCGGCAAGGCGAAGCCGAGCTTCGTCGTCTCGCACGAACTCGGCCTGGACGAGGCCCCCACCGCCTACGAGCACTTCGACGCCCGTGACGAGGGCTGGACCAAGGTGGTCCTGCATCCGAACGGACACGGCAACGGCAGCAGGCGATAAGAACCCAGGGACCGCCGCCCGTCTGTCTCCCCGGACCAGTCCGGGTGACGGGTGGCAGTCACCCTGATTCCGGCAGGGGCTGGACCAGCGGCGAGCACCGGAGTCCGGCCCGGCAGGACGGACCGCGGCCCCGCATGCTCGCCGGGCCGGAGGCGAAGACCGTGCGAGGCAGACCCGGGGACTGGTGAGGCCGCATGGTGATGTGCCGCGAATGCACCGACGCTCGGCTCTCGGGCCCGGCGGGAGGCTTCCTCGCCCGGCGGCCGCACCCCGACCGGGCCGCCTCGACCCGGCAAAGCGTTCCGGCCGGGCTCACACCGTGAGGTGGCTGCGGACCTTCGGGGAGGTCGCGCGCTCCGGGCTCACGATCGAGGAGACGCGGCTGGAGCCCCTGCTCGCGCTGCGCACGGCTGCCGGGGTGGCGCTCGTCATCGGACCGGCGCTGTGGCTGGTCTCCCCCGCGTATGCCGCGTCCGCTGCCCTCGGTGCCTACTCCGCGGGTGCGGCCACCTTCCAGCGCAGCTGGCGTCCGCGCAAGGTGATCGCGCTCGGCGCGGGCGTGGGCCTGGCGCTCAGTACCTTCGTGGGCTACCTGGCGGCGGGGCGCCTCGTGACGTTCCTCCCGGTGCTGGGCGTGTGGGCCTTCGCCGCGGGGATGGCGTGGGCCCTCGGATCGACCGCGGGGATCGTCGCAGCGACGACGGTCGGCAGCATGCTGGTGACCATCACCCTGCCCACGAGCGTCGGGCGAGCTCTGGAACACGCCGGGGTCATCGCGCTCGGAGGGGTGGCGCAGGCCGTGCTGATCCTGGTGTTTCCGATGCGCCGCTGGGGGGCGCATCGGGACGCGCTGGCCGACGCTCTGGCCGCCGTGGCTGACCACGCCCGCCGGCTGCGGCACGACCCGACCGCGCCGTTCGACCCGGAGCCGCTGATGACGGCCCGGGACGCGGCCGCCGTGACGCCATCACAGGCCCGCACCCGGCCGCCCGTCCTCCACGGCCCCCGGGGCCTCGCCGAGCGCATTCTGCCGGTCGTCGCCGCGCTCGCCGATCCGCACGTCGGCGCCCCGGCGGAGGGACCCGGGCGGGACCGGGCACGGGAGTTGCTCGGCGCGGCCGCCGATGTCCTGGACGCGGCCGCCCGTTCGATCCGCCGCGGCACTCCCGCCGAGATACCTCCCCCGAGCGCGGGCGTCCTGCGCGTTGACGAGGAGGGCGAGGTGCTGGAGGGGCCCGCCCGGCAGGCCGCCGAACGGCTCGTGGAACTGCTCGCCGAGGCACTGGAGATCGCCGGGAGCGGCGGGGCGCGCGACAAGGCGCCTACGCCGCCCGGCCCCGCGAGCGCCCGGTTCCTGGTGCGCCCGACCATGTTCAGGCTGCTCCCGGTCGTCCTCCGTGCGGTCCGCCGTGAGCTCCGCCGGGACTCGCCCGTGTTCCGGCACGCCGTCCGCCTGGCGGCGGTGGCCACGCTCGGCTATCTCATCGCTTCCCGGCTGCCCGTGGAACACGGCTACTGGGCGCCCATCGCCTCGGTGATGGTGATGCGGCCGGACTTCCACCGGACGTACGCGCGTGCGGTGGGCCGTCTCGCCGGGACCCTGGCGGGGGTCGCGCTCGCCACCGGGATGGTGCGGGCCCTGGGCCCGGACGCCGAGGTGTTCGGCGCGCTGGCGGTGGTCGCGGCGGCCCTGTCGTACACGCTGTTCCGTACCGGCTACGCCTACTCCCAGTGCTTCACTGCCGCGTACGTCGTCTTCCTGCTCGGCATGGGCGGCCAGGCGTGGGAGCAGACGGTCCCGGAGCGGGTGGTGCTCACCCTGCTCGGCGGGGCCCTGGCCATGCTGGCGTACGTGGCGTTCCCCGCATGGGAGACCCCTCGGCTGCCGGGCCGGCTGGCGGACTGGCTCGCCGCCGACGGCCGCTACGCGGCCGCGGTGCTCCGCAGCCACGCCGAACCGACCCGGGAGCATCGGGCCGACATGCGCAGGGCCCTGCTGGCGAGCAGGCAGGCACGTGCCGCCTGGCAGGAGGCCTACGACCAGGCGAGGCAGGAACCGGTCGGCCCCAGAGGTCTGACATCGCGCGAGGCCGAGGAGGCGCAGGAGGCGCTCGAGGGACTCGACCGGGCAGTGATGCTCCTGGAGAGCCACGTCCCGCGGGCCGGCAGCCGTTTCGCCCCGGACGCGGAGCGGCTCGCCGAGGCCCTGGAGGCGGACACCGCGCAGGCGGCGGAGGATGTGCGCGAGCACAGGAATCCGGACTGGGGACGGCGCGTGGAGGAGGCGCTCGACGCGTGGGAGGGCACCGCCGGGGACCGGAGCCCGGTGCTGCGACGCGGGGCGGAACTGCAGAAGCGGGCCCTGGAGGACCTCGCGGCAGCAGTGAGCCGCACACCCTTGGAACGGGACGTCAGCTCCGCTCGCGAGGAGCATCGGGTGCGGGCGGCCGCGGCTGGGGGTGACGGATCAGGACCCGCGCACCGGGGTGGGTGACGGCTCCGGCGACCGGGAGCGCCGCGCCTCCTGGAACGGGAAGCGGACTCCCGGCCGCGTCGAGCGCCGCCACACGCACACCGCTGTCGTCATCACTCTGCGGATGCCGGCAATCAGGCCGACGAGAAACGGCTCGGTCCGGTTCCTGGTGGTGAGGCGGACGGTGTGGAGCAGTTCGTCCACGATGAACGCACCAGGCCGCTGTCCGGGGCGGAGAGAACGACCGCCTCCTCGCGGTACGGCCCCTGGACCGACCGGGCTCCAGCCGGTGCGGGGCTGCTAGGGCGCGACGCCGATCACCACATGGGCGCAGCGCTCCGGCGAGACCGCGAGACGGGCGGTCAGGCCGCTGCGCCCGAAGACGTCCACCGCGGTCGGCGCCTGGTGCCGGCTCGTCTCCACCAGGACGCAGCCGCCCGGCGCGAGCCAGCGGGGCGCCTCGGCCGCGACCCGCCGCAGGACGTCGAGGCCGTCGGTGCCGCCGTCGAGGGCGACCAGCGGCTCGTGGTCGCGGGCCTCCTGCGGCAGCAGGGCGATCTCGTCGCTGGGGACGTAGGGCACGTTGGCCGCGAGGATGCCGACGCGGCCGCGCAGCTCAGGGGGCAGCGCCTCGAACAGGTCGCCTTGATGGACGCGGCCGCCGGCGGCGGCGACGTTGCCGCGGGCGCAGTCCACGGCCGCCGGGTCGATGTCGGCCGCGTGCAGTTCGACGGGGCCGAGCCCGGCGGCCAGCGCCGCGCCCACGGCGCCCGAGCCGCAGCACAGATCCACCACGACGGTGGCACCGGGAGCCTGCGCGAGGGCCTGCTCCACCAGGAACTCGGTGCGGCGGCGCGGCACGAAGACGCCCGGTGTGACGGTGATGCGCAGACCCATGAACCCGGCCCAGCCGACGACGAGTTCGAGGGGCAGTCCGCTGACGCGGCGCGCCACCATGGCGGCGGTCTCGGCCGGGGTGCGCGCGGTGGAGAGGATCAACTCGGCCTCGTCCTCGGCGAAGACACAGCCCGCCGCGCGCAGCGCGGCGACGACGGAGTCACGGGGGGACGGTGGGGAGGGAGGAACGGAGGACACAGACGGCATGGAAACCCGGAGCCTTTCGGGAACCGAAGGGCGCTCCTGCGGTCGCCTAGGGCCGGCGATCCGCTCGACGACGGGACGTGAGCACCCGAGCTGACACAGCGGTAATGGGTCTCACCTCCCCGGTCCCGGCGGCTGGGTCCGTCCACAGCCGGCGGCAACCCTACCCGACGACCCCGCCGCGCGGCACGGCCCGGCAGGCCGCCCGTCGCCGAGGGGGCGTGGTTGGGGCATGCAACCATGGAGGGAGCAGGCAGCGCCGTGAGGGAGGTCCCGTGCACACCGCCGACGCCGTGGAGACCATCCAGCGGGAGATGACGGCCTTCGCCCGCCGTGCCCGTGCCGCGGCCGCACGCATGCATCCCGAGCTGTCGCTGGTGTCGTACACGCTGCTGGGGCACCTGGAGGAGAGCGGCAGCTGCCGCGCCACCGACCTGGCCGCCCACTACGCCCTGGACAAGTCCACCGTCAGCCGCCAGGTGACCGCGCTGGAGCGCGCCGGGCTCGTCGAGCGCCGCCCCGGCGAGCGGGACCACCGCGTCCAGGTGCTGCGTCTGACGCGGGACGGGCGCCGTGTCCTGGCCCGGGTCGCCGAGAGCCGCCGGGCGGCCTTCGGGGAGCGGCTGGCGCACTGGCCGGCGGAGGACCTGTCCCGGTTCGCGGACTACCTGGTGCGGTACAACGCGGGATCCGGGCCCGGCCCGCGGGGCTAGGACGCACCGCACGTACGGTGGAGTACGCAGACACCGAGCACAGCCGCCCGGCGGGGCACCGCCGGTCCGGTCCGGAGGCACCACCGCCATGCACATCACCCGAGGCTTCACGGGGCGCCCGCGCGCCGACGACCCCGGCCTGCCGCCCGGCCAGTACGACGCCCGCGACGACTGGCCCGTCCTGTCCGCCGAGGTCACCCCCGACCTGGCACCCGCCGACTGGACCTTCCGCGTCGACGGGCTGGTCGAGGAGCCCCGCACCTGGGACTGGGACGAGGCGCACCGGCTGCCGCCGTCGGCGTACGAGGGGGCCATCCACTGTGTGACGGGGTGGTCGAAGTTCGGGACGCGGTTCTCGGGCGTGTCCCTGGACGCGTTCCTCGACGCCGTCCGGCCCCGGGCGTCGGCGACCCATGCCGTGGCCTACGCGCACACCGGCTACACCGCGAACCTCCCGCTCGCCGACCTGACCGGCGGGCGCGCCTGGATCGCGTGGGAGTACGACGGGAAGCCGCTCGCCCCGGAGCACGGCGGCCCGGCGCGGCTGCTGGTGCCGCACCTGTACTTCTGGAAGAGCGCCAAGTGGATCGCGGGCCTGCGCATCCTCGACCACGACGAGCCCGGCTTCTGGGAGGGCAACGGCTATCACGAGCGGGGCAACCCCTGGCAGGAGCAGAGGTACTCCGGTGACTGAGACCTTCGTGCCTCCCACGCGGTTCGCCGTGCCCGGGCGGATCGCCGTGAGCGAGCAGGCCGCCTCCGTGTGGCGGACCGCCACCCTCACCGAGATCCGCCGCGAGACCCCGCGGGTGTCGACCTTCCGGTTCGCCGTGCCCGGCTGGCCGGGCCATCTGCCCGGGCAGCATCTGATGGTGCGGCTGACCGCGGACGACGGCTACGCGGCCCAGCGCCACTACTCGATCGCGTCCGCGCCGGACGACTCCGGGCACGTCGAGCTCACCCTGGACCACGTGGAGGGCGGTGAGGTGTCGGGCTGGTTCCACACCGTGGCCCGGCCGGGCGACCGGGTCGGGATGCGGGGCCCGGTGAGCGGCTTCTTCGCCTGGCCCGGCGACCGGCCCGCGCTGCTGATCGGCGCCGGCTCGGGGGTCGTGCCGCTGATGTCGATGGTCCGGCACCACCGGGCGCGCGACCTGGACGTGCCGGTGCGGCTGCTGGTGTCCGCGCGCAGCCCCGAGGACCTCATCTACGCCCGGGAACTGGGTGCCGAGACGACACCGGTGTTCACGCGCAGCGCGCCGGAGGGTGTCGCGGTGGGACGTATGGCGGCCGCCCATGTGGCACCGCTCCTGGCCGATCCGCCTCCTGGTGGGTGGGAGGCCTATGTGTGCGGCTCCAACTCCTTCGCCGAGCACGCCTCCCGGCTGCTGGTGACGGCCGGTCAGCCCGTGGACCGCATCCGGATCGAGCGGTTCGGCTGACGCGCCGGCGGCCGCCGTCCCGGCGCCGCGGGCCGGGTGCGGCGGGGAACGTGCCGGCCGGGCCGTGCGCCGTGTTTCGTATCCCGGCTGTTTCGCCGGGATCGGGCCGGGCACCCAGCCGGAGGGCCACGGCGCGCCGCGCGGCGCGCCGCCGGTGCCTTCCGGGCGCGCGCCACGAGCGCCGCCGGGGAGGCGGACCGACGGCCCCGCTCTCCGGACGGCGCGGCGCCCTTGACGGGCGTGGCCGCACCGGACGCCCCAACGAGGGGGCGGTGGGCGATCGTTGCAGGCGGAGGGGGCACCAGATCCGTGGCACCAGATCCGTGTGGCACGCGCAGGTGTGGCGTGACGCGGAGGGGCGGCGCAGCCGCCACCGCACGGCCGGTCCGGCCCCCCGGCCGCGGTTGACGGCGAGGAGGTCGACATGCGAACCCGGGTGCGGGGCTGGCGCTGGCGGCACAGTCCGCTGCGGCGCAGGTCCGATGTCGTCGAGGCGTGGACGGTGCTGGCGGTCGCCGTGCTGGTCCTGGTGGGCGCGCCCCTGGTGGGGATCGCGGCCGGCTCGTGGGCGCACGGCCAGGCGCAGGCCGTGGCGGCCGAGCAGCGTGCCGAACGCCATCGCGTCCGCGCAGAGGTCATGGGCAGGACGGACGGCTCCCGGCCGACGGCGCAGGCCGGCGGAGTGCGCGGCTACCGGGCGAGCGTGCGCTGGACGGAACCGGGCGAGGGCACCCGCACCGCGACGGCCCGGGTGCCCGTGAACGCGCAGCGCGGCGAGGTCGTGGACGTCTGGTTCGACGCCCGGGGACGAAACGTTCCGCCGCCGGTGGACGGCACGGCGGTCTGGCAGCACACCCTGACGGTCGCGATCTGCGCCGGGGGCGGCACCGTGCTCGCGGTGCTCCTCGTCCACTCCGTGGTACGCCGGGCCGCCCTGCGCCGGCGCCTCGCCGAGTGGGAGTACGCGTGGGCCCGTACGGAACCACAGTGGACCCACCGCCGCGCCTGAGCGGCCCGCCCTGCGCGCCACGCCTGAGCGGCCCGGCCGGCGCCCGGTGACCCGACCACCCGTGTCCCGCGCCTCACCCGCCGCGACCGCGGACCTTCCCGCTCAGACGCTCTTGACCAGCGCCTCACCCGTCCCGGACCGCCCTCGCGCCCCGGCCGGCCCGGTGCACGGACCTGGCCAGTCCTCCGACCACCGACGTAATGTGATCATCCGCACCGTCTCCTCACCTGTTCTCACCCAAGGTGGTCCCGCATGGCCCTGTTCGACCTTCCTCTCGACGAACTGCGCGCGTACCGCAGCGCTTCCACCGAGCCCGAGGACTTCGACGGGTTCTGGTCGACGACGCTGCGGGAAGCGCGCGAGCACGATCTGAACGCCCGTTTCGAACCGGTCGACACGGGCCTGACCACCGTCCAGGTGTTCGACGTGACGTTCGCCGGCTTCGGCGGCCACCCGGTCAAGGGCTGGCTGAGGGTGCCGGCCGGGGCGGAGGGTCCGCTGCCGCTGGTCGTGGAGTTCATCGGCTACGGCGGCGGGCGCGGTCTGCCGCACGAGAACCTGCTGTGGGCGTCGACGGGCCGGGCGCACTTCGTGATGGACACCCGCGGCCAGGGCAGCGTCTGGGGCGGGGGCGGCGCCACGGCGGACCCGGTGGGCGGCGCGCCGGCGTACCCCGGCTTCATGACGCGCGGGCTCGACGCCCCGGAGAACTACTACTACCGCCGGGTGATCACGGACGCGGTGCGCGCGGTCCAGGCGGCCCGCTCGCATCCGCTGGCCGACGCCGCGCGCACGGTGGCCGCCGGTGTGAGCCAGGGCGGCGGCCTCGCGATAGCGGTGGGCGGCCTGGTGCCCGATCTGGCGGGCATCGCGCCCGACGTGCCGTTCCTGTGCGACTACCCGCGCGCGGCCACGCTCACGGACCGTCACCCGTACCGCGAGCTCGGCCTGTTCCTCAAGACGCACCGCGGCCGCACCGAAGAGGTCCTGCGCACGCTCTCCTACTTCGACGGCGTCCACTTCGCCGCCCGCGGGCGGTCCCCGGCGCTGTTCTCCGCCGCGCTGGAGGACCAGACCTGCCCGCCCTCGACCGTCTTCGCGGCGTTCAACGCCTGGAGCCACGAGGACAAGCGGATCGAGGTGTACGACTTCAACGACCACGAGGGCGGCGGCCCCTTCCAGGAGGCGGCCAAGCTGCGCTGGATGCGCTCGTACATCTGATCCGGCCGTTCACCGGCGGCGGCCTTCCGCTCTGGTCCGACCAGTCGGTACGTTCTTGGCGCCCGGGGCGCGACCTGACGGCCCCGGGGCACACGACGGCCGGCGAAGGGGTGGGGCCCATGCCCGCGAACGAGGTATCCGGAACATCGGCGTCTGGAACATCGGTGGCCGGGACATCCGTGTCCGGAACATCCATGTCCGGGACGCCCATGTCCGGGACGCCCATGTCGGTGACATCCATGTCCGGGAACGGGACGCACGGGGACGACACACAGGTGTACGGCCACTGCGACCCGCGGTTCGCAGCGGTGCACCGGGCGTTCGAGGAGAATTTCCGCGAGCGCGGCGAGCTGGGTGCCGCGGTGGCCGTGACCGTCGGCGGCCGGACGGTGGTGGACCTCTGGGGCGGCTGGGCCGACGGGGCGCGCACCCGCCCGTGGGAGCGGGACACGCTGGTGAACGTGTGGTCCACGACCAAGGGACCGGTGGCACTGTGCGCGCACGTCCTCGCCGACCGGGGGCTGCTGGACTTCGACGCGCCGGTGGCGGTGTACTGGCCGGAGTTCGCGGCGGCGGGCAAGGAGAAGGTCCTGGTGCGGCATCTGCTGTCCCACCGCGCCGGCCTGGCCGGCCTGCGGGAACCGCACTCGCTGGAGCAGCTCTGCGACTGGGAGCTGACCACGCAGCGGCTCGCGGCGACGGCGCCCTGGTGGGAGCCGGGCACCTGCTCCGGCTACCACGCGCTGACCTACGGCCACCTGGTCGGCGAGGTCGTCCGGCGGGTGTCGGGGCTGCGTCCCACGGCCTTCCTGGAACGGGAGGTGACCGGGCCGCTCGGCCTCGACTTCCGCATCGGCCTGCCGGAGCCGGACTTCGCCCGAGCGGCCGAGCTGGTGCAGCAGCCGGTCGCGCGCAGCGGTGAACAGGCGGCGGCCCTCGCCCGGTTGGCGCCCGCGGCCGTCGCCGCGCTGACCAATCCCCCGGTGGGGGCCGAGGGGGCCAACAGCCCGCAGTGGCGCGCCGCGGAGATCCCCGCGGCGAACGGGCACGGCACCGCGCGTGCGGTCGCCGCGCTGTACGGCGTCCTCGCCGGGCGCGGCACGTACGGCGGCCACCGGGTGCTGTCCCCCGAGGCGGCCGAGCGGGTGCGCGAGGGCCAGGGCGCCTGCCGCGACCTGGTGCTCGGCGCCGGGTTCGAGGGCGAGACGGAGGTCGGGCTCGGGCTGTGGCTGAGCGGAGCCCACGGCTCCTACGGGCCGAACCCGCGCGCATTCGGGCACGACGGGTTCGGCGGCTCCTGCGGACTCGCCGACCCGGAGGCGGGGGTGTCCCTCGGGTACGTGATGAACAGCATGGGGCCGCACATCGCGGACGACCCGCGCAAGATGGCGCTGGTCAACGCCCTGTACAGCGCGCTGTGACGGCAGGCCCGGGGGCCTCGGCGGGCCGCCTCCCCGCCGTGCCGCCCGCCGTGTGCCCGCGCCACCGAAGCTGCCGTCCCCTCCCCCGTCCCGCGAGCGGCCGATCGGCGCGATCCGGCGATCACGGCGATCATCGAGGTACGACAGTGCTGCCTTTCTCCGAGAGGACCCCCATGAGCACGTTCACGACCTCCGACGGCACCGAGCTGTACTACAAGGACTGGGGTGCCGGGCAGCCCGTGGTGTTCAGCCACGGGTGGCCCCTCAACGCGGACGCGTGGGACGGCCAGGCGCGGCTGGTCGCCGAGCACGGCTTCCGCGCGGTCGCGCACGACCGGCGCGGCCACGGCCGCTCGGGCCAGCCGTGGCAGGGCAACCACATGGACCGGTACGCCGACGACCTCGCCGAGCTGATCGAGGCCCTGGACCTGCGCGACGCGGTCCTGGTGGGCCACTCGACCGGTGGCGGCGAGGTGGTGCGCTACATGGGGCGGCACGGCACCGGGCGGGTCGCGAAGGCCGTGCTGCTGGGGGCGGTGCCGCCGCTGATGCTGCGCACGGAGGCCAATCCGGAGGGCACCCCGAAGGACGCCTTCGACCAGATCCGCGCGGCCGTGGCCGCCGACCGTGCGCAGTTCTACTGGGAGCTCAGCGAGAGCTTCTACGGCTTCAACCGGCCCGGGGCGGCCGCCTCGGAAGGCATGCGGCGCGCGTTCTGGCTGTGGAGCATGCAGGCCGGGCTGAAGGGCGCCTACGACTGCGTCGAGCAGTTCTCGGAGACGGACTTCACGGAGGACCTGCGGCGCATCGACGTGCCGACGCTCGTCGCGCACGGTGACGACGACCAGATCGTGCCGATCGCGGCCGCGGCGCACCGGACCTCGCAGCTCGTCGGGAACGCGACGCTCAAGGTGTACGAGGGCGCCCCGCACGGCCTGGTCGGGGACTACGAACGGGCGTTCAACGACGACCTGCTGAACTTCCTGCGCGGCTGACTACCCCGGCAGCCGGGCCACCACGAGCCGCACCCGCGGACTGCCGTCCGCCCGCCGCCCGAACTCCTCCAGGGCGTGCAGCTCCACACGGAAGCCGGCCGCCACCAGCTCGCGGCGCACCTCCCCGAGGCGGAACGCGCGGTAGTACATCACGAACGGAGGCCGCCACAGCGCGTTGCGCACCCGCATGACCGTGTCGAAGCCGAGCAGCGTCCAGTAGCCGCGCGAGCCCGGGCGGGCCGGCGCGGCCAGCGGAAAGGCGAAGCAGCCGCCCGGGCGCAGCACGGAACGCACCTGTGCGAACAGCCCGGGCACCTCGCGCGGCAGGAAGTGCCCGAAGGCCCCGAAGCTCACCACCAGGTCGAAGGCGGGCCCGAAGGGCAGGGCGCGGGCGTCGGCCCGCACCCAGGAGAGCGGCGGCCGCGCGGGCCGGACCCGCCGGCGGGCGACGTCGAGCATGCCCGCGCTGAAGTCGACCCCGGTGACGCGCTCCCGGCACACTCCGGCCAGCACACCGGCCCCGGCGCCGGTGCCGCAGCACAGGTCGAGCCCGGCGTCGAAGGGACCCAGGCGCCGCAGGACCGAGCCGACGGCGTCCAGGAGCGCGTCGGACGTCCGGAAGGGGGTGTGGTCGAACTTCGGCGCGAGCAGGTCGTAGCCGCGCTCGACGGACGACAGGGCCTGGACGGCGAGCTCGCGCAGGGTGGGGCCTTCGGGGCTGAACATCGGCTCAGCCTAGGGGAGCCCGCTGTGTGACGACGGCCAGTACGCGTGCGCACCAGCGCAGGTTCTCCTCCTCGAAGGCGATGCCGCCCATCAGGGTGAGGTAGGGGCCGACGCGCTCGGCCTCGCGGAGGTACTCCTCCTCGTCGCGGCCGGCCAGGAGCCGGTCACGGACGCGCTGGTACCGGGCGAGTTTGCCACGGGCCCAGGCCGCGCGCTCCTCGATCAGCGCGCGGATCGCCTCGGGGTCCGCGGTGTCCATGGCCTGGATCTTGATGAGGAGTTCGTCGCGGATGGCGGTGGGCCGCCGGGGCGGCGTGGCGGCGAAGGCGCGCAGGTCCTCGCGGCCCGCCTCGGTCAGCGTGAACATCCTTTTGTCGGGCCGCCGTTCCTGGCGCACGACCCTGGCCCGGATCAGCCCGTCCCGGGTGAGGCGCTCCAGCTCCCGGTAGAGCTGCTGCGGGGTCGAGGCCCAGAAGTTGGCCAGGGACACGTCGAAGACCTTGGACAGCTCGTAGCCCGAGGCCTCGCCCTCCAGCAGGGCGGCCAGCACGGCGTACTTCAACGACATGTGGACACCGTACCAACCGTTGACTAATCTGATCCGCACCTAATCAATTAGTTGACTATGCAGTGAGGCGGTTCCGATGCGTGCATTCCGTGAGGCGGTCGAGGCGCAGGACCTCGACGCCGCCGAGGCGCTGCTGGCGCCGGACGTCGTCTTCACCAGCCCGGTCGTCTTCAAGCCGTACACCGGCAAGCCGATCACGGCGGCGATCCTGCGCGCCGTCGCCGGCGTCTTCCAGGACTTCCGCTACGTGCGCGAGATCAACGACGCGAACGGCCGCGACCACGCCCTGCTCTTCACCGCGCGCGTGGGCGAACGGGAGGTCAGCGGCTGCGACTTCCTCCACGTCGGCGACGACGGGCTCATCGACGAGTTCACGGTGATGGTGCGTCCGCTGTCGGGAGCCCAGGCGCTCGCGGCGGCCATGGGCGAGCAGTTCGAGCGGATCGCCGAGGAGGCGCGGGCCCGCTCGGTGTGAGCGGCACACCCGGGGTCCCTTTCCCGCGTTCTCCCGGCGTCCGCGCCCCGTTCGCGGTTGGATGTCCTCATGACGTCCGCCGAGCACGACCGGCTGATGCGGGCCAACCAGGCGAACTGGGACGCCCGCACGCCCGTCCATCTCGCCAGCCGCTTCTACGGCCTCGACCAGGACCCCGACCCCGAGCGCTGGTTCGCCCCCTTCGAGTGGGAGGACCTCGGCGAACTGGCCGGGCGGGACGTGCTGCACCTCCAGTGCCATCTCGGCACGGAGACGATCGCCTTCGCCCGGCGCGGCGCCCGGGCCGTCGGCCTGGACTTCTCCGAGGCGTCCGTGGCGGCCGCGACGGACATCGCGGCGCGGGCCGGCGCCGACGTGAGGTACGTCCGGGCGAACGTCTACGACGCCGTCGAGGCCTTGGAGGGACGGCGGTTCGACGTCGTGTACACCGGCAAGGGCGCGTTGTGCTACCTGCCCGACCTGGACCGCTGGGCGCAGGTGGCCGCCCGGCTGCTGCGCCCGGGCGGCCTGTTGTACGTCGTCGAGTTCCACCCGCTGCTCAACTCCCTGGGCCCGAAACCCGCTCCGGGCGAGGGCCCCGAGCTGCTGCTGCGTCACGACTACCTGGGCGGCGGCGGTCCCGTGCACCGGGACGCGACCCACACGTACACGGACGGCCCCGCGGTCGAGGGGGCCACGGACAGCTACGAGTGGATGCACGGATTGGGCGAGGTCGTCACCGCGTTGACGGAGGCGGGACTCACCGTGCGGCGCCTGCGCGAGGGCGACGAACTGCCCTGGCCGCGCTGGCCGCGGATGGTCCGGACGGAGTCCGGCTGGTGGCGGCTTCCCGAGCCGCGGATCCCGTTGCTGTACGGGTTGCTGGCCGCTCGATGAGCTGACCGGCGCGCTCCTGCCGCGCTCGGTGCTACAGTCGAAAGAGCACTCGTGCACGCCCCCTGTCGTGGGCGCCGGTGCCAGTTCCCTTCTTTTTCTCTCCTCTTCTCCGGCACCAGTTCCGGACCGCGGCGTCCGCGCCGGGTTCGAGGTGCTGTTCCCCGCCGCACGCAGGCGTGCCTCAGGCCCTCCCCTCGCGGCTCTCTCTCCCCCCTTCCTTCGCATGCTCCTGCCTGCCGTCCGTGAAAGGACACCTCCCATGACCGTCACACTCGAGAACCCTCCCGCCCAGCAGCGGCCCGAGAGCCGGACCGTGCTCGGCGTCCTCGACCTCGACCGGACGGGGAAGGGGCAGCTGCGCGGCCCCGGACTCCTTCCCGAGCCCACCGACCCGCCCGTCTCCCCCGCCCTGATCCGCCTGTACGGCCTGCGCAAGGGCGACCTCGTCGAGGGCGTGCGCGGCGACCGGCGCGGCCTGACCGAGGTCGTACGGGTCAACGGCTCCGGGCCCGCCGAGCTGCGCGGCCGGCGCCACTTCCGTGACCTGACGCCCCTGCACCCGCACGAGCGGCTGCGCCTGGAACACCCCGCCGCGGGCCTCGCCGGGCGGGTCGTCGACCTGGTGGCACCGGTCGGCAAGGGCCAGCGCGGCCTCCTCGTGGCGCCGCCCAAGACCGGCAAGACCGTCCTGCTGCAGCAGATCGCCGCGGCCGTCACGGGCAACTATCCCGAGTGCCGGCTGATGGTGCTGCTCCTGGACGAACGCCCCGAGGAGGTCACCGACATGCGGCGCGGCGTGCGGGGCGAGGTGTACGCCTCGACGTTCGACCGCGGCGCCGGGCAGCACATCGCGCTCGCCGAACTCGTCATCGAGCGGGCCAAGCGCCGCGTCGAGGCCGGCGAGGACGTCGTCGTCCTGCTCGACTCGCTGACCCGGCTGTGCCGGGCGCACAACAACGCGGCCGCCTCCGGTGGCCGCATCCTCACCGGAGGCGTCGACGCCTCCGCCCTGACCGGCCCCAAGCGCTTCTTCGGCGCCGCCCGCTCGGCCGAGGAGGGCGGTTCCCTCACGATCCTGGCGACCGCGCTGGCGGAGACCGGTTCCCGGGCCGACGACTTCTACTTCGAGGAGCTGAAGAGCACCGGCAACATGGAGCTCCGCCTGAGCCGGGACCCCGCCTCCCGCCGCGTGTTCCCGGCCGTCGACATCGTCCCCTCCGGCACCCGCCGCGAGGAACTCCTGCTGCCCCCGGCCGAGCTGGCGGCCGTCCACGCCCTGCGGCGCGTGCTGCGGAACCGCGACGGGCAGTCCGCCCTGGAGACCCTGCTGGAGCGGATGCGCGAGACACCGGACAACGCGACGTTCCTGCGGCGGGTCCTGCCGACGCTGCCCGCGGACTGACGAGGTGCGTGGGCGGCGGGGCGCCCTCGCGGTCGGCCGTCCGGCGTTCCGTCCGTGCGGCATCCGGGTGCTCGCGCGCGCCCGACGGCCCCGCCGTCACGGTGGAGAGCGGGGCCGTTTCTACGTTGATCGTATGATCATCGGATTCTCTTCCCGGGTGGCCGTGTCGGCCGGTGCGCTCTGCACGGCGGGGCTCCTGGCGGTGATGCCCGCCGCGGCGGCCGTCCCCGGCGGGGCGGAGCCCACCGTGCCGGCCGTGCCGGGGGCAGCCGCCCCGCATCCCTCGCTGCTGTACCGGCCCGGCGTCCACGTCCGCCCGGGCGCCCGGACTCCCCGCGTCCCGAAGGTCTCCGCCCTGTCCTGGCTGGTGGCCGACGCCCGCACCGGCGAGGTGCTCGCCGCCCACAACGCGCACCGCAGACTGCCGCCGGCCAGCACCCTCAAGACGCTGTTCGCCATCACCGTGCTGCCGTCCCTGCCCGCGGGCATCCGGCACACGGTCCGTGAGCGGGAACTGCGCGGTATCGGGGCGGGCAGCAGCCTGGTCGGCGTCGCCGAGGGCCGCACCTACCGGGTCGCCGACCTGTGGCGCGGCGTCTTCCTCAACTCCGGCAACGACGCCGTGCACGTCCTGGCCGAACTCAACGGCGGCTGGCGGGCGACGGCGCAACGGATGCAGGCCAAGGCACGGTCGCTGGGCGCTCTCGACACGCGCGTGGTGTCGCCGGACGGCTACGACGCCCCGGGCCAGGTCTCCTCGGCCTACGACCTGGCCCTCTTCGGCCGGGTGGGGCTGCGCAACCCGGACTTCGCGCGGTACTGCGCCACGGTCGAGGCGCGGTTCCCGGGCGGCGGCAACTGGTCGTACCCCATCCGCAACACCAACCGGCTGCTGAGCGGCGCCCGCGGAGTGAAGCCGTACCGGGGGCTGATCGGCATCAAGAACGGCTACACCAGCAAGGCCGGCAGCACGCTCGTCGCAGCGGCGCGCCGGGACGGCCGCACCCTCGTGGTGACGGTGATGAACCCGCAGGAGGGCGGCGGCTCCGCCGTCTACGAAGAGGCACGCTCGCTGCTCGACTGGGGGTTCCGATCGGCCGGGACGGTCGAGGCGGTGGGCTCGCTCGGCCCGTCCCGGCCCACCGCCCCTCCCGAGACGACGCCTCCTCCCGCCGTCGCCGCGGCCGTGCCGAAGGAACCGGAGTCCGTCTGGACGGAGGCCGGGCTGATCGTCGGTGCCACCGGGCTGGGCGCCGCGGTCGTGGTGCTGGTGCTTCGGATCCCGGTGCGCAGACCCGGGCGGAGCTGACCGGCCGGCAGCCACAGCAGCAGCCCCAGGGTGATCCACACATAGGCGTTGGAGCCTGCGAACCCGTCGGCGCCGGAGGTGTCGTCGAACCACAGCCACACCACGCTGGTGCACAGCACCGCGTACAGGGCGCCCGCGATCCGGACGCGCCCGGTGCGCACCAGCACGGCGAAGGACGGCAGCAGCCACACCAGGTGGTGCACCCAGGTGACCGGGCTCACCAGGCACGCGGCGAGGCCGGTCAGGGCGAACGCGGCCGTACCGTCACCCGCCGCCACCGCCCGGCGCGTCCGGACCGCCCACACGCCGAGGACCAGCAGCACCGCCGCCGCCCACACCGCCCGGTCGGTCGTGCCGAGCCGGGCCAGGACGCCCTGCACCGACTGGTTGGAGACATAGCCGAGGCGGCCCACCCGGTCGGTGTCCCACAGCGCCTCGGTCCAGTAGAAGCGCGAGGCGTCCGGGTCCACCCCGGCCGCGAGGGCCGTGGCGCCGATCGCCACCGCCGTGGCGAGAGCGGCGGCACGCCACTGCCTGGCCACCAGCAGCAGTCCGATGAACAACGCCGGCGTGAGCTTGATCGCGGCCGCCAGCCCGATGCCGGCGCCCGCGAGCCGTCCGCGTCCGCCGGCGAGCAGGGCCCCGTCGGCGAGCACGAGGGCGAGCAGCAGCAGGTTCACCTGGCCGAAGCTGACGGTGTCGCGCAGCGGTTCGAACAGCGCGAGCAGACAGGCCAGCAGGGCCCAGCCGAACGGGCCGGGGCGCCGCCGGTCCGGCCCGGCGAGCAGACGCAGGATCAGGGCCAGGGCGGCCAGGTCGAGCAGCAGGGTGACGGCGATCGTGGCGGGCAGGTCCAGCAGGGCCATCGGCAGCATGGCGACGGCGGCGAAGGGCGGGTAGGTGAAGCCGTACGCCGTGCCGGGCACGCGGTAGTCGTAGAGGCGGCCGCCGTGATGGACCCAGGCGTCGACGCTGCCGTGGTAGACGCGCAGGTCGAACCAGTCGCGCAGCAGGGGAACGGTCGCGGTGAACACGGTCACGGCCGTGGCGAGGGCGAGCACCAGCAGCAGCCGGCCGCGGTCGCCGCGCGGCAGGGCCGGGGTCATGCGGCGCGTCCGGGCGCGGGGGCCGATTCGGCCTGGCGCGCCTGCCACAGCACGACGATCGCGAGGGCGCCGCCGGAGACGGCCAGCAGCAGCCGCCCGGTGTCCGCCGGGCCGCCGTCGGGCAGCACGCACAGCGCGAGCACCCCGGTCACGGCGGCGGTGCGGTGGCGTACGGAGGCGCTGGGCGCGGCGGCTGCGACGAGGAACAGCCCCCACAAGGCGTACCAGGGGCGGATCGCCGGGCCGAGGGCGGCGACCGCCGCGAGGCTCAGGCCCAGGGCGTAGACGGGCCGCGGGCGCAGCCTCAGCCAGATCAGCGCGATCGCGGCGACGGCCGTGACGATGCCCAGGGTGTGCCAGGCGGGGACGGCGAGGGGCGCGAGGTCGCTGCCGAGGTGGTGCAGCAGGGTCCCGGTGGCGCGGCCGAGGAGGGTGGTCAGGGCCCAGTTCTGCGGCGAGACGGGGGTGTCGAGGGCGCCGATCCAGCCGTACCCGGTGCCGGCCGCCGCCGTGGCGGCGGCGGTGGTCCCGGCGGCCGCTGCCGTGGTGGTCAGCAGGGCCTTCGCCGGTCCGCGGCCCGCCTGGGCCTGGAGGACGACGACGGCGGCCAGTCCGAGCGCGGCGGGCGCCTTGACCAGGGCGGCGAGCGTGACGAGGACGGCGCCGAGGACCGGCCACCGGCCGAGCACGGCCACCAGGCCCACACCGAGCAGGCCGAGCATGACGGCGTCGTTGTGCGCTCCGGCGACCAGGTGCAGCAGCACGAGCGGGTTGAGGGCGCCCAGCCAGAGCGCCGCGGCCGGGTCGGCGCCGCCGTGGCGGGCCAGGCGGGGCAGCGCGGCGGCCATCAGGGCGACCCCGGCGAGCGCGACGAGCCGCATCCCGAACAGACCTGCGGGCAGTTCGCCGCCGGTCAGGCCCGACAGGGCCGCGGAGACCGCGAGGAACACCGGGCCGTAGGGGGCGCCGGTGTGCCGCCAGAGCGGGGCGACCTCGTCGGCGAGCGGGCCGCCGAGCCGGGACGGGCCGTGGGCGTAGACGTCCAGGTGCGCCTGGACCATCGCGCCCTGGGCGAGGTAGCTGTAGACGTCCCGGCTGAACAGCGGCGGCGCGAGCAGCAGCGGGGCGCACCAGGTGGCGAGGACGGGCAGCAGGGCACGCGGGGCGGGCGGCCGCGGGCCCCGCACCAGGCGGCCCAGCAGCACCCAGGCCGCGATCAGCAGGACGAGACCGAAGTACACGCCGACCATTCCGAGGGCGGCGCCCGCCGAGGCCGGGTGGAGGAGATCCCGTACGGGCAGGGCTCCGGCCGTCTCACCGCCCAGGGCGAGGACGGCGGAACCGGCCAGACCGAGGATCTGGCAGCGGCGGAGATCGGCGGGGAAAGCCATGGCCAGCACTCGGGCAGCGTGGCAACGCCGTGTGGCCGGAAGGGGACGCCTCCCTCTCCGCCGGGCGGCCTGCGTGTGACCGGCCGGTGATCGCGGGGGCGGTCAGAACACCGACAGGCCGGTCAGGGTCGTGAAGCGGTCGAGTGCCGCCACGCCCGCCACCGAGTTGCCCCGCTCGTCCAGGCCGGGGCTCCACACGCACAGCGCGCAGCGGCCCGGGACCACCGCGATGATGCCGCCGCCGACACCGCTCTTGCCGGGCAGTCCCACGCGGTAGGCGAAGTCGCCCGCCGCGTCGTACGTGCCGCAGGTCAGCATGATCGCGTTGATCTGCTTGGCCTGGCTGCGCGTGAGCAGGCGGCTGCCGTCGGCGCGCGTGCCGTGGCGGGCCAGGAACGTCGTGGCCAGGGCGAGATCGGCGCAGGACGCGGTGACCGAGCACTGGCGGAAGTACTGCTCGAGGAGCGTCGGCACCGGGTTGTCGATGTTGCCGTACGAGGCCATGAAGTGCGCCAGGGCGGCGTTGCGGTTGCCGTGGGCCGACTCGGAGGCGGCGACCTCCTGGTCGAAGGACAGGTCCGCGTTGCCGCTCTCCGCCCGCAGGAACGCGAGCAGTTCGCCCGAGGCGTCGCCGGTGCGGGTGTGCAGCCGGTCCGTGACGACGAGGGCGCCGGCGTTGATGAACGGGTTGCGCGGGATGCCGTTCTCGTACTCCAGCTGCACCAGGGAGTTGAAGGGGTTGCCGGAGGGCTCGCGGCCCACGTGCTCCCAGAGGGCGTCGCCCTCGCGGGCGAGGTCCAGGGCGAGGGTGAAGACCTTGGTGATCGACTGGGTGGAGAACGGCTGCCGCCAGTCCCCCACCCCGTACACCGTGCCGTCCGGTTCGGCGACGGCCATGCCGAACCGGCGCGGGTCGCAGGCGGCGAGCGCCGGGATGTAGCCGGCGGGCCGGCCGCGGCCGGGGGTCCGTTCGATCTCCTCGGCGATGCGCTCCAGGACCGGCGCGAAGTCCGTCGACGATGTCATGATCACCATTCTCCCTCGGTGCCGGTCCCGGTGCGCTCGCGGTGGGTCAGGCCGGGGCGGGGCCGCTGCCCGCCAGCACCTCGGGACGGAGCAGCCCGGCGAGGGTGTCGGCGGGGAGCAGGCCCTTTTCCAGGACGAGTTCGGCCACGCCCCGGCCGGTGGCGAGCGCCTCCTTGGCGATGTCGGTGGCGGCGGTGTAGCCGATGTGCGGGTTGAGGGCGGTGACCAGGCCGATGGAGTTCTCCACGGTCGTCCTCAGCGCCTCGGTGTTGGCGGTGATCCCGGCGACGCAGCGCTCGGCGAGCGTCACGCAGGCGCTCCGCAGGTGCGTGATCGACTCGGACAGGGAGTGCAGGATGATCGGCTCGAAGGCGTTGAGCTGGAGCTGTCCGGCCTCGGCGGCCATGGTGATGGTGACGTCGTTGCCGATGACCTCGAAGGCGACCTGGTTGACGACCTCGGGGATGACCGGGTTGACCTTGCCGGGCATGATCGACGAACCGGCCTGTACGGGCGGCAGGTTGATCTCGCCGAGGCCCGCGCGCGGGCCGGAGGACAGCAGGCGCAGGTCGTTGCAGCTCTTGGACAACTTGACGGCGATGCGCTTGAGCACGCCGGACATCTGCACGAACGCGCCGCAGTCCTGGGTCGCCTCGACCAGGTCGGCCGCCGTGACCAGGGGCAGGCCGGTGAGGGCCGCGAGGTGGCGGCGGGCCGACTCGGCGTATCCGGCGGGGGCGTTGAGGCCGGTGCCGATGGCCGTGGCGCCCAGGTTGATCTCATGGATCAACTGGACGGCCTCGGCAAGACGGGACCGGTCCTCGTCGATCATGACGGCGTAGGCGGAGAACTCCTGACCGAGTGTCATCGGCACCGCGTCCTGCAACTGTGTACGGCCCATCTTGAGCACGTCGCGGAACTCGACGGCCTTGGCCGCGAACGCGTCCTGGAGCACGGACATCGCGTCGAGGAGCCCGCGCACCGCGAACACCGTCGCGATCTTGACCGCGGTCGGGTAGACGTCGTTGGTGGACTGGCCGAGGTTGACGTCCTCGTTGGGGTGCAGGTACCGGTACTCGCCCTTGGCGTGGCCCAGCAGTTCCAGCGCCCGGTTCGCCACGACCTCGTTGGCGTTCATGTTGGTGGAGGTGCCGGCACCGCCCTGGACGACGTCGACGACGAACTGGTCGTGGAGCTTGCCGTCCCGTATCTCGCGGCAGGCGGCGACGATGGCGGCGGCCTTGCGCGGCTCCAGCAGTCCCAGCTCCTCGTTGGCGAGGGCGGCGGCCTCCTTGACGGCGGCCAGGGCGTCGATGAGGTGCGGGTGGGCGGAGATCGGCGTCCCCGTGATGGGGAAGTTCTCCGTGGCGCGCAGGGTGTGCACACCCCAGTAGGCGTCGGCGGGAACGTCACGGTCGCCGAGCAGGTCGTGCTCGGTGCGGGTGGCGGCGGTCATGAGGGTGAGGGTCCCTTTTCTGAGGAGCGAGGGTGGATGAGCGCCCCGTCAGGGGCGCGGGGAACGGCGCGACCGGCCACGGAGGACCCGCGGCCGCCGGACGGGAGAATCCGGCACCCGCTCAGGCGCGGGCGGCACCGGCGAGGGGTTCCAGCGAGGGAGCGGGCCGCACCCGCCCGACCTCCCGGCCGCCCCCGAGCAGCGGCTCGCCCGCGAACTCGGTGAGCGGCTCCGGGTCGACTCCCGCCCGGGCCAGCGCGGCGGCGGCCACCGGCACCCGCGCCCGGTTCGCCCCGTCGGCGATCTTCACCGCCACGGCCCGCCCGTCGGGCAGCGCGGCGACCTGCACGCCCTCGAAGCCGTCCTTGGTGAGCAGCCCCGGCACGGCCCGCATCAGCGCGGCGACGTCGCGGCCGGAGCCGGAGGCCATCTCCGCGTGCTCGCGCATCGCGTCGGCGACCCGGGCCTCGGGGGTGCCCGGGGCCGCGGTGGTGATCCGGGCGGTCGCGCGGGCCAGGCCGTGCAGCGAGACCGCGAACAGGGGCGCGCCGCAGCCGTCGACCGTGACCCGGGCGATGCGCTGCCCGGTGAGGTCCTCGACGATCTCGGCGATGGCCTGCTGGAGCGGGTGGGCCGGGTCGAGGTAGCTGTCCAGCGGCCAGCCGTTCAGGGCGCAGGTGTAGAGCATGGCGGCGTGCTTGCCGGAGCAGTTCTGGGCGAGGCGTGAGGGCAGCCGGCCCTCGCGCACCCAGCTGTCGCGCACCACCGGGTCGAACGGCATGTCCGGGACGTTGCGCAGCCGGCCCTCGGTGAGCCCGGCGAGTTCGAGGATGCGCCGGGCGCCGGCGAGGTGGCGTTCCTCGCCGGAGTGGCTGGCCGCGGTGAGCGACAGCAGCTCGCCGTCGAGCGGGAGCCCGGCCCGCACCATGGCCACGGCCTGCACGGGCTTGAGCGCGGAGCGCGGGTAGAAGGCGGCCTCGGTGTCTCCGATCCGGAGCCGGACCTCTCCGCCGGCGTCGAGGACGACGACGGAGCCGTAGTGGGTGCCTTCGACGATTCCGCCGCGGACGAGGTGGGCGACGGGGGCGTGGACGGGTTCACGGACAGGGGGTGCGTCCGCGAGGGAACTGCTGTACATCACTGCCTGCTTCTTCTGGAGCGGCGCGTCGGTCACGCGCCGGCACCGGTGGTGGACTGGTGGGCGACACGGCGGCGGACGGCGAACCATCCGGCGACCAGTGCCCCGGCGATCAGCGGCAGGCACAGCACGGTGGTGCGTCCGGCGCCGCCGTCGGCGTACATGAGGACCAGGACGGAGGCGAGGAACGCCAGCGTCACGAGTTCGGTCCAGGGGGAGCCCGGCAGCCGGTAGCCGGGGCGGGTCAGCTCGCCCCTCTGGGTCCTCTGCCAGAACAGGAGGTGACAGACCATGATCATGCCCCAGGTGGCGAGGATGCCGATCGCGGCGAAGTTCAGCACGATCTCGAACGCCTCGGCGGGCACGACGAAGTTGAGGCCGACGCCCAGGACGCAGACGCCGCTGGTGAGCAGGATGCCGCCGTAGGGGACCTGGCTGCGGCTCATCACGGACGTGAACCGGGGGGCGGACCCGGCCATGGCCATGGAGCGCAGGATGCGTCCGGTGGAGTAAAGGCCGGAGTTGAGCGAGGACATGGCGGCGGTGAGGACGACGAGGTT
This sequence comes from Streptomyces sp. NPDC006624, assembly GCF_040611555.1. Lineage (NCBI taxonomy): Bacteria > Bacillati > Actinomycetota > Actinomycetes > Kitasatosporales > Streptomycetaceae > Streptomyces > Streptomyces sp. NPDC006624. The sequence goes on along the minus strand of NZ_JBEXOM010000011.1, from coordinate 3,496 downwards.
CATCACGCCGCCGGCCGCGGGGACGCCGATGTTGGACAGCACCGTCACGAACGGGCTCTCACCGGCGGTGTACTTGTTCCAGGGCAGCAGCATCGACAGCAGGACGACCGAGCCGACGTAGAACAGGCCGACGCGCCACATGATCGAGTTGATCGCCTTCGGCATGATCTTCTCGGGGTTCTCGGTCTCGCCAGCCGCGACGCCGACCAGTTCGACGGAGGCGTAGGCGAAGACGACGCCCTGGATGATCAGCAGCATGGGCAGCAGGCCGTGCGGGAAGACGCCGCCGTTGTCGCCGATCAGGGACGGGCCGGGGCTGTGGCCGTCGACGGGGTGCTGGGTGACCAGCAGGAAGATGCCGATGCACATGAAGAGGACGAGCGCGCCGACCTTGACGATCGCGAACCAGAACTCCAGCTCGCCGAAGATCTTCACCGAGATCAGGTTCACGGTGAGCACCACCGCCAGCGCGATCAGCGCGATCACCCACTGCGGGATGTCGGAGAACATGCCCCAGTAGTGGGTGTAGGTGGCGACGGCGGTGATGTCGGCGATGCCGGTGGTCGCCCAGTTGAGGAAGTACATCCAGCCGGCGGTGTAGGCGCCCTTCTCCCCCATGAACTCGCGGGCGTACGACACGAAGGCGCCGGAGGAGGGCCGGTAGAGCACCAGTTCGCCGAGGGCGCGGACCACGAGGAAGGCGAACAGGCCGCAGACCGCGTAGGCGAGGAAGAGGGACGGCCCGGCCTCGGCGAGGCGGCCGCCGGCGCCCAGGAAGAGGCCGGTGCCTATGGCCCCGCCGATGGCGATCATGTTGACGTGCCGTGACTTCAGGGACTTGCTGTAGCCCGCGTCTCCGGCGTCGACATGGCCGGAACGTTTCTGCACATCCTCGTGCAGGGACTGCTCGCTCACGCCTCGGTTCCGCCTTCCGTGGGGGTGTCCGTACGCGCGGAGCGCACGATGTCGGTGAGAGTCGTCTCGACGCGGTCGAGATGGTGGGCCATGGCCTCCTCCGCGTCGTTCCCGGAACCGTCGACCAGCGCCTCGACGATCGCCCGGTGCTCGCGGTTGGACTGCTCACGGCGTCCGCCCAGCTCGTTGAGGAAGGCGGACTGGCGGGCCAGCGCGTCCCGGATCTCCTCGATGACCCGGCGGAAGACCGGGTTCTGGGCGGCTTCGGCCACCGCGAGGTGGAAAAGCGTGTCCATGGCGACCCAGGCGGTCGTGTCCGTCTCCCGCTCCATCCGGTCCAGCAGGTGGGCCAGGTGGTCGAGGTTCTCCGGGGTGCGGCGCCGGGCGGCGTACCCGGCGACCGGGATCTCGACGTGGCGGCGCACCTCCAGCAGGTCGCTGGCCGAGTAGTCGCCGAAGGTGGGGTCCTCGACGGCGCTGGCGACCACGAAGGTGCCCTTGCCGGTCCGGGACACGGTCAGGCCCATGGTCTGCAGCGCCCGCAGCGCCTCGCGGAGCACGGGCCGGGAGACCTCCAGGGTGCGGCACAGCTCCGCCTCGGAGGGGAGCTTGTCGCCGATGGCGTACTCGCCGCGCTCGATGGCGCCGCGCAGGTGCGCCAGCACCGCTTCCATGGCGCTGATGCGCCGCACGGGCTGTCCGGCTGTCCGGCTGTCTGACAGGTTCACGGGAGTGATCCTGCGGGGCGCGGGAGGCGGCTGTCAAGGGTGGCGGGAGGGCGGACGGGGAGCCGGACACCCGCGGTCGGTGTTGCGGCCCCTTGACGAGGACCGGCGGTCGACCGCGCGGAGGAAACCCTCTGCTGCGCGCGGGCACGTGCGGTTCTCACCGACGCGGCCCTCCCCGCGCCTCACAGGCCCGCGAGCGCGGCCCCCGCGAAGGCCGCCGTGACCCCGGCCGTCACACTCGCCGCCACGTTCGCGGCGGCGTGGAGGCGGGCTCCCGTCTCCGCCAGCCGCAGCGTCTCGTAGGAGAACGTCGAGTACGTCGTCAGGGCGCCGCACAGGCCGGTGCCGAGCAGGAGCTGCAGGTGGGCGGCGGCTCCGGTGAGCAGGCCGAGGAGCAGGCAGCCGGTGACGTTCACCGCGAGGGTGCCCCAGGGGAAGACCGAGTCGTGCCGGGCCTGGACCGCGCGATCGGTGAGGTAGCGGAGCGGGGCGCCGACCATCGCGCCGCCGATGACCAGCAGCCAGTTCACGGCGACTTCTCACCCTCCCCGTCCGTTCCGCCGGCCGGCCGGGACGGGCGGCCGGTGTACCGGACGACCTCGCAGTCGTCGAGCGTCACCAGCCCCTCGGTGACGAGTTCGTCCAGCTGCGGCAGGAAGGCCCGGACGCGTGGCTCGGTGTCGACGACGACCACGGCGACCGGGAGGTCCTCGCTGAGGGACAGCAGCCGCGCGGTGTGGATCAGCGAGGACGCGCCGAAGCCCTCGATACCGCGGAAGACGCTGGCGCCCGCCAGGCCGGCCGCGTGCGCGCGGTGGACGATCTCCGCGTACACGGGCCGGTGGTGCCAGGTGTCACTCTCACCGACGATGACGGTCAGGCGCAGCGCTCTGCCGGCCGGTCTCGTCATGACTGCCTCCGAGTGCCGTTCCTCCGCCCGGTCACGGCTGCCTCCAAGTGCCTTCCTCGGCCTGGTCATGGCTGCCTCCAACTGCCTTCCTCGGCCTGGTCATGGCTGCCTCCTGTTCAGGACGCGGCGGGTCGCGCCGGCCGCGAGCCACACCGCTGTGAGGGCCGCGAGCGGCGTCGCCGCGAGGTAGGCCACAGCGGTGCCGGCGTGGCCGTGGCCGAGCAGGTACCGGATGTCGACCGCGTACGTCGAGAAGGTGGTGAAGCCGCCGAGGACGCCGGTGCCGAAGAAGGGGCGGACCAGGGGGTGGGCGGTGCGGACCTCGGTGACGACCACCAGGAACACGCCGATGACGGCGCAGCCCACGACGTTGACCGCGAAAGTCGTCCAGGGGAAGTGGCCTGCGGCCGCGGGCCACCACAGGGACGCCGCGTAGCGGGCGGCCGCCCCCGCTCCCCCGCCGAGCGACACGGCCGCGACCACGGGCGCCTGGTCGCGCCAGGTGGTGAGGCGCGGGGCGGGGGCCTGGACGCGGAGGTTCTCGGGGACCGCCATGGTGGTACGACTCCTACTCGCCGGGGCCCGGGGTCGTGCGGGCGCGTGCCGTCGCAAGTAGGGACCGTTGGCGGCGCCGGTGCAGCGGTTCGGGTACGGCGGGCCCCACCGCCGCGCCGCGGCGTCGTCCGCGGCCGGGTTTCAGGCTAACCGTTCCTGAAGACTGAGCGGGAGTGAGTCCTGTTGCCAGGGCTCATGCTCAGCCGGACATCCCGAACGGTGTTGGGTGTCCTGGTTGCCCACTTTCACTCCGCGTCCGGCACGCACGGATCGTGTCCGTGGTCCGGGGATGAGGGGGCGGGGTTCCTCACGCCCCGGGACCGCCGGGCCGGCCTGGACGGTCCGATGCCCCTGCTCATCACTCCGGTGTGCAGGGGGCGGTGCCGTC